>JALEGN010000007.1 GCA_022763365.1 Minisyncoccota bacterium | reverse complement strand
TTTTCCACTATCTAAAACACTATTAATAGCTGTTTCAAATTCTTGTTCATAAGGAGTGCCTATAACCGCTTTGTACAACTTGAATAAACCTTCTTTCATTAATGCAGTTAGAGAAATTATCTCATTTCCAGCAAAGTTTTTTTCATTAGAATCAATTACATCGTCTGTAAAGATGGTGTAATAATATAATGCTAACCAGTCTTGCGATACTTCTTGGATAGTATCACTATCCTTAAAACCAAATAAATCAGCAATAACCCAAGGATATAATTCTCCTAGATATGGTAATTTATTAGTAGCTTTTCTATCCTTATATAATTTCTCTATTTGGTTTTTAATTTGCGGATTAATCCTGTTTAATCGAGAAAACAGTAGCTTTCTTGAGGCATCAATGTTTTCTTTGTGACTTTTGTAGAGGTTAATTGAAGGGTTTGTTGTTATTATTTCGGTTTTCATATACTAACATTTTACGCCATATTGCGATAATTGTAAATTTATTAAATATAATCAATTTCATTACTATAATTAAACTTTAAATAAAATCTGTGTTATGAATATCAATGTTAATGTAAACTATTTTAGAGAAAATTTAATAAATAAATCTTTTGTTATTACAAAACCACCAGTATCAAACTAGTGGTTTAATGTTATTTTCATTATTTGTTTATGATAAAGATTTTAATACAGGTCCATTTAAGGAAATGATGTCATCACGAGAAGACTTAAGGTCTTTGCCTTTCTTACGGAGCAGCCGCTGGGTATTGAAAAGGGTTCGGCACTTGATGTTGAACTCGGTATAATTCACAGCGGTATCTTTGTCCTTTAAGGAATCGACATACGCAGTGTAGAGTTCGTCATTGGTCAGCTTGTTTCCTTTTGCATTGGTGATGATCTCATAGGCTTTTGAAGCCACGGAATTCATCCCACGATCCGTTTCAGAGAAATCAAAGCCGAGTGCTTCCAGTTCCTTTTTCTTTCCGTTGTCCGCATATTTCAAGAGTACCGTGATGTCTTTTTGGTACTCTTTCAATCGGCTCACAATAGCTCGTTTTTCATTTTTCGCCTCTTCAATTCTTGCTTCCAAGACATTGAGGAGCATTTGGTCTTCTTTGATATTCCCGATAAGAATATCAACAATGTTTGCATTGCTCATAATTATATAATTTTAAATTAATATTCATTTTTAAATGTGCCTTAGGCACTTATATCGGATAGTTAGCCGTCAGTACTTCCACTTTTGATTTCCGTTTCTGTCCAGCTATTCCTTTTGAGGCCGTAAGTGTTTTAGAAAAAGTTTTTGAGTACCATCCTTGTTTCTTGATATATTCATCAAGAATATTTGAGGGATAGGAACTCAGAAGGAACTTTCCTTTGACTTCAGACAGCGTATCTAACAATCGCTTGTAGTCTTGCTTGTTGTAGCCCCCATAGTGGGCTTGGTTACTGTCAATGTATGGCGGGTCAACGTAGTGAAATGCATCTGCGGTATTTTTGAGTTTAATAACTTCACAAGCATCATGATGCTCAATTTGAGTATGTTCCAATCGCTTGGCAATACTTTCATCAAATCGCATCTTCTTGTTCCTAAAGGCTTTCACACGCTTACCATACTTGTCATGTCCCCAAGAACCAATCTGACAAGAGAATCCCATATTGGTGGCAACATAGAATGCCCACGCTTGTTGTAGTTTATTAAACAAGTGAGGCATTCGATAGATGCTCCATGCTACTGAATAGGTAGCACGAGAGAAGAGTGTTGCTTCAACTTTAGCTTTGAGATTGTCAAAGTCAGATTGAATAACTTCATAGAAGTTTACTACCATATTGTTCACATCGTTGATAGTTTCTCCAGCGACTTTGTCCTTAGCGAAAAACACCGCACCACCACCAAAAAAGGCTTCGGTATAAATCTTGTGTTCTGGAATTAGAGGCAAGATTTCTTTAAGCATATTCAATTTGCCACCGTAATAGGTGATGGGTGTTTTGGACATAGTAGGTTTTTGGTTAGAGTTCTCCTTCTCTCGCAAACGAGCAAAAGGATTCGCTGGTAATGATAAGGTGGTCGAGCAAGGTGATGTCCATAAGTTTTGCTAATTGTTTCAACTTGTTTGTTTCTCGTACATCACTTTTGGAAATAGTGAGATTTCCACTTGGATGTGAGTGAGCCACAATGATTGCTGAGGCGTTTACTAATAACGCTAATTGCATGATGTACTTGGGATTGGGTTGTACTGCCGTAGTGGTGCCGCAGGCTACTTCAGATACTCCGAGAAGTCGGTTGGCATTCGTAAGCAAGATGACCCAAAAGCATTCACGTACATCAAGTTGATTAAGATTGATATATTTTCGTAATATTTCATTAGCATCTTGGGCACTTGCAATGCACAGCATTTCATGGAAATGAGGTCGCTTGTAATGGATTTCGATTTGTGAGCTACCAAGTAGCTCGGTACTTGGTAACTTTCGGTTCATAGTTTTAATATTTAACGCCCATTATGGGCTATTTAATTTAAGGTTCTTTGTTACCAGTATGACGAAACCTTAGAAACAAAAAAGACGTTACGTTGGTAACGTCAAAATGTATGAGAATTTACAGGTACTCGCCGAGAAGGGACGAGAAGGTTTTCCGTATATCATGAGTTTCAAATAGATGTCATAATTTTCAAGATTTACGAAGTCTGCACTTTCAAAAATGGGATGGAATTCATGAGCCATGTACTTGGCATCAGCTTGTCCCAAGCGAAAACAAATAATGGTGCCCACATTTCCTAATACTGCATTTCTAATATCTGTATCTAACTGAAAGAGGTACTGGTGTGCGAGGGTTAATGAAATCTTCCACTTACGAATCTCTGATAACATATTGATGATGGAAGGTGTGGTGTAGTTATGGAACTCATCAAGGAATACATGAAAAGGCTTGCGATAGCGTTCTTCGGTATCGATACGAGAGAAACCTGCGCCCATAATGGCATTGAGGAGAAATGAACCCACAATATTTGAAACATCAGAACCAAGTTTTCCTTTGCTAATATTCACTACCACAATCTTTCCTTCGTCCATACATCTGCGGAGTGAGAGTTCATTTGGATTTTCGATAAGGAATCTTCGTATTGATGGATGCGCCAAGAATGCACCCACCTTGTTGAGAATAGGGATAATATCATTTTTGGTGTATTTCTTGAATTCAGTCTGCCAAAAACGAATGACCAATGGATTTTGAATATTCTTGAGACATTGATTTTGAAATCCTACATCGTGAATGATGCGATGGATATCAGCGAGATTTGCTTTGGGCTGGTCAAGCAAGGTTAATATGATATAGCGTAAGATGTGTTCCAGTTTTACTCCCCAAGCACCTTTCCATAGCTTTTGGAAAGACTCAATGAGTGAGGATGCAACTAATGAACGTTTTTCAATAGATACTCGTTTCAGAGGATTGTAACGGTATTTGAGCCTAGGGTCAGCAATATCAAGGTATATAACATCATCTTTTCTGTCATTTTGAATGTTCTTAAAAATAGTCTGTGAAAGGTCGCCATGAACATCAAACACACAGACACCTCGTTTATGTTTAATATCCTGTAAAATGAGTGATGTTAAGAGGTTTGTCTTTCCCGTTCCAGTTTTTCCGATGATGTAGGTATGGAGTAATCGGTCTTTTTGCAGAATACCAAAAAGCTTTCCGTCGTTACGAAAATTAGTGAAGGCAAAGTAGTTGATGTAGCTTTTGTATAGTGGAGTCATTACAGTATTATGACTCTCATTTTCTTTTGTTTATAGACGTTACGTTCATAACGTCTTTTTTCAACTATTGTGAATAGTTATGCTGTAGATGTTATGAATACAAAACATACACAATTACCATTTATTAGAACATTATTGACCAATAAATCTGAGAAAGAAATCAAAGATGCTGAAGAGCGATTTTTTGATTTTTTAGAATTAGCGGAGCGCATTCACACACGGATGTTAAATGAAGAAGAACCTTAATGTTGATTAATTTCTAAAGCTATTGTTTAATAGTAGTATTATTCGTCAAACCTAATTAATAACTAACTAAAGAATATATGAAAAACGTTTATGGATACATTCGTATCTCAGACAAATACAAACAAAGTGATGGAGCATCACTTCCAGAACAAAAACGCATATTGTTAGAATATGCCAAAGCTAACAACTTAAAGATTATTCATTTTTACGAAGAAAAACGAACTGCTTCCAAACGTGGAAGACCATTGTTTAATGAAATGCTAGATAATTTACTCAATAAAAAAGCCGAAGGTGTTATCATGCACAAAATTGACCGAAGCTCTCGTAACCTTCACGATTGGGCAAATATTGGTGATTTAATCGATAATAATATTGAAGTTTATTTTGCGCATGAAAATTTGAATTTGCGTGAACGTGGAGGACGACTATCAGCCGATATTCAAGCGGTAATGGCATCGGATTATGTGCGTAACCTTCGTCAAGAAACAATTAAAGGATTATACGGAAGACTTGAACAAGGTATCTGGCCGTTTGGTGCACCAGTTGGCTATTTAGATAACGGAAAAGCAGAGTTAAAGACTATTTGTTCAATTCAAGGAAAATTGGTTAAAGAGGTCTTTAAAAAATATGCCACAGGAAAGTATAGCGTAAAATCACTTTCTATTGAAATGGAAAAGCTAGGTTTAAAAAACCAACGTGGTAACCGTGTCTGCAAAAACGGTATTACCAAAATTCTTAAGAATCCTTTCTACATAGGCTTAATGAAAGTTAAAGACCAAACCTATACAGGGAAACATCAATCACTCCTCTCAACAGATTTATTTAAACGTGTGCAAACCATCATTAACGGACGCCAAACAAGTAATGGATTTAAACATAATTATCTCTTCAGAAAAATATTACGATGTCATGAATGTAATTATGTTATGAGTGGCGAACTACAGAAAGGTATGGTGTATTACCGATGTAAGACAAAGTCATGCCCAACGAAATGTATCCGCGAAGACCACATTGAACATTATGTGAAAAATATGCTCTCAACGATTTCATTAAGGTCTAACGAACTCAAGCAGATAAAAGACTATATGTCATCTTTACGTGAAGATAGAGAGGAAATAAACAAAAAGAAATTAGACATCTTGGGACTACAAAAAGATAAATTAAGTAGTCAAAAAGAACGGCTACTTGATGCTTATCTTGAAAGCGCTATTAATAAAGAAGAATACGAATTAAAGAAGGAGTCTATCTTATTTTCAATTCGAGAATTAGAAGAAAAGATTAAAACGATAAATACTTCTCAAGTAGAAAAAATGAAAGGAATAGAAGAATTTGTCGAACTTTGCAACAAGCCTTTAAAATTCTACCAAAATGCTGTTTTAGAGGAAAAACGAGAACTCCTTCAAAATATCAGTCCGAACTTAACTGCAAAGGGAAAAGGTATAGTATTTTCAATGCTTTCACCATACTTAGAACTCGCAAATCGAGATATTTTGTTATCAAGTGCCCAAGAGAGGGCTCGAACCTCCACGCGTTGCCGCACTGGTTCCTAAGACCAGCGTGTCTACCAATTCCACCACCTGGGCAGGTGATTATTTTTTCTAAGAATTATTCTCTCAGGTTTTCGCCTAGTGGTCTTGTCCTACTAGTACGTGTCCGCCTAGTAGGATTCGAACCTACGACCGTCTGGTTAAGAGCCAGCTGCTCTACCGACTGAGCTATAAGCGGTAACAAAAATGATTATATATCAAGCACTATTTTGTGCAAGTTTTAATATGTGCCCAGTAGGGCTTACTTAAGAGTATCAACCTAACGGATCACAATTTCACCTATAATAAAATAAATTCCATGAGAATAATCTCACAGAATTTATTTTTGTGCCGGGAGCGGGGGTCGAACCCGCACGCCCATACGGGCAAGGGATTTTAAGTCCCTCGTGTCTACCAATTCCACCATCTCGGCATAAAGGATATAGCATTCTTGTTTATACTAAGAATTATCCCTCAGCCTGCTTCGTCGTACTTCCTCAGATTGGCTGTTCTTCGAAACGGGCTTAAAATTGTCTTTGGACAATTTTAGAGGCGTGTGTGGGATTCGAACCCACGCATAAAAGTTTTGCAAACTCCCGTGTTAACCACTTCACCAACACGCCTAATGAACATAGAATATCATGTTCTATAGTTCTGTAAATTACCTTTAACTCTCTTTTAGGAGTTGATCAATATGCTGTCTATTTTTCTCTCCATAATCAATCATGAAATTAACTTGAGGAATCCTTCGCGAGATTACTCTTTTTTTCATGTGAGTTCGAGCATCAACCCTGCGCCTATTCAGAAATGAAATAACCTTATCTTCAGCATCGCTAGGGAGTACTGAAATATATACAATAACATTTGAAAGGTCAGGTGCAGTATCACAACGTGTTACTGTTACCAGAGATTCTCTATTTGACTCTCGTTCAATGAACTCACTAAATGCTTTCCGCATCTCTTTATTGAGTTTTTCTAATCTATCTCCTTTCATACTATTTGATTTCTTTAATAAAGGTTTCAATAGTGTCGCGCTCTTGTATAGAATCCTTTGTTTGAATCATTATTCCACATTCAGTTCCTACGTCAGTTACTTTATCAGTTGAAGTTTTTCCTTGTTGCAAGGCGATAATTTTACCTTTACCAACTACGTCTCCACTTCGAACTATTTTACATATTTCATTTTTTGTAATAGTTCCTGAGGTAATTGATCCTCCAACAAGGGTCTGTCCTTGTTGGCTTGAAAAGACTTTTAATACCTTAAGACTCCCAAGAGTCGTCTCAATTTCTTTTTTAATACGGCGAAGTTCATACAATTCTTCAAACCATTCAGTAAGTTTATAGATAATATCAAAACTTTGAATAGTCATATCTTCATACTCGTTCAGATTTTTGATGTTAGCGTCTTCGTTCACATGGAATCCAACAATAACCGTATTAGGGTCAGAAAGAGCAAGTTTTACATCTGATTCATTGATTGAACCTGTCTCAGCTTTAATAATTTTAAAAATAACATCATCAGTAGTCATTTTCTCAATTTGCTCACTGATGGCTTCACCGGTACCTGCAACATCTGTTTTAAGGATAACAGGTACCAAAGCTACACCATCTGGAACATGGAGGAGTTCATTTCTATCTTTTAGTTCTTGTTCAATTTCTTTGAATTCAGCAATGGCTTGTTCAGCATCTTTTTTTGTTTCAAAGGTTGCAAAACGGCTACCAACCGGTGGCAATTTATCAAATCCAATTAGTTGAATTGGTGAAGAGAAGTGGGCAGTATCAATAGCTTTACCAGTAAAATCCCGCAACATTCGGGTTGGGGTAATACTGTCGTCTACAACCACAAATTGACCTTTGCTGATCGTTCCATCTTTGATTACCAAGGTTGCTGAAACTCCTTGTTTTGGATCTCTGTGCGATTCAACAACGAATCCACTAGCGAGTTTATCATGATCTCCTGTCATTTCTTCCATCTCCGCAACAAGAATAAGCGATTCTAAAAGATCATCGACTCCTTGACCTGTTTTTGCAGAAATAAGACTAAAAGGTACATCACCTCCATATCCTTCTACATAAATTCCTTCTTCAAGAAGGTCAGTTTTTACCTTTTCAGGGTTTGCTGCGGGTTTATCAATTTTATTAATTGCGACGATGTAGGGAATATCATTCTTTTTAATAACTTCAATAGCATGTTTGGTTTGCGTTTTTACACCGTCTTCAGCTGAAACAATCAAAATTGCAATATCAGCAATAGTTCCACCACGATGCCGCATATTATCAAAAGCCGCATGTCCAGGTGTATCTAAAAAGGTAATGCGTTTATTATCTTCTAGATGAACCTCGTAGGTTGAAATATGTTGGGTAATTCCTCCAGCTTCGCCGTCAACAATGTTTGTTTTTCTGATGTAGTCTAAAAGACTTGATTTCCCATGATCAACGTGTCCCATGATAGCAACAACAGGTGATCGTTCATTTGTGTTAGATATAGTCATAATAAAATTTAGTTACGAGATTGTTGAAGAGCTGATTGCTCTTCCTTAGTAAGAGTGTATTCAGAGCTTCCAGCGGTAATAGGTTTCGCAAATACATTAACGCGGTCACGTGTATACAATGATGATATAACAACACCATTTTCATTTTTGTCAGTTAAAGCAATGGCAAAACTTTGGCTTCCACCAGTTTCTTTAAATGGATTAAATCGCACAACACCTATATTTTGAATATGAGATTCGGTATCCTTGAGAATGGCTTTAATTTGGTTATTTTGTTTCTTGAGTTCTTCTTGAATTAAGACACCTCGTTTATTGTTTTCAACAATAACTTTTTCAAGGCTCTGTACTGATTTTCCGCTCATTAATTTCTTTAATCGCAGATGCAAAATAATCACTAAAATAGCAAGGGTAATAATACCTAAACCTAATATTCCAAATATAAGTAGCTCGTTCATATAGATAGCATACTAGCTTATGATGCCTTATATTTCAATCCCAGAAGGTGAATTTATTATATCCTATGCTACAATCCGCCTATGTTTGGTTCAACCAAGAAAAAGAGAATATATTTAGATCATGCGTCAGGAACGCCATGTTCAGAGGCAGTTTTTGCCAGTATGAAACAGTATTTTAGAGATCAGGCTTTTAATCCAGGTGGAATCTATAAAGAGAGTTTGGAGGTGAAATCAGCTATTGAATCAGTGCGCGAAAATATAGCAAAAATATTCAAAGCTCGAAAAGAAGAAATTTATTTTGTTGATGGAGCAACTGAATCTAATAACCTGGCAATTATAGGAGCAATCCGAGCCTGGCAACGAAAAAATCCAGAAAAGCAAGCACATATCATTACTACAAAGATAGAACATGCAGCGGTTCTAGAGGTATGTAAATACTTCGAAGAAAATAATGTTTTGGTTACTTACCTTGATGTTGATGAATGTGGTTATATTTCCTTAAAAGAACTTAAAGAATCAGTAACGGAAAATACTGCTCTGGTATCAATTGGATATGTTAATGGGGAGATTGGAACTATTCAGGATATTCGAGGAGTGATGAAAACGGTGCGCCATTTCAGAAAGCACAATAATACTGTGTATCCCTATGTTCATTCTGATGCTGTTCAAGCCATAAATTATGTTGATGAAATTGGTGTTCCACAATTAGGTATTGATTTGTTGACGTGTAATGCTTCAAAAATTTATGGACCTAAAAAGATTGGAATATTGTTTAAAAAAACAGGAATTGAATTAGATCCAATTATCTATGGTGGTAACCAAGAAAAAGGTATTCGATCAGGAACAGAAAATGTTCCATATATTATTGGGTTTGATAGCGCTTTGTCTGAAACACGTGATATTTATGAAAGTGAATCTGAACGCTTGAGATTATTACAAACCTATCTTGAAAATGAAATCAAAAAATATGATGAATCAATTAATCTTAATTCTATAGCTGAGAATAAAATTCCAAATATTGTAAACATTACCGCCCCTAATCTGTCACATGAAGAATTGGTTATTAGACTCGATGCTGCTGGATTTATGTGCAGCGTTAAATCAGCCTGTAAGGCTGGGGAAGATGGAGACTCACATGTTATAAAGGCAATTTCTAGTGCTAATCGTCCTACAGGGTCATTACGTATTTCACTAGGGCGTACAACGACAAAAAAAGATTGTAAAGAATTCATGAAATCTTTTAAGGTGATTGTTGATATGATGAAGGAAACTTATGATAAATACTATTCTTAGGAATAGTATTTTTATATACTTAATCTATGAAATACCTCACTATAATTTTACTCTTACTCGGCATAACAGTTGGTTCATGGTTTGGTTATCAAAAATATCAATCAATGACAGCAGATATTACAGCTCTGCGTACTGAACTGAACCAAGAATCTATTCGATCTGATCAGATTCTGAGCCTAGAAGATAATATTAGGGCCTTAGAATCAGATCTACAGAAACAAGAAGAGAGTAAGAGAATTTACTCTATCCTAGCTGGTGGTGATATCATGATGGATCGTGGTGTTGAGGGACGAGTTAAAAAACTTGGCGAAGACTACAATTTTTCATTTGATCTTATTCGAGACGATTTATTATCTGCAGATTACGTTTTTGCTAACCTTGAGGGTTCTATGAGTGATGTTGGCGCTGATACCGGTAAACCCTACTCATTCCGATTTGAACCTGCTGTTGCTAAGGCTTTGGCGCAAGGTGGTATTGATGGGGTCGCTTTGGCTAATAATCATATGCTGGATTGGGGTAGGGAGTCATTATGTCAAACAACCGTTCATTTAGATGAAGTAGGAATTGATTATGTTGGTGGTGGTTGTAATTCAGAAACTGCTGAACGCCCTTTAATCAAAGAATTTGGTAATACTAAAATCGGATTTTTAGCTTATACAGAGTTTTACCAAGGGGCTCATGCCGTAGGTGATAGACCTGGGATGAGTGAATGGAATTTAACCAAAATCGAAGAACGGATTCAAGATTTGAAAAAAGAGGCTGATTTAGTTTTTATATCGATGCATTGGGGCGCAGAATACAAAGATCGTGCAACTGATGCTCAGGTGGAACTCGGCCAACAGTTTATTGATATGGGTGCTGATGTAATTATTGGACATCATCCACATGTCGATCAAGAAATAGAACGCTACGGTGGTGGCTGGATTATCTATTCATTAGGGAATTTTATTTTTGATCAATCATGGTCAGAGAATACTATGGAAGGACTCCTTGTTGATATACAAGTTCAAAACAGGAGAGTATATGATGTTAAACCGATTCCAATACAGTTAAATGAAAACTACCAGCCATATATTATTAAAAATAACGAAATCTAATTTCGTTATTTTTAAACAAGTTTTTCATTTATATGAAAAACTTGTCAAAAGTAGGCTCGGGTATATAATTAGAATATATAAACACATACTGTATATATGCAGGTAAAGGTAGTTGTACCAAAAATAAATTGTATGCCACCATTTCAAAATTTTACAAAAAAAGCCAAAGAAGTCATTCGCCGCTCTCATGAGTTGGCTATTGAACGTGGTCAAAATCACGTGAATGCTATTCATTTATTAACGGCATTATTAGTCCAAGATGACAGTCTTGTCGTTTCTATTTTAGAAAAGCTTAACATTAATGCTCAAGATTTTACTAATAACCTATTAGATGAACTTGATGAGACAGAAAATGAAGTTCGTGATGACACGATTGATTCTTCGGTTCAAATGTATCTGACCCCAGATTTGGCACAAATTATTGAACGCTCAATGAAACTTGCCAAAGAAATGAAGGATGAGGTTATTTCAACTGAGCATGTTTTTCTCTCATTGTTTGATGTTGAAAATTCAGCACAAAGCTTCCTTGAAGATGCTGAAGTGGAACGTAAGGATGTTCATCGCGCTATGATTCAATTACGTGAAGAAGAAAAGAAACTGGATAAAAGTTTTAACCGTCAGTTTAGAAGCCTTTCAAAATTTTCTCGAAATCTGACCGAGATGGCAGCTGCTGATAAATTAGATCCTGTTATTGGCCGCGATAAAGAAATTATGCGATTGATTCAGATTCTCTCACGAAGGACAAAAAATAATCCAATCTTAATTGGGGAACCTGGAACCGGGAAGACCGCTGTTGCTGAAGGACTGGCTCAGCGTATGGCAAAAGGTGATGTACCAGAATCACTAAAGAATAAAGACTTAGTATTACTTGACCTTGGTTTGTTGGTCGCTGGTACAAAATACCGTGGAGAATTTGAAGATCGCTTGAAGAAAATCATGAAAGAAATTGAGGCTTCAGAAGGGCAGGTTATTCTGTTTATTGACGAAATACATACCATGATTGGTGCAGGAGCTTCAGAGGGATCAATGGACGCTGCGAATATGTTAAAACCAGCTCTTGCTCGTGGAGAATTTAGAGCTATTGGTGCAACTACGCTGGCAGAGTATCAAAAACATTTTGAAAAAGATGCAGCCTTAGTAAGACGTTTTCAACCAATTACGGTTAATGAACCTTCGATTGAGGATGCAACGGCAATTCTTCGAGGTTTAAAATCTAAATACGAACTTTATCATGGAGTACAGATTACTGATGATGCTATTGTTGCTGCAGTAACACTATCATCACGATATATTACGAATCGATATCTTCCTGATAAGGCGGTTGACCTTGTTGACGAGGCAGCTTCAGCGTTAAAAATTTCTTTGGAAAATAAACCTGCGGCACTTGAGGAAGCACATCGAAAAATCATGCGCCTTGAGATTGAAAAAGAATCTTTATCTAAAGATGTAGATGCAAAACAAAAACAAGCAATAGAACGAAATAAAAATATTGATGCCGAAATTGCAAATTTGAGGGAAAGCACTAGAGAGCTAGAACTCAAATGGAAAAATGAAAAAACTATTTTGGCCACTATTGCAGAACTAAAAGAGCAACTTGAAAAATATGCCAAGGATGCAGAAAATGCAGAAATGGAAGGTGACTTAGGAAAAGTAGCTGAAATTATTTATGGAATTATTCCTGTTACTGAAAAACGTTTGGAGAAAGAATCTAAGAAACTTGCTCGGTTACAAAAGAAATCTCGTATCTTGCGTGAAGAGGTGAATGAAGAGGACGTTGCTCATGTCGTTGCACGCTGGACAGGGGTTCCGGTACAGCGAATGATTGAAGAAGAGACTGATAAATTAGCGCGTATGGAAGAAGACCTTCAAAACCGCGTGAAAGGTCAAGATGAAGCTATTGAGAAAATTTCTCATGCCATCAGACGTTCACGTGTTGGTATTGGAGACCCGAATAGACCAATTGGTTCATTTATCTTTCTTGGCCCAACAGGAGTAGGAAAAACAGAACTCACTAAGGCTTTAACCGAATTTATGTTTGACGATGAAAAGGCATTAATCCGGGTTGATATGTCTGAATTCATGGAGAAACACTCGGTGTCAAAATTGATTGGTTCACCTCCAGGATATGTTGGTCATGATGAAGCTGGTAAATTTACCGAGGCAGTACGTCACCGACCATATTCAGTAGTACTTTTTGATGAAATTGAAAAGGCACACCCTGATGTATTTAATATCCTTCTGCAGGTCCTTGATGATGGTCACCTAACAGATGGAAAGGGTCGTAAGATTGATTTCAAAAATACGATTATCATTATGACTTCAAACCTTGGTTCACATCATCTCCAGAAAATGCAATCAATTGGATTCTCTGATAACTCTGACGTACAAACATATGACGATACGAAAAAGAAAGTCATGGAATCCCTCAAAGATTTCTTTAGACCTGAATTTTTGAATCGGCTCGATGATATTGTTATCTTTGATACGCTTCCAGAAAAAGTGATCAAAGATATTGTTGTTAACCAGCTAGAGTTAGTAACCAAACGTCTATCACAAAAAGATATTTCGGTAACCTATTCGAAGAAGCTTATTAACTATTTAGCAGAGAAAGGGTTTGATCCACAATATGGAGCACGTCCATTAAAACGACTTATTCAAAATGATATTCTTAATCACCTTGCTATGCAGATGATTAAAAAAGACATCAAGGATGGTGCAAAAATAACCTTGGATATTGATAAAAATGGAGAGATTGTCGTTAAAAAGAAAGCCGTTCGCTCAAAAGTAAAAGTAGCTAAGAAAGCAACTAAGAGTAAATAAAAAATCACCAAGAGGTGATTTTTTATTTTGTGCGCCGAGAGGGATTCGAACCCCCGTAGACTAGTGTCGCAGGATTTACAGTCCCGTGCATTTGACCGCTCTGCCATCGACGCAGTTGTGTTATTAATTTAACAGAAAAGAGTATAGCATATGATTTTAATTTGCATAGTTTATATTTTTTAAAATAGTTTTTAGTTTGTTGATTTATTTTCTATATTTGTTTTAATTAAATTAAGTTTAACCTTTAAAATTTCAGAAAATGAGAAATGTTACTGAAAATCGAGAGAAGTTTATTAAAAGACTAGCTGGTCTAAAACCCCAAGAACTATTCTTAGTGGAGTTAGCTTATGATATTGCTAAAGAGGGTCATGGTTATCTCAATCAGGAACGTGATGGGGGTGAACGATATTTTGAACATGTGCGCTCAGTAGCTCTCATTCTCATTGATGAATTTGGCGTTACTGATTATGTTGCTATATGTTTAGCTCTTCTTCATGATATCCCAGAGGATACGTACATTTGGCGAGTACCAGGTCGCCTTACTCATATTTTTGGGAAAGATATTGGAACGGGTGCTCATATGCTATCAAAATTGCCTAAGGAATCGTATTCTTCTAAAGAAGAACAATTAGCTCAATATTTTGGTTCAATGCTAGAAACCAAAATATGGCAGGTACTTGCGGTAAAAGTCGCTGATAGGATTCATAATCTTAGAACAATGAATGAAGTTTGGGATGATGATAAAAAAGAGCGATACCGAAATGAGGCTCGTGAATATTTCTTTGATCTTACCAAGGCGTTAATACGATTTGATCCTATTTTAGGAAATGATCTAAATAATATTTTGGAAAATGAAATTCATAAGTCTTATGAAATCGTAAAAAATTAAATTATGCATACAAACCCTTAATGAAAATTAAGGGTTTTTTTGATATACTTTTTAGGTGAATTATTATCTATTTCAATCAACCTTTTTCATTGTTTTTATTGGTATTGCAGCTATGGCTTTTGCTGCCTTACCGTTTATGAAGAACTCCTTTGCTGATGTAAGTGATAACTATATTAAATCAGAGTTATCACGCATGCAGGCAGAAATGTTATTTGTATCTGTACGTCAAAATACTTTTACTAATTTTTGTACGACAGGTGAGGTAAACGGTATCGTTCTTGATCTTATTAAAAATAAGACTACCTCATTGCACTGTAAAACAAATGCACCAATAAATAATCAAGTAATTGTTTGTGCTGAATTAAAGAATGAAAATCATTATTGTGTTGATTATCTTGGGGTTGAGTGTGAGGTTGCACACCAGCCTCCAAGAGGGTATTCATGTAAAGAAATCTAATATCGGTTGATTTTTTCATGCATTCAGGTAATCTGGACTCATTACTGACACATTAGTCGTAATTCTAGAATTATTATGTCACAAGATAACCTCATTACACTGTACTCAAAAGAAGCAGATGAACACGTAGTTACTTCTCGAAATAAAAAGAAATTTGCAAATGCTGCAAAATTAACCCTTCGAAAGTTTAGTAAAAAACTAAAAAAACACGTTGAGTACGTAGAAACAAAAAAAATGCATAAAAAGAAATAGTATATTTCTTAACGCAAGGAGAAGGGAGGTAACTTCCTTTTTCCTATGGTCAAAACGCTGACCAATTTGGGCGATTAGTTAAATGGTATAATAGAGGTCTCCAAAACCTTAGTTGGGGGTTCGATTCCCTCATCGCCCGCAAAATAAAACACCGCATAGGTGTTTTATTTTTATTGAAATAATTATAATTTATGTTTTAATTATATAAAATAAATACCTATGAAAATTACAGAAATATTTGAGGTACTTGAGAAGAAACCGCTAACTTCAGAAATCAACTCCGTGTATCTAACTCTTACTGGTGAAACCAAAAGAGAATGGATGGTAGAGTTATGGGCACTTGAAAAAGGTGGTGATGTTATACCTTTTGAGCTTGAGGAAGGAAATCGTTCTTTGTTTAGTTATTCTGCAGAAGCAACCAGTAACGACAATTTCTTAAAATTGTATACTGAAAAATACAATTACCTTGTGAGCAGTAGAAATTTTGAAGTAATTCTCAAGACGACAGACTCAATCGAAGAATTAACAATAGAAGAGAATGAAAATTCTTTTATTATTGAAAATGAAAGTAATCAAATTATCTTAAAAAATAAAGAAAGCATATGCTTTCTTTTTATTTAAAAAATTTTTTCGTTAACTTAACTATTTGGCTACTATCTTTTTGCGGATCAAACCATTGAATGTTTTTATTTCGTTTAAACCATGTTCGTTGGCGTTTCGCAAATTGAATAGTTTTAGTAGTCAGTTGTTCAATCATTTCATCATAACTAATTTTCTTTTCTAAGTATCTGGCCATATACCGGTATTCTAAGCCAAGTTGCTCCATGCGTTCATAATTGAGACCGTTTGTATGCAAATCAATTGCTTCTTGGAGCATCCCTTCATTTTCGAAACGTTCAACAATACGTTTTTTAATACGTTCGTTTAATTGTTCTTTAGGTAGATCAAGTCCAATATATAAGGTTTTATATTCTGATTGTTTTTTAATTTTTGGTACCACACCAATTGCATTGATTACTTCAAGAGCCCGGACTAAACGAACAGGGTTATCGGGGTCAATAGTTTTAGCCCGCCTAGGATCTTGTTGTTTAAGGAGAGAATATAGTTCATCGGTAGATTTTTTTTCTAGCTCTTTTCGTAATGCGTAATTTGGTGGAACCTTAGGGAATTGAGTTCCACATACTAATGAATCAATATACATACCTGAACCACCGCAGATAATGGGAATTTTGTTTTCTTTATGAAGTTGTCTAATAATTTTTGTTGCTTCTTGAACATACTCTTGAACTGAGTAAATATCTTGTGGGCCTGCAATATCGAGCATGTGATGAGGAACACCTTCTTTTTCTTCTTCGGTTACCTTAGCGGTACCAATATCAAGACCTTTATATATTTGTCTTGAATCAGCAGAAATGACTTCAGCATTAAATTTTTTAGCTAACATAATAGAAAGGGAGGTTTTACCTGTTGCTGTAGGTCCACAAATGACAATGACTTTTTTCTTTAGAGTAAAGTATGAGATAAGTTTACTTAGTAATACCATATGCACACTATACATGTTCATTATAAAATTCACGATTTATTAAGTCGTGTTTTTTCAATTAATCAAAGTTATCCACAGAATGATTAATTATTATCTGGTTTCATGTTTGCAAAGTTGGTGGGATAGAATATAATTAAAGTGGGATGAAGTGGTAGATAACGGTGAAACCACTCAAATGTATTCATGTAGCAATAAATCCATTTGGTTTCACTGTTATCTACCGATTCATCGGTACAAACAATCTAATTCGCGAGATCTGGTTGCTTATATTATTCACGCTTATGTTAATAGGAGAACACACACATACGCTCGATTCGAAAAAACGACTATCACTACCATCAAAATTTCGAAAGGAGCTGGGAAAGACAGTGGTTATTACCAAAGGTCTTGATTCATGTCTCTTTGTTTATTCAACAAAAGAATGGAAGAAGTTTTCTGAAAAACTTGGCGAACTATCAATGGGGCAAGGTGATACCCGGGCATTCACTCGATATTTTATGGGAGGAGCTGCAGAGGTTGATATTGACTCAGCAGGAAGAATTTTGATTCCAGATTTCTTGAAAGATTTAGCACATTTACAAACAAAAGTTATGGTCGTTGGTATTGGAACGCGTGTTGAGCTATGGGATGAAGAGCGCTGGAATACTTATCAATCAGAACTTGAAAAGAAAGCCGATTTGGTCGCAGAGAAACTGGGTGATATTGGAATGATTTAATATGTCAGTTCATATTTCAGTTTTAATGAATGAGGTTATTGAAGGACTTGATATCAAAGAGGGTGACACTATCGTTGATGGAACTATTAATGGTGGTGGACATGCTTATGAGATAAGTAAAAATCTTGATGAGAAAGGAACACTGATTGGTATTGATCAAGACATCAATGGTCTTAATGAATCAGAAAAACGATTATCTGATGCCACATGTGGGGTTCGTTTGGTTCATGATAACACCAGAAACCTTAATGATATCTTAGAAAATCTGAGTATTGATAGTATTGATAAGATTCTTCTTGATTTAGGCTGGTCCTCAAATCAGTTTGAAAATCCAGAACGTGGCTTCTCATTTATGCATGATGGTCCACTTACAATGACTTTGGCTGATGATAGTTCACAGGCTCCATTTACTGCCTACGATATCGTTAATGATTGGAGTGAGGAATCTCTGACTGACATCATTAAAGGTTACGGTGAAGAACGGTTTACCGGACGTATTGTCAGAGCAATAACAGAAGCTCGAGCGATTAAACCCATTAATAGTACTCTTGAGTTAGCAGATATCATTAAGAATGCAGTCCCTGGAAAATTTAAAAACGGACGAATTCATCCAGCAACCCAAACCTTTCAAGCGCTGAGAATAGCCGTCAATGATGAAATGGGAGCTCTTAAAGAAATTCTAGAATCATCTTTTGAAAAATTATCAAAAGGAGGAAGAATGGTCATAATTTCTTTCCATAGCATCGAAGATAGAATTGTAAAAAAATTCTATCGAGAGCAAAAAAATAACGGATCAGCAAGAATCCTGACCAAAAAGCCAATAACGGCAACCGATGAAGAATTATTAGAAAATAAACGTTCGCGAAGTGCAAAACTTCGCATCTTAGAAAAAATATGAAACAAGCAGCATTACAAATGAACAAAGAAAACAATCGCAAGAAAATCTTTCTTGCTCTTGTAGGTGGTATTTGCTGTTCATTTTTAATGTATGGTTTTGGAATTGCAAGTACAACCATCAGCGTTGCAGATGCAAAAACACACAACCATTCAATTGCCGAATTACAAACAGAAATTGCCGAATTAGAAATTGAATACTTCGAACGTATTAATGCATTATCATTAGAAGAAGCTGGGGTACTAGGAATGGTAGAAGATAAAAAAGTCTTATACGCTCATCTTGAACAAGAAACTAAGGTAGCATATAATCGTTAAGACTATGAAAAAGCGAAATGAAAAACAATTTCTATTTCGTTTACGCTGCATTTTTGCTTTCGTGGCGAGTATTGGATTCGTATTGATTGCGAATCTTTTTTACATACAAATTTCAAATGGTCATCGTTTTCGTGCTCAAGCTGACGGACAATATGTTGTAGCAACGTATAATTCTTTTGAACGAGGATCTATTTATTTCGAGCAACAAGATGGAACAAAAATCAGTGCTGCAGGACAACGAACAGGATATAAGATTTCAATCAATCCTTCGAATTTTAATGCTGATGCTGACGAAGTATCTCAAACTATTTCAGATGTTATTGAGTTTGATGATGAACGTTTTAGAGATGGACTCAGTCGTAGTAATAGAACCTATTTCGAAATTGCAAATAATGTATCTAAAGAAGACGGTATCATTTTAAAAGAAGCTCTTGGTTCGGCAATATCATTACACGCTGAGAAATGGCGTGTATATCCTCTAAAAGGTTCTGCTGCGCATGCATTAGGGTTTTTAGGATATCAAGGTGATGAATTAGCAGGACGCTATGGTCTTGAACGTCAATACGAATCAACGTTGAAACGAGAAGATGTTGATGTATATACTAATTTCTTTGCTCGTATATTTCATAATGTTCAAAATTTTGTAGATCCTGAAAAGGTTCCTGAAGGGGACATTGTGACAACTATTGACCCTCAAGTTCAGCTCTATTTTGAAAATCAACTTAAAGGTATTCAAAGTACATGGAATTCTGAATCAGTTGCTGGGATTATTATGAATCCAAAAAATGGAGAGATTTATGCAATGGGAGCATTTCCAAATTTTGATAACAATAATTTCCGTGATGCTAAAACAGAGTATTTTAAAAATCCACTGGTGGAAAACGTTCACGAATTTGGCTCAATTGTAAAGCCTTTAATTGTAGGAATTGCCATTGATAATGAAAATATTGACCACAAAGAACTAGAGTATTATGACAGCGGATCAGTTGAGGTTGGACCACATACCATTAGCAACTTTGATGGACGCGGACGTGGCTGGGTATCAGTTCAAGAAATCCTTAATCAATCACTCAACACAGGAATGGTGCATATTGCAGAACAAATTCCAAAACCAGACTTTAGAGAGTATTTTGAAAAATTTGGATTTACGAGTCAAACGAATATTGATCTTCCAAACGAAGGAACGAATCTAACCAATAACCTAAAAAGCAATCGCGATATCGAATTTGCAAACATGTCATTTGGACAAGGTATTGCAGTAACTCCTATTTCAATGATTCAAGCATTAGGAACATTGGCTAACCGTGGTAAAACCGTACAACCACATCTTGTTAAAAAAATTGAATATACTAATGGATTTTCAAAAACCTTTGATTATGAAGTAGAACAACAAATAGCTTTATCAGAAGATTCAGCAGGAGAAGTTTCTCGTATGCTCGTAAATGCTTTTGATGCTTATCGTAATGGAACGGTAAAGCTAGATAACTATAGTGTGGCTGCAAAAACAGGAACAGCTCAAATACCTAATCCTCAAGGTGGTTACTATGATGATAGAAATCTTCACTCATTCGTGGGATACTTCCCAGCTTATGACCCAGAATTTATTATTCTTATGTACACGGTGCATCCAAAAGGGGTGAAATATGCATCACAAACTCTTATCGATCCATTTGTTGATGTTACAAAATATCTTATTAATTATTATAAGGTCGCTCCAGATAGATAAGGCAGTAATTGCTTTTTTATTTTTAAATGTTATTATTAATTTAAATTAATCTTTTATTATGAAAAAGCTACTTACATGTGTTGTGCTAGGTCTTGCGATTTTATTGATTTCAAGTGATGTATTTTATGCATCGAATATTGGTATCGCTCTTACTGAGATAAACTCTGAGCCAAAAATATCTGAACTCACTGTTTTTAGTGCAATCAATCAGGAGAGAATTGCGCGAGGTGTAGAGCCTTTACGTAGTTTCGAAAATAATTCAGTTTGCCTTGAAGGCTTCAGAACCAATCGGATAAAAGCTTTGGAAAATCATATTATTGATCACGGTATGTCAGCATACTATAATCACGATAATTTTTCAGATGATGTTTCTGAATTTAGATCATGTAATGAAATGATGAAACCACTGCGGAAGATTGCAGAAAACACAATAACGATTCCGTACAACTCTACTTTAAATCCTGTAGAATTGTGGATGCAATCAGAGACCCACAAACACAATATTTTAGAGAGAGACTATGACTACACAACAGTTATCGTCTCATATAATGATGAACTGAAAGAAATTCTCATTATTCAAATTTTTTATCAGACCTAATTCTAATATTAGTTTTAGGTCTTTTTAGTGAAAAAATATGAATACTTTGGATGAAATAAAAAACTCTCACTAATGTGAGAGTGTATTATTTTTTAGAATCCCCAATTTAAAGGTGGGTTTCCAATAAGAAAACCATTATTACCAAGAAATTGACGGCCAGGACGTCTGTAAATAGGATATCCTCCATTCCAGTTATTCAAGTACCTTGCTCGATCAAATTGATTGAGGAATGAACCAGTAGGCTCATGGTAGGTCGGATAATAGAAGAAATCCTGAGGTCGATACCGTACTCGAGATGGTTGCCAAATTACAGGATTAATAAATCTTCCATCACGCCAGCGTGATTGTAATAGGGCGGACCCAAAGCTGAGTAGAGCGACTCGATTAGCCGTCCTATTTGCTTCACGTAAATAATTATCATGTCGTGCATCAGTAAATCCCCTCTGGTATGCATTTCGCTCTACATTGTAATCATTTCTCCTTTGAATAGGTTGATTATAAGTATAATACGAACCACTTTGCCTTGGATTTTCTATTTCGTAGGTAGTAGTTGTACGCTGTAAACGTAGAACATGCGAACCATCATTTTGTGCCCAGATAATACTAAAAGGGGATAAAATAATGAGAATTATTAACTTTTTCATAATTTAATATTTATGTCTTATTTTAATTTTTACATTTTTTAATAAAAAAGCAAGTATCTTAAGCCTTAAAAAGTTATGGTACTATCAAGATATGAAAAACATCATTGAAACCTCAATGAAGACATATTTCCGAATGAGAAAATATAAAGTCGAATCTTTTAAGAAAAATCAGCTGGTATCACAAGAATTTATTCTTCATGATTTATTATTCAAAGCAAAGGGTACTGAATATGGGAAATATTATGATTTTGAAAACATCATGACCTATGAACAATTTCAGAAAAATGTCCCACTCGTACGTTATGAAGACATAGAACCTTATATTTCAAAAATGCTAAAAGGTCAGCAGGATATTTTGTGGCCAGGGTTGATGCATCATTTTTCAAAATCATCTGGTACGACTAATGACGTCAGTAAATATTTACCTGTCTCACATGATTCTCTCTATAAAAATAATTATATGGCGGGACGTGATTTATATACGATATACTTTGGTAACTATCCTGATAGTGATTTATTCGATAATAAGGGATCTATGCTTTCTTTAGGGGGTAGTTTTGAAGTAAATGACCACGGTATGAAGGTTGGTGATGTGTCGGCTATTTTAATGTCTGAGGCTCCAAAATGGGCTGAAAATTATCGAGAACCACGTTTAGATGTCGCTTTGTTATCAGAATGGAAAGATAAAATACCAGCTATTATTAATGACACTCTTGAAAAAAATATTACTCATCTTTCAGGGGTACCAACCTGGTTTGTTTCATTGTTTGAGGAAATAAAAAAGGAAAAACCTTTTACTACGCTTCGTGATATCTGGCCAAACCTTGAGTTGTTTATTCATGGTGCAGTAGCTTTTGGACCTTACCGGAAAATATTCAATGACTTATTACCCTTTGATGATATGAAATATATGGAGGTTTATAATGCTTCTGAAGGATTTTTTGCTATTCAGGACAATTCAAAAAAACTAGGTGAGATGTTGCTCCTGACTGACCACGGTGTTTTTTATGAATTTATTGATATGGATACTTATGGTCATGATACTCAAAATATTTGTACCTTGGCTGAAGTGGAATTAGGAAAAGACTACGCTATAATTATTACCACTAATGCTGGATTATGGCGATATGACCTTGGAGATACGGTTTGTTTTACATCAAAAGATCCTTACCGAATAAAAATCTCTGGAAGAACAAAACATTTTATTAATGTTTTTGGGGAAGAGCTTATGGTAGGGAATACTGATGAAGCAATACAGGTAGTTAGTGAACAGCACAATGTTGTCATTAAACATTATACTGCTGGCCCAGTTTTCATGAATACCGAAGGGAAGGGTGGTCATGAATGGATTATTGAATTTGAAGAAGAACCAGAAGACCTAAATGGTTTTATTCAAGATTTAGATACTACCTTACAAGATCTTAATTCTGACTATAAAGCTAAACGACAAGATGACATTGCGCTTCAGTTATTAAAACTTCATTCAGTGCCTGAAGGAACCTTTATTAATTGGATGGAGCAGCGAGGGAAATTAGGTGGGCAACATAAAATTCCAAAACTCTCTAATAAACGAAATTATCTTGAACAAATTTTTGAAATACTCAAATAAAAAAGCCACTCTAGCGAGTGGTTTATTTTGTGATATTCATTTTTTTTCGTATCTCAGGGTCTTGCGGTAGCCTGAAGAGAAATTTTTTATCAGGTTTCTCTGGGTAAGAAATACTTACACGAGGATTATCTCCTCTATCATCATGTTCAATACCTTCAAAAATAAAATTTCCTTCTTTGAGGCTGAGAAAAGGAGGAGCTTGCTCAAATCTTTTTCTTTTCTTTTTTCTCTGATAACTTCTTATGGTCACCATGATTAGTGGTGAAGCTAATAAGATAAATGAAATAATGTAAATACTAAGTATAGAATTTTCTGACATAAACTATTAATTATTTAGAAATCACTATAACATACTATTATATATAGTCAAAAACACTCTAAATAGAGTGCTTAATCTTTTTGAGGTTTATCTAATTGCAATGTCTCAAGTTCAGGTGATTCACCGGTTATTTTCGTAATATCCTTATCAACTTTCTTTAGCTCACTTGAGGCTTTATTGTAATGATTTACGGTTGTCCCTAAGGTATTTCCAATTTTCTCAAAGGCTTCGTGATAGGCTGATAAATGTCGTCCTAATTTTTGAACATTTTTTTGAATTTCAACAGCTGATTTCTCAATCTGGAAAGCTTTAAATCCATAGAGAACAGATTGTAGATATGCCGAGAACGTTGTCGGAGAAACAATAATCACCTTTTTGTCTTTATAGGCGTAATCAATGAGGTTACGGGTGTTTGCTTTAACAGCTCCTACCTCATTCACCAATAAATCATAATAGATTCCTTCTGCCGGAATAAACATGAATGCAAAGGGAAGCGTACCTTCATCGGTTCTAATATATTGTGCTGTTTCATCAATACGTTTCTTGAGGTCTGCCTTAAAGGCTTTTTCTAGTTCTGACTTTTTATCTTCATCAGTTTCATCAACCAACCTTCGATAATTATCTAATGAAAATTTTGCGTCAACGGGAATGAATTTATCAGCTTCAGTTCTGATAATGGCATCTACTTGTTTTCCATCCTTAAACAAGTATTGCATTTGATAATTCATAGGTGAGAGAATATTTGAAAGAATCAGTTCAAGTCCCATTTCACCCAAATTCCCACGTGTTTTTTGGTTTTTGAGAACTTTTTCTAAATCGGCCAACGAATCTGCAAGGTTAAAGACTTGTTTGTTCATTTCTTTAGTTTCAGTAATTTCTTTGGCAACGTGCAATAAATTATCAGACATTTGCTTATTGATGCGTTGAATTAAACGCTGAGATTCAGAAAACTGTGTTCTGACAGCTTCATTCATGTCTTTATGGGATCCAGAAATCTTCTTGTCCATATTTGCTCTCAGATCATTCATTTGCTGCATCAGCATCTGCATAGCATTTGAATCTTCTTGAGGTTGTTTATTTTTTTTAGTTTCAAGAATGAGATATATCAAGAGCCCAACAATAAGAATCCCGATAATCAATAAAATAATATTTAACATAGGTGAATTATAACATGTGACCTCATCAGTAAAAAAAGACCTATCAATAGATCTTTTTAAATATTTAAATAGTGTTTAAGGGTATATAACCAATTTTCATCAGGTACTTCTTCTTGTTCCTTCTGTCCAAGGAGCCAGCGTAAATACCCAGGGTCATCGTTAGCAATATCAGCTATATGCTTATCTTTATATTTACCAAAGCGCATCGTTCGGTAGAGGATTGGTTTTTTTGATTCTTCAATCATCCATGTCACGGCGTCATCTTGATTCATACCCGTTTCTTCAACGACTTTTTTTAAGAGGCGATAAAATAATTGCTCTAAAACCAAGATGTCACCCCAGGCATCATGAGCAATAGCTTCAACTTCAATACCTAATAAATAGCGCAGGTATTGTAAGGCATAGGATTCAATTTTTCCATTTGGATCAAGAACCCGAGCAATTTTTAAGGTATCAATAACCGGACCTACCTTTAATCCTTCTCGTTCGATCATCGATACATCAAAAGGTGCATTATGGGCTATAAAGACATGATTTTTTTCAAATCGTTCTTCTAATTCTTTATATACAGGGCTATCTTTAAATGCTGGCTTATCTGTAATCATTTTCTCGGTGATATGATGAACCGCCATTGCTCCAATCTCAATTTTTCTTCCTGGGCTATAAAGTTCATTAACATCAGTCCCGTCAGTTGTTCGATAGCCAACCTGGATCAAACGGTCATCGTATCCTGCACCAGTTGTTTCAGTATCAATAAAAATAAGTGTATGCTTCATAGTTTCAGTATACCAAAAAGCTTGAATATGAAACTATTTCATCTATACTAATTTTATATGACACTACAAGAACAAATGAAAGAAAATATGAAAGCAGCTATGAAAGAACGAAATATGGCTGCGGTTACTACCTATCGAGGGCTTATGTCAGCGATGACGAATGCCGTTGTAGCTGAGGGAAAAGCACCTGATACCCCAGTATCAGATGATATGGCAATGGATGTATTAACGAAAGAATCTAAAAAACGAAAAGACGCTATCAAACAATTTGAAGATGCAGGACGTCCAGAATTGGCCGAAGACGAAAAGGCTGAATTAGCTATTATCGAAGCTTATCTTCCAGAAATGATGTCAAAAGAAGATATCAAGGTAAAAGCAGAAGCTAAAATTGCAGAACTCGGCGATGGTGCCAACAAGGGACAAGTCATGGGAGCTTTAATGGGAGAGTTAAAGGGACAAGCTGATGGAAACGACGTAAAAGAAGTTGTTGATGAACTACTTGGATAATTCCAGGTTTTTTATTTTGCAAAACATATGTGAACATGAGAGAATTTTA
This sequence comes from Minisyncoccota bacterium, assembly GCA_022763365.1. GTDB lineage: Bacteria > Patescibacteriota > Minisyncoccia > Phycocordibacterales > UBA1006 > UBA1006. The sequence continues at coordinate 74,345 of JALEGN010000007.1, read as the reverse complement.
GTATATGAAAAAATTTATCATTCAAATTATTGTTCTCTCATTATCGGTATATTATTTACTCCCAGAATTTATTTCAGGTATTACCATTGATGAACCACGTACCGCAATTATTGCAGCCGTCTTATTTGCTGTTATTAATTTTGCTGTTAAACCAATTTTAAAAATTATTACGCTACCTTTAAATGTGCTTACCTTTGGAATCTTTGGATTGATTGTAAACGTACTGTTATTCTGGTTTGTAGCCTCAGTTATAGATGGATTCACCGTCGCTGATTTTATGACAGCACTTTGGGGAGCATTGGCATTAACTTTCGTTAATTGGCTCACTGATAAACTCACCTCATAGGTGTTTTCTTTACCCAGATTCTCAATCTTGATATACTCATTGATGTACTTTATTCATAACTATTAATTACATGTCAGAAGAAACAAAAAATACACAAACATCTGCATCATGGTTAGCTGATAATAAAATTATTGTCGTTATCCTTGCTGCAGCAATATTAATCGCTGGATCATTAGTATTCCTTGGAATTCGCCTAGGAAACAGTGGTGGGGGGAATGCTTCAGGAATGAGCTTTGCAGAACAGTTGGCTGAATACGAAGCGCAGCAACAACAAGCCCAATTAGAAGCCCAAGCTGAACAAGAACGTCTTGCCCAAGAACAAGCAAAAGGAGTTCTTCCTCCAAATGATGATGATCATATTCTAGGAGAACGTGATGCATTAATTTCAATTATCGAATATTCAGATTTCGAATGTCCATTCTGTAAACGATTTGCAGAGACTCCAAAACAAGCTATCGCAGCAAATCCAGGAGTGGTAAATTCAGTATTCCGACACTTCCCACTAGGATTCCACGATCCAGAGGCAACGAATGCAGCTCTTGCGACTGAGTGTGCAGCTGATCAAGGTAAATTCTGGGAATACCATGATTTATACTTTGAACGAACGAATTCAAATAAACAAATTCCAGCCGGAGAAATCCAAAGAATTGCAGAAGATATCGACCTAAATATGAGTGAATTTAATTCATGTTATGACTCACGTCGTCATATTGATAAGGTTCAAGAAGATATTGCATCAGGAGCTGAAGCTGGTGTAACAGGAACTCCAGGAAACATCATTCGAAATAACGAAACAGGTGAAGTACGGTTTCTACCAGGAGCATATCCAATCGAAGCTATTCAAGCAGCAATCGACGAATTGCAATAACATAAAAAAGACCTTAGAGGTCTTTTTTGTTTTGAGGTATAGTACAAGTATGAAAAAAATATTTATTTCAATAATTAAGCAACCAAAAAATATTTTTGCGATAATTATTGGATCAGGTGTAATACTTAGTATTTTTAAATTATTACCTAACATTCATATTGTACGAGATTTTTGGCAACTTAAAGGCGTAAGTTTCGCACGTAAAATCGAAATACTTTATGACTATAGCTTTGGAGAATATTCACTATGGTATGTATTTGATAGTGTATTTCTACTATTACTCTGTATTTCAATAATGATTAATGTCTTGGTTTTTATTTACTATATTAAACGGCAGAAAAAAGCTCTTAACAAAGGTTCATTTCTAGCGACAACTGGGGGAATCGTATTAGCGACTTTTGGTGTAGGTTGTATTTCTTGTGGGGCTATTGTCTTGGCGCCATTATTAACTAGTCTAGGATTATTGGGCTTTTTGCAAATACTACCGTTTTTTGGAAAAGAGTTCTTGGTGTTAGGAATTATCATCATCTGGACTTCAACTTTTTATTTGCTCAAACAGATGAATAAACCATTAGTGTGTTAACAGTACCCCTATAGGGTACTTGTTTTTTTATATAAAAATAGTAAACTTGTTAAGTATATGAAAACAAGCTTAGAAGATAAAAAAAAGATATCAAATAGGCTTCGTCGTGCTGAAGGTCAAATACGAGGAATTGAAAAACTCATTGACCAAGATGCTGACATGCCAAAGGTATTAACGCAGATGAAGGCGGTAAAATCAGCCCTTCGATCAGTTATCTGGATACTCCTTGAAAAAGAGTTATCTCATGAAAAGGACACTGATCCAAAAGAACAATTAGCAGATATTAAGAAAAATATTACACAAATTTGTAAATTACTAGATTAAAATTATGAAAAAATTATTATCATATTGGAAAATTATACTCGTTGTCATTATCGTTGGGATTATTGGACTTCGCGCCTACCAACGATTTTATGCACCAAAAGAAGCTCAAAATATAGCGACTGTTCCTGAGGTAGAATTATTGGATATCCTTAGTTCTGAACTCAGTAGTCTCGAAGCCTCATGTCGCGTTGAACCACAGTCAAATGTGCTTATTCAGTCTGAAACAAGTGGAACCATTGAAACTATTTATGTTGAAGATGGTGCTGAGGTAGAAGAAGGTGACCTCTTATTAGAGGTTGAAAATATCAGACAACGAGTATCTCTTCAGGATGCGGCAGTTGCTATTGATACCGCTGAACTAGCACTACAAGATTTACTTGATGAAAATGATTTCAGTAATAGTGGATCATTAGCCGCACAAACAAGGGCCCAACAGGAAGCAGCCTTAGCCCAAGCGCAAAACGCATATTTTAATACTGATCTGCGGGCGTACCCAGCAGATGGAGAGGCTGAGGAAACGTTACGTCCAGCACCTCAAGTTACTGGTGATTATACCTGTGGAAGAGAAGGAGAGTATCGTGTTGAGGTATATTCATCTTCAGCAGATTCAGGTGCATCATTTAGATTTACTGGACTTGAATCAGGAACTAGTACGGTGTCAACAACAGCTTTTGGAACTGATTTAGGAAATTGTGGGCTTGAGCTTGTTTTTGAAGATGGTTTTGATAGAAACGAAGATTGGATTATTCCTGTGCCAAATAAGCGAAGTTCTCAATTTACTCAAGTAGAAGAAGCACTTGAATTAGCTGAATCAAACAAAGACCTTGCATTAAATCAGTCAACTGTTTCTGATGAAGCTATTGCTCAAGCCAGGGGACGAGTTCGTCAAGCTCAGTTAGGATATGAATTAGCTTTAGATAACTTGAATAAAACTCAAGTACGTGCTGAGGTTGATGGAATCGTAACAGGATTTAATATTGATGAAGGAAACTTTATTCAAATAGGGGAATCACTAGGTTCGGTAAAAACAATCGATAATTTTGAACTGGTTGCCAATGTACGACCAGAGGAATTACGATTCTTAGAAGTTGGTTCAATGGTAATGGTTGAAGATGTAGAAACAGTGATCATACGGGTTAATCGAGGTATTGATACAACAACAAACCGTAGTCGCGTTGTTATTGAGGCACCAGAAGGAATTGAGCTCACTGAAAATGAACAGGTTAATTGTTCAATAACTCGTAGTGCTGAAATTACCATTTCTTCAAATGGAGCATTTCGTTTACCTCTGTCAGCCGTATCAATTATCGGAACTGATTCGTATGTATTTATCTATAACAATGACGGCACCGTGTCTCCAGTATCTGTTGAGTTAGGAGCATTATTTGGATCTGAGGTTGAAGTGTTTGGACTGAATGAACAGTCAGTTATTAAAGATGCACGAGGTCTTCAAGAAGGTTCTTCTGTTACCTTAATGACTCAAGAAAACTAACTATGTATTTCTTAAAACGAAAAATCTTTACGATATTCCTCCTCATTCTCTCAGTGGCAGGAGGACTCTATTCAATGCTGAGTATTCCTTTGGAATTCTATCCAGAAATTAAAGTTCCTGTTGTGTTGGTGCGTACAGTTTACCCTGGAGCGTCACCTACAGACATTGAAGAGAGTGTTACAAATATCCTTGAAGACTCATTAATTGGTGCTTTAGATGGAGTAGATGAAATCACTTCAACTTCATCAGAAGGATCATCGGTAGTAAGTATTCAATTTTTTGACGATGTGAATGTTAATGAAGCCTTAGTTGATGTAAAAGATAAGGTGGAAGAAGTGCAAAGTGATTTACCAGATGATGCATTAGAGCCAATTGTTACAGAGGTAAGTTTCTCTGATGAACCTATATTTACGATTGCCTTAAGTAGTCAAGAAGCCTTAACTCAATTGCGAAGGAAGGCAGACGCTATTGAGGATCAATTACAAAAAATACCAGGTGTTTCAAGTATTGAAATTAGTGGTATTCCAGAGCGTGAAGTAACCGTTCTTTTAGATCCAAATAAACTCTCTCAATATAGTCTTAATCCTAGTGACGTTGCCAGAGCAATCTCGCGTGCCGAGCAAACCTTGCCGGTTGGAGATGTTGTTATTAATGATAGAAATTACCGCATTGATTTTGAAAGTGGTATTGATGAACCAGCTGATTTATCTTCAGTTATTATTACTGAAACAGCACCAGGAAGCTACATTTACCTGGTTGATGTACTAAAGACGCTTGAAGATGGGCTTGCGATATATACCTCAGAAGCTCGTATCGCAGCCACAGGCGAAAATACCCAGCAAGCCATTATTTTCGATATTCGAAAACAAGATGGTGCAGACATTACCGAAGTGACTGATGCTGTATCTGCTGTTATAAATGATTTGCGAATTGAATCTCCTGATGTTAATTTTGTTACTATTTTTAATGCAGGGGATGAAATTCGCGTGAACCTCTCGGATCTTATTTCAAGTGGTCTTCAAACTATTATCTTGGTACTTATAGTGATGGGATTCATGGTTGGATTCAAAGAATCACTGATTGCTGCGATTGCAGTACCTTTATCGTTTGTACTAACCTTTATTGGTATGATGGTCTTAGGAATTACGATTAACTTTATTACCTTATTCTCCTTAATTTTAGTGATTGGTATTCTTATTGATTCTTCAATTGTTATTGTTGAAGGAATCTACGATTACCGTGCAAAAGGTTATTCATCTTTTGAATCTGCTAAGCTGACGCTTAAGGAATTTGCGAAGCCTGTAACCGCCGGAGCCATGACGACTATTTCAATTTTTGTCCCACTCCTTCTTCTTTCTGGGGTAACTGGTCAGTTTATTGGTGGAATTCCGCAGGTTGTAAATATTGTATTAATTATGGCAGTTATAGTAGCTTTGGTATTTATTCCATTGGTTGCAACTGGTATTTACGCCATTAATATTAATGAACCGAAAAAGCTCGTTGCTAAACGAGAAAAATTATTTAGAAAATTACGTACTTGGTATAAAAGATTCCTTGAAAAACTTCTTAAAAATAGCCGAGCCAAAAGAACCTTGATTGGACTCTTTGTATTCTTGTTCTTTGGGTCTTTTGCACTCGTTGGGACAGGATTGATTCAGTCAGAATTCTTCCCGCCTGATGAAACTGATCAGGTGTACGTTAACATAGAATTTCCAAAAGGAACGCCCCTTGAAATCACAAGTGAACAAACAATAGCTGTAGAAGAAACCTTAGTTGGCATGGAGTACATGACCTCGTTTACAACGGTTATAGGAAGTGAAAGTGTATTTGTAGGAGGTGGTCAAAGCGGTGCAAATTATGCAAATATCACCATTAATCTAGAAGATAAAAGCTATGGACTTGAAGCAGCTGATATTGCACGTGAACGTCTAGCTGACCTTCAAATTGATACCCAAGTCCTCACACCAGAGTCAGGACCACCAGTAGGAGCACCTCTTCAAGTACGCGTGATTGGTGATAATTGGTCAGATATTAATATTGCAGCGGTAAACGTTGCGGAATATATTAGAAATTTTAATGGTTCGCGTGATATTGATTCAGGTGTTGATACTGGAGTGACTGATATTCAATTTAATGTTGATCACGAAAAATTAGCAGAATACGGTTTGAGTGCTCTTGATCTTTCTTCAACCTTGCGTACCGCAATTTTTGGTACCGAGGCTACAACCTTAACATTGCCTGATAGTGGAGAAACTGACGTTATTGTAAAGGTCGCTTTGAGTAACTCAGCTCTCAGTCATCGAGAGAATAATGAAATTAGCCTTGATAATATAACTGGGTTTACACTGCAGACTATGCGTGGAGAGATTGCTTTAGGGTCGCTCGTTGAACCAGCGATTATTCAATCAACTTCTGCGGCAAATCACAGAAACGGTAACCGCCTCATAACGGTAACCGCTTATACGGAAACAGGATTCTTACCGGCTGATTTAATTAATCAGTTTGAAGAAAATAGAGATAGCTTAGAATTACCTGAAGGGATTGAGCTAGAACTCGCTGGAGCACAAGATGAAAATGACGAATCATCAGCTGAACTGATTGCATCATTAGGGTTTGGGATACTCCTTATATTCGGAGTGTTGATCTGGCAATTTGGATCTATTCGGGATACTTTATTTATTATTTCAGTGATTCCTCTTGGTCTTATTGGAGTCCTCTTTGGATTATTAATTGGAGATAAAACTTTGTCTTTCACGGCACTCTTAGGGTTTATAGCCTTAGTTGGTATAGTCGTCAACGATTCTATTATTTTGGTTGACGTGATGAATTCAATCAGGAAAGAAAATCCAGATAAACCAAAACGAGATGTTGTTATCGAAGGAGCAACAGCACGATTACGACCTGTTATTGTAACAACGATAACAACGGTTCTTGGAATGATTCCATTACTCTTTGTGTCACCATTATGGGAACCATTTGCTTTTGCGGTTATTATTGGTCTCTCCTTTGCGACAACACTGACCTTGGTTCTTATTCCAATGTTGTATGACAAATTTAGTAAATAAAATCTACCAGTGGTAGGTTTTTTTTCTTTGTATTAAACTGGAGATATGAATAGCGAAGAAGTATCAGAAAATATTGTACAACTCGAGCAAGAAATGTATTCACCAACGTTTTGGAATGATAAGGAACGTGCTCAATTTGTGATTGCTGAAATTGAACGTTTAAAAAAAGAACTCTTAGGTGATAAAAAATACGATAAAGGTAATGCTATTGTATCAATTTATGCAGGCGCAGGTGGTGATGATGCTGAGGATTTTGTACGTATGTTATTTGAAATGTACCAATCTTTTGCAGGAAATCATTCTTATCAACTAATGCTGATTGATGAGAGTCCAAATAACCTCAATGGTTACCGCAGTATTTCATTTGAGATTTCAGGAAATGGGGTCTTTGGTAAATTACGAGGAGAATCAGGTGTTCATAGGCTTGTTCGTAAATCTCCCTTTAACAAACAAGGTAAACGCCAAACAGGTTTTGCCTTAGTTGAGGTTCTGCCAATAATTCCTACTCAAGATTTTGAATTATCAGAATCTGATTTAGATATTAGTTTTGCAAAATCAGGTGGCGCAGGTGGTCAGAATGTAAATAAACGAGAAACCGCAGTCCGCATGGTACATCCTCAAACTGGTATTTCAGTATTTGTTTCTGAAGGACGAACTCAAGAATCGAATCGAGCCCGAGCTTTTGAAATTATGCGTGCAAAATTATATCAAAAACATCTTGATGATGAAGAAAAGCGAGCCAAAGGACTCTCTATCTCTGATAAGGTTTCAATTGAATGGGGAAGCCAGATGCGTTCATATGTCATGGATCCATACCAAATGGTCAAAGACCATGATAAAGGTATTGAAACAGCAAAAATTGATGATGTTTTTGCTGGAGGCATTGATATTTTTATTACTGATTAATATGACAATATATTTACTAAAAAACACCTTTTGGGGTGTTTTTTAGTTGTGGTAAAATAGAAGCATAATGATTAAATTTGATAATATTTCAAAAAGCTATGAATCAAAAAATGTATCGGTTCATGGAATTGATTTAAAAATAGAAAAAGGAGAATTTGTTATTTTGATTGGTCCATCAGGAGCAGGGAAAACAACATTACTACGTCTTCTTTTGGCAGAAGAAAAACCAACCAGTGGTTCTCTGTATTTTGATACGGTAAACATTCATAATCTCAGAAAATCAGATATTCCAAAATATCGCCAACGTATTGGAGTTGTTTTTCAGGACTATAAACTCCTTGAAGGAAAAACCGTCTTTGAAAATGTCGCTTTTGCCATGGAAATGATTGGAAAAACTGATGCTGAAATTAAGGTAGATGTTCCATACGCACTTGAGCTTGTCGGACTAGAAAATAAAGGATTTAGTTTCCCGCACCAGCTCTCAGGTGGTGAACAACAGCGCTTGGCTATTGCACGTGCCATTATCAATCAGCCTGATGTGTTAATTGCTGACGAGCCAACTGGATCACTTGACCCAGAGAGTTCCAAAAATGTTCTGAATATTTTGAATAAAATTAACGATTTAGGTACGACGGTTATTTTAGCAACACATGATAGAGATGTGGTAGATGCATCAGACAGGCGTATTGTCCGTATTGAACATGGTCGTATTACCCGTGATGATCATAAAGGTGGTTACCACCCTCGAAAATAGTATTATGTCACTTCGATTAGATATACAAAGAATCCTCAGAGAAGGATTAATAAATTTTTGGCGAAATAAACTAGTATCATTTTCAACAATTATGGTAATGACCATGGCAATGGTCGTGATGAGTTCACTGTTATTTATGAATGCCGTTCTTGATTTCTCATTAGTTCAATTACAAGACAGGGTAGATGTAAATATTTATTTCTTCCCTGATGTCCCAGAAACTGAGATATTAACCTTGCAGAGTAAACTTCAACTCGTTCCTGAAATTCGAGATGTGCAATATATTTCACGTGAACAAGCGTTCCTAGATTTTCAAGAACGCCACAGAAATGATGATTTGATCACACGGTCACTTGAAGAATTAGGTGATAACCCTCTTGGAGCCTCATTAAATATTCGAGCATTTGAATCAACGCAATACGAGGCAGTGATTGCAGCTATTGAGTCAGAGCCTGTCGTGACGAATTCAGATTTTGTTGAACGAATTAATTACTACGATAATAAAACGATTATCGAACGCTTAAATCAATTTACGGGAGTTGTTAGATTGATTGGATATGCTGTTGTCGTATTCTTTAGTGTTGTTGCTTTACTGGTTATTCTTTCAACGATGCGTATTGCAATTTTTGCAGCTAAAAAAGAGATTCGAATTAAACGTCTGGTAGGGGCAGAACATCGATATGTTCGTGGACCCTTTCTGGTTATGGGAGGTATGTATGGGCTTGTGTCAGCAATCCTTACGATGCTCGTACTTTATCCAATGACCAGATGGATAGGGAATTACACCAGCTCATTCTTTGGCGGTATGGATATTGCCAGCTACTATGCTGGAAATATACTACCGATATTTATAATTCTCGTAACGGTTGGTATGTTGATCGGAATTATTTCATCACGTATTGCAACGAAAAAATATTTGAAAATATAAAAACACCGAGAGGTGTTTTTTATTATCTTTAATTTAATATTTTAAATTAAATACTCATTTCTCAAATGAAATATTCAATATCTGATACTCTATTGATGAGTTAAGAATGATTTCCGCACTCAAAGTAATCATCTCCTGAGCCATGCCTATTGCCAAAAGAAGAGATGGTAACATAATTCACTATTGATTGATCTGACTCTCTTTTGAATCTTAGTGCAAGCCCTCTATTTCCACCCACACTATAACAATAATAAAGATACCCATATCCATCGTTGAGGTGCGCTGAATTTGCATTATTCAATGGGTCAACTGGGACAGTAGACAAATACCCATCTTCAACGAGAAAAGAGAGAAAATCTCCTTCAAATGAGGTATCCCATCCTCCCGAATCAGAAGCATTATAACTAGATGTAATCGGAATGAATCCATTATCAAGATGATATGTAAAAAGGGCTTGTTGAATCATTCTCATATCAGAAATCCTTCGAGCATCTCTTGATTTAGCTCTTGCTCCTGCTAGTGATCCTATGACGATAGCAGAAAGGATACTAATAATCGATATGACTACAAGTAACTCAATCAAGGTAAAAGCTCTATTATTTTCTATATATTTCACGCTATTAGTATAGCAAAAATAATTTTATTTATAGCTTTGTGGGGTGGTTTTTATACACTAGTTTGACTAGGAATTACTGTACCTGAAAATTTCATAATCGCTTTGCTCTTTGAGAGATTTTATCTATTAATCAATGCTAATAGAAAAAACTAGCAGAAGCCAGTCTTTTCTTTAAGTGCTGCTCGACTAGGGATCGAACCTAGATTCTCAGTGCCAGAAACTGATGTCCTACCATTAGACGATCGAGCAATATCACTACTATAAATTATTGGTATAAAAAATAAAGATACTTGATTTTAGTTCATAATAAATATTATAATTTATTTACTATTTGCAATTCGGCAAATATCTAATCAAAAAAATATGTTAAAAGAATTCAAAGAATTTGCCATCAAAGGAAACATGATAGATATGGCAGTTGGTATTATCATTGGGGGAGCCTTTGGAACCATTGTAAAATCATTGGTAGCTGATGTTATCATGCCAGTTGTTTCTGGTATTCTCACAGTACCTGATTTTTCTAATCTCTTTATTGTTGTTAAGGGCGTTCCAGGAGAGAGCTTTACTTCAGTTGAGGCTGCACGTGAGGCAGGGGCATCAGTACTAGCCTACGGAACCTTTATTAATGAGGTAATTGCGTTTTTAATTGTTGCTTTTGCGGTATTTATGTTGGTAAAAGGTATTAATAAGCTAAAACGAGAAGCAGAACCGGAAACAGAATCAGAGGAACCAAAGGGACCAACTGAAGTTGAACTCTTGGCGGAAATCAGAGATTCACTCAAAAAATAGTATAAAGAAAACTAAAACATGGTATTACATTGTAACCGCAATTTTTTCACTAATGATTTTATCGGGTGTTGTTAATTAAAACCTTAATTATGAAATGGTAGTTGGTTACATGGAAGCCGTTGGTTACCCAGCCTACTTGATTTGGGTACTTGCAATTGCTAAAATTGCGGGAGTTGTTGCATTATGGATTCCAACCCGTTCGAGTATTAAAGAATGGGCTTATGCAGGATTCTTTTATCTCTTGTCATTGGCATTCCTTGCCCATATTTATGTAGGAGATGGTCAACATATGGGAGCGCTTGTGGGGCTTATTGTTATGCTTATGTCATATGTTCTCTATAACAAGCAACTAAAGAAATAAAAAAACGCACATGCGTTTTTTTATTGTCCTAAATGATAGGTACTTGAAATATCAGTTCGTACTGGTGCATTTTTAATAATTTCCAACACCTCATCATCATTATCAGTAATTGTATAAAGCGATAAGTCTTCCTTACTAATTGTTTCTTGCCCTTCTTGAAGCATCACCTTTTTAAAGTATTCCTCAAGAGGCTTCCAGAATTCTGATCCATATAAAATAATTGGTGTGTTGGGAATTTTTCGTGTTTGAACAAGCGTAAGAATTTCAAAAAACTCATCTAGTGTACCAAATCCTCCTGGGCAATAAACATAGGCTTCTGCAGCGTAGGCCAAGGTTACCTTACGTGAGTAGAAATGATGGAATTCAATTGTGTCATCAAGGTAAGGATTCGTTGTTTGTTCAAAAGGTAATTCAATATTAATTCCTAATGACGAACCTTTTTCAGCTTCAAAAGCTCCTTTATTTGCAGCCCCCATAATTCCATGTCCTCCACCGGTAACAACGGTGTAATCCATATTTGCAATTTTTTTAGCTAACGCTTCAACTTTTTGATAGGCTTCTGTTTCGGGTTTCAATCGAGCTGATCCAAAAATAGTTACTGATTTTGGATAGTCTTTCATGAGGTTAAATCCTCGACGAAATTCAGCATCGATAATACACATTCGTGAATCAGTTACGCTATCATATTTTTCAATACATTCAGTAGTAATTTCTTTCAGTGTCTTTCTATTATTTTTTTGCATAGCGAAATTATAGCACGTAATATTGATAATCGAGCATTGATTCCTATGGTATAATTATTGGAGTTATGTCGCGAAGATCACAGAGAAGGAAACGAAAGATTGTAAAGCAAAATGGACAAGAAGAGTTGTTTCAGCCTGAAAAATTATGTCATTCAGTTATGGCGGTAGGAGTACCTGACAATCTAGCGAATCAGGTATGTAGTATTGTTGATGAGAGTATTGATTCAGGTGTTTCAACTGATAAAATTTTTGTGACCACACGAAAATATATTAATGAATTTAATCCTAAACTTGCGGCTCTTTATGGTCTTGAACGAGGACTAACAGCCTTAGGACCATCAGGATTTATTTTTGAACAATATGTCGCAGCTCTGTTTAAAGAAATGGGATATTATGTTCAGACAAATGTTTATGTCAGTGGGGAAGGAGTCTCACATGAAATTGATGTATGGGCAGAGAAGGGGAATGTCGTGTATATTATCGAGGCTAAGTATCGAAATGATTATCGTAGTAAAACTCACATCAATCAGGTAATGTACGCGGACGCTAAAGTTCAAGATATTAGAAGACAAGCCAAAAAAGTCGGCGATACACGAGAGTTTTATGAATGGGTAGTAACCAACACACAGTTTACTGATAACGCTATAAATTATGTAGCACATCGTGATATGCAGTTAATGGGCTGGGATTATCCGAAATACATTAATCTGAAAAAGATTGTTTCAGAACGTAGTTTGTATCCTGTAACAACTCTGCCATCTATTACAAAGAAAGCTCTTAAAAAGTTTTCAGCAGAAGGAATTATTTTGGTTAAAGAACTTGCTGGTGTCAGTGAAAATGATTTTATGAAGAAATTTGAACTCAGCCGTACTTTATCAAAAAAACTCGTTGAAGAAGTGAAAGATCTTATCTAATTATTTCTATAATTGACTTTTATTTTAAATTAGTGTTTTATAATAAAAACACTCGATACAATGAAAAAAGATATTAAAGAGAGAATCATTAATGCAGGACCATTCGGTTTTGTTGGGGCTGACCTTTCAGAAACAAGGAAAAACTGGCGAGAAAAAAGAGCTCAATTGTTTGGTACTATTTCTCAAAATCGAACTGCTCATAGTGGAATTGTGAAACTTAAATCTGTGTAATATGAAAAAGTATTCAGCATCCTTGAGAAATTTTCTTTTTGGATTTTGTGAAAGCAAAAAACGAGCCAAAAAATGGCTGGCAAAAACTCGATCTAATATTTACCCGCTCAGAACTCTCGAGCAACTTTCTGAAAAAGAACTTGCTAATGAGCTTCAACTCAGTGGACACATTATTTATTTTTAGAACCTGATATTTCATCAGGTTTTTTTGTTTTTTGTTTTTGCAGGTATATACTGGATATATTATGAATACAGAAAAAAAAGAAAGCATCTACAAAAATATTCAGGATGCTATTGCAAAAGCTGGAGAGGAATTAGGCTTCAGCAAAGAAACCATTAATAATATTACTCATCCCTACAAAGTTATTGATATCTCAGTAATGGTTCCAGAATTAGGAAAAGAGGTTGATATGTACCGCGTACAATTTAATAATGCGCTTGGACCCTATAAAGGAGGGATTCGTTTTCATCCAGATGTAGATTTAGACGAAGTTAAAACACTGGCGATCACGATGATGTTGAAATGTTCACTTGTTGGTATTCCATTAGGTGGTGCCAAAGGTGGTGCAACGATTAATCCACGTGATTACAACGATAAAGAAATCGAAGGTGTAGCCAGAGCGTGGGCACGATCAATGAGTGACTATATTGGTGTTGACCAAGATATTCCAGCACCTGACGTTAATACTAACGGTCAGACAATGTCGTATATGCTTGATGAATACGAAAAAACGGTTGGTCGATCAGAGCCTGGAGTCATTACTGGAAAACCACTTGAGCTTGGTGGTTCAAAAGGACGAACCGAAGCAACATCACAAGGTGGTGTGTATTCTCTTTTAAAGATTCTTGAGTTTAAACCAGAACTTGCTGGCGAACGAAAGGTTGTTATTCAAGGTTTTGGAAATGTTGGTTCTTATGCTGCTACAATTTTAGCTGATGAAGGATTTAGAATCGTAGGAATTTCAGACTCTAAAGGGGCAATTTATAAAGATTCAGGATTTGATGTTCATGCAATTCAAGAAGCAAAACAAGAAAAACGAATTTCTCTTCATGAATTATTTAATGATAATGAGGATGTTCAAAAAATATCAAATGAAGAACTCTTGATTCAATCATGTGATATTTTAATTCCTGCAGCACTTGAAAATCAAATTACTGAAGATAACGCTGCTGATATTCAAGCTTCACTTATTCTTGAGCTAGCGAATAATCCAACCAGCACCAAAGCTGATGAAATTTTAGAAAAAAATAATATTATTCTCGTTCCTGATTTCCTTGCTAATGCTGGTGGTGTAACCGTGAGTTATTTCGAATGGGTACAAAATCGTCAACAGTACTATTGGTCAGCAAAAGAGGTAGATGATCGATTACACAGCATCATGGTAGCTGCAACAGAAAAGGTCTACGCTCTTTCTCAAAAAGAAGATATTTCGCTGCGAACGGCAGGGTTCAAAATTGCAGTTGAACGTGTTGCCAAAGCTGCAGAGCTTCGTGGGAATAAATAAACTATGAAACGTTTATTTATTTTGTTCCTCCTTCTGAGCGTCGTCGTTTTTATTAATCCTATCTTTGCTATACTTTTGGGACTTATTATTGGATTAAGTATGCGATATGCATTTTATGAAATAATTATTATTGGTGTTGTTATTGATATTATGTATAACAGCATGTATGAATTCGGTATCATCACCATTCCTATCTATACCATTATTTCATGTATTATTTTCCTCCTCTTAAATCCAATTAAAAGTCGACTCAGTTTTCATGCGTAAATGGTTTAAACGAAAATACCGTGATTATGAAATTTTGCCAGATGAAATTTTTCTTGATGATGCAAATGTTTCTAATCTTGATAAACAGCAATTTGAAGGTGTTATTGAAAAACCTATTGCACAAAAAGCCCTACAATTCCTTGGAGGTTTTTTTGGACTATGTCTTTTGATTTTCTCTGGGCAACTGGTGTATCTTCAATTGGCAGAAGGCGATTCATATTTAGAACGTTCAGAAAATAATAGACTTCGTAGTAATCCTATTTTTGCCGAGCGAGGTGTTATTTATGATCGCAATGGTATTGAAATTGCTTGGAATACTGAAGGTGAGGAAGACTTTCTGAATCGAGCTTATACTGATAGAAGTGGTCATGGTCACTTATTAGGCTACGTTAATTATCCTGAACGAGATTCCAGTGGATTTTTCTGGCGCCGAGAAATTGGTGGGCAAGCTGGTATTGAGAAAAAATATAATGACCTATTGGCAGGAGAAAATGGGGCAACTCTTATTGAGGTGGATGCCTTAGGAGAATCCTTGTCGAATAATCGTATTGCTGAACCTGACGATGGTGATAATCTCACAACAACAATTGATACCTACATTCAACATGCCTTGTATCGTGCAATTGAAACCCAAGCCGAAGAAGCTGGCTTTGTAGGGGCTGCTGCTAGTATCATGGATATAGAGACCGGCGAATTGATTGCTTTTACCAGTTATCCTGAATTCGATCCATATACCCTTGCTGAGGGCGAAGATGTAGAGGCTATTAATGGATTCTTCACTAATCCTCAAAAACCATTTTTGAATAGAGTTGTTTCTGGACTCTATACACCGGGGTCGACGGTAAAACCCTTTCTTGGTTTAGCTGCCTTAAATGAAAATCTTATTACCGAAAATACGACGATTATGAGTACTGGCCGGATTGAAATCCCTAATCGATTCAATCCTTCAAATAGTTCAGTATTTAGAGATTGGCGTAGGGAAGGACATGGACTTAGTGATATTCGTTTTGCGATTGCAGATTCAGTGAATACCTTTTTCTACGCCATTGGTGGTGGTTATCAAAACCAAGAAGGCCTCGGTATTTCTCAAATAGAGCGCTACATTCGTGCCTTTGATATTGCAGAACCTACAGGTATTGATTTCGGAAATGAAGCAACGGGAACCATTCCAAGTCCTTCTTGGAAAGAACGAGTATTTGATGACGGGACGTGGCGACTAGGGGATACCTATATTACCTCTATTGGTCAGTTTGGTTTTCAGGTAAATCCCCTGCAAATGACGCGGGCAACGGCAGCTTTGGCTAATAATGGAAATCTCTTAACGCCGCTCTTGGTAAAAGCTGAACCAGAAGAAAAACAAGTAGACATTTCAATTTCTCCTGATGATTATCAAACGATACGCTCAGGTATGCGAGATACGGTAACAGAAGGAACGGCACGTATTATTAATGTTCCTGAGGTGTCTATGGCTGCTAAAACAGGTACAGCACAAGTTGGTGTTAATAATGAATTTTATAATTCATGGATTATTGGTTTCTTCCCATATGAAAACCCACAATATTCTTATGCTATCGTTATGGAACGCGCTCCCGAAGATAGTGAAGGGTCTGCAGGCCGAGCCATGCGTAATTTTATTGATACCGTAAGTGAAGAATATTCAGAATTTTGGACATCATTGTAATATTTTCTACTTTGATACGTTATATAGAGTGAGGATAGATAGTATCTTCCTATTAATCATTAACTCTTTATAAGCATGAAAATATTTATACAATGTGTATTTATTGCTTTGGCAATATTTGTTGTGCATGCTTCAGCTAATCCTTCTTCACATCACAAAACTGAAATGTTGGCTGATACTGAAGAGATAGTAATGGTACGCGCACAATAAAAACTCCTTTTGAGGAGTTTTTATCTTGCACAAAGATTAAAGATTCATATACTAATTGAATATGGAAACACAGGAATTTTTAACACAAGAGAAAAAAGAGGAACTTGAAAAAGAACTTGAACATCTTAAAACAACGGTTCGAGCAGAAATTTTAGAGCGCCTCGCTTTTGCTAAATCTCTTGGTGATCTTTCTGAAAATGCTGAATATCATTCATCAAAAGATGCTCAGGGTAAAAACGAAGCACGCATTTCTCAAATTGAAGCTATTTTAAAGAATGCTGTTGTCGTGGAGGCTAATACCGATGGAACGATTGGTTTAGGTTCAACCGTTATCCTTCTTAAAAAAGAAACAGGAGAAGAAAAAACCTATCAGATTGTAGGAAACGAAGAAGCTGATTTTTCATCAGGGAAAATCTCATTTGAGTCACCAATCGGTGCTGCAGTAATGAATAAATCAAAGGGTGATGAGGTGAGTGTTGAAACACCAAAGGGAGTCACTCACTACCAAATTAATTCAGTTCAATAATATAAAAAAGACTTCATTAGATATGAGGTCTTTTATATTAGATTAGTCAATTAATTCAGTATTATCTTCAAATAATACATTCATCAATTTAGTAACTGTTTTTTTCTTTTCAAAGTTTTTGTCATAACGAAAATTTATTTCACAATCTATAAAATTTTTACCTTTATTCTTTACATTGAGCCATGCATTATTTCCATGCCCTAGAAAATAACGAGTTTTATCGTCAGGGTCCTGATGCCAATAACCTAAGGTTTCTCTTCCTGATTCATTAAGAATTGTGCCTCCCATTTCAATCATACCTAAAAGATTTAAGATATTGGTGAGATACATTTCAAATAACTCATGGTTTTTTGCTTTGATTTTTAATTTCATTTACTTTGTTTTTAGATTTATATTAACAATATAATTTGATAATTTTTTGTCAATTTGTAAAAATAATTTCAACAAAAAAGAGCGGGTTTATTCGCTCTTTCTATTTAGTTTTTATTCAGAATCGCCTCTGAGAAAGAGGTAGGCTAGAGTAAGCCAGAATGCTGACCCAAAATCGTCAGTTATAAAACCTGCTATGATAAAGAATATAATTGTTCTCATCTTTAATTATTTTCTTTTAATAGTGGTACATCCCTTTCAATTTTTGTGCCTAAAACAAAAAATAATGTTGCTGATCTAAATATGCATGTTATTACAAGAAGTATTGTATCCCAGCCTGACAAGTATTTAATTAACTTAGTGTCAGAAAAAGGAAACGTTATAAAGTTTAGAAAAGTTATAATACTTAAGATAGCACTTAATACAACAACTAGTTCAAAAAAATTCTGATGCACTAATTGCATATTGAGTCTTTCTACTTTTTTAAAGGAAGAATCTCTAAGAAAATGGGTCCAGAATGCTGTTTCTAGTACGATCCAGAAGAACAACATAATTTTAGTTAAGATAACAAAATTTAGTTCAACTGTTTCCATGATTAGTTTTTTAAAGTTATTTTCATAAATTATATTATAACATATTATTATTATGTCAATATATATTGAACAATTAACTATATCATTTATACTTTAAATATTATGGCATCACTTGATGAATTGCGGTCAGTGCGACTTGAGAAAATTGAAAAACTAGAAGCTGCCGGAATGAAGGCGTTCCCCGAAGATATTGTTCAAGAAATTAATCTAAAAACTATTACAGATTCTTTTGAAGAGGGAAAAGAAGTTACTGCAACAGGCCGTGTTATGGCTATTCGTGGTGCTGGGGCTATTATGTTTGTAGTACTCAATGATGGAACGGCTGATTTTCAGGTGGTTTTGAAAAAAGACTCAATCGATGAATCACTTATGCAATTGTTTAAAGATACGGTTGATATTGGTGATTTTATTCAGTGTTCGGGAGAATTTTTTGTGACGAAACGTGGGGCTGAAAGTCTTTTAGTTAAGGAATGGAAAATGGCAGGGAAGTCACTTCTACCATTACCTGATAAACATTCAGGACTCCAAGATCAAGAAGAAATTTACCGAAAGCGTTACCTTGATGTCATTTCAAATGAAGAATCCTATAAGCGATTCCAAATACGTTCGAAAGTCATCTCTGCTATTCGTCGATTCTTTGATGATCGAGAATTTATGGAGATAGAAACACCAATTCTTCAAAATCAAGCTGGTGGTGCTATGGCGGAAACATTTAACACATATCATAATGATTATGATATGGACATGGTGCTGCGGATTTCTCTTGAGCTTGAGCATAAAATGATTATGGCAGGTGGTTACCCACGTATATACGAAATTGGAAAAAATTTCCGCAACGAAGGATCTGATCCAACGCACTTGCAGGAGTTTACAATGATTGAGTGGTATGCTGCCTATCAAAGTCTCGAACAGAATATGCAATGGACTGAGGAACTCATTAAACATCTTGCTAAAGATGTAGTTGGTGAATCGGTATTTAGTATTTGGGATAAAAATGATAATGAGATTCAAGTCGATGTAAGTGGTAAGTGGCCACGTCTACGTTTTCCAGATTTATTGAAAGAAAACGCAAACATTAATATTGAAACAGCAAGCCTTGAAAAAATTCAAGAAAAAGCAAAAGAATGGGGAATGGACAGTGATGAGGTTTCAAAGACAGGACGTGCAAATCTTCTTGATTTTATTTACAAAAAATCTTCACGGAATAACATTATTGGACCTGCCTTTATTGTTGATTATCCTGGCGATCTTAAACCACTTGCGCAGCAGAATAATGATGGAACAGCGAAAGTTGCTCAATTGATTATTGGAGGAGCTGAAATAACAAATCAGTATGCCGAATTAGTAAACCCAATTAAGCAGCGAGAACTCTTAGAGGCTCAAGCTCAAGCAAAGGCGGATGGTGATGTTGAAGCTATGGAGGTTGACGAAGTATTCTTAACAGCTATGGAACATGGTATGCCACCAATGACTGGTTTTGGTATGGGAATCGATCGATTGATTGCGTTTTTTACGAATCAAAAAAATCTACGTGATGTTATATTCTTTCCAATAATGAGGGAACGTAAAGATTAAAAGAGATGTAAAAATCTCTTTTTTTGATATAATTCTGGTGTATGAAAAAAACATTTAGCATTAATCAACTCTTTAAAGATTCATGGGTTGATTATAAAAAACATTGGACATTATTCATTTTAGTAGGAATTATTTTCCTCCTTGTTGGATTCTTAGGAAATCTAGGAGTAAGTGTGAGTCCTGAAGGATATGTTTCTCAGTCACCAATTGTTGGAATTCTTGCATGGCTACTCCAAATTTTCATTACTCTCGGATATATTAAATTTGTTCTTAATGTTGTAGATAATAAAGAAGCAAAAATCGAACAATTATTCCATGGAGCACATTCATGGACACATTTTCTTTCATTCGTGGTTGTTTCATTGCTTACATCAGCGTTGATTGGCCTTGGAACACTATTGTTCATTATTCCAGGGATTGTACTAACTATCGGATTAGTCTTTGCTCAATATATTGCTGCAGAAGAAAAAGCAGGTATTTTTGAATCATTAAAAATTAGCTGGAACGCAACGAAAGGAAATGCATGGAAAATCCTTTGGTTCATGATTGTAGTTGCATTCTTTAATCTCTTTGGATTATTGGCACTCGTTATTGGGTTAGTTATTACAATTCCAATGACAGCGATTCTTTACGCTCGTCTGTATCGAACTCTTGTTGATACTGAAGAAAGCGACGAATCAGATAGTGAAATTGAAATTGAAGTTGAAGAAGTTCTTGAAGGAGACCAATCTGAAACAGAAGAATAAATAAAAAAACACCATATTGGTGTTTTTTTTATTCTTCAATAATTTCAGCTTCTAATATTGATTCATGAGAATTTGATTGTGGTTCTGTATACCGTGCATTACCAAACCCTAAGATGGGATAGAATACAAAAGGTAATAGAATCATACCAGCTGTGAATCCTTCAGTTTTACCAAAACTTTTTGCAAGTAAATTTGTTGACCAAATAGTCCAAATAAGTCCAAGCCACGGAATGAACATCAGGAGAATCCACCACCAAGGTTTTTTAATTAATTTTTGAATAATATAAAGGTTGTAGATTGGGATAATTGCTTCCCAACCAGGACGTCCTGCTTTGGTAAAAACTTTCCACATTGACGCAATAATAATAATTGCAATAACAAAATAAAGTAAACTTAAAATTTCTTCCATATAATTAAATGATTATGTAAACATGTAGCAATGTTTATCAATTACAGTATCTCATGTGATGTATATTTCCTCAAACGAAAATACACATTTTTAGTGTGCATTGTAATTGTGCCCGTAATAGGGACACAGGTCTAACTTTACCAAGCAAAATTATTCATTCGGACAAAAACCGTACAAAGTTTAACCTTGTCCCGCTATGTGCCGGAGGCGGGACTTGAACCCGCACGCCCGAAGAGCTGTGACCTAATTTTTAATGAGCTTCTGCGAATATAAAATGGAAATACTCTTGTAGTGCGATTTTAGTTTTAAAAACAAAGTGCTGGAGGCGGGAATCGAACCCGCACACCCGTAGATATGCGATTTTGAGTCGCACGCGTCTACCAATTCCGCCACTCCAGCACTTTGTTTTTAAAGAGTCGCCGCTGTACAATTCGCAGGATTGTCTCACCTACCAATTCTACTACAAGAGCACTTTCAAAACGATATTCACTACGTTCATTCGTTTTTAGGTCGCACACTCCGGCAAATATTAATTGATTTCTATCAACCACTTGATAGTACTAAAAAGGGTTTTTTCCTGCAAGTTTTAGAAGAAAAATGACTGTGATATAATTGAAATAATTATGTCAGAATACCAGAACAATTCTATTTTTTGGGTCGAAACAATGAAGATTAAACCAAATCCTTTTCAGCCGCGAAAAGAA
Organism: Minisyncoccota bacterium; assembly: GCA_022763365.1. Classification (GTDB taxonomy): domain Bacteria; phylum Patescibacteriota; class Minisyncoccia; order Phycocordibacterales; family UBA1006; genus UBA1006. The sequence goes on along the minus strand of JALEGN010000007.1, from coordinate 52,840 downwards.
TTTGAACCTAAAGCTTTAGAGGATTTAGCTGATTCAATCAGGCAATATGGAGTACTGCAACCACTCGTGGTAACTCGTAAAGAAACACTACGTCCTGATAATCATGGAATGGATGTTCATTATGAATTGATTGCTGGGGAACGACGCTTGCGCGCATCTAAAATTGCTGGGCTTGCTCAGGTTCCAGTGATCATTAGAAAAGAAACTGATGATAAGGTAAAACTTGAGTTAGCAATTATTGAAAACCTGCAACGGGAAGACCTTAATCCTATTGATCGAGCTCTTGCTTTTGAACAGCTCTACAAAGAGTTCAATTTAACTCATGTTGAAATCGGAAAACGTATGGGAAAGAGTCGTGTATATGTTTCAAACACACTAAGACTTCTTTCACTACCTGAAGAAATTAAACAAGGTTTGATGGCTGGTCGGATTACAGAGGGTCACACGAGACCACTGTTGATGCTCTCAGATAGACCAGAAGAACAAACTACCTTATACAAAGAAATCATGGTCAAGAAAATGTCTGTTCGTGATGCCGAAAAGGTGGCTCGAAATATTGCCCAAGATAAGGTTCGTAAAAAAGAATTTAAAATTGATCCACGAATCAGAGATTTCGAGAAAAAACTTTCTGAAAATCTTGGAACACGCGTCCATATCGAACCAAAGGAAAACGGTGGTCAAATTACTATTGATTACTTTACTATCAAAGATCTTGAAGAAATTCTTAGTTCTATGAAAAAAGTTGAGCATGAGCAAAACATGATGGAGCGTTATTTAGAGAATAAAAAACCATTACAGGTCGCTGAATCTCAACCAACTATTTCTACAAAAAAAGAACAAGAAGAATTATCTCAATCAACAGGAGTTAATTTTCACAGTTTAGAATCGAAAACTGAAGAAAATATTCAAAAAGAAGTCCAAGAATATCATCAATCACTTCCTGAATATCACAAAATACCAAATACTGATATTCAAGAGTATCACGAGGAGATAGAAGCTCCCTTAGAAAAAATAAATCAACATTCAGAGCTAGAATCTGAACAAGAAGATGCTTTTTCAATTCCTGAAACTTTGAATGATAGAAAGCCTCAATCACTAGAAACTCAAAGGTTTTCGGTAAACCATGAAGTTAATGAACAGGCTATATATTCTGCAAATAATACTCAACAACAAAAAGTAGAGAATAGCTACGAATCGAATATGGCTTATGGGCAGGATCAAAATTATACTCCTCAAGATCAAGAATCTGTAAGGTACAACCAAACGCAGACTATTGGCATGGCACAACCTGAACCTCAGAATACTGATTACACGCAGCAAAATAGTTCAGGAGGGCAATATACCTATCAGAATCAACAATATTACCAAGCGCAACCAGCGCCTAAGAAAAAGGGATTTTTTGGGAAAATATTTGGGTAACATAAAAAACACCATTTTGGTGTTTTTTATTTAAATATTCGTGCAATGATACCGTCCTCAGCATGTTTTTCAATATGTTTTCGAGCAATTGAGGTTTTCGCAAATTTTAACCATTTTGCAGAAGGGACACCTTTTTTATTCGTTTGAATTTCAACGATGTCACCACTTTTTAAAATAGTTTTAAGAGCTGAGTTTTTACCATTGATAATAGCAGCTTGGGCTTGGTTACCGATTTCACTATGAACAGTATAGGCAAAATCTATAGCTGATGCGTCTTTGGGTAAATCTAATACATCACCTTCAGGAGTAAAAACAAAAATACGATCTTCAAATAGGTCAGTTTTGAAATCTTTTAAGAAATCTTTTTGCTCTTCAAGATTTTGTAATTCTTTGAGTTGTTCAAGCCAATGTAGTGAATAACGCTCAGATACATTCGCATCGGTGCTTTGCGCTTTATAAATATGATGCGCTGCAAATCCATATTCCGCAAAATCATGCATTGCCTGCGTCCTGATTTGAATTTCAGCAATACCACCATCACCAGTAAAGATAGTGGTATGAAGTGATTGATAACCATTAACTTTTGGTAAAGCAATATAGTCTTTGATCCGACCTGGTAATGGACGCCATTTTGAATGAATGATTCCTAAAACCCGATAACAATCATCAATATTTGGAACAATAACACGCAAGGCAACAATATCGTACATTTGTTCGATATCCATATTTTTCCGTTGAAGTTTTTTCCAAAGACTATAGCGACCCTTCACGCGTTGGTGTGTCGTAATATCATTGATTTTATGTTCTGCCATCTCAGCTTTTAAGGTGCGCCAAACTTTTTCAAGATATTTTTCATTTAATTTTTTCTTTTGACGCATGAGTTCATCAACCATTTTTGATTCTTCTGGGTAAGCAAAAGGGAAGGCGGCATCTTGCAATTTTCCAACCATTCGTCCCATTCCTAGGCGATAGGCCAGTGGAGCATAAATTTCAATTGTCTCCAAAGCAATTCGTTTTTGTTTCTCTGGTTTTACGTGTTCAAGTGTTTGAACATTATGTAATCGGTCAGCTAATTTAATAATAACAACACGATAATCTTCAGCTGTTGCAATGAAGAATTTACGTAATGATTCTACGTGTCGTTTTCGTCCTTGGTATTTTAAGGTTCCAAGTTTGGTTACACCGTTTACCAAAAAAACAATTTCATCACCAAATTGTTCTTGAATTTCTTTTTCGGTAACAGGTGTATCTTCGATGGTGTCATGAAGAAATCCTGCTGCAATTGTTGTTGCGTCAAGTCCATATTCAGCTAAATTTTTTGCCGTAGCAAAAACGTGGTTGAAATAAGGCTCACCACTAGATCGTTTTTGAGGTTTGTGAGCCTCAAACGCTACTGAATAAGCTTTTTCAATAAGCTCCCTTTCTTTTTTCTTTGGAGCCTCTCGCATGGCATTATAAATTTCTTTGATATCAGGCTTTTTCATAGTACTAGTATACCTGAGAAAAAAATCTATAAAAATTGGTATACTAAGTGTATTAACCATTAATCAATAACATTTATGATTGGATATATTCTAGGAATTGGAGTTATTCTGTTCTTTTCTATTATTAAACAAATTAATCAGTATCAGCGAGGAGTTGTCTTTACGCTCGGTAAATTCTCAGGTACACGGATGCCAGGATGGCGACCGATCATTCCTGTAGTTCAGAAACTCTATAAGGTTGATATTCGAACAAAAACGGTTGATGTTCCAAACCAAGAAGTAATCACCCGTGATAATATTCCAGTGTATATTAATGCGGTGGTGTATTACAAAATCACTGATGCAGCAAAATCAATTATTGAAGTTGAAGATTTCCGTTATGCGGTATCACAATTGGCTCAAACGACAATGCGAAATGCGGTGGGAGAACGAACGCTTGATGAGTTATTACAAAATCGAAACGAGATTGCTGAGAAAATTAAACTTGAACTTGATTATAAAACAGATCCATGGGGAATTGATGTTGAAATGCTTGAATTAAAAGATGTAATCATTCCTGATGATTTAAAACGTACCATCTCCAAAGAAGCTGAGGCTGAACGTGAAAAACGAGCCGTTATTATTAAGGCCCAAGGAGACAAAGAAGCGGCGCTGAATCTAGCTGAGGCAGCGCATACGTTAAATTCAACCCCAGGAGCGATGCACTTGCGGACTCTACAGGCAGTGAATGACTTATCATCTGATCAATCAAACACTACTATTTGGATGTTACCAATTGAGGTTCTTGAGGCGGTGAAGGATATTAGTAATCATATAAAAAAATAAATTTTTCTGATATAATTATTTTATGAAGAAAAAACTGATAATTTCATCAGTAGATATATAAACCGAGGTTTTTAATGACCTCGGTTTTTTCTTTTAAAGAATTATGAAAAAACTAAAAAATCAAAAATTTATATTTGTTGTAGGTGGTGTGATGTCAGGTGTAGGTAAGGGTGTTACAGCCTCATCAATAGGAAAAATGCTTCAATTTACAGGGTATAAGGTGTCAGCAGTAAAAATTGATCCGTATGTTAATGTCGATGCTGGAACTATGAATCCGACTGAACATGGCGAGACTTTCGTTTTAGAAGATGGCTACGAAACTGATCAAGATATGGGAAATTATGAGCGTTTTTTAAATACCTCATTATGTCGTGAATCTTATATGACGACAGGTTCTATTTATCAAAAAGTTATCCATAAAGAACGCTCACTCGGATATAAAGGTAAAACAGTATCAGTTGTTCCTCATGTCCCACTTGCGGTGATTGAACAAATTAAAAAAGCAGCCAAAAAAGAAGAAGCTGATATTACCATTGTTGAAATTGGTGGAACTGTTGGAGAATATGAAAATATTTTATTCCTCGAGGCCGCACGAATGATGAAACGCAAAAATTCAGAAGATGTTGCTTTTGTGTTAGTTTCGTACTTACCTGTTCCAAATACGCTTGGAGAAATGAAGACAAAACCTACTCAACAGGCAGTACGGACATTGCAAGAATCTGGGGTATTTCCTGATATTATTGTTGGACGGAGTCCTGGAAGTATGGATGATCGTCGTAAGTCAAAAATTGCAACTTCATCGATGCTTGAAGATTCTGATATTATTTCTGCTCCAAATCTAGATAGTATCTATGATTTACCAGAATATTTTTTGAAAGAAGAATTAGATATTAAGCTTCTTAAAAAACTAAAATTACGAAAGAAAACAAATAAAAAAGGTGATTTTGATAAAAAAGCATGGAATACTTTTGTTAAAAATACAAAAGAATCTAGTAATGAAGTGTCTATTGCTGTGGTTGGGAAATATTTTGGAACAGGAGATTTTGTATTATCTGATGCTTATGTATCAGTCATTGAAGCTCTAAAATTTTCAGCAGCACAATTAAAGATAAAAATTAAAATTGATTGGCTCCAAGCTCAAGATTTTGAAGGTTCTGATAAAAACAAAAATCTAAAACAATTAAAAAAATATGATGGTGTACTCGTCCCTGGTGGTTTTGGTAATTCAGGTATCGAGGGAAAGATTAACGTTATTGAGTATGTACGTAAAAATAAGATTCCGTTTTTTGGTATTTGTTTAGGTATGCAAATGGCATCTGTTGAGTTTGCTCGAAACGTACTGAAACTAAATGATGCACATAGTACCGAGGTCTATCCAAAAACCTTCTATCCAATTGTAGATATTCTTCCTGAACAAAAAGAAAAAATGAAGAAGGGAGATTATGGGGGTTCAATGCGATTAGGTTCGTATAAGGCTCATCTTAAAAGAGGAACTTTAGCTCGAAAAATTTACAAAACTGATGTTATTAGTGAACGACATAGGCATCGCTATGAATTAACAATCAATGAACACAAAGAAAGGTTTGAAAAGAAAGGCTTTATTATTTCTGGAACGTCACCTGATGGATTGTTACCAGAGATTATAGAATTAAATCAAAAGATTCATCCGTTTTTCATTGCTGTTCAATTTCATCCTGAATTACAGGCGAGACCTCTTGATCCTCATCCTATCTTCACAGCTTTTTTAAAAGCAGGGTTAAAATCTTAAAGAGAACGAACTTCTGTGTCGGCTTAGAGAAAATTATATTCACCGTAGATAACTACGACTTATAAAATTTTCGCTCACTTCCTTGAATTTCATTTCGTTTAAGAATTTTAATTTTGATATAGTGGAAGTATGCAAAAACTAACATTACAAAATAGAAGAGATCAAAATATCATTGGAATATTACTAAAACCTGAAGATAACATTATTGGAACAGCAGTGCTTCAGCATGGATATGGTGGCGCTAAAGAAAATCCTCATATCCAAGTGATACAAGATGCTTTGCTGCAAAATCAATTTCAGGTATTTAATTTTGATGCTCCTCATTCTTTTGGTGAGTCAGAAGGTAAATATGAAGACGCACGTCTTGGTTTGCACACAGATGACTTTGAAGATGTGGCTAATTGGGTTCAGGAACAAGAATGGTTTACTGGAAAATTACTCGTTTCAGGTCATTCTATGGGTGGTTTTGCGTCTGCTCGATATGCACTTCGTAATCTAGAGAAGGTTAATTTTGCTATTCCATTTGCTCCAGTTGTTTCAGGCGAATTATCATACGCTACTAAAAGAAAGTTTTATCCTGATCTTTTTAGCAAATGGGAAAAAGATGGTATTCAAATTAGAGAATCAAAATCTGTACCAGGAAGGATAAGAAAAGAACCTTGGCAGGTAATGACTGAAATGTTAAATCATTCTCTTCTTAAAGAAAATAATATTAATCCACCTATGCTTCTTATTACATGTGAATTTGATCATTCATGCCAGCATGAACACATTAAAATTTTTTATGATGCTCTATCGCAAGACAAAGAAATTAAAATGTTATCTGATTCTAGTCATACACCTCGTGAACCTGAACAATTAGAGGAATTAAAAAATATTATTGATACTTGGCTCATAAAAAAACTAGCAGAAAGCTAGTTTTTTCTTTTGAGAAATAATACATGCTCAATATGTGGTGTTTTTGGGAATAAGTTATAAGCTCGTGACCATTTAATATCGTAAACATCATGTAATACCTTGTAATCTCGAGCCTGAGTTTCTGGATTACATGAGATGTAGATAATATATTCTGGTTGAACTTGTACTATTTTCTCGAGTGATTTTTTGGTTAATCCACTTCGAGCTGGATCTACAATAAGAATTTGATCAGACTTAATATATTCTAAAGCCTCATCAACGTTTGCCTCAGTGAATTGAAAGTCGCTCGCGTCTCCGGCTTGATCGGAGATCTCTATATTGTTCTGTTGTGCATTTATCAGTGCGTATTTGCTTGCGAGAGCACTTTGTTCAACACCATGAATACTTTGTACCAAATCAGATATATGCAATCCAATAATCCCAATTCCTGCAAAGAAATCGAGTAATTCATATTGATGATGATTCGGGATACTTGTAATAAGATTTTCACAATCAGTGAGAATTTGCGCAAATGCATCAGGATAAATTTGAAAAAATTGTGATGGGTGATAGGTATATTTTTTACCAAGGATTTCTTCGGTTATTTCAATATCTCCAAGAGTATAAAAATCTTTGATAATGTTTGCGCTACGCACCTGTGGCTCTGATTGAGAAACGATTATTCCTTGAATTTCAGAATGTTGATGTATAAATGTTTTAAGATCTGATTTTTTCCAAGGTAGTTTCTTGCGACTACTTTCGGTTACAAGAATTTGCGCAACAACAGTATTCGTATAATACGAATAACGTAAGGTTAGGTATTTAAGTGTTTCCAAAGGAACCTTTTTTTGATTAAAAAATTCTAGAAATTGTTTCCCAATTTTATTAATGACTGGGTGAACAAGGATATTTTCAGACTGTGAAATTTTACCAGGCTGTGAAATACCTCTGGTAAATAATGCGAATGATAACTTATTGTCACTATCATAAGTAAAAGCATAGGCTGCCTTATTACGGTAACCCTCTGTAAGTAGACTATTGTCATTGCGAGTTTGCGAAGCAATCTCTGAATTAATATTGATATTATATTTCTTAAAAATATTTCGAATTATATTTTTTTTAAATCTATCTTCAGCGTCAATATCTAAATATTGCCATGGGGCATTGGGGTCAAAAAATGGCGATTTGGTAGGAGAGTAAGTTCGATTAGGTGATGGCTCAATAATTTCAATCAATTCTGCATAGATAATTTCTTCAGCTTCTTTGTATCTCTTAGCTCTTACAGTATCCTCAGGAAAAGCACCGAGGATATACCAACCATTTTCAGCAATTCCGTGACCACTAGGGGCAAGTGATTCAATTTTCACAATGTGTGAATTCATGACTTTACCTTACTTGTTTTAGATAATAAAAAAAACCTCATTACTTTAAGGCTTATCATATTCATGAGTATGATACCAAAGTGACCATACTTCATTTATATCTTTGTTTCTTTGAGCGTGTTCTTTGACTTTATCTAGATTATTGGATTCTAAAACAATATCATTATCGACACCTTTTGCTCTATGGTATCTTAAAAATTTACCTACTTGATACTTTCCTGGATTCGATTCAGCAACATTGAGGATATTTGTGTCCTCTGGAAAGAGCCTTTGAATCTCTGATAAAATTTTATCATTTCTCTTTTTAAGTTCTTTTTCTTCAAACATAATTTAGTTGTATATTATCAATATTAATTATTGAAATAAAATACAATTTGTCAAATTATTCAACAAACTTTTTGAAAAAAAGCACCATTAAGGTACCATAGATTCTATGAATCAAAACGAATACAATCCACAAGAAATCGAGAAAAAATGGCAACAATACTGGGAAGAGAATAATACTTATAAAGTAGAAAATAAGGTAGAGGGAAAAGAAAACTTCTATGCTCTTTCAGAATTTGCCTACCCGTCAGGTAACCTGCATGTTGGGCATTGGTATGCTTTTGCAGTACCTGATATTTACGCTCGGTATAAGCGAATGAGTGGATATAATGTTCTGTATCCAATGGGCTTTGATTCTTTTGGTTTACCTGCTGAAAATGCAGCTATTAAGCGAGGTCTTGATCCACGAAAATGGACCTATGAAAATATGGATTATATGCGTAATCAATTACGTTCTATGGGGGCAAGTTTTGATTGGTCGCGGACGCTGGCGACATCTGATCCTGAATACTACAAATGGACTCAATGGATGTTTATCAAGTTTTATAAAAATGACTTAGTTTATAAAGATATTACAAAGGTAAACTGGGATCCGGTTGATAAAACAATTCTAGCTAATGAACAAGTCATTAATGGGCGATCAGAGCGATCAGGAGCAGAGGTAGTACAAAAAGATATGGCGCAATGGATGCTCAAGATTACTGATTTTGCTGATGAACTCCATGATGATTTAGAAAACCTAGATTGGGATCATTCAATTAAGGCCGCTCAACGTGAATGGATCGGACGTAAAGAAGGTTCATTAATTCCGTTTAAGATTCAAGAATCAGAGGTCTATGATGTTAATACTGGTCCAGGTGATGATGCCTTTCGTGAAGGCGAAGAAATTGTTGATCGAGATAACGTTGTCGTTATTATTGAGCATCCTGAAAAAGATGAATTCTTATGTGCTAGATGGAAACAGGTAGATTGGCAAGGATTCGTAACCGGAGGAATTGAGGATGGTATGAGTATTGAAGAAACAGCACTCTCTGAAGTTCGAGAGGAAACCGGATATCAGAATCCAGAAATTATAAAAGTTTATGACCAATCATCACACGGACTATTTTGGCATGTTGTTAAACAACAAAACAGACGCGCAAATTATCGAATTGTGCATGTAAAACTAAAAGACCTAGAACAAGTAGCACGAAGCCCTGAAGAACAAGCTATCGCAGACTTTTTATGGATCCCACGACTTGAGGTTAATGACTTCCTAAAACGTGAGGATATGCGCTATCCGTGGCGAGTTGTCTCTGCTAACATACAAAAATTTGATGATGTAAAAGTGTTTACCACTCGAGCAGATACTTTATTTGGTGCGACCTACCTTGTTCTCGCTCCAGAGCACGACATGGTTCAGAATTTAAAATCTCAAGTTAACAATTGGGATGAGGTTGAAACATATTTAAAAGAAGTTGAGAAAAAATCAGATCTCGACAGGCAACAGTCAAAAGAAAAAACTGGTGTAGAGCTGAAGGGTATCGAGGCAATTAATCCCGCAACAGGAAAACCTATTACAGTATGGATTGCAGATTATGTATTAGCACATTTTGGAACCGGAGCCGTTATGGCAGTTCCAGCACATGATGAGCGGGATGCTGAATTTGCTATTAAATATGATTTACCATTTAAATTTGTTTGTCTGCCATCGGCTGGTGAACCTGGGGTCTCAAGACCACTTATAACCTCAGGAGAGAATGCTTTTATTCAATCAGCTGGAGTTACTGAGAAAAAGGGTAGTCAGGAAGAGATTAATGCAGAATGGAATGCTATGTATGATTTCTTAGCTGAAGTCCACGATCAAGGTGGAGTATTACCTGAAGGGAAACGATTTTGCTGTACTTTTGAAGGAAAGGTTATTAATGGAAACGAAGAGGTAAATACTAAAAACTCTGAAGAAGCTCGAAGAATAATTACTGAAATGGTGGGAGGTGAAATGGCTAAAACCTATCGCTTACGTGATTGGGGAATTTCACGTCAACGATATTGGGGTTGCCCAATTCCAATTGTGTATGATCCAGAAGGAAATGCACATTCAATTCCAAAAGAACATTTACCATGGGTATTACCTGATGATGTTGATTTTACTCCTGATGGAACGGCACCTTTAGCTCGATCAAAAGAATTAAAAGAACGAACTGAAAAAATATTTGGCGTGGGTTGGACTCCTGAGGTAGATACCATGGATACCTTTGTTGATTCATCATGGTATTTCTATCGTTATCTTGATAATCAAAATGATGAACAATTTGCATCTAGTGAATCATTAAATTCATGGATGCCGGTTAATATGTATTTTGGTGGGGCAGAACATACCACCATGCACCTCTTGTATTCACGTTTTTGGGTAAAGGCATTACATAAACTCGGCTATGTACCAGATAATGAACCTTATAAGGGCCGATTAAATCGTGGGCTTATCCTTGGTCCAGATGGAGCAAAGATGTCGAAATCAAAAGGAAATGTGATTGATCCTGACGAAGTAGTAGCGCACGTAGGAGCTGACACAGTCCGAATGTACCTAGCCTTTATTGGTCCATTTAACGAACCAGGGAATTATCCATGGGATCCAAATGGTGTTGTTGGAGTCCGTCGATTTTTGGACCGCGTTTGGCGACTACAGGAAAAGATTAGCGATATAACACCAGAAGAATTACAGTCAGATCTTCATCAAACAATTAAGAAAGTAGGTGAAGATATCCAACGACTGAAACTCAATACAGCTATTTCATCAATGATGACCTTTGTTAACAAGGCTGAAAAATCTGAGAGTATTTCCCGGTCAGATTATGACCTATTAATTCAAATTCTTGCTCCATTTGCACCACATATGTGTGAGGATCTATGGATGCAAAATAATAAGTCATCAATTCATACAGAATCTTTTCCAATAGCAGATGAATCAAAAATTTCATCAAATCTAAAGGCTCTTCCAGTTCAAATTAATGGAAAAGTTCGAGCACAGATTGTTGTTCAAGAAGATGAAGATAATGAATTACTCCAAGGTCGTGTTATTGCATTGCCTGAAATACAAAAATGGATAGAAGGGAAAAGTATTAGAAAATTTATTCATGTTCCTGGAAAGATTATTAACCTTGTTGTTGGGTAATTTGACCAATAAAAAAACAACTTGTCTAAGTTGTTTTTTTATTGAAATTTCTTAAATTAATTGTATATTTTAAATATATGAAATGGAATTATATTGCTACGGCTCTTGCGGGAGTACTTCTTATTGGTACAGGAATTTATTGGTTTAATAATAGTTCATATAACGATTATTGGGAACCAACGGAAGAAAAAGAATATCGAGAAGTTATTGATGGAGAAGAATATGTTTTAGATACCCCATTAACAGAATCATTCTCAAACCAAGCTTCAAATGAAGCAGCAAAAAATTCTCGAGCAGCAACTAACTCATCATCAAGTTCTTCAGGAATTGTAGATGCGATGAAGAAACCTTTTGTTGTTGGAATGTTTTATTTAAATAATATAGCTGATAAGTTTGACGCGTGTAGCTATAAAGGGGATGCATCTTCTGATCAACTTCAAGATGATATTAAAAATCAAGGAGATCTTGATGTATTAACTGTTTCTAATCAACCTGAAGCATCATATCTTGTAATACAACCTGAGAATTATAGTGAAAAAACCTGTTTGAGTATTCTTCAGTTTAAAAATATTACCGCAAATATTATTAAACCGATTCATATTTTCTTCGTTAAATAACAGAGATATAATCTCTGTTTTTTGATATACTTATGGTTATGAAAAAGAAAATTGCTATTATTTTTCTTGGTATTATTGCAGCAGTTTCAGTTGTCTTGGCAATTCATGAATTAATTATTTTTCACTCTCAAGAACGAAAACCAACAAAATTTTTCTGTATAGGAGAATTTTGTGACGGAAGTCTTATTGAAGAAGGAATTAGTTTCGAGCGGCTGTATTTACCATTAGTTCAAAACGGTGAGGAATTTGGTTGCGGTGCAGAAATTGTTATGAGTCCTCATGTATTGTCATATTCAAATAATCCAATCACGTCAACTTTTAAACTCCTTTTTGATATAAAGGCGGAATCTGAATTTCCAGATGAAGAATTAAGAAATCCTCTTGGGTTCTATACACAATTAAACTTCGATAGGATTGAATTAAATGATGGTATTGGCTACGTGTATTTAACAGGTAGTCTCTATGGACCTGGTCATTGCTCCTTACCTGAGGTACGTGAACAAATAATCCGTGCGGCATTACAGTTTGATTCTATACATCGAGTTGAAGTCTTTCTTAATGATTCACTCTATGACTGGTGTGAGCAAGATCAATCAGGTGGAGAAGGTCCTTGCCCAGAAATTCCAGATTATTGGATTGCAGAAAAATAGTACATGATTATGTGCTTTTTTGATTGTATTTTTATTTGAGGCTATACTGGAGGTATGTTTAAGTTTTTACAAAGAAAAAAAACCATTGTTGTTCATAATGGTTCTTTTCACGCAGATGATATATTTGCCTGCGCTGTTTTAGGACTCTATCTTGAGAAACAAGGTTTAGGATATAAAATTATACGAACACGTGATGAGGTTATTATAAATAAAGCTGATTATGTTGTTGATGTAGGTGGGATTGATAATCCAGAAGACAATCGTTTTGATCACCATCAACCAGGTGGTGCAGGTAAGCGAGATAATGGAATCCCTTACGCTTCATTTGGTCTAGTTTGGAAAAAATTTGGACCCTTATTGGTTAATGATAATGATATTTTCACAGATATAGATCGTCGTATTGCTCAACCAATTGATGCTATCGATAATGGTATTAGTATCAGTGAACCAACTGAAAGTGGTCTGTGTGATTATGGTATTTATGGAATTATCGGAGCCTACCAAAATACCTGGAAAGAAGCAGGTAATACCAAATGTCAGTTAGAAAAATTTATTTCACTTGTTCATTTTTTTAAGAATATTCTTAAACGTGAGATTGAGCGATCAGGTCACCGGCTTGAAATGTTGACGATGATACAAGATATCTATGATACGGCAGAGGATAAAACAATTCTTGAAATTCCATACCATGTAACGGTTGGGTCACTTATTAGGGTCTTAGATAAACATAAAGAGGTTATGTTTATTGTGTGTAAAAGTAATACAAACTGGAAAGCACTCGCGATGCGAAAAGAAGCCTGCTCTTTTGAAAATAGAAAATCGCTACCAACGAGCTGGGGAGGAAAACGGGGCAAGGAATTAGCTCAAGAGACTGGTGTAGAGGACGCTCTATTTTGTCACAACGCTTTATGGATGGCGGTCGCTGCATCTAAAGAAGGAGCTCATAAGCTTGCTAAATTAGCACTTGATGCAGAATAACACCGAAAGGTGTTTTTTCTTGCAAAATTATCAGCTCACCATACACTAGTATTATTATGGCATTTATTGACGAAGTCCAATTACAGATTAGCGCTGGAAACGGAGGTGATGGAGTTGTACGTTGGCGAAGAGAAAAATATAGACCTTTAAACGGACCAGGAGGTGGTGACGGTGGTGACGGTGGTGACGTCTATGCTGAGGTTGTTGCTGATTTAGCTTACCTTGATTACTACACTCGGTCTAAGAAGTTTAAAGCTGAACATGGTGATCCAGGTGGAAACAATGGTAAAGAAGGAAAAAATGGTTCAGATTTGACCCTTAAATTTCCACGTGGAACGGTTCTTAAAAATCTTGAAACTGGCCAAGAATTTGAATTAGGTGATATTGGTGAACGTACTTGTATCTTAAAAGGTGGTCGTGGAGGACTTGGTAATGAACATTTTAAATCTTCAACCAACACCACACCAATGGAATGGACACCAGGAACACCTGGTGAGGAAGCAACCTTTGATGTTGAATTGAGACTTTTTGCTGATGTTGGATTTATTGGCTTACCAAGTGCAGGGAAATCAACACTCTTAAATGCTCTAACGAATGCAAAATCAAAAGTTGGTGCCTACCATTTTACAACCCTTGATCCACATCTAGGAGCAATGCATGGATATGTTCTTGCTGATATTCCTGGAATCATTGAAGGAGCATCAGCTGGAAAAGGTCTTGGGCATAAATTCCTGCGTCATATCAGAAGGACAAAAGCACTCGTTCATTTAGTAGGCTTGGATTCAGAGCATCCTCTAGAAGATTACAAAACTATTCGAAAAGAAATTGAAGAATATGGAGAAGGGCTCGATATCAAAAGTGAAATCATCTTACTCTCTAAAAATGATATGGTTGATGCTACTGAAATAGATAAGGTCCTCAAACAATTCAAAGACTATGTAGGGCACGATATGGTCTACACTATGACGGCTTATGATGAAGATAGTATCAAATCATTCAAAGATATTCTTACTCAATATCTAGAGTCAGAAAAAAAAGAAAACCAAGAATAGCCTTGGTTTTTTGATATGGGATTTTTAATCTCGTTTAATTTTTTTACCTTCAAGGATAGCGTTAAATTCTTTTGGTAGCAGATTATTGATTAAACGATAAGGGTTTTTTCCACCACTTGCTACTACTCCTGATTTATCACGAATATTTTTGTGCTGCTCTTGGAGTAATACCTCTGAGATACATTTTTGTTCGTGGGTGTAGTCATTAAGGCTTCCTTCAATAACTTCTTTTATAAGATTTTTTTTGGTACCGATAGGGAATACATACAAAGTTACAAGTCCATTAGACTTTTCTTTAAATAAAATTTGATGATGTAATCTAGTTGTCATGTATATACATTTTATATTCATATATAAAATTACTATTCTTTGATGATATGTCAAATGATTGAGTTTAGCTGATTCTTACTATAGAATCAAAAGTATGAATATAGATATGAAAGGCTACACGGCTACGATTGGACTAGAAATACATGCTCATTTGAAAACGACAACAAAAATGTTTTCACGGTCTTTAAATGACCCTCATCATGCTGGTCAAAATCAAAATATTTCTCCTATTGATATGGCTCATCCTGGAACCTTGCCAACGATAAATAAAAAGGCGGTTGAACATATGGTTCGCATTGGGCTTGCAGTTGATGGTGATATCGCAAATTTCACTGAGTTTGATCGAAAGAATTATTTCTATCCTGATATTCCAAAAGGATATCAAATTTCTCAATATAAATATCCTATTGTCTCTGGTGGTAAACTAGCAGGATTTGAGCTAACCCGTATCCACCTTGAAGAAGATACTGCTACATCAAAACACTTTGATGATCATTCACTAGTTGATTACAACCGAGCTGGAGCACCACTGATGGAATTGGTAACCGAACCGGTTCTACATAGTTCAGATGATGTTATGAAGTTTGCTCGTGAGTTACAATTACTCCTTCGTTATCTTGAGGCAGGGGATGCAAATATCGAAAAAGGAGAAATGCGTGTTGAGGTAAACTTATCAGTTTCTAAAACAAAAGAATTAGGAACTAAAGTCGAAGTGAAAAATATAGGATCAATTTCAGCAGCTGGAAAAGCTACTGAATTTGAAATTAAAAGGCAAATTGAAGCACTTGAAAATGGGGAAGAGCTTGTTCAAGAAACTCGTGGCTGGGATGATCAAAAAGAAATTACCTTCTCACAACGCTCAAAAGAAAATGCTAAAGATTATCGTTATTTTCCAGAGCCAGATTTACCAAAACTCTATTTGCATGAAATTTTTGACCTAGAGCAGATGAAGGAATCGTTACCAGAGCTTCCAGATGCAAAACGTAAACGATTGAAAAAGGAATATGGTATTAAAGATCAAGATATTGAGGTTTATATTCATACTCCATGGATGGCGTATTTCTTTGAAAACACCGCCTTCTATCTTAAAGATGAGGAAGAGGAGCTACTCCAAACAGCCTCTAACTACATCACTTCAGATATTGTAGGAATTATGAAATCAAAAGAATTTGAGAATTATACAAAAAACGTATGGGATGAATTGAGTTCAGAAGATTTTGCAAAATTGATTACTATGGTGAGCGATGGAACCTTAGGTTCACGTGGAGCTAAAGATATTCTTTTCAAAATGATTGTTTTGAAAAAAGGACCAGAGGAATTAGCTGAAAAACTTGGGTTAAAACAAGATAATGATCCAGAAGCTATGAAAGCTGTCGTTCAAAAAATTATTGCTGAACATCCAGAACAAGTAAAAGAATTCATTGCTGGTAAGGATACCTTGATGAAATTCTTTGTTGGAATGGCTATGAAAGAAACAAAAGGTTCAGGAAACCCTAAAATACTTACAGAGATTTTTACAGAAATGTTGAAATAAAAAACCCCTTTGATAAAGGGTGTTTTTATTTAATTGTGATTAGCCAAAGACTTTATCAACAGCCATCAGTATTTTTCTCACTTTTTCTTTGTATTTCGTGAAATACCAGAAATCAAGAATCAACATGGTTATCATAAATATTTCGGCTGACCAGATATCTCCAATTGAAACAGATGCAGCTGCGATAAGTGTAAGTGTTATCAAAAGAATAATAATTCCGGTGTGTCCAAGGGTTTTAAGTTGTGAAGTTGTCATAATTACAGTATTTTTATTCTATAAATTAATATCATAATTATTAGTTTATGTCAACTTTCTTAACAAAGAATTCATTTGAGGTACACTTATTCCTATGAATACTAAAGGAAAATTACATCCACTTTCAGAAACCATTCGAACCATATCTCAAATTTTTGTTGATATGGGATTTGAAATTGCAGATGGCCCTCATATCGAAGATCAGTGGCATAATTTTGACGCATTGAACGTTCCCAAAAATCATCCTGCACGTGATATGCAAGATACTTTCTTTCTTAAAAAAGAAGATACTGTTTTGAGAACGCACACCTCATCAGTTCAAATTCGCTTTATGGAAGAGTTTGTAAAATCAGGCAAGGAATTTCCATTTAAAATTATCGCTCCAGGAAAAGTATTCAGGCAAGAGGCAACTGATAGAACACATGAGGCTCAATTTTATCAAGTTGAAGGTTTAGTTGTTGGAAAAGGTATTTCATTGGCTCATCTAAAGGGAACCCTTGAGACTTTTCTACAAAAATATTATGGACGTCCTATTGAATTTCGTTTTAGACCTGGATATTTTCCCTTTGTTGAACCGGGGATTGAAATTGACTTAAAATTTGGTGATACATGGATGGAAGTTCTAGGTGCTGGAATGGTGCATCCAAATGTACTAAAGAATGTTGGTATTGATCCTGAAGAATATTCTGGCTTTGCCTTTGGAGTTGGTATCGATAGATTAACGATGATGAAATACGGTATTAAAGATATCCGCCTCATGTATCAAGGAGATTTAAAACTCCATGATGCTATTTACTCAGATAATCAAGATAACAAGTAATTATGTTAGTATCACGAAATTGGCTTCAAAGTTATTTTGAAGATGAATTACCAAATGCAGAAGAAATTGCAGAAACGTTAATGTTGCATTCTTTTGAGCTTGAAGCAATTGAATATAGAGATAACGATGTCATTATTGATATCGATGTTCTTCCTAATCGTGCACATGATTGTTTGTCGTATCGAGGAATAGCAAGAGAATATGCTGCTTTGACCGGAAAAGAATATATCAAAGAACGCTATCATTACCACGGCAGTATACAATACAGTGATAGTTCAAAACATGCACATATTAATAATCCTGATCAATGCTCACGCTACATGACACGTGTTATTAATAATGTAGAGGTTACTGATTCACCAAGTTGGCTTAAAGAGCGTTTAGAATCAATTGGTCAAAAAACTATTAATAACATTGTTGATGCAACAAATTATGTGATGTTTGATTACGGAAATCCTATGCATGCTTTTGATGCTGATAAGGTTTCAGGAGATATCCAGGTGCGGAATGCAAAACAAGGGGAAAAAATGATTACTCTCAGTGGTGAAGAGATTGAACTTCAAGAAGAAGATTTGGTTATTGCTGATGAAGAAAAGATTCTTGCTTTAGCTGGCATTAAAGGTAGCCAAGCTGCAGAGGTTACTCAAGAAACTAAAAATATAATTCTTGAAGTAGCAAATTTTAATCCAACAACAACAAGAATAACTTCACGGCGAGTAAAAATCTTAACCGATTCTTCGAAACGTTTTGAAAATGAAATTAGTTCAGAGTTGTCTCCTAAAGCTATGGAGGCAGTATCACGATTAATCAGTGATATCATGTCTACTGAATCTCTTGGCGTTGTGGTGGACGTTTATCCAAATAAAGAGGAAGAGCACCGAGTTAATGTAGAGCATATTCATATTTGTTCACTCTTAGGAATTGATTTAGAACCATTAGAGGTTGAAAATATTTTTACGAAACTGGATTATCAATATACTACTAAAGATGGAATATATGATGTAGCAATACCTTTTGATAGATTAGACCTTCTGGCACCAGAAGATTTAATAGAAGAAATTGGTCGTATTTATGGATACCATAATATTCCTATTAAACATCTTGATGAGTATTCTTTTACTCCGGCGGTTCATACTGAAACCTATATAGAAAATACCCTCAAAAACTTTTTAACAGAGCGAGGATTCTCTGAAATTAAGACCTATAGTTTTGTTAAAAAAGGACATCGTTATGTTAAAAATGCCTTAGCAAATGATAAGTCTGCTCTTCGAAAAAATCTTTACCAGGGAGTACTTGGTGCTCTTGAAAACAACACTAAGAATATTGATTATTTTGGTTTAGAAAGAATCTGTGTGTTTGAAATAGGGCGTGTTTATACCAAAGATTCTGAAGAAAATATTTGTTGTATTGCTATTTCAAACAAAGACAAGAAAGCAAATAAAAAATATGGAACTGAACGTGCTGCCTTAGAGTCTTGTATTCATGAACTCTATGATTATTTTGGTGTCGAGTTTGATGTTCATTATGAACAAAACTCAGTAAGCTTTAATCTTGCTGATGTTAACATAGGTCCAAAAGCTGAGTATGGTGATATTTTCTCTAGGGCAAGCTACGGAACAAATGCCGTTTTCCATGAATTTTCAGCATACCCATATGTCACTCGAGATATCTCGTTTTGGCATCATGGATCATTAGATAAGTCAGAACTATCAGTATTAATTAAAGACTCATCATCTGATTTGCTACAAAAAGTATTTTGCTTTGATACCTTTGAAAAAGATGGTGACGTATCGTATGGATTTTCATTAGTATTTCAATCAAGCGCAAGAACACTTACCGATGAAGAAGTGCTTATTGAAATGAAAAAGATTGAAAAAGTATTAGATGATAATGATTCAACTATTCGATAAATAAAAAACACCAAATGGTGTTTTTTATTATGCTTCTTCTGATTCTGAATCGTCTTCTTGTTTACCTTTTTGGTCAACAAGTTCAGGTTCCATTGAAACTGGTTCTTCGGTTTCAGCTTCTGGTTCATCTTCTCGAGGTGCGATGATGCTGACAATAGTAGTATCAAGGTCATCGGTAAACTCAATAGCAGAATCAAGTTTAAGATCAGAAATTTTTACTGAATCTCCTATTTCCTTAAGAAGTGATCCGTCAACCTCAATTGATTCAGGAATTTTACTTGGGATTGTTTCAATAACAAGTTCATCTCGTGAAATATTAAGAAGTCCTACTTTATTAACAACAGCCGGTGACTCACCAACAATTTCAACAGGTACCGTAACTTCAGTAGCTTGTCCTTTTGCAACAAACTTGAAATCAATATGTTGTAATTCTCCGCTGACAACATGTACTTGCATATCTTGTACAAGGCATTGTTCTCCTGAAACATCTCCAGTCATGTCGATCAATCCTGAAGTACCTACTTTTCGGTATACTTTTCTAAATTCAACGTCTTCTACGGCAACAAGTGTTGTTTCGTTTCCAGCTCCGTAACATACGGCTGGTACAAGTCCTTGTGAACGTAAGAATTCAGGAGATGTCTTTTCTGCATCTCTTTTTATAAATTTTAGTTCAGTCATAATACAGCAAATTATAGTCACATTGATTGTTTATGCAAGTTTTTTCAGCTACCGAAGGACTTATTTTTTGCTATACTAGTGTCATGAAAAAAATATTATTCATAAGTATAGCAATGATTGGTATAGGAACGTCATATGTGTATGCTCAAAACTTTGATATTAGTAAGTGTAATCAAGAAGAAAACGAGGCTGATTGTAGAAAACGTCTTGGTGAACTGAACCAAGAGATTCAAATTCTTGATGGGGGTATTAAAATTGAGGATCAAAATCAGGCCGTGATTGGTCAAGAAATTAATCAACTAACGGGAGAAATTAGAAAAACTGATTCAGAAATCAAGAAGAAAAATTCACTTATTAAAAATATTAAAAAAGATATTCTTGATAAGGAGCAAAACCTCGATAGTTTAAATGCACGTCTTCGTCGTGAAAAGGAGTCTCTTGAAAAAATTATTCGAAAACGTCATGAACTAGAAGATTCAACTTTATTTGAAATGCTACTCTCAAACGAAAGTATTTCAGAATTTTATGAAGATGCGCCAGCATTTTCATATATTCAAGGTTCACTTTCTGACTCTTTTGAAATCATTGATAATTTAAAGGTTGAAATTTATGGAGAAAAACAATCACTAGAAGAAAAACAAAAAGAAGAAGATGCTGCTAAATATTCTCTTCAGATAGAACAGCAAAAAATTGAGACCCAGAAAAAACAGCGTGACCAAGCTTTAGCAGCAAGTGAAGAGAAAGAGGCCTCACTCGCTCGATTACGGCAGATCAGACAGCAAGAAGCTCAAGAAATTAGCAATAAGCTCTTCGAACTACGTGACCTGGCTGGCGGAGGTATTGCCTTTGGGGATGCTTATAAATATGCCAAAGAAGCAGGAGGAAAAACAGGCGTACGACCAGCCTTCATCCTCGCTATTTTAGAGCAAGAATCAAATATGGGAAAAAATGTTGGTACTTGTAATAGAAATACTAATGAACCGATATGGTCAGATATTATGCCAGGACCAACATCAGGGTCATGGCGTGATGATCAAACAATTTACAAAAGGTTAATGGCAAAATTAGGGCGACCTTTGGTAGGGACACCCTTATCATGTCCAATTAGAATTAATGGAAAACCATCAGGTTGGGGAGGAGCCATGGGTCCATCACAATTTATTCCAGCAACCTGGGAAAGCTACGAAGATAGAATTGCTCGAGCGGTTGGAGCAACAACAGCAGACCCATGGAACGCACGGCATGCAATCCATGCAACGGCACTCTATGTATCTGATTTAGGAGCAGGAGCTCAAACCTATAGCGCCGAGCGAGAAGCAGCTTGTAAATATTACTCAGGACGTGGTTGTAGTGATCCTGCAGTTAGGAATGCATTTTATGGAAATGGGGTAATGGATAGGACGATTAGAATTCAAGCGAATATTGATCTTATCGACTAGATAAATACTTGTACAATTAGACTAATGTGCTAATATCGAATCATTATGAAGAAAGACACTCACCCAGAAGAATATCGAAAAGTTATCTTTCATGATAACGCTAGTGGAGAACAATTTCTTATCTCATCTACCATCAGCTCAGAAGAAACAGCAAAATGGACCGATGGGAAAGAATACCCGCTTGTGAAAATTGAAATTTCATCAGCATCACACCCGTTCTACACTGGAACTGAAAAACGTCTTGATACGGCTGGACGAGCAGAAAAATTCCGAAAACGAATGGCTGCTGCAAAAAAAGCGTAAAGACATATCTTTTAAAAGACAACACAAAAAACCATTCGTCACGAGTGGTTTTTTGTTACATTTTTTAATTATATGTTATAATCCAAGCGTAATGGGAACTCCAAAAATTAAAAAATCAAATAGCTCTGAACATCATTATTCAGACCGAGAAAAAGAACAAGCATTAGAAAACTATCGAGAACTTGTGGTGACTGAAGTTGACCGTATGTATGCTTTATATGATTTGTATCTAGAACAGGTAAATCACAAAAACTTCAAGAGTGATAATTATGATTTTGAACTCCACAATCAGTTATCATTCGATATTGAGCAATGTAAACGTCGGGTACACCATGCAGCAGAGCATGTAGAAAAAAATTATGATGTACAGCCTGATGTTCCAAATTTTGATATTCTCTTAGAAAACTACCAAAAAAATAAATAGGTGGTTTTTCTTTTGCTTGAAATTTAAAATCATGCTTTGATAGATATAAGAACTTTAAAACCATATATTATGAAAAAACTTATTCTATTATTTGCCATAGTGCCCTTGATGACTATTGCTCAAACACCTGTGCCGTCTGAACTTGCTGCTCAAGAACTCCGTCTAGGATTTCAACTCCTAGACACTTATTTAGGAGATAAACCTTTTTTAAATATTTCTGCTGAGGATGTATATCAACGTAAGGTTTTAGTGAATTATGAAAAAAAATCTTTGGATAATTTTATCTTTTCGGTTCCTTCAAGTGAGATGATTAATCAATTTGTTTCTACTGATATTTTAATTGATAAGGGAAAAGTGAAGGTTGACAGGTATTTCACTAAGGTTCAAGAAGTTGAAGGTTTAGAGCGATTGGTTAAAGTAGACCCTGACCATGAACAATATGAATATATTAGAACTCTTGAAGAACTTATTCTTTTAAAAGAATCGATTTGGGAATGCATTATTCTTACAGAAAAAATTATGCAATACCAAAAGACCAAGAAAACTACTTTCATAAAAAAAATATAGCCACTAAATTGTGGCTTTTTCTTTTAACCATGATTTAATAAATACAAACAACCTTAATATCATGAAAAACTTATTTCTTATTTTTAATCTATTTTTTTGTGCTTTAAATGCTCAAAATAATAATGTTTTTGAAAACAGTTATGTTAATCAATATCAGAATCTTGACTTTGAACAGGTAACAAATGATACCTTGTATCAACAGCAATCCTTACGTTTCTCAACGAACTGGCTTTTGGGAATATTAGGTAATAAACAGAACCTTATGTTCTATAACCCTCATATGCAAAGCTGCAGTAATAAAGAAGAGTGTAGTGAATATATTGATTCTTTCAAAAATATTTTTATTTTTGAAAGAACTGAAAATGGAGTACGTGTCATGTTATTTAACATGAATTATGAATATAGTTTTCACACTTTTGATATTGTATACAAAAATGATGCTTGGACATCACAGTATTACTTGCGTTTAGGTCGCTGTATGGGTGGTAGTTTTATCCCAGACTTTAACCTCAATAGTGAAATACAACATCTGACAAAAGTTCATAAAATTCAATCTAAAGACCATGCATTATTTGTGTATCGTTTAATAATGAACCTCAGTAACAGAATAAGAAAACAATCATTACAGTCCAACCGAATTTGTGGACTACAGCCTTGAAATACCAAGGTTTTTTATTTTACAATATTTGCTATGCTATATGGTATCTATGGAAATTTTAGAGTACGACTTAGAAAAATATAGAAATAATCACTCTACACAGTTTTTTGCATCACAAATTGAAGAATTTTTGGCAAAGCTCGAAGAAACACAAGAGTTAGCTGAAGACCCCGAAATGGCAGAACTAGCCAAAAATGAAATCAAAAATTTAACGATTTCAATTAATGCATATATCACTCAAGCTGAAGATATTATTAAAAAAGAAGAGGAGGCTGATAAAGAATCACCTTCTGAAATTGTTCTAGAAATCAGAGCTGGAGCTGGAGGAGACGAAGCCTCACTCTTTGCGAAAGAAATGGCTGAAATGTACCAACGTTATGCTGAATCAGAAGGATATACTTGGAGTATTATCGACAGCTCAGAAAATGATATTGGTGGCTACAAAGAAGCATCTTTTGAGGTCAAAGGTGAAGGAGTCTATGACAAATTACAATGGGAAACAGGAGTACATCGGGTACAGCGTATCCCAGCAACTGAGAAACAGGGGCGTATTCATACTTCGACAATTTCAGTTGCTATTATGCCACTATTTAAACGAACAACCATTGTTTTGAATGATAGTGATTTAGAATTTGAAACGTCACGGTCAGGTGGTGCCGGCGGGCAAAGTGTTAACAAAGTGGAAACAGCTGTGCGTGTGATTCACAAACCAACAGGTATCGATGTGCGTTCAACAGCTCAACGAACGCAACTTAAAAACAAAGAAAACGCTCTGTCTATTCTAAAATCAAAATTACAACAAATGAAAGACGAGGAAGAGCAAGCCAGATACGCTGATAAACGTAAAAAGCAAATTGGAACAGGGGATAGGTCAGAGAAAATTAGAACCTATAATTTTCCACAAGACCGTATCACCGATCATCGCATCAAAGAATCATGGTCAAACATCGAAGGAATTTTAGGAGGAGATTTCCAGCGTATCCAAAAGAAAATACGTGAAAAACAAGACGAATTAGAAAACGAGGAATAAGATAACTTGTTTTTATTTTATGATAAAGTATAATAAATATGAGTTTTTTGGTTGGTTAGTTGAAGACTGTCATATTCATGTTGATGGTTTAAGTAAATTGAATTGTGGTAGCCTTTTTAAAAAAGTTAATAGACTCTTGAACCGTGAGGTGAGGTTAATTCCATTATCAAGAGTAGCCCAGGCTTTGGCTTGGGTTTTTTGCTATAATTTTTATATGAAAGAAAAACAGCAAGTTGTACATATTCATGGAGGAATGCCCGCAATCAACCATGAAAATTATATTAACATGATTGGTGCATGGTCATACGACCCATTTAAAATAAGTAATCGTTGGAGCAAAAGATATTTAGATTTTTTAAATGAAAATTATGAAATAATAAGACCAGAGATGCCAAATAAAGACTATGCAAATTATCAAGCATGGAGTATATGGTTCGAAAAAGTCATACCATATTTAAGAGATAATGTAATTTTGATTGGACATTCTTTGGGTGGAGGTTTTTTAATGAAATGGCTTTCTATAAATATATTACCTGTTTCTATTAAGCAGTTACACCTAGTTGCGCCTACAAATAATCACAATTCTGAAGATTATAATTTAGGAGATTTTATAAATAATGAGTTCCCGGGTAATTTTAGTGAAAATAATATTCCGCAAATTTATATTTACCATTCTGAAGATGATCCTGAAGTACCTTTACAGGAATCAGAGTCTTACCATAAACAACTTCAAAATTCAGAATTAATAAGATTCAAAAACAGAGGTCATTTCCTAGATGAAACTTTTCCTGAATTGTTTGCGAATATTAAACGAACAAAGGGGTAAAACGACTATTGTGAGTTTATATAAAGCAAAAAAAATCCCAACAGGGATTTTTTATGTGCGCATGCCAGGACTTGAACCTGGGACCTCATCATTATCAGTGATGCGCTCTAACCACCTGAGCTACACGCGCGTTTCTTGTTCGTCTGAACAAAAACAATGTATCAAAATGTAATCGTTCCTGCAAGTTATTTGCTATACTTTGTTTATGAAGAAATCATTAATTGCAATTATCGCCACAGTATTGGCTGGTTTTATTGCTACTTTTTTGGGAGGTCAAGATATTAATCTAGATGAACAACAAATTGAAGAATTTTTAGTACAAGCGGGAGAAGAATTCCTTATATCTGAGAGTGCTGACAATCAAACCATTAGTAGTGTTAATATTCATGATATTGCTTGGGCTTCTGGCGATTTTGAGAGTCAACAACAAAATCTTTATCACCATTATGAGAAACATAAAGATAGTGTTTCTGTTAGTTCAGTACAAGAATATTATAATGCTGCAATAATGATCATTAATAATGAAAATACTATTATTATCAAAGATTTCTATTGTGATGGATGTACTGATTATTTTGACGATGAAAATGATTATCTTGTTGGCTTAAATCCTTATGGAAGCATTAATACTTTTCATCAAGTTTCAAAATTAAAAGAACGTGAACTAAAAGAGTATTTAGTAAAAGAATAACTACTGTAGTATACTTGTGTAAACTTTAAATAATATTATATGAACTTTCTGGATAAGATTTCTGAAAACTTATCTCAGATAAGTTTTCTCAAGAAAAAAACCGTTACTGTATTTATTTCCATAGAAGATAAAATTGCAGCTAAAAATGAAGATGCAAATTTATCAAAATATCTTGATCAAAAAAAGAGTATTTACATAGAGGCTACAAAAATTTATAAACCTCGATATCTTATAATGTATCTTTTTGGTAATCTTTTCCTTAAAAAGAAAAAAGGTTATCAAAGACTTGATGATTCAATACCTCGCTTTTTGGTTATACAATGGTATAGAGAATACTTGAGTGGCGGCCAGCCCAAACATGAAGGGTATCAAGTAATATTTCAGCAAATTTGCGATAAACCATTTGGGAAAAACATAGATTGTCATGGTTTTGAAGAACACAGTATCTAGCCTCTTATTAAAAAGAGGTTTTTTTCTTGCCCATATAATCGATAATGTTATACTGATGCCGACATTGTTTAACGATGTCGTATTTTTATTATGGAGCTCGAGAAACTGATAGCGCAACGAGACGCATATGCCGGAAAAATGGTACCACTGATGATTAAAATCGCAGTGATTTTTTTAGTTCCGGCAATAATCGGTGTTGCTATTACTAAGATTTGGGGGATTAATTTCCTCTATCTTTTTCCCGCAGCTTTTATTCTTTCTTGGTCAGGAGTTATTTACCTTTACCGCAAATATGCAAAAGAGGTACGTGCATTGGATGCACGCATTAAAGAGCTCCGTAATCAAGATACGCATCAAGAGACTTCAGAGAATACTGAAGGGAGTGATGCTAATTAGTTATTTAATATGAGTTTAGGATTCGAAAGAACATTAACACCAATACAACCTGAAATAGTTTTTGAAGTATTTGGTTTTGGTATTGCAAACTCGACCCTTATGATTCTGTTAATAGCAGTAGCATTCCTATTATTAGGAATCTTTGTTGTTTCAAAATTCACCCTTGTTCCTGGAAAATTTCAATCCATGATCGAAATGGTGTATGAATCTATTGTAGGGCTCGTTGAGCAAATCACTGGTAATCGTGATCATGCAAAAAAGATTTTTCCAATCATTGCAACGATTCTGGTGTACTTTGCTCTTGCAAATGTGATTGCTATCATTCCTGGGTTAACAGATATAACCTATAAGGGAGTTGCAATCTTTAGAACACCAACATCAGACTTTAATACAGCTCTTGGAGTGTCATTAGCATCAGTTGTTGTACTGAATGCTGTAGCATTTAAAGAGTATGGATTTCTAGGATATCTTAATAATTTCTTTAATATTAAAGGAGTTATTAATGGTTTCAAAAAAGGAGTCATGGATGGTTTTGTTGGACTCATTGAATTCTTTGTAGGACTACTGGATATTATTGGCGAACTTGCCAAAGTTGTTTCACTATCATTTCGTCTATTTGGTAATGTATATGCCGGACAAGTGCTTGCCATCATTATTATGGGAGCCTTCGCTTATGCATTACCAGCCGTATGGACAATTATGAGTGGATTCACCGGAATCTTACAAGGGATGGTATTTGCAGCATTGGTTGCGGTGTATTACACACTGTCATTAAAACCAGTGAAGGAAATTACCGAAAAATAAGTTTAGTTAATAGTTAAATCAAAAAACAAATTTTATGGAAGCAGAAGCAGCAAAATATATTGCAAAAGGAATCGCAACACTATCAATGTTCGGTTCAGCTATTGGAGAAGGATACCTTGTAGGTAAAGCTCTAGAAGCAATGGGACGAAACCCAGAAGCATCAGGAGATATCTTTACAAAAATGATCGTTGGAGTAGCTCTTGTAGAGTCAGCAGCGATTTACGCATTGGTAGCATTCTTCCTTATTTAATCATTGGCCCTAACCTGCAAAGACTATGTTAGAAGTACTCTCAAACATTGGATTTGATTGGCAGGTTGCGCTGGCGAACTTTATAAACTTTCTTATTATCTTCTGGATTTTGAAAAAATGGGTTTTCGGACCTGTTGGAAAAATCATTAGCGAGCGAAAAGAAAAAATTCAAGCTGGTATTGATCAAGCACAACAATCAGAAACTGAATTGTTAGTTGCCAAACAAAAAGCAGAAGAAGAAATTAAAGCAGCACGAAGCCAAGCAAACCAAATTGTGGCAGATGCAAAAGAAGTAGCAGATGAGCAAATAGCTCATGCAAAAGAAAAAGCTTCGAACGAAGCAACTGCTATTATCGAAAAAGCACACACACAAATTGAAAAAGATAAGGTACAAATGGAAAAAGAATTATTTGAACAAACCGCAGGGCTTATAGCCTTAGGTGTTCAAAAAATCCTTGATGAAGAAGTTACAGAATCAAAAAATTCTGAACTTTCAAATCGGGCGCTTGATATTTTAAACGCACAAAAATAGGTCTATGGTACATTCTCGAACACTCGCCAAAGTGGCACTTGAAATGGTACAAAAACCTAATGCCGAAGAATCTATTGAAGCATTTCTTACCTACCTTAAAAACAATAACCTCATTGGGTTATTACCACAGGTTCTTGATCATATTGATCGAATAACCGCACGTCAATCAGAATCTGATGTTCTTCAGATTCGTTCAAAATATGAACTTAATAATACTGACGTAAGCTATATCAAAAAAGTTACTGGAGCAGAAGACGCTAAGGTAACACAACATATTGACGAATCAGTTATTGGTGGTTTTTCAGCTAGTTATGCAGGATATCTGTATGATGGAAGTCTTGAAAATCAAGTTAATCGACTTCGAAATATGTTAATCAAGTCTTAGACTAAAATTATTTATGAATACAGAAGCACTTGTAAAAAAACTTGAAACAGAAATTTCAAATTTTCAATCTGATGTTGATGTAACTGAATACGGAATCGTACAATCTATTGGTGATGGTATTGCTCGTGTGTCAGGACTTACGCAATGTAAGGCATCAGAGATGATTGAATTTGAAAACGGAACAGTTGGAGTAGCCCTTAACCTTGAAGAAGATACTGTTGGTATTATTGTTCTTGGTGACTACCTGGCTGTTAAAGAAGGTGACAAGGCAAAGCGAACAGGTAAAATTCTCTCAATTCCAGTTGGAGACGCTATTATGGGGCGCGTGGTTAATCCACTTGCCGAAGCAATCGACGGAAAAGGAGATATCGCAGCTGATGTTGATCAGTTGATTGAACGCGTAGCTCCAGGAGTTATGACGCGTGAACCTGTTTCTGTTCCAATGCAGACAGGTATTAAAGTTATTGACGCTTTGGTACCAATTGGACGAGGTCAACGTGAGTTAATCATTGGTGATCGACAAACAGGAAAAACTGCTTTAGCTGTTGATACCATCATTAACCAAAAGGGGCAGAACATGAAATGTGTGTATGTCGCAATTGGTCAAAAGAAATCAAAAGTAATGCGTGTGGTTCAAAAGCTTGAAGAAGCTGGAGCAATGGAATATACAACGGTTGTTTTAGCTGGAGCATCTGATCCATCATCATTACAATATATTGCACCATACGCCGGAGTAGCGATTGCTGAATACTTCCTTGATAAAGGAGAAGATGTATTGGTTATCTACGATGACCTTACGAAACATGCAGCAGCCTACCGTGAAATCTCACTATTACTGCGACGTCCACCAGGACGAGAAGCTTATCCAGGAGATGTATTTTACCTACATTCACGATTGCTTGAGAGAGCATGTCGATTGAATGAAGAAAATGGCGGAGGTTCAATTACCGCACTACCAGTTATCGAAACACAAGGTGGAGACGTATCAGCATACATTCCAACCAACGTAATTTCAATTACTGACGGGCAAATCTTCCTTGAAGCTGGATTATTCAACAAAGGAATTCGACCTGCGATTAACGTAGGGCTTTCGGTATCACGTGTTGGAGGATCAGCACAAACAAAAGCAATGAAGAAAACTGCAGGACCAATGAAGCTAGCTCTTGCACAATATCGAGAACTTGAATCATTTGCACAATTTGGTTCAGATCTTGATCCACAAACAAAGAAAACGCTTGATCATGGGGCGAAATCAGTGGAGCTCTTGAAGCAAAAACAATACAGTCCAATCGTTATGCCAAAACAAGTCGCATCAATTTATGCACTTAATAACGGCATGCTCGAAGGTATTGAAAAATCAGATGTAGCAAAATGGGAAGAAGGATTTTATTCTTTCCTTGATGCGTCTAAATCATCACTTCTGGAATCTCTTGCGAAAGGCTGGGGAGATGATGTTCAGGCTGAATTGAAACAAGCTATTGTCGAATACAACGACACGTTTAAAGGTTAATACCATGCGCCAAGACGCTTAAGTCCTATGCAAACAAAAACCATTAAACAAAAAATGAAATCAGTCCAAAATATTGGAAAAATTACCAAGGCTATGGAAATGATTTCAGTATCAAAAATGAAAAAATCAGTTGAAAAACGACTTGCTTCAAAAGTTTTCGCTGATAGATCATTTGAATTACTTGAGAACCTCCATGTTCACAAGAATTTATCTCATCCCTATCTTGAATCTCGCGAGGGAAATAAGGTATTGATGGTAATTATCGCATCTAACAAAGGGTTGTGTGGTGGATATAATATGAATGTATCAAAACAGGTAACAGCTTTTAAAAAGTCACATCCTGACCACACCATTGACGCTATCGCTGTTGGTAAACAATCAGAAAAAATTGCTCGAAGAAATGGATTAACTATTTTAGCGAGTTTTAATGAATTGTCTGATTACTATACTGGGAGTGAAGTACGTTCAGTATTAAACACTGTTCTTGAAAGCTATGATAATGACGAAGCCTATGCTGAGGTAGTCATTGCTTATACAGAATTTGTCTCATCACTATCATTTGATGCAAAAATTACACCATTTATTCCACTGAAGGTAGATACCGCTGCAAAACTCGCTCGCATCGAAGAATCAACAAATTCTAAACGAAAGTTTGCTTTGTATAATTTCGAACCAAACGAGCAAGCGGTGCTTGATTCTGCAGTTCCTGCAGTATTAATGACTGTTATTTACCAACTATTACTTGAATCTCTTGCTTCTGAACATTCAGCACGTGTTATGGCGATGCGAAATGCTTCAGATAATGCTGCAGAAATGTATGATGATCTCAAGTTAAACTATAACCGTGCACGGCAAGCTGCCATCACCCAAGAAATCTCAGAGATTGTTGGAGGATCGGCTGCGGTATCGTAAACGGAAAATTATTATGAAAAAAGGAGAAATTACACAAATCATTGGACCAGTGGTTGATGTACGTTTCGAAGGAGAGTTGCCGGCACTCTATAATGCCTTGCATGTAGATAATAACGGCGAAAAACTTGTCCTTGAGGTACAACAACACATTGGTATGAACGAAGTCCGCACCATTGCTATGAGCATTACTGACGGACTGAAACGAGGAGATGAAGTTTCTGATACCGGAGCGGCTATTTCTGTTCCTGTTGGAGATGCTGTGTTAGGTCGAATGTTTGACGTAACAGGAGCGCCAATTGATAACAAACCAGCACCCGAAGGCGGAGCGGTAGCACCAATTCACCGAGAATCACCATCATTTGATGAACAATCAACTGAAACTGAAGTTCTTGAAACAGGAATCAAGGTTATTGACCTTATCTGTCCATTCCTTAAGGGAGGAAAGGTTGGTCTCTTTGGTGGAGCTGGAGTTGGTAAAACCGTTATCATCCAAGAGCTCATCAACAACATTGCGAAAGCTCACGGAGGATATTCAATGTTCGCCGGAGTAGGGGAACGAACCCGTGAAGGGAACGATCTCTACAAAGAAATGGAGGAAGCAGGCGTGCTTGATAAAACCGCACTTGTTTTCGGACAAATGAACGAACCACCTGGGGCACGTGCACGTGTTGCATTGTCTGCTCTAACGATGGCGGAACATTTCCGAGACAAAGAAGGACAAGATCTTCTACTGTTTGTCGACAACATCTTCAGGTTTACGCAAGCTGGATCTGAAATCTCTGCGCTTTTGGGACGTATTCCATCAGCGGTAGGATATCAACCAACGCTAGCATCTGAAATGGGAGGTCTTCAAGAACGAATTACCTCAACAAAAAACGGATCAATTACCTCTGTTCAGGCGGTATATGTTCCAGCCGACGACTTTACGGATCCTGCGCCAGCAAATACTTTTGCTCACCTGGATTCGACAGTATCATTGAACCGATCTCTTGCTGAAATTGGAATCTACCCTGCGGTAGACCCACTTGAATCAACATCAACAGTTCTTGATCCACAAGTTATTGGGGATGAACACTACGAGGTAGCTCGAGGTGTTCAAGGTGTTCTTCAAAAATACAAAGACTTGCAAGACATCATTGCAATCCTTGGTATGGACGAACTATCTGACGAAGATAAACTAACTGTTGCCCGAGCTCGTAAAATCCAAAAATTCCTATCACAACCATTCCACGTTGCGGAACAGTTTACGGGAATGCAAGGTACCTATGTAAAACTAGCTGATACTATTTCAGCATTCAAAGATATCTTGGCTGGAAAATACGACCATATCAACGAAAACAGTTTCTACCTCAAAGGTTCAATCGAAGAAGTTCTCGAAGCTCATGCAGCAGCAGAAGCTGAAGGAAAAGAGGCTTAATTAATCAAAGCCTATGTCAACCAAAAAGATTAAATTAACTATTGCGACACCTTTGCGTGAAGTCTATCAAAATGAAATTGATCAGCTAACGGTTACGACTCTTAACGGGGAATTAACTATTCTTCCTGATCACGTTCCTTTGGTGGTTCCACTGCAACTAGGGCAAGTAATGGTAAAAAATGAAGGTAACGAAGTCTATCATGCTATTGATGGTGGTCTTCTGGAAGTACGTCATGATAATGAAGTCATTATCCTCTCAAATCGAGCGGAAAATGCTTCTGATATTGATATCAAACGTTCAGAAGATGCCATCGAACGTGCCAAAGAAGTTATGGCACAAGGAACTCTTAACGAAGATGAATACGTTGAAATTGAACGAAATATTCAACGCGGATTGAATCGAGTTAAATTAGCACAAAAAGGACAGCGTAAATAAAAACCAGACTTATTTCTGGTTTTTTGTTATTATAAATTCATGAACAAAAACACAAAAATTATCATAGGAATTATTACGGGAGCGATATTAATATTTGGACTCTTGTTATCAATTTCAGCAAAGCAATTTTCAAATCAAGGAAAATATGTAGAGGTAAAAGGATTATCGGAACGAATTATCAAAGCTGATCGTGCTATTTGGACGATGTCATTTGAGGTTAAATCAAATGATAGTTCAGACCTCTATCGGCAAATTGCTCGTCAAGTTGATGGTGTAACAGCATTTCTAACTGATGCAGGATTTGAATCATCTGAAATTAATACCTCACCAGCTAGTACCTATCAGGATACCTATCAAAATGCGCAATATCGATACAACGCACGAATGTCGTTATCGGTATATACGGATAAAATTGATTTAGTAAAAGAAACATCCCAGCAAACACTGTCACTCATTGAACAAGGGATTGTGATTAATGATAGCTATACAAATTATGAAATTGCTGATATTAATCAATATAAACCTGAAATGCTACAAGAAGCTATTGCTAACGCACGATTATCAGCTGAACAATTCGCATATGATTCAGGTGCCAGAGTAGGGGATATTGCCCGAGCAAATCAAGGAGTCTTTGCAATCTCAGAAAAAGACCCAGCGAGTCCTGAAATGAAAAAAGTCCGCCTCGTTTCAACTCTGCGATACCTCATTAATTAAAAAACACCATATGGTGTTTTTTAATTTGATTTATTTATATGATGTTTTAAAATATATTTGAACTTAAAAAACAAATAAATGAAAAATATATTAAGTACTGGAGTTTTTGAGAGGTATGGTAATGACACTATGTCTCCTAACGCATTTTATACTGCACTGGCATTGTCGGTGATATGGGGTTTAATAGGAACAGCTGTTGCGGGATATTACACTATTCAATTAGGATATAACCCAACTTCGATATGGGAGATTCTAATCATAGGGTTAGGTTTACCGATTTTAGGAATCTTTATCGCCTTAAAGAATGATAATCCTGTTATTTCCTTCATTGGTTATAATCTTGTTTGTATACCTTTTGGAGTTGTTTTAGCTCCTGCTCTGCAGGAATATAGCCCAGATGTTGTGATGAACGCTTTTGGTCTAACTGCGGTAATTACTTTTATTATGGGTTTTGCTGGGACGATTTTTCCTAATATTTTTAGTAAATTAGGAGGTGTACTCTTTTTGGCATTATGTGGGCTAATACTTGTTAGAATTTTACAAATTTTTATACCAGCTTTAGATTTAGGAATAATAGATTATATTAGCGCCGGAATCTTTAGTTTGTACATTGGTTATGACATGTATAGAGCACATAGAGTTCCTAAAACACTGGATAGCGCAATTGATGTAAGCGTGAGTCTCTACTTAGATATAATTAACTTATTTTTATCCATTTTGCGAATAATGGGAAATAGTAATGACTAAAATTTAATAAAAGCCGTTTTTACGGTTTTTTATTTTACAATAAATAAATATATGATTTAATATAAATAAATATAAAATTTAAAAATTTATATGAATAAACTAAAATTCGACCAGTCATCTGTAAAAATCATATTTGAATCTGGAGCAGAAAGTTTCTACTATGAAACCAAAGAAGAAGCTTTTGACGCTGTAAAAGATTGCCTTGAAAAAGGTAAAATTTCTAAAAAAGACTTTAAAAGGTTTGTAGAAGAAATAGCTGAATCAGAATTACCAAGTTTTGTAGAGGAGTTAGTTATTGTTACTGCTTCTGTTATTGCGTCATTTATTGATGCCTTAGGAGAAGAGTTCAAAGAAAGAAAAAAGGACTTCAAGGTTCCAAATCCATATTTTGAAATGTGTGATTGTGGTAGAATGCCGCCTCATGGATATTTCTATGACGAAGAAGGTGATCGTATTTCAATGGGTATTAGTTCAAAGGATGAGGCGCATATATTTATAGATACCCTTGAGAATGCAGAAGTTATTACTCCTGGTGATGCTAGTGGTTTACGCGTAAGTGTTGATTTAATACAAGGTTTTGTAGAGAATCCTCTTATGAATTAAAAATTATAATTACCTTCTAAAGAAGGTAATTTTTTATAAATATATTAAGATATTTAATAAAGTAAAAAGTTAATCGTGTATAATTAATAGCATGGAAGGAATACCAAAAATTAATAAAGAACAGAAAAATGAACTACACTCAGCTCATTTAAAAAACCCAGATTTAGCAATTATGACCTGTGTTGGGACAAAAAACCAACATAGAAACGAAGAAGGTGTTTTGGATATCGAATTACAAAAATTACTGAAAAATTCAGATGTGATAAATTTTCATGCACCTGTTGAAGAATTAAATGAGAATAATATTGAAAATTCAGGTGAACAAACTTTTGTAATTTCAAATCTTAATGAGAATTCTAAATGGTCAGCTAACTTTCTGAATTGTACAGGTGTTATTGCTGTTGGAAAAAATAAAGAGACAGGAAATAGTATTTCATTTATAACGCATCAAGATCCAGGAAGATCGAAATTCCTTGATGAGGACAAAGGAGACTTTAATACAATTTTTAGAGATCGATTAGATACACTAAAAGAACTCTCAGAAGAGGGAACTATTGATGTTGTTATAGCAGGTGGTAATTATATGATTGCTGGAAGAAATAGAGAAAAATTCCAAAATGATTATCAAAATTCAATTCAAAAATTAACAGAAATGGTTAATGAAAAACTTGGATTTAATCCAATTATTGCTTCAGGACCAAAAGTTCAAGAAGGCAAAGATGATTTTGTTTTTGATACTGAAAATCGCCGCCTCTATCTCTCACGAAACCATTTTACTCAATTTAGAAAAGTAAATAAGGCGTATCATCCAGATGACTTTGAAAAAGAAAAAGAAAATTGGAGTGAACGAAATAGATAAATATTTCAAAAGACTGTTTTATGCAGTCTTTTTTATATAAAAGGTATTGCATGGAATATATCAAAGTTGAAAAACAATAAGAATGGTTTTGTTATATACTGTTATCATGAAATTTATTACCGGAAATAAGGGTAAATTTAATGAAGTGCAATCATTACTACCTAACATCAAACAATTGGATATCGATTTACCTGAAATACAATCATTAAATCCTAAAGATGTGATTAAGGTCAAAATCAATGAAGCTTTAAAATATATACAATCAGAGGAAGAAATTATTGTTGAAGACACTTCAGTAGTTTTCCATGAAATGAATAATCTACCAGGAACTTTTATTAAATTTTTCGTTGATGACTTAGGGGTTGATGGAATTTGGAATCTTGTTAAAAACTTCAATAATAAGGATGCTACGGCTAGAACTATATTTGGGTACTTAGATCCACACTCAAACATTCATTATTTTGAAGGAATCATTGATGGTAAGATTATTGAACCAAAAGGTTCTGGATTTGGTTTTGATCCTTTATTTAAACCTAACGCATCAAAAAAGACTTTTGGTGAGATGACTCAAGAAGAAAAAAAGATGTTTAACATGCGAGTTATCGCCATTAATAAATTGATTGAACACAGAAAGAAGGCAGAACAAAAGCCTTGATAATCCAGAATGGATACATCAAGGCTTTTTAGCATGAATTCTCAGTAGTGTAGAACTTTAAAACAATTAACACTTAATTAAAATTAAACATGTTGAGGTGCTTCACGCATTATATATAGAGTCTTGCCTCAGCAAGGACGGAAGGAAGGAGATTCACAAATAACAAACCAAAAATCTCATCAAAAAACTGTGAATCTGTATTTGATTATTATGTTAAGAATAATATTATTTTTGTCTAGTAATTTATCCACCGCTTATTATATATGATATTATTATAATATATGGAGCTTAAATTTAATGCTCAAACACACATATTTTTATGGAAGAAGAAGCCAATAACAATAATATAGATGCTCAGACTGATCTCATACATGAGATGGAATCATTGCAAGAAGAGGTTCACAAACAAAACTCGCGTGGACGCATTTTTATTAATGGAATAATCAGTGGATTAGGGAGAACAATTGGTGCTACTATTATTTTTGCTCTCTTAATAACTATTATTAGCTATATTGTTACAACCTCAGATGCACAGTGGTTAGAGAGCATGTTAGAGTGGTTAGGACTAAGCGAATATATTAATAACTAGTTGCAACAGATAATTAACAGTTTTATAATAAACATGTTAATTATTTTTATTATGGAAAGTCCAATTACAAAAATGGTGATGTTTTTAGGGATGATCGACAAAGATCTTGAGCGTTATGTAACGAATCATGTTCAAGGAAATGGCTATCCTGATATGACGCGTATTCGTTTTGCAATATTACGTAATATTCAAATGCGTGGAGAGGTTAATCAGAAAATGATTGCTGCTATGGCAGGAGTCACACCACAAGCTATCCATCGTCATATAAAATTCCTTGAAGAAAAGGAATATCTGAAGCGTAAAGCTGCCAAAGATGCTCGTTCGCAAGAAATTTATCTGACAGCAAGAGGTGAAAAAACCTTATCATCAGCATTTATTCTTGCTAAAGAAGCTATGGAGAAATACTTTAAAAATATTTCTCAAAAAGAAATAGAGAGTATTATTACTATCCTAAAAAAAGTTAAAGAATTACCAAAAGGTTTATAACATTATGAAAAAAAGATTTAAAAAACGGTATATCGTTATTGGGGTCATTATTCTCCTCATTGCTGCGGCAATTATTATCCGAAAAACCAGAACAAAATCATACGCACGCTACACAGTTGAACAAACGACTGTTTCGGATGAACTTCTTTTAGCTGGTCTGATTAATGCTCAAACCCGTGTTGATTTAGGTTTTGCGAGTTCTGGACGGGTCAGCAAGGTAAATTTTGAAGTAGGAGATTCAGTGAAAAAAGGTGACGTGATTGCTGAGATTGAACAAAATCGTTTAGCGGCTGATCTTTCTCAAGCACAAGCAAATCTTACTCTGACAAGAGTTGATACACAGGTAGATACAGAATCAGCGACTGAATCATTAGAAAAACAAATAGAGGAACAAGATGTTATTATTGAGGGTCTTTATCGAGAATATTTATCGGGCGATTTGCAAGCATATAATATTAATGAAAATGAACGTAATGTATCTGCGCCTATTGTTACTGGGACCTATTTAGGAACAGAAGAGGGAGAGTATATCCTTGATATGTATAGTTCTTCTGCAAACTCAGGATATTCTTTTAGGCTCTCTGGACTTGAGTCAGGAACCTATACTGCTGAATCTGAACGAGCTGGTCGATTAGCTACCCGTG
The DNA here is from genome assembly GCA_022763365.1 of Minisyncoccota bacterium. Taxonomy (GTDB): domain Bacteria; phylum Patescibacteriota; class Minisyncoccia; order Phycocordibacterales; family UBA1006; genus UBA1006. The sequence goes on along the minus strand of JALEGN010000007.1, from coordinate 14,439 downwards.
GACTATTTATTGAGTTCATTGATGGTGAACCTTATGGGAATACTGATTGGGTTGTTCCTGTTCCAAATACACGTTCTAATACCTATGCATCGCGTAAACGAGCATACGAATCAGCACTGGCAACACGGGCACGAGTTATTTCTGATTTAGAAAATAATGTAGAACGCGTATCAGGAGTTGATCAAGCATCAAATATTTCTCGGGAACAGGCACGACGTAATCAAGCACAGGCACAAGTCAGTGCAGTTGCAGCGCAACTAGGCGACGGTAAAATTCGTGCTCCGTTTGATGGTATTATTGCTAAACATGATTTAGAAGTTGGAGAAATAGTGAGTGCTTTTACACCACTGGTCACCATGTTTGAAAACGAAATTAAAGAACTTGAACTTAACACCCCAGAAATTTATATTAATAAAATTGAGGTAGGTGATGAGGTAACAGTGACGCTGGATGCCTATAATGACAGTGAGTATACTGGTCGTGTTCGGTTTATTGATTTTATTGATACTGAAGTAGATGGTGTTCCTGTATATGAAACGGATGTTGAGCTCTTAGATAATGACCCACGTATCCGTGTTGGAATGAATGCAAAGGCTCGTATTATTTCAGATCAGAGAGAAAGTGTATTAGCTATTCCTCGTCATTATATTCAAGAAAACAATGGTAATCAGACGGTGCTCATTCAAACAAATGATGTTCCATTTGAATATGAAGAGCGAACTATTACAACCGGATTTATTGGAAATGACGGATTAGTTGAAATAACAAGTGGACTAAATCAGGGTGATATTATTCTTCTTGAAACAAGAAAATAACCATGTCATTTTTTAAAAAACAACTCGATACCTTATCTAAATTCTGGAGTGTTGGATATTTTCTTGGATTGCGGCAGATTGTTAGGGGAAGCATCTGGATAAATCTTTTGATTATTTCAATTATGACCTTAACCTTTTTGTCACTCGTAGTTATACCTGGAATTTTAGTTGGTTTAACAGAAGGAAGTTTTGAACAAAATAGAGAATATTTAACTGGTGATTTGTACCTCACGACACTTCCTGATGAGGAGACTATTGTAAATAGTCAAGATATTGTAAGAGTACTTGATTCATTGCCAGAGGTAGAAAATTATAGCGTGCGCTATAAAATTGGGTCAACTGTTGAAGCAGGATATATTAATCGAGATGATTTTACTGAAGAGGCTGAGAGTCTTAGTGTAAGTGCTTTTGTTATTGATCCAGAGCAAGAAGAAGCTACTACAGGATTGTCTGAGTTTCTTATCGAAGGTGAAATGCTTAGCTCTGATCGTTCAGGTGAAGTACTTATTGGTTCAACACTATTACAAAAATATTCAAATTTCTCTGATCTATTTGAACCACTGGTTAATGTAGAAGTTGGTCGTCCTGTAAAAATTACCTTACAGGGTGAAGTTGAAGATGATTTTCAACGAGAGCAACAATTACTTGATGGGAATAATGATCCTGGTCAAACATCTGAATTTATTGTTGCTGGGATTATTGATTCAAAAGTTGGAGAATTGTCTTCTTCAATATTTATCACAGAACAAGATTATAGGCGTATAGCACAGCAACGAAGTCTTCAAGCACAAGAAATTGTAGTTAAACATAACGGACGATTCACTGATGAACAATTCAAAGATATTGCATTATCATACGGTTTTGGTAGATATGCCAAGGTACAAACTGCAACTGAAGCTATTCCAAAGTTCCTTGCTGATGTACAACAGACATTTGGTTTTTTAGGAAATATTATTGGTTTTGTTGGGATTATTGTTTCATCAATTACTGTCTTTATCGTCATCTATATTAATGCATTAACGAGGCGTAAATTCATTGGAATTCTTAAAGGTATTGGTATCTCAGAAGGGGCTATAGAATTTGCCTATTCGATTCAATCTCTATTCTATGCAGTGTTTGGTATCGGGCTAGGATTAGTAATTCTTTACGGTCTATTGGTTCCATTCTTTGTTCAAAACCCTATTGATTTTCCTTTTTCAGATGGGATTTTAGTAGCAGAGCTTATTCCAACATTAACACGCGCTTTAATTTTAGTTGTGATTACGATGATAGCAGGTTTTTTACCAGCTCGTATCATCGTTCGTCAAAACACCCTAGATTCAATTCTTCAAAGATAATATTATGATTACTGTAAAAAATCTTACAAAAACATATACTAATGGTGAAATTGTTACACCAGTCCTTAAAGGTATTGATATGGATATTAAGCATGGAGAATTTATAGCTATCATGGGAAAATCTGGGGCAGGAAAATCAACCTTGTTGTATCAAATTAGTCTCTTAGATAAACCCACGGAAGGTACCATTAATGTTAATGGAATTGATATTTTAAATCTTTCAGAGACCGAAAGAACGCAGTTTAGATTAAAACGACTTGGTTATATTTTCCAAGATTATGCTTTGGTACCTGAACTTACCGCCGAAGAAAATGTGGCCATACCGCTATTAATGCAAGGTATTGATAGTAATAAAGCAAAAGGAAAAGCACGTCACATCATTGATTCTATTGATATGGTGGGAAAGTATACTAATCGCCCTAATCAGCTCTCTGGTGGACAGCAACAACGTATCTCAATTGCACGAGCAATCGTGCAAGAACCAGAGATTCTCTTTGCTGATGAACCAACGGCAAATCTTGACTCAGCATCTTCTGAACAGGTAATTGAACTTATGCGTGATCTTCATAAAAAAGGACAAACAATTGTTATGGTGACACATGAACCTGAGTATACGAAATATTGTGATCGCATTATCTATTTAGAAGATGGAAAAATAGTGAGTCATGACTATAAAATAAGCACCTAGTTGGTGTTTTTATTTTTTCATGATTTAATTATAGAAAAGATCTTAACCTATGAACACAAAAATTAATATAGAATTTTCAACGCATCGAGATCAGCTCCGTCTATTCTGGTCTAAAAATAACGAGACTATCGCAGTGTTTAACGTAGCTGAAGAATTTGTAGCAAAAGTCTCTTATCTTTTTCAAGAAAAGAAAATTAACTTGCGTGATGTACAAATTACTATGAATCTTTTTCTTAAAAAATCATATCTGCGTACAAACTACCTTGGAGCAATGGAAGTTTTGCATGACATACACAAAGCCTTTCCAGACCTATCTCTGAACTCTGGCTTGAATTACCTTGAGCAAAATAAGATAGTATTTGCCCAGTTTCCAAATGAAAGTTGTAATTTTGCTTTTCTAAAGAAAGATGTTGATGAATATGTAACACTTAGCAATTGTATTATTTCATATCAACAAGCTGAGAATTTTATTAATTTTCTTCTTAATACAAATTCAATAACTGAAAGTTTTAGTGAAATGTTAATTACGACAGTAGCTGAAGAAAAATTGTTTTCTATAAATATGGAGACATTAAAAAATTAATAACTTTAAATAGCAGAAATGCTATTTTTATTTTGAAAATGTGTTTTAATAAAAGAGAATTTATATTATAGATATTTATGAAGTCATCACTTGATAGACTTATTGAAAATTCAAAAGTCGAAAAAGTTTCTTGGGACGAAATATTTCACTCAAGAGAGTATATACACAGAAAAATGGAAAAAGATTCTAATCTGCTCAACGATGAAGTTTTTCCTGATGATATTATTTTTGGAGGATGCTAAAGCATCCTTTTTTCTTGCAACAAATTTTAATAGTTTTAAGCTTTTATTATGACACCATATAAGAAAAAGATCCGAAAAGAACGTATGCAAAAAATGCTCAAGGTCTTTAGAAAGAAATTCCCAGACCCTATTTCTGATTTGAAATACACCACTGATTTTGAATTTTTAGTCGCAGTTATTCTCTCAGCCCAATGTACCGATGCGCGAGTAAATATTGTTACCCGTAAACTATTCAAAAAATATCCAAAAATAAAAGACTACGCGAAAGCAAAGCAATCAGAAATGGAAAAGGATGTTTATTCAACAGGTTTTTATCGTAATAAAGCAAAAAATGTGATTGCTGCTGCAAAGATGGTATTAAATGAATTTAATGGAGAACTTCCAAAAAATCTCAAAGACCTTGAACTTATACCTGGGGCAGGTCACAAAACAGCCTGTGTCGTGCTCTCTAACTTATATGGTATACATGAAGGAATTGCCATTGATACTCATGCGATTCGTATTGCACGTAAATTCGATCTTTGTGACGCTCCATATACACCTGTTTCAATTGAACGAGATTTAATGGAAATTGTACCCCAGTCTGAATGGGGAAATATGAACCATTATCTAGTCCTTTATGGACGTTATAATGCTCCTGCACATGCTAAAGAAGTTCATGATGAACTGACGGCAATTTATCCTAAAGCTTCGTATAAACTACCACCACTTCCCAAAAAAGTAAGTGATAGAAAATAATTAATTTATTTAAGATATAATGACCTTATGAATACAAAAGCACAGCCAGATATAAAAAATAATCATCAAAAAAAATATTTTAAGAAGGGAAAAGACTTTGTTATGGCAGGGCTTGGTATTATTTCATTACTCTATATTTTTAATATTACCTTTGGGGTTGTTGAGTTTTTGCCTGATAATTTACCTTTTGTTGGAAATATTGATGAGGCACTCATAACAACACTGCTGATTGCGGTATTAAATTATTTTAATATTCCCATTTCTGATTGGTTCAAGCGGAGATAGTCTTCGTTTTTTCTTGTGCATAAAATCACCACGGCTTATACTTTTACTATGCTTATTACATCTATTTCAGGCATTCGTGGGACCATTGGTGGCGTTCCAGGTGAAAACTTAACACCTCTTGATATTACGGAGTTTATTTCAGCCTACGGAACATGGATTCTTAAAGAACATGAAAACCCTACCATTTGCGTTGGCCGTGATGGTCGTGCTTCAGGAAAAATGATTTTGGATATCACTATTCAAACACTTATCAGCTTAGGGATTGATGTCATTAATCTAGACTACGCAACAACGCCGACTGTTGAAGTGGAAGTTATCGCACGTGCCACACAAGGTGGAATCATTATTACTGCCAGTCATAATCCAAAACCATATAATGGAATTAAAATGCTTAACAATAATGGAGAGTTTCTTTCAGCTAAAAGTGGGCAAGAAATTTTAGATATTAAAAAAGAGGCGGATTATACATTTGTGTCTGTTGATGATTTAGGTACTGAAACAAAATCATACAATCATACTAAAGATCACATTCAAAAAATATTAGACCTAGAGGCTGTTGATGTTGATTTAATTAAGTCAAAGAAACTTAAAATATCGCTTGATGCCATTAATTCTGTTGGTGGGATTGCTGTTCCAATACTCCTTGAGAAATTAGGTTGTGAAGTTGTGGGAATGTATTGTGAGGTAAATGGAGACTTTCAGCATCCACCTGAGCCTCTTGATAAAAACCTTTCAGAATTAAAATCACTGGTTACAAAAACTGAATCAGATTTAGGAATAGCTGTGGATCCTGATGTTGATCGACTTGTCCTTATTGATGAGAAGGGGACTATGATTAATGAAGAATATGGTTTGGTCATGGTCAGTGATTATATTCTTTCAGTACAACCAGGTACCACCGTTTCAAATCTCTCCTCATCTCGTGCATTACGTGATATCACTGAAAAATATAAACAGGAGTATTCCGCATCTGCGGTAGGTGAAAAAAATGTTGTTGAAAAAATGAAAGAGGTAGATGCTGTTATTGGAGGCGAGGGAAGTGGTGGTATCATTTATCCACCACTACACTATGGACGAGACGCGCTTGTAGGTATTTCATTATTTCTTACACACTTAGCAAAATCAAATATAAGTGCCAGTGAGCTAAGGAAACAATATCCAGATTATTTCATGACTAAAGAAAAAATTGATATTCCAAGCCGTGATCAAATAACTATAATTTTAGATGCATTAGAAAATCAATATCGAGAAAGTAGTGAATCAATTTCACGGATTGATGGCCTTAAAATTGATTTTGAAAATTCGTGGGTACATGTACGGGCTTCAAATACTGAACCAATACTGCGTATCTACACTGAAGCCAAAACATTAGAAGAAGCAGAAAAACTTTCTCAAGAAACAATTACTCGCATTAATAATCTTTTATAATAATTATATGAATACAATAGTAGAAAATATTTTACAAAATCTTGGTAACGACGGGGTCGAAAAAATTGGAGTCCGAGCAGGATTAGATTCACAAACAACAGAAAAACTGATTAAACAATTTGGTCCGCTTATTGTTTCTAAAATGGGAACAAATGCCATGTCTTCAGATAAACTGGCGTCTTTAGATACTGCAATTACAAAAGATCATGACGGCTCAATTTTCAATAATATTAATGATCTCGTAAATCCATCAGTTGATACTAAAGGAGATAAGATTTTAAGTCATATTTTTGGAGGCAGTAAATCAACAGTAACCAAAGCAATCGCTGATAAATCTGAGGTCTCAGAAGGATCTGCCGGTGCAGTAATGGAGATGCTTGGGACATTGATCCTTGGTCAAATTGGAAAAATGAAAAAAGAATCAAATGATTTTGATATTAGTATGCTTGGTGACCTTCTGAGTAGGGAAAAGAAAAATGCCGATGAAGATAAGGTTAATCCATTGATTGAACTTGCAAAAGATTTTATTGATAAAGATGATGATGGATCAGTAACAGATGATCTTCTAGGAATGGCAAAGAAATTTTTTAAATAAAAAGGCGCTGTAATAGCGCTTTTAGTTATTTTGTGGATTTCTGACCAAGGACTGAAAGTCTTTAGTCATTTCATATATACCAGGGCAAATACTAAGACCTGGAATATAAATGCATACAAATTGCTTTTCAATAATTTGCTTTTTATTAAAAACAAAGCTTTTCCAAACCCTTTTGAATTCTCTACCAAAAAGAAGATATATTTTTCGTTCTCGAGCTAAAAGGAGAATTTTTTCTCTTACTTTTTTAGAACGTAAACCTAGAATGGTTTCTACTGTTTCAAGATTATTTTCATGTAATTCTTGAATTTCAGTAACCGGAAAACTTTTCTGTCGCTGTCCAACATATACATGTTCAAATTGATAGTCATTAATGATCGTTTTCATACCTTCATCAATATTTTCAACTTTTTGTATAGGTCGATAGGATATTTTGTGTACTCCCATATTATTAATAATTTATTTCACCATAAATTATATCATAAACAATTACTATACAAAACTAAAAGTATTGTATACTTTAAGGGTATGAATAAGATAAAAAAAGCACGAGGGAATAAAAACGTACGGCTTGTTGTACTTTTGATTATTATCGCTATTGCTGCAGGAATGTGGTATTACGGTCATAAAACTGAAAACAGAACTGTTCAAACAGGGGCAGCGGTTGTCGGTGGGGTAGCAGGTCTTGCTACCGGTCTTGAAATTGCTGATACAGATTTTGATTTACAAACCTTATTTGAAACAGGATCTCTAAAAGAAGCATTACTTGAACGTGATGCAGATGGAAATTTAATTAATACACAACGAATTTGTGATGCTCAGGCTGAAGGGTACTATGATTACAACTGTGATGATTTCCAAACTCAAGAAGAAGCACAACGAGTGTATGCACAATGTGATACTGATATCAGTCGCCTTGATGGTGATAATGATGGCATTGTTTGCGAATCACTACCAAGCGAAGCCTAATCTTTGAAAAATAGTGTCGATATGATACTATTTTTTTTGTTGCAAAATTAATATTTTGACCACACATAAGCCCAGGTGGTGGAATTGGTATACACACACGGTTGAGGGCCGTGGCCTCTAAGGCATGCGGGTTCGAGCCCCGCCCTGGGCACATCAAAAAAACCATGAATCTAAAAAATCTGTGGTTTTTGTTATAATTAAAATATGCTCACATTATTTAAATACATTGATTATGCACTGAAAGCAAAGCAAGGATATGAAGCACCAGATGAACTATTAGCAGATACTTCATTTGGTTTCATTGAGGGTATGTTTATCATGAGTTTTCTTATTCTAGGTCTTCTTGGGGTTCTTGGTATTGGATTTGGTATTTATTTTGATCTAACATTTCTCGTTGTTATTGGAATTATTTTTATCATCTTTTTAATTATTGATATAAAAATATTTCTCTTTCTAAAAAGGAAAGTGGGGGACCTTAGTAAAAAAATCACTGAAAATGTACGTCACAATTTACAAAGAAAAAATGCGAAGGTCTATAATGTCGAAGAAAAAGATATCAACAGTACTCAAAGCACAAACTAATTGATATAATAAATATACTATGAAGAATATAATTACAGTTTTAATTGGTGTAGCAGTGGTCTACCTTGGGTATACATGGCTTGATGCATCTCAATATAAAGAACAATTACCAAATTTTGAAATTACTAATCCACCTTTAACAGAACAAGCAAGTGCTGTTAACTCATCAGTAATGGACGGTGTCTATACGGTGGAACAAAATGAAACTGAACTCAATTGGACTGGACGAGCACCACTAAAATCGCACTATGGTACTGTTGCGGCAGATTCTGGTGAAGTAACTATTCTCGGTTCAACTATTTCAGGTTTTGTTAATTTTGATATGCAAAGTATTAGTTCTGAAGTTGGAGAAGACTTAAATGGACATCTGAAAAGTGCTGACTTTTTTGATGTTGCCAGTTATCCTATGACACGCCTTGAAATTACTGGGTACTCACCTGAAGAATTACGTGGAAATTTAACTATTAAAGGAATTACCCAACCTGTCGTGTTGCCAGTTCTCTTAGGAGTTCAAGGAGATGCGGTTTATATTAAAGGATCTTTTACTCTTGATAGAACCTTATGGGAAATTGAATATAATTCGGGGAGTATTTTCTCTGACCTAGGAGACAACATTATTAATGATGAAATTGAATTTGAAATAGACCTCAAGGCATCAAAAAATGCGTAAAAACTTTTTTATCGTCGCAACACCAATTGGAAATCTAGAAGATATAAGTTTTCGTGCAATCCGTATTTTACAAGAAGTAGATATTATTTTATGTGAAGATACACGTGTTACAAAAAAACTTCTTCAGCATTATGATATTCAAACACCAACTGAGAGTTACCATGCTCAAGCCAGTTTAACTAAAGAAGATAGTATAATTGAACGCATGGATAACGGTGTAACTTTTGCCCTAGTATCAGATGCAGGGACACCAACAATCTCTGACCCAGGAGTTAAGATAATCCAAAGAATTTATGAAGAGTTTGAGGGTACCGTATCTATCCAATCAATACCTGGTGCCTCGGCTTTAATAACAGCGCTAACAACTACTGGTTTTACTGGAAACCAATTCACTTTTTTTGGTTTTGTCCCACATAAAAAAGGACGTAGCACTTTATTCGAACAAATCAAAAATACTGAACATATATCTGTTTTTTATGAATCACCCCATAGAATTATGAGAACGCTTAAAGATTTAGCAGAAAGGTTTGACATTCATCGACATATAGCAGTTTGTAGAGAACTAACTAAATTATATGAGGAGATAGTGCGTGGTAGCGCAGAAGAAGTCTATGCGTTCTTTATAGATAATCCTGAAAAAATTAAAGGTGAATTTGTTGTTGTAGTCGACAAGAAATAGTAAAACATACAAGGTGAAGCCTTGTATGTTTTTTGTTATAATTACAAGTATGAAAAAATATACGAATACTATTATTATTGCTGCATTGCTCCTTATTTTATTTCCATTTTTAGGTTTACCAGAATTATGGGAAAACCTCTATGTAATTATCCTAGCCTTCATTATTGGATCTTCAATTCTTCTTCTAAAGCATAAATCAGGTGTCCTTAATCAACAGGATGAAGAATCAACACTACAAGAATATATTCAAGAACTTAAAGATAGATTTAAAGAACAAGTTCCTGAACCAGAGAAAAAGAACACACGGATTTCTGATGTGAGTATTAACAATGACTAGGTCATACTACACAACACCGCTATTTGTTATCACAGCATTATTTGCTCTTTTTATTGTTGTCAAAAATCACAATATTCAAAAAGAAATTTTTTTTATCCAAGAACGCTCTCTTGCAAGTGTTTTAAATGTTAATCAAAAACAAGTAGAAAAACTACACCAACAAAAAAATATTCAACAAGGAAGTAACCTCCCAACACCTGACGCGGTTCGGAGTATTTACATTTCAAGTTGGGTGGCAAGTTCACCAAGTATACGTGCCAGACTCATAGATTTTGTTGAAGATTCAGAAATTAACTCAGTCACCATAGACATTAAAGATTCGACTGGAGTTATTTCATATCCTGTGTCGCATGCAACTATAACTCAGTATTACAATGCTGGAAGCCGTGTTCGTGATATTGAAGAATTTATTGATGAACTGCACGAAAAAAATATTTATGTCATCGGAAGGTTAACCGCATTCCAAGACCCGGCCTTGGCCACAAAGCATCCCGAATTTGCTTTCAAAAGAATTGATAATGGTGGTGTCTGGACTGATAGAAAAGGGCTTGCTTTTATCAACCCAAAAAATAAAGAAGTTTGGAATTATCTTCGTGATATTGGAATTGATGCCTATAATAAAGGTTTTGATGAAATTAATTTTGATTATATTCGCTATCCTTCTGATGGAAATATTAGTAATATAAATTATGAACTGCCTGAAGGTAAAATGCGGCCTGAGGTCCTTCATGAATTTTATCAATATCTTGATGATGAATTTGGTAAAAGAAATATCCCAATTTCAGCTGATATTTTTGGACTTACTACAACAGCTACAGATGACATAGGTATTGGTCAAATTTTTGAAGACTTTATGCCATATTTTGATGCTGTTGCACCAATGGTATATCCATCACATTATTCACGAGGTTTTTTTGGATATGATAATCCTGATGCATATCCTTATGAAGTAATATATGCTTCTATGAACTCAGCAATAGAACGCGTCCAAGCAATAGGGGAGGATCCGCAAAAACTTCGTCCATGGATACAAGATTTTAGTCTTGGAATCAATTACGGTGAAGAAGAGGTGAGGGCTCAAATTAAAGCAACCTATGATTTAGGTCTTGATTCATATATGGTTTGGGACCCAAAGAACAGATACACTAAAGAGGCTTACCATAATAATATCGCTGAAGAATAATATGTTGAAAAAAAATATTAAAATATCAAATATCGTACTTGGAATTGTTTTATTTATCTGCGGATTTATTTTTGCAAAATATTTTCCCTACATTAATAATCAAGTCCAAGCAAAAGAAGATTTAAGTCTATTTTGGTTAGTATGGGATATTATGGAGGAACGATATCCTTTTGAAGAACCAAGTTCTGAAGATAAAATACATACAGCTATCGATGGACTCGTTGCAAGTTATGGTGATGAGTTTTCCGACTTTCTTCCTCCAGTAGAAACAGATTATTTTCTTGAAAATATTACTGGGTCATTTGCTGGTATCGGAGCAGAGATAACAATTCGAGAAGGTTTTCTTACTATCATTGCACCTTTAAAGAATTCACCAGCAGAAACCTATGGTTTATTGACAGGAGACATTATTACCCATGTTGATGAGGTTGATATTTCAGGAGACACCCTTGATGAGGCAATTGGTCGTATCAGAGGGGAGGAAGGTACCGAAGTTGTACTTACAGTATATAGGCGAAGAGAAGCTGATCCTTTAGATATTTCAATAATTCGTGATATTGTCACAATTCCTATTGTAGAAACTGATATACAGAATGAGGCCTTTATTATCCACCTTTACAATTTTAACGACAACGCAGAAGCTGAGTTTCTTAAGGCCTTAGAAGAATTCAAGGAATCTGGTCTTGATAAATTATTAATAGATGTACGTAATAACCCTGGTGGTTATTTAGACGCCTCAATTAATATCAGTAGCCATTTCTTACCTCAGGGTACTATTATATTGCGGGAAGAATATGGAAACGATCAAGAGTCAACAATTCATAGGAGTCTTGGTTATGATACCTTTGATGGGACTGGCTTACCTGAAATTATTATCTTACAAAATGGTGGATCAGCCTCAGCCTCAGAGATTATTGCAGGAGCATTTCAGGATAATAATATTGCAACAGTTGTTGGAGAACAAAGTTACGGAAAAGGTTCAGTTCAACAGCTTATTGATCTACCAGAAGGGACTGCGCTCAAGGTAACCATTGCAAAATGGCTTACACCTGACAAAAATCATATTTCAAAAACTGGTATTACACCAGATGTTATTATAGAAGCTGATTATTCTCAGGAAGAAGATATACAATTACAAGAAGCACTTAAATTATTTAATTAATTATGAAAGTTATTTTATTACGCCACGTAAAAGGAAAGGGGAGTAAGGGAGATATTATTGAAGTATCAGATGGATACGCCCATAATGCACTCCTTCCTCAAGGACTTGCAAAAGTGGCCACCAACCAAGAATTAAATAAGATCAAACAAGCAGAAAAATCACGTAATATTAGGCAGGAAAAGGACAAAGAGCAGGCAATAAAGGCACTTGATACTCTCAATGGTAAAACACTTATTATCAAAGAGAAACTTAACGAAAAAGGATCTTTATACCACGCACTAGGAATTAAAGAAATTACAACAGCTATTTCAGAAGAATTTCAATTAAAAATAGATTCAGATATATTTAAAGAAAAATATGCATTCAAAGATTCAGGAGAGTATACTTTAGAACTAGAAGCATATGAAAAAAAAGCTTTATTGCAGCTTAGTATCACAGGTAAATAAATTTTTGCTATAATGTATACATAATAATTAATAATAAATTTTATGTCAGATACTTATATAGATCCATTTACAAGTGAAGCTTCAGCAGGTGAACGTGTTAAAGAAGAAGAACTTAACGTTTGTATTTCTTGTGAGGGTTAGATATACGTAAAAATAGAGTACTTTATGTACTCTATTTTTATTAGGGGAGTTTTGATACGAAATATAATATAACGTCGCACAACATATATTTTACGACTTTATACCTCTAAAATATCCTATATTCTCTATATTTTAGTGTTTTGCTCCTTCCCATTAAAGAGATAATCCTGTAATTTGTGAATATTCTTACCTTTAAAGGCTGAATAATAGAATACAGGCACGGCATTACCTACACTTGCTACTAAATCTTTTTGCAGTTTACTTTGTGTCTTTTGGTTAATTTTATCGATTTTATTTACGGCAATACAATACTCTTTATCTGATTCTTTCATCAGCTCAATAAACTCTAGATCAATGTCAGTAATACCAGCCTTAGCATCAATAATCAGGCATATAAGAGCTGTATCAGCTTCTGGATGACTAATGTACCATCTTATCATTTTTTTAAGCTCATTTCGCTGCTGTTTAGATAGCTTGGCATAACCATACCCTGGAAGATCAACAAAATAACTCAAAAGGCCAGTATCAGTCTCCACCTTAAAGAAATTTATCTCACGTGTCTTCCCAGGTGTATTTCCTACCTTAACCAATTTATTACGTCCCAAAAGTGCGTTGAGGGTACTAGATTTTCCGACATTAGAACGTCCTATAAAAGCAATCTGTGGTGTTCCGTCGTATAAAATAGCCTCTTCTCCTACAACTCCAGTTACGAACTCTGCTTTCTTTATACCTGTAGTGTTCATGATATCTCTATACTAACCCCTTATGTAAAAAATAAAATACCTGAGTCGGTATTTTATTCAGCTGCTTCTATTTGATTTAAAATATTTTGAAGATTTTCCCAAATAATATCAATCACAATTTCATTCCAGAAAAAGTTTATTGGTTGCCTCAAATAAGCATTATAGAAATTAAGTGCATGGGTTTTAATATACTCAAAATTTGATTGTGTCTGCTCATCTTCAATAGCCTCCTGAACACTAAAATCAAAGAAATATGATGCAATAATTAACCCGATGATTATTAAAATAATCCAGCGAATTGAACCTTTCTCCCCTATTTTTTCTTCCTTAAGAAATTTCATATAAATTTATTATATAATATAAATATTAATTAGCCAATGATGGATGTTTAAAGTTATTTGGTGTTGTTGATGGAAGAAAATCAATGGGATCGAGGTATGCCGCAGTCGGTGCTAGTGGCATACGATAATCTGTTCCAGGGCATGCTGCACTTGGCCTATTGGTTATACGCGCTCCTTGGCCACCATCAACCCCTTTGGTTGCATAGACGGTCAAATGCAAGTGTGGTGCGGTACTACGTCCTGTATTCCCAGAGTATCCAATAAGGTCACCCTTGCTCACACGCTGACCTTCACGTACCTTCCATGATGATAAATGAGCAGATGTCGTTGATAGACCGACATCATGTTCGATAAATACCCATTTACCAAATGATGCTCGGTAACATTGATCATCGGTATTACCAACACCCTTAACAACGCCGTCAGCAACAGCATATACTGGTGTTCCTACTGCTGCTCTAAAATCCATACCACTGTG
>JALEGN010000006.1 GCA_022763365.1 Minisyncoccota bacterium | reverse complement strand
TGATATCAGTGATACAACAACACAATTTAGGTGGCAATGTGCAGGATTAAATGGAGGAAGTACTTCAACATGTTCTGCAGATTGGCAGAGGAATGGGTCGTGTAAAACCTTTGGTTCTACCTACAGCTCTCAACCAGCAACATCAACTTCTGCAGGATGTAATATTGGTAATTATGCAAATGTTTCAAACACCAGCAGCGCTTGGCGATGGTCATGTTCTGGTATAAATGGTGGTTCGGCAACAACTTGTTCCGCAAATACTCAGTACTATTGGACAAGTGGTGCATGGGGAAGTTGTAGTACTACTTCAGGTACACAAACAAGATCAGTGACTTGTCGTTCTTATGCTTCAGGAGGAACCGTTTCAGATTCATTCTGTTCAGAAACCAAACCAGCAACCACACAATCTTGTGCAGTAGCAGGATCATGTATTTCATACAAAGATGAATATGATTCTCAACCAGCAACTGATACAAAATCTGGATGTTCAGCTGGTACCTATAATGATGGACCTGATTCATCATCAGTATGGAATTGGCAATGTGCAGGATTAAATGGAGGAAAAAATTCTTCATGTTCAGCTCAGAGAAAATCTCTAGGACAAGGAGGAAAATGTATAAATTATGAAGGTTCATATGGAGCCCAACCAGCAACTGATACAAAATCTGGATGTTCAGTCGGTACATATAAAGATTCACCTGATTCATCATCGGTATGGAATTGGCAATGTGCAGGATTAGATGGCGGATTGACTGCGATATGCGAAGCCGCTAGGTCCTCAAAAGGTGGTGGAGAAATTATTAAAGAAGGAGGTTCATGTGATCCAGAAAAATCATGTTGTTACCTCGACAGTAAAGGTAATTGGGTAGAAGGACCACCTTGTGCTTAAAATATAAAAACACCAAGAGTGGTGTTTTTATATTGCAAAAATCAAATATACGTGGTAATATTTAAAAAAATCACAAATCTTTTAAAACTTAAAACTTATGAAACAGTTATTTCTTTTTGTTGTTTTTTGTATCACCTTTTCTAATCTATCTGCACAAACGTTTCAGGATACTCAATTGTATTCTGAAAACCCAAGTGTGGGTGGTGTATATTCACTGGAATACGGAGATATAAATAACGATGGAGATGTTGATCTTTTGATCACGAGAGCCACACCAAGTGGTTTTAATGTTGTTACATGGCAAGAAAATTTAGGAGGTGGAACATTTAGTTCTACCCAAAACGTAATTCGTACTTCTCCAATTGGAGGAACAGGTGAAATGCGCGGTGCTAAATTTATTCAAGCCAATCCTGGACAGGACAATAATGTTGATATTATTGTTGCAGAGTATACTACTGAGAATATGATTTTATATCTTGGTAATGGGGATGGTACTTTCCAACCCCCTACTATCTTAGATGTTTTTAATTTTCTACCACCAGCATTTGGTGTAGTTGATTTTAATAATGATGGCTTAGAAGATATAATTTTTGGAGATGATGACCCATTTTCACCTTCACTATATTGGTATGAAAATACTGGTAGTGGTAATTTTAATCCAGCAACTTTTTTAACCTCAAGTGGATTCACTCAAGATATTGAATTCGGTCTTGTGGATAATGATTCTCATGTAGATATTATTATTACAAGCCCAAATGCCTCTAGTGGTGGTTCAATACAATATTATAGAGGTGATAGTAGTGGAGGTATTATAGGAGGAAGTGTTTTAATAACCTTACCCACCATTATTCCAAATGAAATAATATTTAATGATTTCAATAATGATGGTGACCCTGATATTGCCTACGGTTCTTTTTCTGGGAATCAATTCGCTTGGTATTCAGGTGATGGTACTGGAACTTTTAGTCATGAACAAACGATCTCTGAATCAAATAGTGTGGTTGGTTTATCATATGGAGATATTAATAATGATAATTTCGATGATATTAGTTACGCAGTTTCTGGAACAAGTGAGAAAATAGTTTATCTCATGAATAATGCTGGAAATTCTTTTATGGATTCAGATGTCAGTACTAGTATAGATAGCCCACGATTTACTCAAATCTTCGATTTAGATAACGATGGTGACGGCGATATTGTTTCGTTGGCAGATGAAGATTATGTTCTTACTTGGCATGAAACAATCCTTACTATTGATAATGATGGTGATGGCGTCTTTACACCGGATGATATCGATGATAACGACCCATTTGTGTGTCGTGATCTTGATAACGATGGATGTGACGATTGCTCGCAAACTGGAGCTGATGGTTCTGGTGGTGATGTGAACAATGATGGTACCGATACTGATGGTGATGGAGACTGTGATGCTGGAGATACTGACGATGATAACGACGGAAATCCAGATACGACCGACCCTAATCCATTAGTAGCCTCGACTTCTCCTGATTCAATCGGGATTGAAGAAGGAGCAACCGGTACGATTAATGTCTTATCAAACGACGATTTTCTACCTGGAGCCAACACCAGCCTCGTTGATGCTGGAACAGGTTCTGCAGGTGGAACAATTGTGTTTGATAATATTACTGGAGAGTTAGACTACACACCTGCCTCCGGCGAAGCTGGAACAAGTGTGACCGTAGATTACACCGTTTGTCATACTCCAACAGGAGTTTGTGGAACAAATACGGTTACTATCACGGTTACCAATTGTCCTGACAACGATGGTGATGGAGACTGCGATGATACTGACCCTGACGATGATAACGACGGAAATCCAGACACCACAGATCCTAATCCTTTGGTTGTGGTAACAAATAGTGACTCAGGTACTACACCTGAAGATCAAAATATTGTTATCAATGTCTTATCAAACGATGACTTCTTGCCAGGAACCAATACCAGCCTCGTTGATGCTGGAACAGGTTCTGCAGGGGGAACGATATCTTTTGATAATATGACAGGAGAGATGAGTTACCTACCAAATACAGGCGAAGCTGGCTCGACAGTTACTATCGTGTACACGGTTTGTAACACTCCAACAGGAGTTTGTGCAACTGAGACGGTATCAGTTATGGTTGACCAACCGCTATCGGTGGATGATTTTGAAAACAACCTTTTTAAGGTCTATCCTAACCCAGCAGTTAGTCAGATAACCATTGATACCAATGAGATTCTTGATGAATACCAAGTAATCAATATGTTAGGTCAAGTTGTCACCAAAGGATCTCTTCGAGATTCTAAAGTTGTTGATGTTTCATCATTACCCCGTGGTATGTACATGTTACATATCAAAGGAGACACTAAACAAGGTATGATTAAGTTTATCAAGAACTAGGTTATATCTATAATTCTATACAATCCCCTCAAAAGAGGGGATTTTTTAATGAAAGAGGTCTGTATGGTATACTGTAGTACATGAAAAATCGTAAAAAAATGATTGTAGCTAATTGGAAAATGAACGTCACATCTGAAAAAGATGCTGTTGGATTATTTAATTCAATTAAATCAGTAGTTGCAAAATTAGACTATACACAAATGATTTGTTGTCCACCACATATGTATGTGAATCAGGTTGCAAAACAAGTAAATCATCCAAACTATCGGGTTGGTGGTCAGGATGCCTATCCTGAAGAATCAGGTTCACGAACCGGTGAAACATCAGTTTTGATGATGAAAAACTCTGGAGCTGAGTATGTTATTTTAGGGCATTCTGAAAGAAGGCATCTTGAAACGAAATCTGATGTTGCCCGCAAAGTTACTGCGGTACTCGAGCATGGACTAAAGCCAATTATTTGTATCGGTGAAGAAGCACGTGACAAGAACTGGAAAAAGACATTACAACAACAATTAAAAGATGTCTTTAATCGAGTTCCTAAAAAAGAACCAGAAAATATCATTATTGCCTATGAACCAATCTGGGCAATATCATCAGATAAAAAGAATCCAGCAACGTCGACTGAATATATGGAAGCGCTTGAAGTTATTAAAAAAGAACTTCAAAAAATCTTTAAAACAGCTAAAGCTGTTGAAAAAATTCGTTTCCTTTATGGTGGATCTCTTGATGATAAAAATATTGAAGATTTCTTGAGGCACGCAGAAGTGAACGGATTCCTCGTTGGGCGTGTTTCGCATGACCCACGTATCCTTATGACAATGTTCAGGTTAATCGAAGATCATGTTCAGAAAGAAATCTTTGCTCAAATTAATGAATAAAAAGCCACAAGAGGCTTTTTCTTTTGGTGTATAATAAGGTTATGAAAACAATATCCGAAAAAGTTCTAGCGCGATCAATTAAAAATCATGATGATTTGAAAGGTAAAAAAGTTCTTGTTCGCATTGATGTGAATACCTCACTCGGTGAGAATATGACCGTCGATCCGGGAGAAGATTGGCGTATTATCAAGTCATATCAAACCATTGATTATCTTTTAGAAAAAGGTGCCTGTGTTGTCCTCATCAGTCATATTGGTAGAGAAAAGACAGAGAGTCTTAAGCCAATTTATGAATATATGAGCTCACGTTACACCCTTGGTTTTTTACCAAATTATGACGGAGAAATATTTGAAACAACGATTTCAAATATGCAACATGGTTCTGTTCTAATGATTGAAAATCTCCGCCAACATGATGGTGAAAAAGAAAATAACATTGAATTTCTCAGTGACATAATTAATTTATGTGATATCTACGTGAATGATGCATTTTCAGTATCTCACCGAGAACATGCCAGTGTTCATGGGATAACTAAAGAGTTACCATCATATTTTGGATTACAGTTTTGTGATGAGGTTTCGTATCTGAGCAAAGCCTTGGATATGAATGAAGACTCAAATACCATCTTAGTTCTTGGTGGTGCTAAATTTGGAACGAAGCTAGATTTACTCAGACAACTTTTGCCTACAATTAATTATGCTCTTGTGGGAGGAGCTTTGGCAAATGTATTTCTGAGAGAGCGAGGAATCAATATTGGACAATCTTTTGCAGACTCAGTTGATATTAGTGACATGCTTGAAAATGAAAAAATAGTCCTTCCTATAGATGCAGTTGATCAACATGGTGACGTTATTCCTATCCATCAGGTAGGTGGCGAAGGAATGATTTTAGATATAGGGCCTGAAACTGAAAAATTGTTTGAACAAATCATTGATACTGCTGATACCGTTTTATGGAATGGACCAATGGGGAAATATGAAGATGGTTTTGTAGCAGGATCAATCGCAGTTGCAGACTCTGTTTCAAAAGCCGCCGCTTTTTCAGTTACAGGTGGTGGTGATACCGCCACAGTTATTCTAGAAGAAGATCTCGCTGACGATTTTGATTTTATTTCAACCGGTGGGGGAGCCATGCTCGATTTTATGGTAGAGGGTTCACTTCCTGCTATTGATGAGTTATTAAAAAACAACGCTTAGCGTTGTTTTTGCATGAACTACAGAGCATCTCTTTAGAGATACGACAATAGTGAATGTACACGAGCTATTCGCCCATGTTTCGAGGCGAATCGTCCGTGAAAATACTAGGTTATTTATTTAAAGTAAATTATTCATTAACTCCCCAATCTTTGAGAATCTCTTCTCGATGTTCAGGTGAAAGAGCTTTTTTGAATTTTGATTTTCGCCCAGTTGTCCGTGCTTCACACTCTGCCCAGGTATCAAATTCTTCAAGTTCTCCATCTATCAAGGCGAGGTATTTATAAGCCTTACCACTTTTTTTACTTGATTTTTTTGCTTCTCTTACCTGTTCTTCTTTTGAAGGAACTGTAAGGATATTTTTTTCAGGGTATTCAGATATTTTTCCTCGATAGAGTTTCACATTTGTTCCTTCAGCTAATAGTCTTGCAATATCATCAACACGTTCGTTTCCTGGTACACCAACATGACCTCGTACATGATGCCAAGAAATAGTATCCTTACCGCGGTCTCCTATAAGAGAATAGAGACTCTGAAATAATTCTTTATTTTTAATATCATTTCCTTCCTTAGTTTTCCATCCATTCAGCGCCCAGCCATACATCCATTTTGTTACGCCATTAATGGCATACTGTGAGTCAGTAAAAATATAAAGGTGTGAACTACTATTAATAGCATATGAAAGAGCTGAAACAATGGCTGTTAATTCCATTTCGTTGTTGGTAGTTTTAAGCTTTGTTCCTCCAAGTTCAACAAGTTCATCAAGTTTTGGGAAAGCAAGAAGCGCTCCCCAACCACCAGGACCAGGATTTCCAAGTGATGAACCATCGGTAAAGGCAATCAATGCATTATCCATTTTCGTTATCATAACTGCATACTATCATAGAAAAATAAAAAACACGTATCGTGTTTTTTATTTTTTATCTTCTTTCATTGCTTTTCGAATTTCTTTCTCAAGCTGATTCATGATTTTTTTCTCAGATTCAAGTTTCTTTCGAGCTGCATCGTATCCACGACCAAGTTTTACTTCATCAGGATATTTAGCTCCTTCAGCTGGCATATAGGTATATGATGCTCCAGCTTTTTTAACCAACCCAAATTTTTCACCAAGGGCAAGAAGTTCACCATTTTTGGCAATACCTTCACCGTAGATAATATCAAACTCAGTTTTGGTAAAAGGTGCTGCAACTTTGTTTTTAGCTACCTTAACTCGCGTTCGTGAACCAACTACCTCGTCACCTTTTTTGATTTGGGCGATACGCCTGATGTCTAATCTGACTGACGAATAGAATTTCAATGCTTTTCCACCTGGTGTTGTTTCAGGTGATCCAAACATAACCCCAATTTTCATACGAATTTGATTAATGAAAATAACCGTTGTTTTTGATTTCGCAACTAGCGCTGTTAATTTACGTAGCGCTTGTGACATAAGCCGAGCTTGTTTACCAACATGGTGAGCTCCCATATCACCTTCAATTTCGTCTTTTGGTGTTAGGGCCGCTACTGAGTCAACAATAACCACATCAACATTACCGCTGCGTACTAACGAATCAACAATTTCAAGGGCTTGTTCTCCAGTATCAGGCTGTGATACTAGTAATTGATCAGTTTTAACGCCAATATTTTTTGCATATACTGGATCTAAGGCGTGCTCCGCATCAATAAAGGCACAGACACCACCAGCTTTTTGAGCTTCAGCAATAACATGCAAGGTAAGAGTTGTTTTACCAGACGCTTCTGGTCCATAAATTTCAATAATTCGTCCTCGAGGGATTCCTCCAATACCGAGCGCTTCGTCTAGCCCAATTGAACCTGTTGAGATAGCAGCAATATCGACTTTTGGTGCATCACCTAATTTGATAATAGCTCCTTCTCCAAACTTAGTTTGAATCATATCAACCGTTTGTTTTAGCTGAGCTTCAGCTTCTTCTTTTGCTGCGGCTTTCGCGTCAGCTTTTTTTTCTTGTTCTTTTTGAGCTGCTTTATCTTTTTTTTCTTGTTCTTTTTCTGCAGCTGTTTTTGTTGATTTCTTTGGCATAGTTCTATTGTAACGTGTCTTCTAATAATTGTGTATCATATTCTGGTTCGGGTAGAGGTGTTGTTGCCTCTTCTAAGGTAGGTGGATACAGACCTTCAATTTCAGTATTGTATACATTATATGTATAGGCTCTACTATTTTCGAAAGTATCATTCAAAAGAATAGCAATCTGGCTATGTCCTGATGGAACTGTTACGATGGTGCTAAAACCAGAATCTTCATTAATAGGTAGTGAGATACTATTCACAAATATTTCTGAGGTATTATTCACTGTTCCATTGATACGTACAACACCATTGTTAACTTGGGTATATTCATTAATTGAAATTTCGTTAATTTCGGGACCCGTAATATATCGGCCAAAACGATTAACTCCAAAAATAATAATGAGTGTAAAGAAGAGTACTCCTAAACTTATACCAACTAATTTTCGTGGGTTTGATGTCATACGCTAATCCAAGATATCTTCTTCCTCTTCATCCTCTGGTTCACTCCCTTCTTCATTTTCAGCTTGCAGGTAAACCTCACGAGGTTTTGAACCGTTTTGTGGCCCGATAATACCTTGTTCTTCAAGATGATCAATGATACGTGCAGCACGTGAATATCCAATGGACAATCGTCGTTGCAAATATGATGTTGAAGCCTTTTTACTTTCAATAACAACTCGTTTTGCTTCAGCTACCATAGGATCCTCATCCTCGTCATCAGCGAGACTAACACCACCAACACCATCTGATAATTGCTCGTCAGGAAGGGCAATCGTGTCATCAAGTTCGTGTTTATAATTCTTTTGAATAAAGGAAACGACTGATTTAACCTCTGATTCAGATACGAATGGACATTGAATACGTACCGGTTCGTTTGAACCTTCTCCTTTATAGAGCATATCCCCATAGCCCAAGAGTTTTTCAGCACCACGTGAATCTAAAATAGTTCGAGAATCGACTTGCGATGCTACCTTAAGTGCAAGACGTGTCGGAACATTAGCTTTAATCAAACCAGTAATAACATTCACTGATGGCCGTTGTGTTGCCAAGAGCAAGTGAATACCAACGGCTCGCGACATTTGTGCCAATCGTACAATTGATGCTTCAAGTTCTCGTGGGTAGGAGCTCATAATATCTGAAAGCTCATCAATAATAACCACAATGTATGGCATTTTCTCTGGTAACTCTCCTGATTGCTCTTCAATGTCTTCAGGTGAGAGATCTTTGTATGCAGGTTTAACAATCGTTTTGTGATATGAATTAATATCTCGTACAGTGTTTTTCTGCAGTACATCATACCGTCGCTCCATTTCTTTTACCGCCCATTTTAATGCTAAGACAGCTTTTTTAGGATCAGTAATTACGGGCGTTAGAAGGTGAGGGATTTTTTTGTATAAGGTCATCTCAACCCGTTTTGGGTCAATCATAATAAACCTCAGCATATCAGGACCATTCTTATAGAGGAGTGACATTACAATATTATGAATGGTTACTGATTTACCAGCACCGGTTGCTCCGGCAATCAAGGCATGCGGCATTTTCCCAATGTTTGCAAAATGTGATTTTCCAGACACTCCCTTACCAAGAGATACTAATAACGGTTTGCTTGGATCTTTGAAATCTGATTCTGCAAGCTGACTTCCTAATCCAATGGTTGATTTTTTTGTATTTGGAACCTCAATACCAACTAATGATCGTCCTGGAATAGGGGCTTCGATACGAATTGATTTTGCTGCCAATGCCAAGGCTAGCTCATTTTGCAGACTTGCAATCTTTGATAATCGTACACCTTGAGCTGGTTTCATGGCATAACGCGTAACCGTTGGTCCAATAGAAATTTCATCCATCTCAACTGCGATACCAAAATTAGATAAGGTTCGTTGAATCAAATTTGCATTAGCTTTAATATCTCCCGTTGATGGTTTCCCGGAACTTTTACCAAGGAGTGATAGGGGAGGTGTCACATATGATGAGGCAAAGACACCGCCTGCATCGATTGATATCTCTGTATCATCTTCTTTTTTAGATTTTTTCTTGGTAATACCTTCAATTGAAAATCCTTTTTTGGGAGTTTCTTCTGGTACTTCTGTTGCTGCTTTTTGAGTGGCTTTTTCAACTTGTTCGTCAATTTTATCTTCTTGGATTTTTGTTGCTTCCTGCTCTTGCTCTCGTTCTTTGATGCTCTCTTTAATATTTTTAATAACCGTGAGTTTTGGATCAAAAATAATAAATGAACAAATCGCAGCTATACCTATTAATAGTACGGTTGAAAAATAAATATCAAATCCTGCTACTAAATTGCTCCCAATAAATTTACCAATGGTACCACCAGCATTTAATCCTTCAGCTGAACCAAAAATATCAATGAGTCCTGTGATAGATATAAATATCAAAGTGAAGCCTAATCCATCTCGTTTTCGAATAGGTATTTCCTGTAATGTTCGATATGCCAAAAATGACAGGAGAAGAGGAATTAAAATAAATCCATAACCAATGATATTCATCAATATTTTATTTTGTACAAATTGCCCAATAGTTCCTGCTGCATCAAATGCAGACATAGCTAGAAATACTGCTAATAAAATGTAGATAATTCCTTTTACATATTTATTTATTGGTCCAATAGTTATTTTTGGTAATGATGCTTTTGCTCCCTTAGTACTCGTAGTTTTTTGTTTTCTTTTTCGTGTTTTCTTTCTCGTTGCCATATGTTTCTTGTAAAAATAAATGTATACCCTATTTTACCACATTCAATGAGCTACAGAGCCGAGCGACAATAGCGAATTAATGCAGATTTTAATCTCATAATGTTCGAGATTAAAATTCTGTTAAGGATATATACATATATATGTATATACAAAAATAATCTTACTTATATAGTATCTTTTAGTGGCAGTAACCTATTTTGATAACTGTCTTTAACATATCCACAAGGACACTTGCAAAATAAAAAATCATATGCATAATAAAAGACATTAGAAATTCATTTCTTAGAGACATATGAACGCTGAATATCAAAAAAATAATACGTCTTTTAAAAAGACACAAGACAGTAGTCTTATATCATATAAGGGAAATAATATGATTAATATCCATCTATCAGACATCCCAGAGAGAGTGCAAAAAATTAGCACGGCTCTCTATATGATTACAGGGTTGTTAGATACTGATGATCCATTACGTAGAACACTGCGAGAAACGGCTATGAAGAGTCTTGGCCAATCGCATGAACTATCTCTTGTAAAAGACACCACTCATTCATATAAAGAATTAGATGTACTTCTTACACAAATAATTTCTTATCTTGATCTTGGTTTTCACAATTCTTTTTTTTCAGAAATGAATCATGGTTTGTTGAGCAAAGAGGTGAATGCTATCCGAACACTTATTACTAAAGAAATAGAAAGAAAGAACGGTATTCAGGTTCAGAAAATGCATATTGAAAATTTATTCTCAAAAAGAACAACTCCTGCAGAAAAAAAAGATACACTTCAAATAAGAAACAAAGTTCAACAAAAAACTTTCTCAGAGGAGAAGGAAGAATATTCTATTAAAGACATTCCGGTATTCGTAGAGAAAAAAACAGCAGCAGATAATTATGCTACTGCACTGGTTAAAAAGACATCAAATGCTAAACCTAAAAAAGCAAAGCGAAAGCCAAAAAGCAATGATGCAAAAGAAGCTCGTTTACAACAAATAATGAATATTTTGTCTTTTAAAAAAGACGCATCAATTAACGATATTCACGAACAGTTTAAGGATTGTAGTTCAAAAACAATCCAACGTGACCTCAATGAGTTGATTGAAGAAAATAAGGTTATTAAAAAAGGTTCTCGTAGATGGAGTACCTACAGCCTTGCCTAATATAAAAGACATACTATATATAGTATGTCTTTTATATTATTAATATGAGATTCCTTCACTAAGAATACTTTTAAAAAAGGATATTAATATATTTTGACAAATTAATAAAATTATGTTACTATTCTTTTATCTGTAATATATCTGAATATGATTCGTTATATACAGTGAACCCCATATTCTGGGGTTCTAAATGTAATGTTTGTAGCTATTTGCATTTTTGAAAAAAGATGTGCTAGAATAGCTGCGATGCCGAGCTTTGCTCGGTCATTATATTTATTCGTTTGGATATCAAAATACAAACGAGCGATACTGCGTCGAAAATTTGCGGTATCAACAGGGATTTAATGCGCGTTATGTTCCTGACTCTGTGGGATACAGATTGTCGAAAATCTCCCACGAGTAAAATTATTTAGAAAAATTTATTGAGTTATTATTTATTCGATTTATTAGTTTAGTGATAATTCGATAAACTCTAAATAAATTTTTATAAAAATTTATTTATATAATTTACAAACTATTTATTATGAAAAAACTTGTAATGACAATGGCTTTAGCTTTTGCTTTCCTACTATCAGGAGCATCAGTTAACGCTCTTACAGTTTCACAGCTTATGGCTCTTGGTCTTGACCAAGCACAAGCTCAAGTAGTTGCTGGACTTCTAGGTTCTGATGCCGAAGTAACAGTATCTGCAACTCCATTCAATTGGAATGGAACACTTATCCGACAAGGTTCTCGAGGAGACCAAGTACGATCACTACAAGCATGTATGAATCGACTTGGATACACTACAGGAGTAGTTGACGGAATCTACGGACCAATGACATTCTCAGGAATCACTGCATTCCAAGCTGCAAACGGACTTGCTGTTGACGGAATCGTTGGACCACAAACTGCACCAGTATTCGAATCTGCATGTAACGCAACAATCGTTGTTGATACAGGAGATGACATGGATGATGAAGATATGGATGATGATTCAGATCTTGACTCATCAGACTTCGATACTACAGGTGGAGACGAAGCTGACTTTACAGACTTCGACCTAGAAGATGCTGACGACGACGAAATCGAAGAAGGAGAAGAAATGGCAGAAATTGCTGAAATCGAATTCGAACTTGAAGACGAAGGAGCAGCTCTACTAGAACGACTTGACGTTATTGTAAAATACGTTGAAGAAACTCCAGCTGAAGATGATGAAGATGAACCATGGGAAGCTTTTGATAACTTCTACGTACTTGTTGACGGAGAAGTAATCGGAGAAATGGAAGCTGATGACGAAGACGAGTGGGATGACTCAGATGCTGGGGATGAAACTCGACTACGAATCTCAGGAATCGACCACGTATTTGATGCTGATGAAGATCACACAATCGTAATTGCTGTTGACGTTGCTGGATCAATGGATCTTGAAAACGGAAGCGCAACTTGGGAATTCTTTGTATACGATAACTCACTACGATTTATCGACGAAGCAGGAATTACTCAATACCTAACAGAAGAATCAGGAGTTAACGGTGATTCAGTTGAATTCTCAATCGAAGAAGAAGGAGAAGAAGATGAACTTACTGTTCGAGAATCTGATAATGATCCAGAAGCTACTGCTCTTGAAGTAGAAGATGATGAAAAATCAGATTGGTACAATATCTTTACTTTTGAAGTAGATGTTGACGAAGATTCATCAGATCTTGAATTTGATGAAATCGCTCTTACTCTTACAACTGTTGGAGGAGATGTAGAAGATATCGTTTCAGATCTTGAACTACGAATGGGAGGAGACACATTTGATGACTTTGACTTTGAAGTAGCTGGAACAACTACAAAAGTTGTAACATTTGATCTAGATGACGAAGACTTCATGATTGATTCAGATGAAGTTGAAGATATCGAACTATGGGCAGAATTCAAAGCTGCTAACGGAACTAACTACACACAAGGAGCAACAGTTACAGCTGAAGCTACAGCTGCAAACGTTGATGCTTGGGATGTAGACGGAGGAGATGATCTTGATGCATCACAACTTAAAGGTGCTGCTGATGGAGAAGTTCACACTCTACTTGTAGACGGTGCTGTTGTAACACTTGATTCAGTTTCAGAAGAAGCACTTGATTCTTCAGATACTGCTCCAAATGATCGATTCACTGCTTCATTCAGAATCAATGTAGAAGCATTTGATGAAACAATTTACATTCCAGTAGTAGCAGCAAACGCTATTGAAGCTGATGTTGTAGACGCTTCAACAAACGCTTCAGTTGCTGACGAAACTGCAATTGATACTCTTACAATCTCATCAACAGCTGAAAAAATCACTGGAGATGATACACTAGAGTACTTCCGAATCTCATCAGATGAAGACTTTACAGTTAAAATGACTGAAAATGCTGCAGCTGGAGATTACTACGGAGAACTTTCAGGACTTATCTTTACATCTGCTGATGTAACAGAAACTGGATTCACATTCGCTGCTAACGATGCAACAATCGTTCTTGACGAAGATGAATTCCAGTCTGGAACAGTTACACTAACTAACTAATCACTTAGTTTCTTAGTTCAAAAAACACCTTTGGGTGTTTTTTGTTTTGTAATATTTAGTGGTTTATGACGTCATATATTATGGAGAATAATTATTATTTATTTACGGTATACTAAAATTATATGAAAAAAATTATTACATTAGTGTTTATATTAGTTTTTGGCTTTGCTCAGCACAGTCATGCTATGAGCATTTCTCAATCAGAGAAAATAGAAAGTTTACAAAATCTTATAACGGTTTTAACTGCTAACCCAGCGTTGGCACCAATCATTGTTCCGGTTATTGGGAATTTAGTTGATTCTTTGACTGAAGAAAGTTCACCAATCATCACTATCACAATATCTGAAGATGAAGATGAAGATGAAGATGAAGATGAAGATGAAGATGAAGATGAAGATAGGCAAGAAGTATCAAATCCAAATATATCAGTAACAGCTCTTTCTTCTTCTGATACATCAAAAAATGATACAGCTCAATTTAAATTCTTGGCACCGATTCGGCCTTTTGGTGATCCAATTTATATTCCGGTAATTGGTATTGATGCTATTAATGTAGATATTATTGATGCATCAACAAATGATGAGATTGCTGTCACGCCAACAATTTCTGTAGTTTCATTGGCAGATCGAGTTGATGGTAATGATGGTAATGAATATTTTAAGGTTTCGAATGATAAGACCTTTGCAATTACGATTACTGTGTCACCAGGAGCGGGTGATTATTACGCAGAACTTAATGGTATTCGATTTACCAGCGAAGATGTAACAGATGCATCATTTACTACGTTCTCTGGAATTAATATTCCATTTGGAGATAATTGGGAATCAGATGTTGTTACCTTACTAAACTAAAAACCACTTTTAAGGTGGTTTTTTTGTTTGCTAAAAAATGCGATAATACAGGGGTATGAAATCATTACAGAAAACAGTTATTACAGCCTTGGTGTTTATGGGGCTATTAGCAGGTGGATTCACGGCACACGCTGAATCAAAAACAAATGTTAGTTTTACGACGCAATTATCAGTAGTTACTCAGTTACTGAGCGTTATGGAAACCTATCCAGAATTCGCTGAAGTATTTAAACCACTTCTTGATGATGCGATTGAAAAATTGATTGCATCAATTGGAACATCAGCAACTGTAGAGAAAAAAGAATACAATAAAACTGAAGCAAAAGCCCCAGTGAAAAAATACGATTCAAACAAAAAAACGGACAGCTATAAGAAAGATTCGTATTATAAAAAAGATATCGAAGAAAAAGGTGATATTGATGACATCGAAGCAGAACCATATGAAAGCGTTGATGGTAAATGGAAAATAGGCCTTGATTTTGAAAATGGTAGCGAGCTGGTTATCTATGTTTATGATGTTGATTCTGAAGAAGAACTCTTAGAAAAAGTTCAAACAGAAATTAAAAATAAATTTAATATTGATTTATCAATCGATGAGCTGGAATCAATTATTGATGTTATTACAGACTAAGCCTAAGAGGCTTTTTCTTTTTCTCTAATTGATAAAAATTAGGTATACTGATGATATGAAAAAGACAATTATTTCAGGAATTATTATTGTGACAATGTTTTTTGCCGCAGCACCTATTGCTTCGGCGAATGTGAGCTTTGACGCTGCGACTTTGTCATTGTTGACCCAGATACTATTGAGTACCGGTGACTATGAGGTTGAAGAAGTACTCAGTGTTATCACAGTACTCTCAACATTAGAATCAACATCATCATCGAGTGATGTTATCTTACCTGCAGGAGATTTATGTACCTTCCGCTATAACGGAGATGAGTCGGTCATGGCCATCCAACAAGAACTCCAAAACCAAGGCTACACGATTACCAAAGTCGATGGAAAAATCGGACCAGAAACGCGGGCGGCGGTGACGGCATTCCAGACAGATGCAGGTGCTGCAAAAATTGATGGTTTGATTGGTCAAGAAACCCGTAATCTATTATTGCGAGAATCATTGGTATGTTTAGGTGATACTGGCGTGACGGTCTCAGCAGATCAATCAGTTTCGACAGAAATGGAAAGTGAAGTAGGAGAAGAAATAGTTTCTGAGGAGGTTAATGTGATCAGTACGGGAAATAGTATTTGTTCATTTAGCTACAATGGAGACTCTTCAACTATGGCTATTCAGCAAGAACTCCAAAACCAAGGGTATACTATTACCAAGGTTGATGGAAAGATTGGACCAGAAACGCGGGCGGCGGTGACGGCATTTGAAACAGCAAACAATTTATCAGTAGATGGAGAGATAGACCAAGATATGATGGTTGCCTTAACTAAGGCATCACTGACATGTAATTTTACTTCAGCTGAACCTGTAGGCTCAAGCGATGTTATTTCTGATACCGAAGTGATAGCCCTTGATCAAATTGCTGAATCAGATACCAGTGTTGTCGTAGAAACCGATGGTGAAGTTGTGGTGCCAAGTGATGTGACAGTCGTCGGTGATGGTGCAGCTTTAAATGATTTCGTAGTAAAAGACGAAGTATTAGCTGCTATTCGAACATCAGGTCAAACACCTGATGATACTGCTGTCTTTACCTATCGGATGACCTTAAATCCTGATGCAAACATTTTCATTTCAACCAATCCAGAACTAACTTTTGATGTGAATATCTATAACGGTGATGGAAACTTAGTTTCAACAGAACAATTTAAATCAATTGTTTCATCAGCTGAAAAAATCTTACGAGATGATAGAACGAGTTATTTCCGCATCAAACAAGGTGATAGTATTTCTCTAAGGGCAACGGCACAACCTGGACCAGGTGTATATTATGCAGAGCTTGGACGGTTTACCTTTACCTCTGAAAATGCACAAACAATATTAAATCCAACTGTAACGAATTATGGACTTGATTCAAACGTGTGGAGAACAGGAACAATCACTTTACAAAATTAAGGTATAAGAAAAGGAAGCTTATAGAACAGCTTCCTTTTTTTCTTTTCTTTCTTGAATTAATTTTTGGTGGAAATGATCACACACCTGGCTAGCGAAAAGTGTTTTTGCTTCATGAGTCATATGCTCCATCTCTTCTGATTGAAATATTGGCGTAAAGATGAAATTTGCAATAGTTGTCATTGAGGCCTGAGCCCCTTCGAGGTTTTCTAGGGTTTTAATCTCATCGTCTGACAAATTGTCATAAATAAGTTGACCAGCGTGTTCAGCATTTTCTGCATTTTTAATCCAACTAATAAGTATTTTCATTGTTACATAAGATTTGGGTTCAGGTTAATAGTATAATTATTTTGTAATAAGTCAATACTTTATACACAAACATTTTGAGAATATCTGATTGCAAAAAACAAATGATAGGTTATATTAATTTCATCAGCCGATGACCGTGGGTGTCAGATATGACTTAATTTCCTGCGCAGGTAGCAACCTTTATTCTTTATAAAATAAAGGTTCTACTTCCATTCGGCCATAATGGCTGATTTTAATTTACAAATATTATGGCAATCACAAAAGCAAAAAAACAAGAAATCAATGCAAAGGTTTCATCTGCTTTGACTGATTCACCTACATCAGTATTTGTATCATTTAATGGTCTTGGTGTTGAAAAGAACAATGTTCTTCGAAAAACACTAAAACAAAATGATTCAGATTACTTTGTAGTTAAGAAAACTCTTCTTAAGCGAGCTATGGATGCCTCAGGGGCAACTGGTGACCAACCTGATCTTGGAGATGGTATGGTTGCGGTAGCATTTGGTACTGACCAAATGGCACCAGCACGTGAAGTATTTGAATTCTCAAAAGATAACAAAGATGCTATTGAAATCATCGGAGGAATCTTTGACGGAACATTCAAGACTAAAGAAGAAATGATGGAAATTGCAACAATCCCAGGAATGGAAACATTACGAGGAATGTTTGCAAACGTTATCAATTCACCACTTGCTCGATTTGCAGTGGTATTGAATCAAGTAGCAGAGAAAAAAGCCTAAGCGTTCTCATTTAATTAATTTAAATATTATTATGTCAGAAGAAAATACAACACCAGAAGCAGTTGAAGAAACAACTCCTGCTACTGAAGAAGCTGCTGCAGAAGCACCAGCTGAAACCAAAGAAGAAGCAGCACCAGCTGCAGAAGAAACTAATGATGTAGAAGTTCCAGCAAAATTTGCTGACATCGTATCAGCCGTTGAAGAAATGTCTGTTCTTGAACTTAATGAACTTGTAAAAGTTATCGAAGCTAAATGGGGGGTATCAGCTGCTGCTGTTGCTGCCGCACCTGCTGGAGGAGCAGCTGGAGGATCTGAAGAAAAATCAGAATTCGACGTTGTTCTTGCTTCAGATGGTGGAGCTAAAATTCCAGTTATGAAAGTCGTTAAAGAGCTCCTAGGTCTTGGACTTAAAGATGCTAAAGAATTAGTAGAAGGAGTACCTGCAACTCTAAAAGAAGGAGTTCCTGCTGCTGATGCTGAAGAAATGAAAGCAAAACTTGAAGAAGCTGGAGCTAAGGTAGAATTAAAATAATTTTTTAGAAACTACTAAATAAAAAATATCCCTTAGGATATTTTTTATTTTGAATAAATGTATTTATTCTTTTTTTAAAAATGTTATAATTAATATATGAAAAACAACGGCGCTAAAACTGCATTGATGTTTCTAGGTATTATCGCCTTAGTATTAATTGGGCGTATGTTTTGGAATGAGCATGAGCTTTTGGTGAAGCAAGAAGATTCCCAGGTAGCGAACTCTGCATGTGCTGTAGATGAACGTTATTGTTAGCACGATCATTTTCTGATGGTGTTTTTTACGATATACTAAAGAGTATCTATGGAATCACTTGGTAAAATTTTTGGATCAGTTATTCGCGTTAAGATCATGCGTTTGTTTTTATTTAACGAGAAAACAGCTTTTGATGTGGATGATGTAACAGAGCGGTCTCGGGTGAAGAAACCTGATGCACGGAAAGAACTGACGATGTTAGCAAAAATTGGTTTCCTGAAAAAAAAGACTTTTACAAAAAAGATTCTTAAACCAACAAAGAAAAAAGATGCTAAGTCAGAATACCGCAAGAAAAAAGTAAACGGCTGGATACTCAACACACGATTTGATTTGGTGAAACCGCTTCAAAAATTATTACTAGATTCAGAACTCATTAAAGAGAGCGATATTGCAAAACGGATTAAAAAATCAGGAACGATTAAATTTCTCGTACTCTCTGGATTATTTATGCGTGACGAAGATAGAAAATTAGATGTATTGATTGTTGGAGAAAAAATCAAAAAAGATATTCTTGAAAAAGAAATTGCTATTATCGAATCAGAAATTGGTCATGAATTACGATATACTTTTTTTACACTCGCTGATTTTGAATACCGCATTAGTATGTACGACAAATTAGTTCGTGATGTATTAGAATCAGATCATATTACGATTATTGATAAACGATAAAACTATACTCCTCGTATAGTTTTTTGTTTGCGGTCATTATATAATAGGGTTAGTCGATTAATCGAAATTAATTTAAATTAATAGTTATATATGTTTACATCAGAAATGTTTGTAGAACCTTTTGCTGATATGTGGGCTCAAGTAGCATTGTTTGTGCCTAAATTTGTTTTTGCCCTTATTGTTTTTATTGTTGGAATGCTTATTGCAAAGAGTTTATATAAACTAATTGTTAAAGCCTTCGGAACCAAACTCGATAAAATGATGCGTCCACTGGCAGGAGCTGTAGAACGCGCAGGATATAAATTACGTGTAGGTCACATTATTGGATGGTTGGTTAAATGGTTCTTTATTATTGTTACCCTGATTATCTCACTTGATATTCTTGATTTGGATACCTTACAAGTATTCTTGCGAGGAATCGTAGCCTTTATTCCACAAGTAATCATTGCAACCTTTGTATTATTTGCAGGATATATCCTTGGTGATTTTGTTAAGAAGCTCGTGAAGGGTTCAACAAAAATGTTGAATTTCAAATCTGCAGCTATGCTAGGAAACATTGCACGAACAGTAGTTATTGTATTTGCAGTAGTTATTGCATTGAACCAAGTTGGTGTAGGAGCTGTACTCATTAATACTCTCCTTACAGGATTTGTTGCTATGGTAGCTATTGCCGGAGGATTAGCCTTTGGACTTGGTGGAAAAGAAGCCGCAAAAGAAGCTATTGAACATGTAAAATCAGCAATGCATAAGTAAGATTAAAAAATACTTTTTAATAAAAGTGTTTTTTATTTTTTATACATTTTTTGATTTTCTTAAATCAGCCTTATAAATTAATACGATAGAAAAGATGTGGTTTTTAATACAGAGAATGCTTGACTATTTTTCGCTCACGAGTATATTAATGGTCATGAAAAGTAATAAAAAAGTTATTCATTAACGGGGTTCAACTTATCTTTCGCGAGATCTGATTGGGCCGCCGTTAAGGTGGCTTTTTCTATCCGCTTTTCAATCAATAGTACATTAACAAATAAAGACTCAGGAGCATTTTTAAATCGAGCATAGTCATACATATGATTATGATCAGAATTAATTATGCGGTTACAAAGTCCTTGTGTGATTAAACGCCACACAAGGCAGAAACGAAAGTTTCTTATTTAGATTTCCTAATAGGAATCTAAGAGCACAGGGTGGATGCCTTGGGTATAGCAAGCGATGAAGGACGTGGACAATCTGCGATAAGTTTCGGCGAGGTGATTATCAACCTTTGACCCGGAAATTTCCGAATAGGGAAACCTCTCTGGTGTTAGCCAGAGATCTTGGACAAGAAGCCAAGAAGCGAACGGGGGGAAGTGAAACATCTCAGTACCCCTAGGAACAGAGAACAATAGTTATTTTCTTAGTAGCGGCGAGCGAAACGGAAAGAGCCCAAACCAGAGTAATTACTTTTAGTTTTTATTGTGGGGTTGTAGGGTACTAACGTCTTAACGAGAAGAGTTACAAAGTAGATATATAGTCGAATCCGATTGAAAGCGGAATCACAGAGGGTGCAAATCCCGTAGACGAAATATATTTACCTCTTTTGTTAGTATTCCTGAGTACTTCGAGACATGAATAGCTCGGAGGAATCTGCCAGTACTGACTGGTAAGGCTAAATATTGCTATACACCGATAGTGAACAAGTACCGTGAGGGAAAGGTGAAAAGAACCCCGGGAGGGGAGTGAAATAGATCTGAAACCCTGTGTTTACAAGGAGTCGAAGAGGACTTGATCCTCGACGGCGTGCCTATTGAAGAATGAGCCAACGAGTCTATATATGCAGCAAGCTAAGGAGGTAAAGCTCTGGAGCTGTAGGGAAACCGAGTGTGAATAGCGCGAACTAATGTTGTATGTATAGGACCCGAAACCAAGTGATCTTTCCATGTGCAGGGTGAACCTCCGCGAAAGCGGAGGGGAGGCCCGAACCGGGTGGTCGTGCAATTCCATCGGATGACGTGTGGAAAGCAGTGAAAAGCTAATCGAACTTGGTAATAGCTGGTTCTCTCCGAAATAGCTTTAGGGTTAGCGTTACGTGTTCCCTCTGGGGGTAGAGCACTGATTGGATCTTGGATAGCCTTAACGGGCGCCAGACTTGTCAAACTCCGAATACCAGTAGGTTAATAGCGTAGCAGTTAGACTACGGGCGCGAAGGTCCGTTGGTCAAAAGGGAAACAGCCCAGATCTCAAAATAAGGTCCCTAAATATATACTCAGTGCACTTAAGGAGGTGGAATTTCCTCGACAATCAGGAGGTTGGCTTAGAAGCAGCCATCCTTTAAAGATAGCGTAACAGCTCACTGATCTAGAGATTCCGCGCCGCAAATAATCGGGGCTAAGTATATTACCGAATTTGAGGACTGTATTTATACAGTGGTAGGAGAGCGTTCCTCTCTGCGTTGAAGGATAAGGCGTGAGCCAGTCTGAAGCGTGAGGAAGTGAGAATGTTGGCACAAGTAACCGCAACACGGGTGAGATCCCCGTGCGCCGAAAGAATAAGGTTTCCGTGGCTATGATGATCAACCACGGGTTAGTCGGACCTAAGCCAATGGCGAACGCCGAAGGTGATGGACATAGGGTTAATATTCCCTGACTATTAGGTGCTGCGATGGAGCGACATAGGAAATATACAGGAGCGCATTATTGGATTTGCGTTGCTACCGGTAGAGAGGTAACTTAGGAAAATCCGGGTTACATATACTCTCAAAGGATGGAAAACTGATATCTTCGGATTGAGGAATTCTTGTTAAGAGCCTATCGAGAAAAACTTCTAAGCTTAAGCATGTGATAACCGTACCGCAAACCGACACAGGTATTCAGGTCGAGTAGACCAAGGCGAACGAGTGAGAGGTCCTTAAGGAACTCGGCAAAACAGCGGCCGTAACTTCGGAATAAGGCCCGCCCAAATGCGAATAGAGTATTTAACTCTGTTTGATGGTGGCATTGTCTAGTTGTTAAGATCGTTCATATTTAATTCATTTAAAAATCACTAAAATCAATTGATTTTCAATAATATTGAAACATGAATTGAGACAATAACTAGGCTGCACCGTAATGTTGAATATTGTATTCGCATTTGGGCCGCAGCGAAAGATCCCTGGCGACTGTTTATCAAAAACACAGCTCCCTGCGAACTCGTAAGAGGATGTATAGGGGGTGACGCCTGACCAATGTCAGAAGGTTAAATACGGACGGTGTAATGAACTTTGTTTATTATGCTGGGCTGTATAAGCCCTGATCAATGTCGGCCGTAACTATAACGGTCCTAAGGTAGCGAAATTCCTTGTCTGGTAAGTTCAGACGTGCACGAATGGCGTAACGACTGGGGAACTGTCTC
>JALEGN010000005.1 GCA_022763365.1 Minisyncoccota bacterium | reverse complement strand
AATGTCGGCCGTAACTATAACGGTCCTAAGGTAGCGAAATTCCTTGTCTGGTAAGTTCAGACGTGCACGAATGGCGTAACGACTGGGGAACTGTCTCAAGGACTTGCTCGGTGAAAATGCAATTCCGGTAAAGATGCCGGATACCTGCAGTTAGACGAAAAGACCCTAGGAGCTTTACTACAGCTTCACATTGGGCCTATAGATTTAATGCGTAGAATAGGTGGGAGACTTTGAAGCATTCCTTTCGGGGAATGTGGAGTCGTCAGTGAAATACCACTCTTTAACTTTATAGGCTCTAACCCTTGCGGTAAAAACGCAAAGAGACAGTGTGTGGTGGGTAGTTTGAGTGGGGCGCTTTCCTCCCAAAGAGTAACGGAGGAGCATACAAAGGTTCGTTAGGCGCGTATGGAAATCGTGCTGATAGTGTAATGGCATAAACGAGCTTAACTGCAAGTCGTACATGACAAGCAGATGCGAAAGCAGATCATAGTGAACCGACAGTGGCCTTTAGATGGCGCTGGAGATTAACGGATAAAAGCTACCCTAGGGATAACAGGCTAGTATCGCCCAAGAGTTCAAATCGACGGCGATGTTCGGCACCTTAACTTAAGTAGAACGTAAGTTATATTTACATCGGGGTGCCTAGAAGAGCAATCTTCTAGAAACGAGCACACAAACTCTTTTCATCAACTTGGCTATATGCTGGAACTCCCGGCCAAAATAGTACATACACCTAAACAGTAATTCGAAAGTTTACGCTGAATGGTTTAAAAAGCTATGTATGAGGGATAATCAGCAGGAAAGACTTCTACGTGCATTGCATATGAAGAATCCTCAGAGACTACACGCCAAGCCCCTTAAAAATAAGGGTGAAGATATAGTCCGATCCTCACAGTAATGTGGGTCCGCAGTGCGGAAAAACAGATACTTTCGTCTAGGTATCAATAGAGAATCAGGAATGATAACCATATCGACAGCGATGTCGGCTCGTCTTATCCTGGGGCTGGAGAAGGTCCCAAGGGTTTGGCTGTTCGCCAATTAAAAAGGCACGCGAGCTGGGTTCAGACCGTCGTAAGACAGGTTGGTCTCTATCTACTGCAGGCGTTGATTCTTGAGAAGATCTGCCCCTAGTACGAGAGGACCGGGGTGGACTGACCTCTGGTCTATGGGCTGTTTCGCCAGAAGCACCGCCCAGTAGCTATGTCGGGAATGGATAACCTCTGAAAGCATCTAAGAGGGAAGCCAACTTCGAGATGAGGAATCGTAGGGCCCTAGGAGATGACTAGGTTGATAGGTTCTAAGTGGAAGCGCAGTAATGCGTTGAGCTGAGGAATACTAATTGCCCATACCTATTAGGAAATCTGAATAAGAGATCAGATTAATCGCATAATTAATGACGGTTTAGAAATGTCTCTTGAGTCTTTATTTGTTAATGTGCATACACATTCAAATTTCAATATTGAGATCTGGTGATTTACCAGAGGGGAAACACCTCTTCCCATTCCGAACAGAGAAGTGAAGCTCTCGAGGGCCGATGATACTCCTTGTGGGGAAAGTAGGCAATCGCCAGTTCTCAGTATTGAAAAAACACTCGTTTGAGTGTTTTTTTATTTGTAGGTTATTATGATGATATGAAAATTCTTAAAAAAATTTTACGCTATCTAGGAATACTCCTCATTATTGTTCTTGTGGGTATTATTAGCTATTTTTATTGGATGTCTCAAATTCCATCTGATACATCACTATTAAAATCAATAAATAATGAGAATCATAGTTTTACATTATTACGAAATAGTTATGAAGGAATTACGTATCGTTACGTTGTGAGTGAAAATTTTGATGATGAAAAGCCGACTATTATTTTGGTTCACGGTTCCATAGGTTCAATTACTAGTTTTAAAGAATATACTTACAGTCTTTCAGATTCTGAATTTAACCTTCTTATTTTAGACCGACCCAATTATGGTAATGATTTTAATGAAAACTATGAGCAGAGTATTTCTTTTGAAGCGTTGCTGGTAAATAATCTCAGTGAACAATATTGGTCAACACAAGAAAATATTATTTTGGGATATTCTTATGGTGGACCGATTGCCCTTTTTGCTCATGCTTTGCGTCCACATGATTCTGTAATTCTTGTCTCACCTGCTATTGATCCTGATAATGAGGTGGTACCTCCTCCTATTTATTTTTATAAATGGAGTTTAACACGGCCACTTGTTCCGAAAGTATGGGTAGAAGCATCTAAAGAAAAACTTGGTCATGTAGAAGATTTAAAACAATATATCGATTTATGGAAAAGTATACAGGGTAACATTATTCATATTCATGGTAATAATGATCCTATTGTTCCTTATGAAAACGTTCAGTTTTTACAGAGTCGGATTCCAGAAAATTCTTATACACATATTTTAATTGATGAAGGTGGTCATGGCATCTTGTGGTCTGAATATAAAAAAATTTTAGAGCTTATCAAAGAGCAACTCGCATGAGTTGTTTTTTGATATATAATATGATTATGTCTAAATGGGCACGAAAACGAAAACGAAATATTTTGATTGTTCTTGGTATCGTTCTTATTATTATTTTAGGATTTATCTTTGTTCGGGTTACTGATGTTGAACCAACCTGTGTTGACGGTATTCAAAATGGAACTGAAACAGGTGTTGATTGTGGAGGTGACTGCCTGCGTTTATGTCAGGAAGAAGCTCGCGGACTCATTGTATGGTGGGAACGTCCATTTAAGGTAGCTAATGGTGTTTATAATACTGTTGCCTACGTTGAAAATCAAAATCTTTATTCTGGACTACAGGAAATGGCGTATGAATTTAGGTTATATGATAAAGATAATATTCTCGTTGCCCAGCCTGTTCAAGGAAGAACTTTTATTGAACCTAATAAACGATCAGCTATTTTTGCCTCAGGTATTACCACAGGAGAAAGTGAGGCTTATACTGCATTTTTTCGAATATTGACTGTCCAAGATTGGCAACGTGTTCCAAATGAATTTTCTTATGATCTCTTTAATGTCGGTGAACCTGTATTAACAAATCAAGATACAGCTCCAAAACTAACAGCTCCTGTAGAAAATAAAACTTTTTTTGATTTTACTGATATTCCAGTTGTTGCGATATTGTATAATCAAAAAGATAATGCTATTGCAGCTAGTCAAACCTATATTGACAGCATACCTCAAGGAGATACCGAGCAGGTATTCTATTCATGGCCTGAACCATTTGGTGATGTCGTTTCTCGTGTTGAAATCATTCCGCGTATCGACCCTTTTGTGAATCGATCGTTGGCTGAAGAATAAATATGAATCTTTCATTTTTTAAAAAAATAGATTGGTGGATTGTTGTGTCATTAATTCCGTTAATGGCACTTTCACTTACGACAATGAGTTCATTTATGGACGCTGGAGGACCTTTGGTGTATCGTCAACTTCTTTGGATCGGGATTTCTTTTATTGCTTTTTTGATTATTTCGTC
The DNA here is from genome assembly GCA_022763365.1 of Minisyncoccota bacterium. Taxonomy (GTDB): domain Bacteria; phylum Patescibacteriota; class Minisyncoccia; order Phycocordibacterales; family UBA1006; genus UBA1006. The sequence goes on along the minus strand of JALEGN010000005.1, from coordinate 25,516 downwards.
CATAGATGTATCTTTTCTTAAACAGTCAAAAGTCCTTTTGTTCATTTATGTAATAGGTTTAAGTCTATTGATTGGATTAATATTTGTAGGTTCAACCAATAAGGGTGCAACGAGTTGGTTTAATTTTGGCGGATTTTCTTTTCAGCCGTCAGACTTTGTAAAATTGACCTTGATACTGGTACTTGCTAAATACTTGGCCCGTCGCCATATTGAGATACGAGCCATGAAACATATCTTTATTACCGGAATGTATTTTGTTATTCCGTTTTTGTTAATTTTTCTCCAACCCGATTTTGGTTCAGCTATTATTCTTTTTGCTATTTGGTTTGGGATGATTTTGGTTTCTGGTATATCACGAAAACATTTGTTGATATTATTTACTGCTGGTCTGGCTTTGTTTATGGTGATGTGGACATTTGTTTTTCAAGAATATCAAAAAGACCGTCTACGGACTTTTGTAGATCCCTTATCAGATATTCAGGGTACGGGATATAACGCTTATCAATCAACGATTGCTGTTGGTTCAGGGCAGTTACTAGGTAAGGGTGTTGGGTATGGAACTCAGTCACGTTTAAATTTTCTTCCAGAATATGAAACTGATTTTATTTATGCAGCAATATCTGAAGAATGGGGATTTATAGGATCAATAATTATCTTAAGTCTCTTTGGGATTGTTATTATTCGCATCCTTGTTATTGGTTATCAAATGAATAGTAATTTTGAATTATTGTACGCTGTTGGTGTTGCGCTCTATTTTATGTCACACGTTCTGATTAATATTGGAATGAATATTGGTTTGATGCCGGTAACCGGAGTTACCTTACCCTTTATGTCTTATGGTGGATCGCACTTATTGGTGGAGTGGATGGCTTTGGGTATTTTGATGGCAATGCGAAGACAATCGAGAGCAGTGTATAAAGATGATTCTCCTGACGTATTTCTTAAATAACTCAAAAATGAGCAGATAGCTTTGTTGCTTTCGGTGCTCGCATGATTACCGTCGAGACTTGGACGCCTCACATGCTCGCACCTCAGTGCCTCGCCCTCTATCTCATTTTTGAGTTATTTTTTATTTATTTTACTTTTCAAAAACAATACGACACGTATACTAAACATTAATTATGACTGTTATTGTTGATGGAAAAAAAATGGCGAATACTCTTTTAGATGAGATGAAAGAATTTCTTGGTACTCAGGAAAAAAAACCATTACTGCATATTATTTATATTGGAAGTGATCCGGTAATTGATAATTTTGTAAAATATAAAATAAAATATGGAGAATCTATCGGGGCACAAGTGAAAGTCCATAATCTACCATCAGATATTTCAGAGCAAGAAGCCCTGAATTTTATTGATACTCAGACTGAAGATGCTGATGGTGTTATTGTCCAGCTCCCATTACCAGAACACCTTGATCAAGAAACTCTTCTCAATCATGTACTGTCTACAAAAGACATTGATGTTCTTGGACAAACAGCTAAAGAGAATTTCAGTTTAGCTAATAACTCTTTTTTCCCGCCAGTTACAGGAGCCATCGCCTACATTGCAGCTTCACACAATATTGATTTCAGCTCTGCTGAAACTCTATTGGTTGGTAATGGCCGACTTGTAGGTCATCCAACCATGCTATGGATGGATCGAGAGTCGTATAACTATACGCTTGTTAACAAAGAAACTGATATCTATGTCATTCATCAGCTGATGAATGATGCGGATATTATCATCTCTGGTGCTGGTCAGCCACATATGATTAAAGATTTTTTTGTAAAAGAAGGTGTTGTCCTATTTGATGCTGGAACGAGTGAATCAGGAAAAAAAATCCTTGGTGATGTTGATCCAGATACCTATAAAAAAGCAAAGCTTGCAACACCAGTGCCTGGTGGTATTGGACCCCTAACTATCGCAATATTATTTAATAACTTATTGATGGCTACCTATCCACATTATGATCGAAACATTTATACAACTACATAAACAACTTTTTTTATGGATGCATAGTTTTGCAAAGGGAAGCGAGGGTGTTAAATTTTTACTGTACTATATCGCGGAATATATTGACATCTATGTTGTTTTCTTTGGAGTTGTCTTTATTTTACTTCATCATCATAGACATCATAAAAACCATCCAGAATTACTATCACATGAGGCACTCAAAGAAGGGATATTTATTATCTCTGCGGTGCTGTTGGCTTGGTTTATTGCCTATCTTATGAAAATTGGTTTTGCAATGCCAAGGCCATATTTACGTTTTCCTACTGAGGTACTCCCGCTATTCCCCTACGGTGGATTTGATTCTTTTCCATCAGGGCATGCAACTTTATTTGCAGCCTTGGCGACAGGAATTTTTGTAAATCATAAAAAAATTGGAATTATCTTTGGAATATGTGCGGTGTTGATTAGTCTTACCAGAGTTATTTCAGGGGTTCATTTCCCAATCGATATTTTAGTTGGTTGGATTTTAGGAATCAGTTCGGTTCTCTTTATGCGTCACTATTTTATTATCAAAAAAAGACACAGATAGTGTCTTTTTATATTGATAAAAAGCCTAAAAAGCCTATAGTAAAAGATATGTTAAAAATAAGAATTATTGCATTACTTGCCTTAATCCTTGGAATTTTCTTAGGGTGGCATGTATATACCTCAAATGATACGAAACCTTTTAGATTAGGACTCGATTTATCAGGGGGAAGTTATTTAGTCTATAAGGCAGACACTTCAGAACTTGCTGAAAATGAAATCAGTGATTCGATGGATGCACTTCGTGACACGATTGAGCGAAGAATTAATGCCTTTGGTATTGCGGAACCAAGTGTTACAACAGAAACACATAGCTTAGGAATTGATGGTACCGAGGAACGTTTAGTCGTTGAGTTACCAGGGGTAACTGATTTGGATGAGGCGGTAGAACTCATTGGTCAAACACCACTTCTTGAGTTTAAATACGAAGCACCACTTGAAGAACAAGAAAGAATCAGCCGAGAAATCGAAGCGCTCTTAGGAGGAACGGATGTTCAAGATATTGATCTTGAAAATATTGATATAGCTCAGATTCAAGAACTTGAAGCAGAGCGTTATGTTAATTCACCATTAACAGGGAAATATTTAGAAAAATCACAGCTGCAATTTTCTCAGGCAGGTGTGCAGTTTGGTGGGGAATTACAATCTCGCCCTATTATTGCTTTATCATTTAATCGTGAAGGAGCAGAATTATTTGAAGAACTCACGCGTGATAATGTCGGAAGGACTATTGCTATTTTCCTTGATGGAATTATTGTCTCAGCGCCACGAGTCAATCAGGCAATTTCTGGTGGACAGGCTATCATCGAAGGTGACTTTACTCTAGAAGAAGCTAAGGAAACTGTTGGGCGACTTAATTCAGGAGCACTACCTATCCCAATTGAACTTATTTCAACCAGCACTATTGGTCCATCACTAGGGCAAGATGCGGTTGATGCCGGAGTCTATGCAGGAGTTGTTGGATTAATTCTCGTAGGTCTTATCCTTATTCTTTGGTATCGATTACCAGGATTGATTGCGGTGATTGCCCTTGGGATTTATACCGCTATCATGTTATGGATGTTTAAATTTATTCCAATTACCTTAACCTCAGCTGGAATCACAGGATTTATTATTTCAATTGGTATTGCGGTTGATGCAAATATTTTGATTTTTGAACGAATGAAAGAAGAATTAAAAAAAGGAGCACAGATACACGATGCAGTGCAGACAGGATTCGCACGTGCTTGGGCTTCGATTCGTGATGCAAATATTTCATCGATTATCTCAGCTCTCTTCTTATTCTGGTTTGGAACAGCCCTGATTAAAGGATTTGCTTTGACCTTTGGTCTTGGAATTCTTATTTCGATGATTACAGCAGTAACGATAACCAGATATTTCCTTCTTGCTCTTACGAAAAAGAAAGGAAAAAGTTCTAAATTTATGAGATTTATATACCAAAATGGTTTTAACAAATAAGAGTATGTTTATTACACAATATAGAAAATGGTTCATTGGTTTTTCAGTACTTTTAGTGATTGCTGGTATTGCTATTGTCGGAACCAAAGGTCTTGATTATGGTATTGAATTCACGGGAGGATCTGTCCTTGAGGTATCATACGATACACGTCCAGATATTGATACGGTTCGAGAATCATTAAATCAAAATAATTTTGAGGACATTCTTTTACAACCATTTGGAGATACTGGTTATGTTCTCAGAACTGAACCAATTACTGAAGAAAAGAGGAGACAACTCGTTAGCGCCATGCGCGTTGGAGAATCTGAAATGTCTATCGAAAGGTATAATGCCATCGGTCCATCAGTGGGTCGGCAATTACGCGTAAAATCACTCTACGCATTAATCGCTGTTTCGTTAGGTATTATTCTATTCGTTGCGTATGCTTTTCGAAAAGTTACGTATCCTGTTTCATCATGGAAATACGGTGTTGTTGCGGTTATTGCCCTCTTACACGATATTATTATTCCGATTGGAATCTTAACGCTACTTGGCATCGAGGTGGATACTTTATATGTGGTAGGACTTCTTTCTATTTTGGGACTGTCGGTAAACGATACTATTGTCGTCTTTGACAGAATACGAGAAGCCTTAGCTGAGAACCAAGAAAAAAATAAAAAAGAAGACTTCATCATGACAGTAGGAGGTGCTATTAAAGATACCATTACCCGGTCAATTTTTACTTCACTAACATTGATTGTGGTACTCTTAGTACTGTACCTTAAAGGACCAGCTGCGACGCAGACATTGTCATTAGTTCTCCTTCTGGGAACATTGGTTGGGACTTATTCATCTATCTTTTTGGCATCACCACTTCTTACTTTCTTGGTAAGCAAAAAAGAAGAAAAAAAATAAAAAACACCATAGGGTGTTTTTTATTTGACCATAATAATCTATTGACCATGGAGGTAATTCTTGTCATCATTATTAATGAATAAACATTCATACCATGAAAATAAAATATATAGTATGTGCTTTCTTGGTATTAATCCTTGGAAGTTCATTCACAGCAAATATGTTTCAAAAACATATTTTAGTAAAAGGTGAAATTGTTACACCTAAATGGTGGCAACCAAACGGTAGTCTACAACTCTATGTATACCATCAAAATAATGATATCGAAAGTATTGTATTAAAGGGAACCTGTCTTTTTTCTAAAAAGAAAGAAATCAAAATTTCTGAGCTTGATTCACTGAATCCAACTCAAATTTCTTTTGGAGATTCAATGGATCAGCTATTTACAATACATATTGATAAAGATTTTAATCATGATGGTGGCACCTTATATGCGACAATCACCAATTATTTGGGAGATAAAGATGAGTATATTGTTGAAATAATCTCTTATGAGAATTCCTTTGAAATAACACGGCAACAAGTTCACTCTGAAGATAGTACACATACTGAAAGAAAAATTTTTGATGAGCTGAATATAACGCTTAACAAACAGTACAATATAGATTCGTATGAAATTCTACCTGAATAAGGCACCGCTTGCGGTGCTTTTTTGTTATAATAAAACAGTATGCAAATAGCACTAATTATTATTGCAGCACTCCTTGTGCTGGTTATAGGCGTCTATAACAATCTTATTAAATTACGAGTACGGACTGACGAGGCTTGGGCAGATATTGATGTTCAGTTAAAACGTCGTTATGATTTAATTCCAAATCTTGTTGAAACGGTTAAAGGATATGCGAGCCATGAAAAGGAAACCTTAGCTGCTGTTCTTGAAGCACGTTCAAAGGCGACAGCTATGAATATTGATGTTTCAAAGGTAACTCCTGACCAAATGGCTGAATTTGCAAAAGTTGAATCAGGACTTTCAGGAGCTCTTGGAAAACTCTTTGCTGTTGCCGAAGCGTATCCAGATCTTAAGGCAAATGAAAATTTCCTTGAGTTGCAACGAGAGTTAGTCGATACTGAAAACAAAATTCAGGCTGCACGCCGATTTTACAATACCAATGTACGTGACCTTAATATTGCGGTTCAATCATTTCCAGCGAATATGATTGCAGGTATGTTTGGATTCTCATCACGTGAATTCTTTGAACTCGAAGAAGGTTCAGTTGAAAAAGAACCTGTTGAGGTGTCTTTTGATAAATAAACCTATTTAGGTTTTTTATTTTTATCTTCTTCTTTTGATAATGGTATAATCAGTCCATGTCTACGAGTTTTTACACGCATCAGCACAAAAACAAAGTTAAAACATGGTTGTTGATGAGCATTTTTATTGGAATTGTGGTTGGTTTGGGATATTTTCTCAGTTACTATTTTAATTCACCAAGTATTTTCTATATCGCTATTATCGCATCATTAGGAATGAATGTATGGGCCTACTGGTTTTCACACAAAACAGTGATTAAAATGACCGGTGCAAAAGAGGTTAGTTATCAAGATGCCCCAGAACTCCATCGTATTGTTGAAAACCTTGCAATTACTGCAGGGCTTCCAAAACCAAAGGTCTATATTGTTAATGATAAATCGCCAAATGCTTTTGCGACAGGACGAAATAAAGAACATGCTGTTGTTGCGGTAACAACAGGTCTTCTTGAAATTCTTGATCGCTCTGAGCTTGAAGGAGTGATTGCACACGAGCTAGCCCATATTGGAAATAACGATATGCTTATCTCGACCGTTGCGGTAGTACTAGTTGGAGTTGTTACGATGGTGTCTGATATGCTCCTGCGTGGAACGATGTTTGGTGGACGCGGCGGTAATAGAGAAGGTGGCAATCCACTAGCTCTCATTATTGGTCTTGCCTTAGCGATTCTCATGCCTTTAATAGGGTCCATGATACGTTTTGCTATTTCACGAAAACGAGAGTTTTTGGCAGATGCAACAGGTGCAATGTTGACGCGTTATCCTGAGGGACTTGCGAGTGCCCTTGAAAAAATTCATACTCATGGAGCAAAAATGCGCAGTGCTAACCATGCAACAGCACACCTATTTATTGCTAATCCTTTTGGATTGAAAAGAACAGCTACATATGTTAATAGATTATTCATGACACATCCACCAGCTGACCAGCGAATACACCTCCTTCGTAGTATGGATAATAATAAAAAATAGAGCCTAGCTCTATTTTTTATTTAAATAATATATTTATTAATATGGTACGATTAAAAGAGTATAAAAGTTTTTTAAAGATAAGAAATAATTATTATGGCAACAAAAAACACACCAAACAACAAAAAAAATTTCGAACAGCAATTATTCAAAGCTGCCGATAAATTGCGTAAAAATATCGATGCTGCTGAGTACAAATATGTTGTGCTCGGTCTTGTGTTCCTTAAGTATATTTCAGAGTCATTTGAAGAGCTGTATGAGGAGTTAAAAAAAGACGAATTCTCAGATCCAGAAGACCGTGATGAATATTTGGCAAAACATATATTCTTTGTACCCAAAGAAGCACGTTGGGAACACATTCATGCTAACGCAAAACTACCAAATATTGGTCAGATTATTGATGATGCTATGGATGCTATCGAGCGCGAAAACAAACAGCTTAAAAATGTTCTCCCAAAAGTCTACGGAAAGGCAAACCTCGATAAGACCTCGCTCGGTTCTCTTATTGATCTGATTTCAAATACTGAATTACAATCAGAACATAAAAACTCCAAAGATCTCTTTGGTCGTGTCTATGAATACTTCCTTGGAGAATTTGCTAATGCCGAAGGTAAAAAAGGTGGTCAATTCTATACCCCAAAATCAATCGTAAAATTAATGATTGAAATGATTCAACCATACAAAGGGCGCGTCTATGACCCAGCCGCAGGTTCAGGTGGGATGTTCATCATGTCTGAAAAATTTGTTCAGGAACATCAAGGACGCATCGAAGATTTGACGATCTACGGACAAGAGTCTAATCAAACAACATGGAAGCTCTCAAAAATGAACCTTGCTATTCGTAATATCGATTCGCAAAACGTACTTTGGAATACCGAAGGGTCATTCCTCAAAGACGCACATCCTGATCTCAAGGCTGACTATGTTATTGCAAACCCACCATTCAATCAAAAAGATTGGGGTATCGATATTCTGGCAGATGATGCTCGGTGGAAATATGGGACACCACCATCAGGTAACGCGAATTTTGGATGGATTCAACATATGTTGTACCACCTAGCGCCAAATGGAATTATGGCAACGGTTTTGGCAAATGGATCATTATCATCAAATAGTGGCGGTGAGGGTGATATTCGCAAAAATCTGATCGAAAATGATTTGGTTGAATGTATTGTAGCCTTACCAAAACAGCTCTTCTACAACACAGGGATTCCTGCGTGTATTTGGTTCTTGCGTCGTGAACGTAAAGTTCGCAATAATGAGATCCTCTTTATTGATGCATCAGAAATGGGATTCATGGCAGATCGTACTCATCGTGAATTCACTGACGAAGATATGAACAAGATTGCTGATACCTATCACAATTGGCGAAAGTCTGAGGATTATGAAGATATAAAAGGATTCTGTAAATCAGCCGATATGGCAGAGGTCGAAAAACACAGTTTCGTACTGACCCCGGGGCGATATGTAGGTATTCCTGACGAAGAAGACGACGGTATTCCATTTGAGGATAAAATGGCAGACCTGACAAAGAAACTTTCTGAACAAATGGCTCAGGAAGAGGTTTTGAATACAGAGATTAAAAAGCAGTTAAAAAACGTTGGTTTTGAATTATAAGATTATGACAGAAACAAAATCAACAAAAGAAAATATTCCTGAGGGGTGGGTTGAGACAACTCTGGATAAAATTACAGAAAGCATTTTTAGCGGAGGTACACCTAATACGAAGGAAGATAAATATTGGGGTGGAGAATACTCATGGCTTTCATCTGGTGAGACTGGTAAAAAGAATATATACAAAACAATAAAAAAAATAACAAAAGAAGGTGCTGAAAATTCTAGTACCCGTTTAGCAAGAAAAGGTAGTGTTGTTATGGCAACAGCTGGTCAAGGTAATACGAGGGGGCAAGTTTCTTTTTTGCATATTGACACTTATATTAATCAATCAATTATTTGTATAACAGGTAAAGAAAATAAATTAGATAATAGATGGCTCTTTTATAATTTATCAAACAGATACTCTGAACTCAGAGCCTTATCTGAATCAAATAGCGTTCGTGGAAGTATTACAACAAGTATGTTAAAGAGTCATTTCTCTATACTGCTCCCACCCCTCCCGGAACAACGTGCCATTGCCGACGTCTTATCTTCATTCGACGACAAAATCGAACTCCTGCGCGAGCAAAATAAAACCCTCGAAAAAACCGCCCAGACTATTTTCAAAGAATGGTTTGGGAAATATTCAGCTGATCGACCTAATGAATTGCCTGAAGGGTGGAGAGTAGGAAAGCTAAATGAAATTATTGAAAATATAAAAGATACTCTGACCCCAGGTAATGATTTGATTGGTAGAAAGTATATTCCAATTGATGAGATACCAATGAAAAGAATAGGTTTAGATAGCTATAAACCTATAGAAGATGCAAAGAGTAGTTTAATAGGTTTTGAGCCTGGAGATATATTGTTTGGTGCAATGCGGTCTTATTTCCATAGAGTGAATTTCTCAACTATTAAAGGGGTTACGCGAACGACAACAATGGTTTTACGTCCAAAAAAAAGAAAATTCTTCCTTTTGCCTTGTTTTTAATTAATCAAGAAGAAACGGTAAATTTTGCTAATGCAAACTCTAAAGGTAGTACTATGCCTTATGCTGTATGGAATGACACTTTAGAAAATATGCATATTATAATTCCAACCGAAAAAGAAATTACAAAATATTTTAACTTAATAATACCTATGTTAAATAAAATATCAGGTAATATTATACAAAGCCAATCCCTCGAAGAAGCACGTAATACGTTGTTGCCAAAGTTAATGAAGGGTGAGATTAGGATTAATAAAATGTAATTATGAAGAAAATATCACCAAACATTAAAATAAAAATTATTGAACTTTCTTGTTGTTTTTGGTATTGGAAATCATTTTATCTTTTTTATGCAAGTATATTAGATATTTCAGCGTATGATCTTGAAAAGAAATACCCTAAGACTATCTATAATAAATACTCTGCAACTGAGGCAATCTTGGACCTTATTAAAAATGATGAGAAAAAAATCATAGAAGTGGTTAAAGCTTTTTATGAGTTAGATAAACCCTTTGAAAAAGAAGACAATAATAAATATATAGAAGCTACAAAAAAACTAGCAGATTTTAAGAAAAGTGTTAAAAAATATATTCAAAATTTACAGGCTACCGATCGAGTGGATTCTCAAGAAATTGAAAAAATACGAAAAGAAAATTCTATTGAACGTGAAAAAACTAAAATATTAGATGCTATATGCACAGAGTTTTACCAAAGAGCAAATCAAAACACGATGGAGCAAAAGCAGCAAAGAGGTTTTTGGTTAGAAAAGATATTTTATGAAATACTTGAATTAGAAAACATTGAGCACACTAAATCATATAAAACAAAATCAGAGCAAATAGATGGGCATTTTAAATTTAAATCTTTTGATTATTTAGTTGAGATTAAATGGACAGAAGACAGGGTAAAACAAAAAGATGTAGATATATTTTTAGGTAAGATAAAGAAAAAAGCTCAAAGCAATCGAGGTTGTATTTTATCAATGAGTGGTTTTGATGAGAGTGCAATAGAAGCATCAAAAACAGATAGAAATTTAATTTTTATTGACGCAACTAAATTCATTTCAATTATTGAAAGAAGAATAACTTTTTATGATGTCATGAAAGACGCTGAGGATACTCTAGTTAGACATGGCTTACCCTGCAAATAAAAGTATGAAAATAAACGAAAACACAATCGAACAATCATTCTTGCAGCAACTTGTTGATCAGCACGGTTACGAGTATTTTTATGGTCCCGATGTTGCGCCATATTCTGATAATTCACAACGTGAGAGTTTTGAATCTGTTGTTTTGGAACAAGTCCTACGTGATGCGATCAGTCGATTGAATCCTACTATTTCTGAATCTGCAAAAATTGAGGCTTTTCAAAAAGTCATCAATCCAGGGACAAATGATTTGATGGAAAACAACGAGAGATTTCATAATTATCTGACCAATGGAATTACGGTGACCGAGACTATCGATGGAGCTGAACGTGGTATTGATGTGCAATTGATTGATATACAAAATCCAGAAAATAATACTTTTTGGGTGGTGAATCAATTAGTAGTACGAGAAAATAATAATGAAAAACGCTATGACGTGGTCGTTTATATCAATGGTCTACCCTTAGTGTTTATCGAGCTGAAAAACGCAGCTGATGAAAAAGCTACCCTACACAAAGCCTACACACAGATACAGAATTACAAAAAAGCAACGCCAAGTATTTTTTACTATAACGCGCTATGTGTTATCTCTGACGGGATTGATGCACGCACATCTAGTGTATCAGCACCATATTCAAGGTATCTGGCATGGAAATCACCAAATAAAGAATCAGGGACGCAGACTGAATTACAAGTACTGGGTGAGCATATGCTCAAACCTTCTGTTTTGTTAAATCTGATTAGGTATTGTACTGTCTTTGAATCTGAGGAGGTCAAAAATGATGCCGGGATAAAATCAATCAGGAAAATCAAAAAAGTTGCTGCTTACCATCAATATTATGCCGTAGAAAAAGCCGTCAGCGAAACTGTGCGTGCGACACATGCTGATGTTGGTGATCGCAAGGTTGGTGTTGTATGGCACACCCAAGGATCAGGAAAATCATTGTCGATGGTGTTTTATGCAGGGCAAGTCATTACACATCCTGAGATGAAAAATCCAACCTTGGTTATTTTGACTGATCGGAATGATTTGGATGATCAATTGTTCGGAACCTTTGGTAATTGCCAGCAATTACTGCGCCAAAAACCACAACAAGCCGAGAGCCGGAATCATCTAAAAGAACTATTGAATGTTTCAGGTGGTGGTGTTATTTTTACGACAATTCAAAAGTTCGCTCCTGCCGAGGGTAATGTATTTGATACCTTGTCTCTACGATCAAATATTGTTGTCGTAGCTGACGAGGCGCATCGCAGTCAGTACGGATTTAAGGGGCGTGTTGTAGAAACCGATGACGGGTCAGAGATTCGTTATGGAAACGCAAAATATATTCGCGACGCTATTCCGAATGCTAGCTACATTGGATTTACTGGAACACCTATTGAAAAGGAAGACAAATCTACTTTGGGAGTATTTGGTGATTATATTGATATTTATGACATCAAACAAGCGGTTGATGATGGTGCGACCGTGCCAATTAGCTACGAATCACGATTGGTGAAAATCAAAATGAACGAAGAAGTCGCAACTATGATTGATAGCGATATTGATGCAATTGAAGGCGCAACACCAGAGCAAATTGAAAAAGCTAAAAAGAAAAATGCGAGTCTGGAAAAAGTAGTTGGTCATGTTGATCGTGTTGCTGATGTTGCGCAGGATATGGTGAATCATTTTGAAGCTCGCCTTGAAGTATTTGAAGGGAAGGCTATGTTTGTTGCTATGTCACGGCAGATTTGTGTTGATATATACGATGCGATTGTTTCTCTGCGTCCTGATTGGCACCACGATGATTTGGATAAAGGAGCTATCAAGGTCATTATGACCAGTTCGTCAGATGATCCACAAAGTTTTCAACCTCATCATACGACAAAGCAACAACGAAAAGATTTGGCTGTTCGCATAAAAGACCCACACGATCCATTGAAAATCGTAATTGTCCGCGACATGTGGCTGACAGGATTCGACGCGCCAAGTATGCACACTATGTATATCGATAAGAAAATGCAGGGTGCAAATTTGATGCAAGCAATTGCCCGCGTGAACCGTGTATACAAAGACAAGCCAGGAGGACTGATTGTTGACTATATTGGTATTGGACAAGATTTGCGTGCAGCTATGGCGGTGTATCTAGAGAGTGGTGGTGAAGGTGAATCGATTGTAGATATTGCAGAATCTATCGCAGGGATGAAAGAAAAATTTGAAATCATCGAGCAGATGTTCCATGGTTTTGATTATAAAGAATACTTTACAGCAGATGTAGGACGAAAACTCCAAGTACTTCTTGCGGCACAAAACTTTATATTAGAAGATGATGGATTACGAGATAGGTTCTTGAAAGAGATGAGTGTATTATCGAAACTCTTTGCAATGTCGATTCCATCTGACGAAGCAAATGTTATTAAGGATTACGTAGCCTTTTTCCAGGCAGTACAATCACGTATCAATAAATTTGAAGGATCAGGAGTACTTTCTGATCGGCAGGTAGATACTGCAGTAAAACAAATTGTTGACGAAGCATTAGCAAGTGATGGAGTAGTAGATATTTTCCAAGCAGCAGGTATTAAAACGCCATCGGTGAGTATTCTTTCTGATGAATTCTTGTTAGAGGTTAAAAATATGCAACAGAAGAATGTAGCCTTTGAATTATTGAAAAAGCTTCTTTCTGATGAGGTGCGACTACGCAAAACAAGGAATATTTCGCAGGGAAAGAAATTCTCAGAAATGCTGGAAAATATTATCAAGCGATATCACAACAACCAGATTGATTCGGCTCAGGTTCTAGAAGAGCTATCAGTTATGGCTCGTGAAATGCGCCTTGAGGACAACAAAGCAGAAGAACTTGGCTTAACGTCGGAAGAATATGCTTTCTATACTGTGTTAGCTGATAATGAATCAACGAGCATGCTTGATGATCAGCAGATGAAAGAGCTGATTCATATGGTGACCGAAACAGTACGAAAAAACGCTACGATTGATTGGGAGAAAATGGAATCAAAAAGAGCAACACTGCGTTTGGCAGTTAAAAAGGTATTGATGAAATATGGTTATCCGCCAGATCTAGCCCGAATTGAGGCCGATAGGGTTTTGGCACAAAGTGAGTTACTGGCGTATGAATTGAGGAAATAAAAAACATCAAACTGATGTTTTTTATTTTGGATGTGTTGATAGTTTAACAATATCCAAGAGCGTAAAAATTATATTCAAAGCAGAAGAGACGAGATTTACTCAAGAACATAAACAATAATTACATTGCGGAGATGACAGGATTTGAACCTGCGGTAGGGATTAACCTACACGCCCTTTCCAACTAAGTGGTCGAAAGCGAATCTTCCTAATTTGTTATTTTATATAGGGTTTTGGGGTGTTTTGTATGTTTTACGAACACATCCGCAAGGAGCACATCTTTCCAAAATATCAAAAAGCTTTAATAGTGAGCAATCATGGTTATTTGAGTAATGTGTCTGGATACTTTCAGTGTATATGAATTGAAATATTTAGCCAAGATGCGGAAGAAACAGGATTCGAACCTGCGATACCGTTTCCGATATACGTCGTTTCCAACGACGCGCATTAAACCGCTCTGCCATTCTTCCGTTCTTTAATTTTAAGCTATTAGTATGAATCATCAAGGCTGAGTTTAAGGATATCGTCAATAAGATGTTCGACTCCTAAAGAGCGAACATATCGCTCGGTCATACGCAAGTCAATATGACCTAAAAGTTTTTGCAGCTTGGGTAAACTAATGTTATTTCTTGCAAGGTTACAGGCAAAGGTGTGGCGCAGTTGATGTAAGTGGAAATTAACTCCTGATATCGCTTTGATACGTTTTACCCAGTGGCGCATCCCGTGCACACTCAAGGGTGTTCCTTTTCTCTCTGAAATGAGTAGGTGTTCTTCTGGATATTTCTTACGCTGATTTAAATAATCTTGCAAGTGAACTTTGAGCGTTGGATTGATGGGGATTTTTCGAGTACGTTTTGACTTTGAGGTTTTTCCTCGGATGGTAATAATACTTTTTTCAATATCAATATCTCGAACATGGAGTGAAATTAATTCGGTACGTCTGACGCCTGTGAAGAAGAGAATACTGACAATTGCAGTATCCCGCTTGAGCATAAAGGTTGAGGATGAGTTTAAAAGAATGCTGGAATAGAGTTTCTCAATCTGCTTTTTCTTAAGGGCTGGTTTATTCTCATATTCAACATCTGGCTTTCGCATGTATTTAAATGGACTCTTATCAATATGCTTGTTAGACTCAAGCCAAATGAAAAACGGACTTAATTTGCTCCAATGAGTAGCAATGGTACTATTTTTTACGCCAACGACATCGGTTCTCTTTCCCACCTTTCGTTTACGGGTTTGAAGTATTTTGAAAAATTCATTGAGTTTTGATTCGCTCAAATGATGTGGATATGTAAGATCTGGCAGCAATTCTCTAAGCAATCGGAATGAATTTCTATATGATTCAATCGTTACTGGCCTGCGCCTCAAACTGTATTCACATATTTGGATATACTCGTTAAATAATTCAGTTAGTTTCTTTTGCTTCATAGAATTGAAGCATACTCTTTATTATTATTAAAATCAGGACACCATAGACCTCAACACAGATATATACATCTCAAAAAGCTGTTGAGGTATATGTTGTCTAGAACGTCATCACTTGTGGAGTCATAATGCAGTGCTATGCATTTTTGGAACCCCAACGTAAGCTACTTTGCAAAAACTAACTTCCGTAATGACGGAAGGCTTTTTGGGATTTTTCAAGAAGATCGACTGATGCATTTATATGTGTTAGGTAAGACGGGTTCAGGTAAAACTAATCTCTTGAGTACTCTCATTTTACAAGATATCCAAGCAGGGAGAGGATGCGCAATATTTGATGTTCATGGAGACCTCGTCGGAAATATTAAGACGCATATTCCAGCTAAGAGAATTAAGGATGTAATTCATCTAGATATTGCAAACCCATATCTTTCGTATCGCTACAATCCACTGAGGTCAGTGAGCGAAGAAAAGAAGTCACTCGTTGTTGGAGGACTCCTCGATGCTTTTCACAAACTTTGGAAAAGTGCGTGGGGAGCGCGACTTGAACATATCCTTCGCTACATCATCCTTACCCTAATTTCACAAAAGTCATCGACGCTTTCAGATATTCCCAAAATCATTCATTCATCTAGTTTTCGAGAAAAATGTATATCACATATTTCAAACCCTGAAATTCTGAGGTTCTGGAACACGGAATTCCCGAAATATACCAAGGCAGACCTTATCCCAATTCTCAATAAAGTTGGTGCTTTCTTAGCGCACCCATCAGTAAAACGATTTTTAGTTGAAAATTCTAAAGACATATCAATTCGGTATGCAATGGAAAGCAACAAGATTATTCTCATTGATATTTCAAAAGGGAAGATAGGTGCTGACGCCTCACACCTCATTGGTTCAATTCTCATTACTTCATTTGCCAATGCAGCTTTTTCAAGAATTGATACTGAAGAAGATAAAAGGAAACCATTTCACATATACCTTGATGAGTTTCAAAACTACACTTCATCAAGTATTACTGAAATGCTCTCTGAACTTCGAAAGTTTAAAGTATCCTTGACCCTTGCTCATCAATATTTATATCAGCTTGATACGGACATTAAAAACGCTGTATTGGGAAACGTGGGAACTATCATTTCGTTTCGAACTGGCCAGCAAGATGCCAAGTATCTTGCTCAAGAATTCTATCCCATCTTTAAGGCATCAGATTTTACAAGTCTTGACAACTATGATATCTATCTGAAATTGATGATTGCGGGCAAGCCCTCTCGTCCATTTTCAGCAAGAACTATATCCTTTGAGGAAGTGCTGTAGGAGCTTGGTGAAGGCTATGTATAGGTATGTGGTGTCTAAAAAAGAGTATGGCTTTCTGTCATACTCTTTTTGAAACCACAACTTAATACCTATTACTATGACAACTATTGCAGCATATCACCTTAGCCTTTCTTTTGACCGTCCCATCTTTTCAGATATGACCAAGATTGAAAGTGCCGATGATATCAATAATTACATTCGCGAGATCATACAGGTAGGTCATATCAACCACAAAGAGCATTTCTGGGTATTACCACTGACACGTTCAAATCGTATCCTTGGAATCTGTGAAATCTCTTCGGGTAAAACTGATATGACTTGCGTACCTATCAAAACCCTTATTCAACTAGCCTTACTTTCAAACGCTACAGGCTTGGTGCTGATACATAATCATCCATCAGGGAAGCTTCAACCTTCAAAGAGTGATATTGCTATTACTGAACGTATCAAAAAGGCACTTGACCTCATTGACGTTACTGTCCTTGACCACCTTATCATTACCCAAGAAAGCTTTTTCAGTTTTCACCAGAACGATCTTCTTTAACCACCATTTAACCATTTCTGCCTATGCCAAAAACTCCCATCTCCTACTATGGAGGCAAACAAAATATGCTTAAACATATTCTGCCGAATATTCCAGAGCATCGCATATATACCGAAGCCTTTTTTGGAGGTGGGGCAGTCTTTTTCGCCAAAGAACCATCTGAATCAGAAATCATCAATGACCTTAATACGCAGGTTATGAATTTCTATCAAGTATGTATCCAAGATTATATGTCACTCAAGATAAAAATTGAGTCCACGGTATTCTCTCGGGCAACGTATAAAGTAGCGATGGTTATCTATCAGATGCCACATCTCTTTAACAGGGTACAACAAGCCTGGGCATTTTACATCGCCACAAATATGGGCTTTGGATGCCGCGTGGGGAGTTGGGGTATGGACAAATATGGAAAACGGGTTAAAGCATTTCTCAACAAGAAAATAACTTTTGATCACTTAATCAAAGAGCGATTGGAACATGCTCAGATTGAAACAGGAGATGCCGTGAAAGTCATCAAACAATATGACAATGATGATACCTTTCATTATATCGACCCGCCATATATCGAAACAAATATGGGGCACTACCAAGGCTACTCAATTGCAGAATACAAGAGGCTTCTTGAATGCCTTAAAACCATCAAAGGGAAGTTCCTCTTAAGTGGATTTCCCAATGATATTCTTGACCGATATATCCACCAAGAAGGATGGTTTGCGCTTGGTTTTAACAAACCAAAAACAGCATCCAAAGCAACGCTGGGGAAACCAAGAGTCGCTCGGAAAACTGAAGTCTTGGTATCTAATTACGAAATACAATAACCTTTTAAAACAATTACATACTATGAAACGAGTAATAGACAAAACCGTTGACTTAGACCTCGATGGTGTCAATGGAAACGCATTTATGATTATGGGTGTATGGCGACGTCAGGCAGTCCGTGAAGGATGGTCAGATGACGAAATACAAGCCGTGCTCACGGAAGCAAAAAGCAGTGACTACAATCACCTCTTAGCTACCATTATGAACCACTGTGAATCTAAAAATGATGAGCTATGAACCTGAGACAATACAAGCGTATCATTTTCCTTCTACAGAAGTTAGAAGGATTGATTCAATCAAATAACAGCAGTAAGGTGTCTGATGACTTAATTAAACACTATACCGATACTGAACTGAGGGAAATGGTACACTGGCTCTTCAAGGAGTCTTGGAGTAAAAATTCTCTTGGCTTCAAATCACGCCCAGAATTGATTGAGTTAATAGGGAGCGACTATGGAGTCATCTTGTGGACAATATGCCAACTGGAGGCAGGTATGACGGCAACACCGTCATATACGCAGAAGACCGTCAATGACTTTTTCGAGCGAACCCAGAATGAGATGCATTATCTGGCTTCAAAGCCAGTTGATATATGGGATGAGTATGATACATCAAACTATCAAAGCCTTCTTATCAAGACGGGAACAACGAAAAGGGTCTATGCTATTTTCACTAGTGATGTCCTTAAAAAGGATGTCTATGCTGTGACGACCAAGCCGAGCTATTTCTTTGATACCAAAGAGGAAGCGCAGGAAGAAATTAAAAACATTATTGCCGAAGGAAAGTTTGAGCGAGATGAACTCGTGATACACAGCCTTTGGCACTTAACCTAAAATTAAATATTCACTTAAAAATGTACATTATGAATGCAAGTATTATCGATGTTCTCATCGGGAACATCAACGAAGACCAGAACCTCCTCAAAGAGACAGAAACTAAAATTGAGGAAGCTAAAGAAGCTAAACGAGCCGTTGTAAGTCGTTTAAAAGACTACCGCAACGATGTATCGGTATTACTCAAGTATGCAGATGAAGCGCAACAGAAAAAGATTGAAGAACTCGGTTTTGATTTTTCGGAATCAGAGAGAGGACTTAATCCTGTTGCGTCCCTAGCACTTGATATCCTTATGAAAGTCAAAGGAAACCAAATGACCAATGGTGAACTCTACAGTGCTTATGTCAAAACCTTCAAAAATGAAGAAGATGCTTTCAGTTACACTGAGTTTAATATTAAAACCCGGTCGCTGTTTAACACACAGAGATTGCTCCGCAAGAAAGGGAAGGATGACCAAAGCTCACGGGATAACATTATCTCTATCAATGGACGAGTAATACCAAAGTCTGATGGAAAAGGATAACTATCTCGACTTCTTTCAGAATGAGCAAAAGGCAATAGACCATGCGATGTGGTTAAATTTTAAATATCGTATCGCAGGTATTGTCTTTGGCGTCATAAACGGGCCAGAGAGAAATTATGCGGTTTGTGAAGAAGCTACTTTAGATGAGCTTGAAATGGAATTCTTAAATATCCTACCTAGGGATTACTCAGGATTGACCTACAGGCAGCTTGACCACATTGCTATGGATGACAATCCACTGCCACATTGGGAAAAAATTCGAGGGATGATTTCGACAGTGGATGGAGAGATACTCCGATTCATTTTACACAACAACATACCGATTCACCGACTTATTCGTCACGAACTGGCATCACGAGGATTTGATAAAAATCACCGTTGGTGTGGGTTTGAAAATGCGAGAGAGGTTTGGTGTAAATAGTTGCCTCACTAAAAAAAGAGCAATTTTCATTACAAAACTACTATATATCACTAACACCACTGCTGTGGTGTTTTTTTATTCTTTTTTTGAAAAATTAACACTATAAAATTTCAAATAAGAATGAACACAAGGATAAAATTTACTGGAGGGTTTGGAGAGTATTTTATAATGTCTTTAGGCTTACTTATTCTTTCTATAATAACCTTCGGACTCGCCATTCCGTATTGGATGTATTGGTCGTTTAAGTACTTTTTTACCAGAATGCAAGTCGGCGAACAACGAATTAAATATACTGGAGGCTTTGGAGAATATTTTCTTATGTCATTAGGACTGATGCTGTTATCGATTATAACGTTTGGGATAGCATTCCCTTATTGGATGTATTGGTCGTTCAAATATTTTTTCACAAGAATGGAAGTGCAGCAAGGTTAACATCAATTAAAAAAATCAATAACTCTATGAAAAGAATACTCTTATTACTATTGTTAATATCATTATCTGCTTCTGTTCAATCGCAAAATACTCTGGGTAAGGAAGACGCCTTTCTTTATTTTATGAAAGCAAATAGTCATAAAAAAGGAGATAAAACCAATGGTGGTTTCGGCAACGTTAAACGATTTACATGGTTTGACGTATATATCAGAACTTTTATGAAGTACGAGTTCAATCAATCTATAAATGATGAATTCAAAAAACAAGCCTTTGTTCAGAAGGCTAACACGCAAATGGACTCCCGATTGAGAAACATCTCGTTTGATAAAACGTACACAAATACAATTAAAGGATGGTTGGGTCAGTACGACTTCTCCAAAAAAGGTTTTCCTGTCAAAGTCCAAATTGAAAATTTTAAAGATGTTGTTAAAGATGCCGAAGATCTATTTATAGGTTTTAATAGTATCGTCAACAAGGATGAGCTACCCGAATTTATTAATATTGACTCTAATAAAGCACAATCAATTATCAATTCACGAAAACAAGCGAATGGAAAAATTGATAGAACTGTGTATCTCAAAATTCTTTATAATGTCACCAAAAGAAAACCAAAGGATAAGGGTTCAAATGGATATAAAAATACTGACCTTCATATATATGTACATAAGGTGGATGTTTATTTAGATCAATATCAGAACAAGCTTCTAGGTACCATTAAACCAGCTATTGATTGGGAGGATAAAATAAACGGTATTGCAACTTTAGATGGGCAGGTGAAACTAAAGAATGGTGAATTTACAACCGTTGTAAATTATGAAAATGGAAAAATTGTTAATCCCGTTAAAAGTTATTACGCTAATGGGCAAGTCAGAACAATCGGCACATATAATTATTTGAATGCTCCAGATGATTATCAGATAAAAGACGGTACTCAAGTTTCTTGGTATTATGCTAATGGTAATCTTGAACAAACTGCATATTTTAATGATAAAAATAAATGGAATGGAGAGCTCGTTCGATACTACAAATCAGGAAAAGTTAAAGAGATAATTGAGTATAAAAATGGCTATAAAAACGGATGCTATAAAGAATATTTTGAAGATGGGAGATGTAAATTTAAGTATGGGTATCAACGCCAATCACAGCTCTTTAATGCCTATAAAAATGACAAGTTCGATTCTTCAAATACTAGTTGTAAATGTACACCACCAAAAACTTCATCACCAAATGTAAAGCCTATTAACTCCTCATCAAGATCACGGGCGAATAGTAAACCTTCTAGCAGCAGAAGACCGCTTGCTTGGTATCACACTGATTCACCTCCTGTCCATAATTCATGTAAATCTATTTCAGACAAAAAGGAACGAGATATCTGTACCAAAAACTATATCCGAGAATTTGTTGAAAATGGAATTGATTATAACAAATTGAAAGCTAATAATATTAAATCAGGAACACGAGTCAGTTTAATGATGGACATTGATGAAAATGGCAGATTTATTAATATTCGAAGCAATGCATTCCCAGTCGTTTTAGATGAAGTCAAAAGAGTCTTAGGAGATATGAAAGGTTTATCTCCAGCCCAAAAAGATAATAACAATGTTCTCGTAAATTTCTCTTTTCCTTTATATATTAAATATTAGAAAAATGATGTCATAGTAATTTTTCTTCATGTATCATATAATTTGATACATGAAGAAACTTTTTCCATTACTTTTTATTCTCATTCTTTTTGGTCATTTAGGGTTCGCTAAAAACGTAAATGCTCAAGACGCATGTTCCGTTCAATCAATCAGCTTTGATGAAGTAACAGGTGTGACTAACGATTCACTATTTTTTCAAAACTATTCCAATCTTACCATTAATACCTCGGGTAATTGTGAAGATGGAATAAGTCTTAAATTGAAAAAAATTAATGATAATAATCAGCATCTTGATGCTCGAATAGATAACCTACCACCTAAATTAAATCCCAATGAAAATGGTCGTGTATTAGCAAAATTTCAAGTAAATGAAGATACTTGTTATGGAAATAATGATGAAAATGATGGGGTTGGTAATTGGGGATTTGAATGTGTGTCCTATATAGAAATCACCTATCAAAATCAACCAATTTATACCAAGGATAACATCCAAAACTTAAACCCAACCTATACTCGAACAAATCCTAACGCCCTTGAGAATATGAGAAATCAAGGAGTTCTTTTAGGTAATTGTAATGATCTTTTAGCTTATCCTGGGAGCCTTGCTCCTTTTGGTTGTTCATCTGGTGATATAAACGCAGATGATAATGCCAATTGGCAATATGAAGGTACCTTTAATAATTCGGGAGAATTAGAAGATGAAAATGAAATAGATAGTAACTGTAACTTAACTGATAGTCATGTTAAGTTTACTGGACTTGGGAATAGAATTATAACCAACGGAGCTCCTGTACTCATAATAAATACAACTGATTGCCAAGGTGAAACTCTTAAAGTAACTTTATGGGAAGAAGATCCGTTCACCCCACCAACAGATGATGGCGATAACAGAATTGATATAGAGATACCAAGTCAAAATGATAATTCTGTTGAGTATATTGAATTTATTCCAAATGATACTGAAGTGAAAATACTCTTTGAAAGTGGAAATGAGGAATGTGACGGGGTAAATACAGATGGACTTGATTGTGAAATATATGTAGAAATTGAATACGCCAATGGTGATTATAGTTCAGAAAATAATCTAGATGATTTTAATGATGACTATCCAAATACTCCTGTTCAAGATTATTTGGACAAAGCTATAATCCTTGCTGAATGTGAGGATACTGACCTATCGGATACTATTATATCTGTAGGTGGAGTTGTTGGTGGAGTAGTCAGAACCGATTGTACATATAACAAAAGTGATTGGACATTAAAAAGTATTACAGGTGTAGAAGATAACGCTTTTGACCCTCAATTATTTAATCCAGATAAACCAAAATATGACAGAGAAAGTCCTTGTTGGGTTCTTGATACTGATCCAGATAAAAATGGTAACCAAGAAGGTTATGACCCATTTTGCTATGAATTTCTCGCTCCAATTCCCGGCATAGGACAAGAACAAATTGTTGACGGTAATCCAACAGGTCGATTTTATATCGAAAACCTTAGAGGATATAGTTTAGGGACATACATTAATACCTTCTTCGAAATAGCTGTTGCAATACTTGCGGTGCTCAGTGTTATTATGATTGTCGCTGCTGGGGTTCAATATATGACGGTTGAAAGTATCTATGGAAAATCAGATGCAAAAGCCCGCATTATAGCCGCTGTTACAGGATTAATCTTGGCATTAGGGATTTATACAATCCTTAGAACCATAAATCCTAAACTTCTTAATATAAATTTTGGAGAGGGGATTAAAGAAGCTCAAGTTGTCATCGTTGATGATCCAGCAGAGCTTGATGGAGATGGTTCAAGTACGACGGTTTCAAATGCACCTGCCACTCAAATATGTAATAACCGAAAAGACCGTGGTTATTGGAAAGGTCAAAGCCAACTTAAATTGACAAAAATTGCTGAGACTGCATCATCACTACCTCTCGGTTCACTTGAAGGACAAAATATTCTCATAACAACTGGAACACCTCAAGGTACCAATGTATCCAAGAAAGCCGAAGAAGGGTTTGCAAATAGAGTAAAAACTATGATGCAAACCTTACATAGCCAAGGTATAACAACCAGAATTACTGAGGCATTTGGTCCAGCATTTCTCGGACATGGTTCACCGTGTCACTATTTAGGCTCTTGTATTGATTTAGCGACGGGTACAAGTGCTGCTAATGCAACGTATTCAGTAGATGATGTGGAAAAAATTATACGTGCAGCAGATGCAGCAGGATTAACAGCTCAGTTTGAATTTTCACAGTCTCAAACGACTGATGCCTATGAATCCATGCAAACTGAACTAGCTTCACGAGGTATTGATGCGTGTATGATTAAATATGTAAGGCACGCAACGAATTGGCATTTCTCTGTCTATGATAAAATTACACCGAGTCTCACACTATAACTACAGCTTAATCAGCTGTTTTTATTTTATTGAATACTCAAAACTTACTCTTCAAATTCCAATAGTTCTTTAAGTTCTACATCCAAAGCATCAGCAATCCGAAGAAGGGATTTTATAGTTGGGTTGGTTCTGCCTGTTTCAATTCTACGCAGTGCCGAATCTTCAATATTGACTGCTATGGCTAATTCTATTTGCTTGATTTCTTTTTCTTCTCGTAATTGAATAATCCTCTTTCCTATATTTTGTATGTATTCTTTTTCTCTTTTTGTGAGTGACATATTGTTTGGTTTCAAATCACTCTCAACGTACTTGAATATTAAAAACAAATTCAGAACATAAATGCCCTGTTTTGAAAAAATAGATTATATTTGTTCTGCTAGGATGCTGTAATCAGCACATAATCAGATTTGTGGATAAACAGGCTGTTGGCTCTTTACAAATCTCAAATAATGGGTGATACTAATTCTGAGAACAAATGAAATAAAAACAATTAAATACATACATTATGAAAAAATTTGTAATAACTCTGGTAATAATGTTCGCTTTCATGATGACCTCATGCGGACAAAACGATGTGGCATCTGCAGATAATCAATCTAATCTACAATTTAGTTTCAATGATGCTACCTTAAGTGAAAAACCATCAAGTAAGGATAAACCAAGCCATTTAAATGAAAAGAACAGGGCTAAGTTTATTGAAAACTATAAGGAGAAAGCGAAAAGTATATCCCAAAATAAGCTGGGTGATGCTAAGATTTTTGCTCTTAAAAAAGGGTATGATTTCAATGGTAAATTCTATTGGGCTGTAATCACTAAAAAAGAGTCATTAAAGCTTTATTTTTTTACATCAAATAAGGATTTTTCTAATGTTACTCATGAAGAAGTTGATAAATCATCAAACTTACGTGAATATATCTTAATGAAAAGTAAATAGAGATTTAGACTTATTCCAAATCAAACCGCTTCTTAAAGCGGTTTTTTTGTTCTATGATTTTTAAGGTGTGCATAGTATACTTTGATTATCTATGAAGTCCTTATTTAAAATCTTAAGCATTTGTTTTTTACTATTTCTAGTGCCGATAACTCTAAATAGCATTGGCTCATTTGATATAAATTATGCTAATGCAGTTGATCTCAATTGTGGCGAACTTGATTTTTCTTGTGGTGTTTCTGAAGGTATTCTAAGTGTTTGGGAAATTATCTGGTTCTATTTAACCCAAGTTATTTT
>JALEGN010000004.1 GCA_022763365.1 Minisyncoccota bacterium | reverse complement strand
TGGAAAAAAGGAAGAACAATTAAAAAGTGAAATAACCAGAAATGAATATAAAGCTGAGTATTCAGAAAAGAAGAATGACCTTATAAAGCTATGTATGTATGCTTTAGTTTCTATGTGTACTAATGATGTTGATAAAAAAAATAAGATTGTAGATTTCACAAATAAATTACAATTAAGTTTTCAATATCTAGATGATATTGCTGATTTAAAAGAAGATTTAAAAGACAAAAACTATACGGTTATTCTTAATACTCTATTGCAAAAAGTTTCTATTGAAAATATCAATGAGGATAATCTAATTTCTTTATTAATTGAAAATAAGGTTTTATTAAATTTTGTTTCAAACATTGTAGATTTATTTAAGGATATTAATTCAATGATAGATAATAAGATTAGTAGTTCTTCTAAAACTTATTTTAATAATATTTCTAAAAACTTAGATGTATTACATATTTATTTAAAAGGTATAAATTTGGATCTATTCAAATTAGATGAGCGATATAAAGTCTCTAAAATAAAAGAGGTTGAAAAGAGAATTGAAATTGTAGCCTCTTCTTCTTAAGAAAAATTATATAATTCTGTTAAAGGGTGTTAAGTAAGTTTATAAAAAATTCTTTGATATTAATCGTAATAGGTTTACTAATTCTATATATTCTATATCCTACTAAAATATTTGAGGCTCTTTTATATATTTTTTTAAATCCCGTATTTTGGGTTTTAATAGCTGGACCTACCATTCTAAGTAATCAAGATTTAGGATTAATTAGAAACATCAATTTAATGGAACAAATTGATATAAAAGATTATTTTGATTCACAAATAGAAAAATACAACGATAATATAAGCAAGCTAACAAATAAAATCACAAAGCTAGAAAATGGAGGATTTTGGACTAGTCTTTTTCATTTATTCCCAAACATTAAAAAGCTTAAAAGAGAAAAAGTTCTTTTATTAAGGGAAATTGAAACCTATAAAGTCCATGATTCAACTACCAAACTCGTACCAATGGAAGAGGAAATTGAAGTGTTTGCAAAAGTAATTAATGAGAACCGTGTTGCTTATGCTTGGAATGATTTAAATAATCAACTTCTAACAACTATTTTCTCATTGATTTTTTCTGTAATAATTGCAATTTCTACAATTTATAAACTATTAAAAATTTCTCCTCATAGTCCCATAGAGACACTAACTATAATTTTTAAAGATAGATTTACAGGTATAATATATGTATTGTTAATATTTTTGACTATTTACGCTGTTTTTTTTCAATTTTTATCTAGGAAATTATTTTCTGTAAGAGAGTTCTTTATTTACATTAATCCAGATATAAAGTCTCGTGGTGTAAGCTTTCCTCCTAATAGCAAGCTTACATATATTAGAGGTTTTATATTAGCGTATGCAGTAGTTTTTATGGTATGGACAGTTATTCAATTCGATAAAATCGAAAATCAATTAAAAAGTGACGATAAGACTTTGCAACAAGAATTAACGAATAAAAAGATTGATTTAAATATATCTAAAGATTCTTTATCAATAATTATTATTAAACAAAATACTATTGATTCTTTAAAAGAATGATTCCTTCTTTAAAAAAATTAATACCTGGCATATTTGAATTTTCTATAGCAACATTTCTACTGGTTTTTATTCTCGCATATGACCTACTAGGATTGCCAAATGCTATTGTAGTTTCAGAATTCTTTCTTAATCAATATGAAAAATATGGATTTTGGATAATATTATTAGCTGCTTTTTTAGAAGCCCTATTTATTCTTAGCATATACATTCCAGCATCATTAGTGATTGTATTATCAGCTTTTGCCCTTGGATTTGATATTCAAACACTTCTTAAAATTGGTGTTATATCTATTTTAGGGTTTATGCTGGCTAATATTTTAAATTATTATTTAGGAAAATTTGGATACTATAAACTGTTATTGAAATTAGGAGGCAACCAAAGTGTGGAGAAAATTCAAAATGATTTTTCTCAAAACCCTAATAAAACAATATTTTTTACATCATTTCATCCAAATTTCCTGGCAATTACAATGATTTCAGCAGGAATAGCTAAAAGCAATTTGTTAAAGGTTATCTTTCAATCCCTTATATCACTAATATTCTGGATTTCCTTATGGATGAGTGTTATTTATATATTTTTTAAGGATAGTCAGATTTCTTTTACTGAAAATGAAAATCAAGCATTTTATTTTGTTGGAATCTTAATACTTTGGGGAGTTGCTAAGTGTATTATTTCTGCAATAAAAAACAGAAAGTACTAATATCCCTAAAGATTTATTTTAGAAAGCTTTTTATTTAAGAAAAACCTTGCACCTTCCAAACCCTTTTTTTAGGTTAGCTGTTCATTCACAGAAAGTTACATGCAATGAAAAAGCGAGTTGGCGTGTGGATACGGGTTTCCACCAAGCATCAGCAACAATCTGACAGTCCAGAACATCATCTTCAAAAGGCAAAGATGTACGCTGAGTTAAAAGACTGGGAAATTGTAGAAGAGTACCACCTAGAAGCTGTCAGTGGTAAAAGTGTTATTGAACACCACGAAGCACAACGGATGCTACGAGATATTCAAAGCGGTCATGTTGAAGGCTTAATTTTCTCAAAAATTGCACGTTTTGCTCGTAATGTAAAAGAGCTCTTAGAATTCTCAGAACACTTTCAAAAGTATAAAGCAGATATGATATCCCTCAGTGAATCTATTGATACCAGTACACCATCTGGACGCTTTTTCTTTACCATGATTTCTGCTATGGGTCAGTGGGAACGTGAAAATATTGTAGAGCGTATTAAATCATCTGTTGAAGTCAGAGCCAAAATGGGAAAAGTGATGGGTGGTATTCCCTTTGGGTATAAGCGAGTTGGTAAAGATGATATGGCTTTGGATGAACACGAAGCACCAATCAGAAAAATGATGTTTGACTTGTTTTTGGAGCATAAACGTCATGCTACCGTAGCTAATATCCTCAATGAAAAAGGATATCGCACCAAACGAAAAAGTAAGTTTTCTGGTACTACCGTAAAACGATTATTACAAGACCCAACAGCTAAAGGTATTAGACGCTCACACTGCACAAAGATAGATGAGAACGGAAGAACCGTGATGCGAGACCAATCAGAATGGTATATCCACGAAGCGCCACGTATTGTGTCTGATGAGGTATGGGATGAAGTAAACGACATCATACGCAAACAAGAAAAAGAAAAGGTACAACCGCTTAACAAAAAAGTACATTTGTTTACAAGTTATCTTTTCTGTGAGTGTGGTGGTGGAATGTACGTTCCCTCATCCAATCCTAAGTACACCTGCAAGAAGTGTAAACGTAAAATACACGTTGATGACATCGAAGCTATCTTCAAAGAACAACTTACCGAATTTATTATTTCAGAAGAAGAAGTCAATCGTTACTTTGATGGTACGCACACCATCATTAGAGAAAAAGAACAAGAGATTGAAAATGTGAATTCAGAAATACAAAAACTTGAAACGAAAATTGAAAAGCTCTTTGAACTTCATGAACAAGGACAAATAGATACTGAGAGATTTAAAGATTTCTATGACAAACCAAACAGCCAAGTACAACAATTAAAACTCAGAATCCCAAGAATTGAAGGTGAAATTTATGCCCTAAAAGACCAATTCAAATCAAGTGGATATATTATAGAAGAAGCTCGTTCGTTATATGAAAACTGGGACAAGTTAAGCAAACAACAAAAACGAAACATTATTGAAATTATAACTGAAAAAATAGTCGTATCAGAACAGGAATTGAACATTACGCTCAACTATATTCTTCCAAAGACACCATCTTTGAAAACGACTGCAAGTGGTACTCATGGACTATACTCAATGAGTACCATTTGCAGTTTTAAACTAAAACCAAAGTTACGCAAAATACCTAAAGCAAAACCCTTTACTCATTCACTTGGCGAGTACATTCGTCATGAAAGGCTAAAAAAGCAAATCTCACAGGAATCTTTAGCTAAACAGCTTGGTGTTAATGGTGTTGCCTTATCCATGTGGGAACTAAAACGTAAACCAGTACATCCAAAACACTTTCAATTAGTGATAGATTTTCTTGGTTATGTTCCAAATAAATCATCTAAGTTTGATAAGCTAGGCACAAGGACTCAATTATGGCGATTGCAAAATAATGTTAGTATAAAGGAGTTTTCAGAACTCGTAAATGTTCCTATAGAAGAAATTACATGGATAGAAACCGCTCGATATTGTAAAATTGATATCAAGGTATCTAAAGTCATTAACTCAATCATTAAAGCCCCTATTTCTTTCCACGCAATGCTTTCATAATAATATCAGTAATAGATGATTGTTTACTGGTGTCATTATCTGTTTTGTAATCCACTTTTACACGGTAGCCACGAACACGTTTTACCTTTTGTTGTGGTTGTATCAGAGCATCAAGATATAGCTGAAGTTCTTCAGTTTTAAAGAAGTGAATGTTTGAGTGTTGTTTTTTCGCTATGGTTTTAAGTGCTTGTTCCTTGATATTTGTGAGATGCTTCTCATTCTCTGAAATCATATATACCAATGAATAGTTATCATCCAAACATTTTTGAATATTTTGAACTTCATAATCTACTCGATTAGTTACCGAAATTTCAATGGCAATACGGATATCATCTTTTAACAAGGAAACATCCACCTTACCACCATTTAAAGTGGAATCTTCAAGGGTTGCTTTAAACCCTCGTTGTAATGCCATAGAGTGCACATAGTTTTGTATTGAACGATGCTGACGGACAATCTCCTGTTCTTCGGCTTGTTGTAAGTATTTTTCTTTGCGAGCCTCTAAGTCATCATTTATTTCTGAATTTTCAGTCTTTGGTGATGGTTTTGTTTCAGTAATAGACTTTTCAACTTCACTTTTCTTGTTTTCAACAATTTTAGGCTCAACAGATTTTTCAATTTTGGGTTCTGATGTTTCTGCTTTGGATTTAGCCTTTTTGGCTGGTTGTTTAGGTAGCAAGAAAGCTAACAAATTATCAAGTTCTGCTTTAGGTTTCGAATAGTTATTCCTTGTATTGGCTACAATACTATCTCTATTTACATCTGTATTATCTTCAACTTCAGGCAAAGGAAAGGTTTGAATATTAAAATCATCATTTGAAGAACCTACGCGCATAATCGCTTGTCCGATGCCCAAGCTCTGTAAATCCTCTTGCTCAAAGTATGAAAACCCAGATTCAAGGCGTTTTGCATCCACATCACCTAATCTAAAGCAGATGCGGATATATGTGTTTGAAATAACTGAATTTAGGGTCTGGGTACCATCGATTTGCGCTAGTTCCTGATGTGCTAACACTAAGCCAAGACCATACTTTCTTGCTCCACTTAATATTCTTGTGATACTTGGTGTGATGAAATTCTGAAATTCATCAAGGTAGATGTAATATGGATGACGCTCAGATTTTG
Organism: Minisyncoccota bacterium; assembly: GCA_022763365.1. Lineage (GTDB taxonomy): Bacteria > Patescibacteriota > Minisyncoccia > Phycocordibacterales > UBA1006 > UBA1006. The sequence goes on along the minus strand of JALEGN010000004.1, from coordinate 13,924 downwards.
GTAATGACTGCCTTCCTTGGGCTACTTGATTAAACTTCGAGAGGAAAATAGAGCCTAATAGGAAGCTGTTCTCCTCGCCAATTAAACCTTGTGAGAGTTTGATAAGGACAATCTTTTTTTCTTCAATACAGGCTCTAAAATCAACGCCTTTAGTCTGTGCCAATATATACCGAAGTATCTTTGGTCGCAAGAAGGTATCTATTCTTGTCAGAAGTGGTGCTATACCTTTTCTTACCATGGCATATTCATTATTCCAATAGTAATGAATGGATGGGTCTTCAACCGACGTTAAAAACTCATTTCTAAAACTATCTTCAAGTAAAAAGCGTTTCAGTTCAATGAGTGTGCCGCCTCGACTACTTTCTAAAAAGGTATTGATAGCATTAGATAGTACAGCTGACATATTATCCCCCCATGCAGTGGCGTGGCGTTTAAATGACGACACTAAATCTGAACTCAATACTATTTTTTCTGCATCCGTGCTTGCACCTAATAAATTAAACCCTATAGCATATTCACTGTCCGATGGGTCAATGATTATGACATCATTCTTTCGATTCTCTGGAATGCGCATCAGTACATCTTCTACAATATCACCATGAGGGTCAAATAATGTACAACCATTGCCACGCTTCATATCTTCAATCAGCATATTGGCAATCAAGGTTGATTTACCGACACCAGTAGCACCGATAATATGGGTATGACGTAAGCGCATTTCATCATTCAGCATTACTTCAGTTTCATCACCGTTATGTGTATTGATACCGAGAAAATACTTTTGTCTTGTTACCGATGAAGGTACTTGTTTGGTTTTCCCATCCTGCAAACCAAGTTTTGAACTCATCACTGTTTTATTCGGATAGTGTACAAACGTATTCAGCTCTTGAGAATTTAAAATAAAACCAAGGCGATTGCTCAAACGATTATGCAGATTGTAATAGTGAAAATCATAACTGTAGCCTTCATTAGTTAAAGGAATGAGTTTGTTGTATTCAGAGTGTGATACGGCTGTAATGCTTCTTGCTAATTCTTGAGCGAGGTACTGACTGCGATGATTGTCACTACCTTGAGTAGCAATACGCATGACTACTGAAAACAGTGGATTTGATATTTTATTCTTTGCACAAAGTGGCATCTCTGGTCCATCAGAAAAGAAGGAGCCACCAGCGCCGTCACTAACGGCATAGCTAATGTCTTTGGCAAGTGGTGATGTTATGCCCTTAAATATTGCTTGAAAGACCACTACATCATTTGGCTGCAAGTATTCCATCGTTGCAATCATTGACGTTAAGGGGTCAATGCTAAAGTTGTCGCTAGTGGCAATGGGTCTCACAAACTCATCATTCAGGCCAAAATCTGCAATGGCAACATCTCTACTACTATCAAAACTAAAATCGCTGCAGTCGACATCCTTAATGATGACAGTTGGAAAGTATGCTCTGATATGTGACTCTATACGACTTCGGTCTTGTTTATTACATACAAATTGGATAGTGATACTTTCCGAAGTTCCAACAATTTCAAATGATATGGGATGTTCTGAATACGCCAACATATTCAAGAACTCTCTATTTACTCTTGGCAGTATGTCTTGTCCTTTGGGAAAGGTTATTGAAAAGCCAACGTACAAGGGTGCACTTTCAGGAGCAAGAAAACGTGGTTCAAGCTCTTCAATCTCTTGGGGTTCTTCTTTTTTAGATGGCGGACTCAATAGCTTACCGATGGATTGAAACAATGATGGTACGCGACCATCATCTATTTTTGAATTTGATTGTTGCACAGGAAACTGAAACGAACGATATGGTGGTTCAATATCTATGGGTGATTCAAAATGATAGTACCCTCGATAGCGATAATCCCACGCATAGAAACTAAGCGTTGCTTGTTCACTGTACGTTAATGACATTTAAATTACTATTAAAATGGATATTTTTAATAAAAAAAGCACCTTAACCTAAGGTGCTTGAAATTCAAGTATACTTAGTTCATCAACACTAAGCATTTGTTTGTCTGCTGTAACTAATGAACATCCTAATTCTAAAGCCGTTGCGGCAATAATGGCATCAGGAAGCTTAAGTTTATACTTTTTTCTAACTTCAATAGTCTTGTTTTGAGTCTTATCACTTAAAGGAAGCACGGTAAATAATGAGAGTAATTTTTCAATCTTCTGTTCTTCTTCTTTAGATAGATTTACAAAACTCAGCATTTCCATTTTGGTAATAACTGAAATAAAAATATGATTATTAGCAATTATCTCATACGCCGTCTTATTACCGTTAAGGTAATAAATTAAGATATTTGTGTCTAGCAATAAATTAGTCCCATTCATCTCTTAATTCTTTCTGAATTTCTAAAGGGGTTTTAAGTGAAAAAACACTGACTTTCCCGAAAGTCTCATCAAGGATGCTTTGGCGTTTCTTTTGACGTTTTTTATTTATGCTCTCATTGAGGCGCTTAAGAATATTTTGAATTTTTTCCTTTGTGGCCCCTGATTGTATTGTAGCTACCATATTAATTTTAGTTAAAGTTTATAATTAATTTTTTATATAAGTATATCATATATGTGTTTTCCAACAAGGTATTAATTCCATCTGCATTTAAAACGCGCAATTATGTTTAATATTAAACTTATGTAAAGTTAACTCGTTTTTATTTATCGTTTAAAGATATTATTCAATACAGGTTTACTTTCCAATTCGGTTAAGGCTCGTGTTCCTTTGTCTTTGGTAATACGCTCTATGATAGTCAACACTGATTGATGGGCATAGGTCATAAACATAGAAGCAGTATCAATCTTGTAAAAAGTTGCAGGGTACAATTTTCGCGCTAACCAGCCTCCAATAAAAGGGAGTTTTGAAATGATAATCTTGAACATAGGATTTCGATAAAAGAGCCACCAACTAACAAAAAATCCATTGCCGAATGGTGCTCCACAAATGAAATATTGATAATCTCTCCACTTCACTTTTAAATACAATCGCTTTCCTGACAGCATAGTACCTTCTGAAAATCGTTTTGTTTCAATCGTGATATCAGTAACACCATGACTTTTCAATTCTTCTCGAAGCAACGTGTAAAACTCTTGAGATGAGAATTCAAAATTATTGATAAGGGTATTCCATCGTGAATGATATTCTTTTAATGTCTTCTTGAATAGTAAAATGATAAAAATAAGAAGCAATAACACAACAACTATGGATATAATATTTCCATTGATGATGTCATAAAAGATGTCTTCGTACCAGGGTTGGCGGTAGCGCCGTTGGAATAATAAGGCAGTCAGTAGTAATAGCATAATAAATTTTATAAAGATTTATTTAAAGATACAAGATTAAAACTTCTAATTTCTAGGGCTTCAGAAAAAGTTAATATTTTAAAAAAACGATTTAGGGTGCTATTCATTTTGTGTTTACTGTTTCAAGCATTAGTTTTATTACTAAAACAATTTAGAGTATATTATTGAATGTCAATGATTAAGAGAGAAAACAAGATACGCTTGTTATTTAGAAAAAAAACAATAGATTTGAAGCCACTAACCAGTTATTTAATTTCAGTTGTGAGTATAGTGTCTAAAGAGACTATAAATGAATCTCATAAACTTACTTATAATGACTGGTTTATCACGCTTACATTCAAGACGCTTTCTATGCGTAGTAAATAGATTCTTACAGGCAATTCTGTTTATGGCTTTTATAGTCATAAGCAATACGCTCATGGCTCAAGACCCAAATGCAGAGCCACAAGGGTTTAACTATACCAATGAGTTGGCCAGAGCTATTTCACTTCCAAAAACACCAGAAAGCGCTGCTTTTGCTCAGTATGGAAACACTCCAGTAAACTTTTTTAATGGGACTCCTTCAATACGAGTGCCAATATATACTCATAAAGGACGGGAAATAAGTTTACCAATATCGTTGACCTATGATGCCTCAGGGATAAAAGTTAATCAACTTCCAACCACTGTTGGATTAGGGTGGAATTTAGCCCTAGGTGGGCGTATCACGCGTATTGTAAATGGAAATCCTGATGACTATAATGTGGGGACAACGCCTGTATACGAGTCCTGGTATAATACGAATCAGGTATACCAACCTTTAATGGACTATCTTGATGATGGAAAAGTATTGGACATTAATAGGCAACTTTGTTTTCAAACTGGCGCGGAAGCTAATGCCTATTTGCGATTTTTAGATGATATTCACAAAGGTAAATATGAGACACAACCTGACTTATACAGTTTAAATGTAGCAGGAATTAGTGAGACTTTTGTGATTGATCCTGAGACCAAAGTGGTTATACCATTAAAGAACCCTCGATTGAGGATAACTTATAATGTTACAGGGGGAAGCACACTAAATACTGCTCAAAATACAATCACCCAATTTACAGTAGTTTCTGATGATGGAACGACTTACACATTTGATCTTATGGAGACTGCAAAAACAACTACTGATACAGGTGATGAGAATTTATACGGCAAAATAAAATACTATAATACAGGGTGGTTTTTAACCGAAATACGATCTCCATTTGATAAGGACATTTATACTTTCATATACAGTGACTATGCTTCTCGAAACGATATTCCGAGTTATCCTATTACAGAAGTGACAGACCATCTGGTTAATTCCAATGAGACACCTTCTTCTTTTACAGGATATATAACTAGTGAAACCTCATACTTTGGGGCACCTAAAGAGAATCCGCGTAAATCCATTCACAAGGTACTACATAATGGTTTAGAGATTGTACGTATTACCCCAACTATAGCTTATGAAGGTGGTCCAGATACAGCAGTAGAAACCATTGAGATTTTTGACGCAGTACACAGTGGTGGTTCAGCTACCCTAATCAAGCGATTTGACTTGCAGTACAGCTATTTCAAAACAGCCCCAGATATTAATCCTACACAGGCACCCTTGGAAGTTCGTTTAAAGTTAGATGCTATTGAAGTACAAGGTCGTGCAGAGGTTGAGCAACAATATTTTTTTGAATATTATGACCCTGAAGCACTTCCATCTTTAACCAGTCATGCGTTGGATTATTTGGGATATTATAACGGCCCAGCAAATGAGAATCAAGACTTATTTGCTAAGGCTCCAAATAACTTTACAAATGGCTTTTTTGGTGGTGGCAATCGTGGGCCTAATTTCACTCATGCACGAAAAGGTCTTCTAAAGAAGATTACCTATCCTACAAAGGGTTATAGTATTTTCAATTACGAGCCTGCTGGATTTGCAGTACAAAGTGATCAAGGTCAAAATGTGTGGACAGTTCTTAAAACCTTTACCCATTCCAGTACAACTCTTCCGAGTTATGATGCTCAGCAATGTAATTTAATGCATTTAGATGGGGATATTACCCCAGATGTTGGATTTAGTACAGCTTTTGAAATCACGCCTGATGCTGTGGGACCTCATAAGATTGAATATGACGCTATTTACCTTAACACAGAGCCTCCTGCCCAACTCCAAGAGTTTGATGAGAAAGCCTATCTTATTAAACTAGATAACCCTAATCAAGTGGTAGATTGGCATGCAATTTTTGATTCAAACTGTATGACAAAAGATGTGTCCATTATTTGGGCTATGGATGGCAACTGGCAATTACTTCCACCAAGCCAGCGAATTGTTAATTTAGAGGCAGGATGGTATCAATTGGTGCTTCCTGTGCATAATATACATACTGAAAAGACAGTAGATATTTACCAAGTTGATACCCAAGCAACTACTTCGACTGAAGAAGTGCCTACTTCTGGCATCCGTGTATCGGATATTGTTGATTATACTACAGACAATACTATAGCACGTATTAAAACTTATGATTATGAAGGGGTTCGTTTAAATATTCCTGATGTTTATTATTTTACTAATGAGCATAATTTTTTCTTTCACAATGGTCAAAACGGTGCTATAGACTTTGGTTTTGAAATCCGAGAGGTAATGCATAGACCTTCAAGTTTTCTAAATGGAGATAAGCCTGCCGTAGGCTATCGTCGCGTAAAAGAAACTGTTCGAGATTTTAGTGGAGAAGCCAATCATGGAAGTACTATTTATACCTATGATCTTTCTCGTTCTTACACCTATGAGTCTGGCACTTATTATCAACGCATTCCTAACGAAGCTGGCAGTGGTTTGAATTTCAGTTTTGATAGACGCGCAGGTGCACAAAATGGTAAAACGCTTCCTGGCATGAGCGAAACCGTTAATTTTGAAGACAGTCGTGTAACACATAGTGTGTCAGGTGCGTATTTAGCATCTAATGGCTTACATAACTACTATTATCCTGTGATTGACCCTCAAGGAGTATGTGGAGGTGTCACGCTGTCCCTTATTAGTAGTAGTATAAATGCTTTGGTAAGTCACCCTGAGCCAGAAGCTCCTAATCCAAAACTAACCATCCCAGAAAATTTTAAGCAAGAGATTGCCCGTTTAGTATTGCGTCCTACCTATATGTTTCAACGCCGAGGGGGAAACCCTCAGTACTTAGTACAATCTGAGGATACTCCTGTAGGAACATTACAGATAGAAACACAAAAGGTTTATACAGATAATGATTTATTACAGTCTGAAATACGCATTGATAGTCAAGGAGATACCCTATTAACGAAATTATCCTATCCTTTTGAAGATTTATCAAGAGCTGGACATACCCTTTTAGTGGGAAAAAATAGAATCAATACACCTTATCAGACTAAGACCTTTCGTAATGATGAGTTATTAACCACGCAACAAATACGCTATGATACAAGTACAGGCTTAGAAAGAGCCGTACAATGGTCTGTAGGTGAAAACCCTATTGAAGAACGACTTATTTTTGAATCTTACGATACGGCCAAAAACATAACCGAAACACGTCTTGTGGGGCAACGCCCAACGGTTTACTTATGGGGGTACGATTACCGTTACCTTATAGCAAAAATTGAAAACGCTAGTTATAGTCAAGTTTTAGCTGCGTTACCAGTATCCTACAATGCTTTGCAGCAGTATACAGGACATCAACTGACATCTATTTTTTCTGATCTTCGAACAAATTTACCTGGCGCCATGGTAACAGGCTATACTTATAGGCCTAGTATCGGAATGACAGCCCAATATCAACCTAATGGATTGAATACTAGCTATGTCTATGACAGTTTCAATCGTTTGTCAAAAGTTCGCGATCATAATAACTACCTAATTGAGACTTTAGAGTATAATACGCTTGTAAGTGAAGATGGAAGCAGCCCCCAACAGTATAACAATCCCTATACAGCGACAGCAATATCAGCGACTGCTCATTATGGGTCTACACCTTATTACACTGGAAATGTGAATCAATTAACTGGTGGCTCAGGTTCCTTTACCTACCATTGGTACTACAGTGTTGATAATGGAATTCATTACAGTCCGATAGAGACCACGCAGTCCAATACCTTTACCTTGTATTTTAATTGTGACAGCGATGGAGAATTTGCGGGGCAATCTATTGTGTTTTGGTGCCGTATTACAGATAATGACCCCAACAATACTGCTGCCTCTATCAATGTATACTCCCAATCCCAGCCTGTGAACTGTGGCTTTTAAATTAACAGAAATGATAGTAACAAACCGTATTTCCAAGATAGTATTATTGTGCAGCCTGTGTAGTTATGTAGGGGTTAAATCCCAAACCAGCACCAAAAATTTTATTTCGAAACAGACTTATCGTGTAGCCACAACAAGTGGAAACAATATACCTCTTAATCAAAAAAATCAAGAAATAACTTACTATGATGGATTAGGACGTGCTGAGCAAACGTTAGCTGTTGGAACGGGTACAAATAAAGAGACCCTACTTAGTTTTCAAGAGTACAACGCCTATGGTCAGACCCCAAAAGCCTATCTGCCTTTACCTATTGGGAGCCAAGAAGATGAATATCAAGACCTTTCAGAGGTAAAGAGTAATTTGTTTGATTATTACGATAGCGCTGTATTTAACAATACCCAAAACCCTTATGTAGAGACTCTTTATGAAGCCTCGCCGCGTTTACGTGTTACAGAAGTGGCTGCCGCAGGTAACCCTTGGGCACTTGCTTTAGGCCATACTGTGAAAACGGACTATCTGACCAATGACGTAGATGAAGTATTACAGTTTACGGCCAAGTATGCCAAAGACGCCCCAGCAAATACACTTCCTAGCCTTACAGTAGGTAAGTACAATAACACATCAGTTTATTACCCTCCACAGGCATTGTATAAAACAATAAACAAGAATGAAAACTGGAAAATAGGTGATGGCAATTTACATACCACGCACACCTTTACAGATAAGACAGGACGTGTACTTCTTAAGCGGACCTTTTCTGAGACCCAACAACCACATGACACCTATTACGTATACGATAGCCGAGGTAACCTCACAGTGGTGCTTCCACCTATGGCCATACAAGCTTATTTACAACACATACTCAATGGAGATCCCAATATCACTGACCCTTTACCTTTATCAGAAATTTTAAACCCCTTATGTTATATCTATCGCTATGATTATCGTAATCGTTTAAGTCAAAAAAAGATTCCTGGCAAAGGATGGGAAACTTTGGTGTACGATAAGCTAGATCGTCCTGTGTTTACCCAAGATGCTAACTTAGCCGACACCAATGAATGGCTATTTACTAAGTACGATCCTTTTGGACGTGTGGCATATACAGGAATTCTTAGTACAAGTTTAAGTGGTGAAGACTTACAAACCCAACTTATGGCACATGCCCAAAGCTGGGAAGATGCTAGTAGTATAAATTTCTTAAATGGGCAAGCGTTGTATTACACACACCAGTCCTACTTTCCCCCTTATACCACATTAAGTTTACATACGGTGCATTACTATGACCGTTATGTTGACCTAGGTACCACAACACTCCCCACAACGGTTTTTGGGGACACTATTCGAACCGATGTAAAAGGATTGCCTACGGTGTTAAAAACTAAAGTGTTGGGCAGTTCAGAATGGATAACCCAAATTACAGCATACGATGATTATGCGCGTCCGATATATACCTACCAAGAGAACCCTTATTTAGATACGGTAGACACTCTTTTAAGTAAGCTAGACCATATTGGGCAGGTACTAGAAACCACGGCTATTCACGCCAAAGGTGATGAAACTCCAATTGTCGTAAAAGATTTTTTTAGCTACGATCATGTTGGTCGCGTGTTAGACCATAAACAGCAGATAGATAACGAAAGTCCGCAGTTAATAGCATCAAACACTTATGATGCTTTAGGTCGCTTAACAGAAAAAACGGTAGGCGGCGAAACCTTCTTAGAAGGTTATACAGATATTACTGGGGTGGAAATTAATGGTACAATTGTTTCGAAAAATACAACAACCCAAGGCTGGGATGCAGGGGTTAAAACACGCGGGGTTATATTAGATGAAGGAGGCATTCGTTTTGAGTTGGGTAATACCACATCTCGTTTTCGTGCAGGCATTTTAAAAAGTGCGCAATTAACGGGAGCAGATACAGACCAGTGGGACTACTTTGATTTTGGTTTAGATTTTAATGCAATTCCAAGCCCTTTAGGACAGATAGAAACTATTACTCTTATTCTAGATGGCAACTTACAAACCTTCCCCCTACAGGGTGTTACTATAGAAACGGGCGATGTTTTTACGATTACTCGAGAACTTCTTAATGGCGTGTTTCAGGTTGTGTTTAAACACTACTCAGGTACCGACGAGCAGGTGTTGTATACCCATATAGATAATAGTAGTTCTAAGGGGAGCCCTTTAACAGGAAAGGCCGCTTTTTACCGTTATGGGTCTCGTGTAAAAGACCTGAAGTTAATAGCACCTGGAATAGATGTCCCCTTACAAGAAGTCCAATATCGCTATAATGTGCGTAATTGGTTAACAGACATTAACGATGTAGATGCTGTACCTGAGGCCAATACCAATAACGCATTGTTTAGTTTTAGGATTGCTTATACGAACCCTGAGCACTCAAGCACAACCCCCTTATACAACGGTAATATTGCGCAAACCCAATGGCGTACACGCAATACTGATACAGAAAAACGAGCCTATAACTATACTTATGATGGGTTAAATAGGTTAACTAGTGCTACCAGTCGTAAAGGAACTCAAATGGAAATATCAGATAAGTATAGCGTCGCTGGGATAAGTTATGATTTAAATGGCAACCTTATGCGGTTGAATCGTTATGGGCACCATGATGGAAATTCTCAAAGTGTTGCATGGGATATTTTAACCTACGACTATAATAAACATGGCGCTGATGCAGAAGGGCAACTCCCGTATAACGGCATTAATTACAGTAATAAGCTATATGCGGTATATGACGATGCTCCTGCGGCTTATAAAGACAATGGGTTTAATGATAACAGCATTAGAAGTATTGATTATAGTTATGATGCCAATGGCAATTTAATTGCTGATAAACACAAAGGCATTACCTCTATTACTTATAATTTTTTAAATTTACCAGAGCACATTAGTTTTCAGGATGGTAATAGCATTAGCTATACTTACGATGCCACTGGAATGAAATTAGAAAAAAAAGTTTTGGTTACACAACAAACAATAACCACTAAGTATGCTGGCGCTTTTATTTATTTAGAAGACGCCCTACAGTTTTTTAACACCCCTGAAGGGTATGTAATACCCCTTACAGGAGTTGCCTCAGACTCGGGAAGTCCTTTAGATGTACTTACAGATCCGCTTATAGAGCTTTTATATGGTATTAATCCTAACCTGCCACGAGACCAGCAGGGGCAATACCATGAAGCAAGAGAAAAAATAAAACAATATGCCACACAAGAAGGCGTGGTTAGATATGCGCATTACAGCTATGTGTTTCAGTATAAAGACCACCTAGGCAATGTGCGTTTGTCTTATGCTGATTCTGATAAAAATGGGGCTATAGACCCTTATGAGGTTATTGAAGAAAACAATTACTACCCATTTGGACTTGAACAAAAGGGTTACAATCACAGCGTGTCTTCCAATGGTAATGCTTTAGCACAGAACTATAAATACAACGGTATGGAGCTGAATGAGGAGCTGGGGCTAGACTGGTATGACTATGGGGCGAGGAAATATGATGCGGCTCTTGGAAGGTGGATGAACATAGACCCACTAGCAGAGGTGATGAGAAGACATAGTCCATACAACTATGCCTTTAACAACCCTATCTTTTTTATAGACCCTGATGGCATGAGTCCAACAGCTACGCTTATAAATGGCGGCACAATAAGTGCAGAAGATATTGAGAACAGCGCCTTTGGCGCACAGAATTTTGGGGTGACCATTGGGGCTACTGGCAAAAGCAATACATTTACGGAAATGCGGAAAGAGTACAACAGTACGGATTATTCCACTACTAGTGAGGATGATATACGTTTTCGTGATAAGGATGGAAAATTAATTGGAACTTATTACACCGATGCATTTGATGAAGATATTTACTTACCAATAAGATTAGAAAAATCTGAAAATATTGATTTAAATAAAATAGTTAATAAAAATATTGGATTGGATGATTTGGACGTTGTGGGTTTAGGATTTGATTGGGATTTAACATCAGTTATGGGCGGCGGAATTAGTAGAGAGGTTGTGTTTTTTTTAGATGGACCGCAATCTGGTAGTTATGATTTTTATGAAGCAAAAAGACAAAATTTAGGATTGAAAGGGTCTTATGGGATATATGGGATTTTTGGAGATTATTATGAAGATTCTTCATTATTTCTTACTACCTATGAAGGTCCTTCATTTGGTCTAAGTGCAGAAGGTCCAGTAGGGCTGACTTATTGGTGGGCATCTCAAAATGTTAACTCTAAATTTGGCATTCGGTCTCTTTTCAATAAAAATTTACGGACTTGGACTGGTTATAACTATGGATTTGGGGCAGGCGCTGGTGCAGATTGGAGTCGAGAAAAAACTAAAATTTTAAACGATTAAGCTATGAGTAAATATTTTGTCTATCTTATCTTGTTTTCATTTTTTCAATCATGCGCACAACAGACGAGGCTTGAATTGCTTGAAACCGAATATATCGAACCAGAAGTTGAAGGCAAAGTAATTGATGTGGAGATATGGAAAGGGGATATTTTGGCTATTACTGTCGATAAAAAAGAAGATAATAGGATAGGTGTAATAAATTACAGGAAAATCCTTGATCAAATTCGTCCTGGTCAGTATTTCAAAAAAGTTGGGAATAGTAATAAATGTTATGTTAGAAATAATGATTCGATATTATATTTCGATATTATAAATCTAGATTTAATTCCACTAAATTTGAAAGACTCCCTTAAACATTATGCTAGGTGGCCTGAAGAAAAATTGTACAAAAGTTTTAAGATTGATAAATAGCTATTAGCTTATAAATAAAGGGAATTGTTTTTATCTGTAGGCAAAAAATAATCTATGCATCAGAATATAAGTTCAACGGAATGGAGTTAAACGATGAACTTGGACTTGAGTGGTACGACTTCGGGGCAAGGAACTATGATGCCGCACTGGGCAGGTGGATGAACATTGATCCTTTAGCCGAACAGATGAGGAGGCACAGTCCATACAACTATGCTTTTAACAATCCTATCTTTTTTATAGACCCTGATGGTATGAGTCCAACAGCTACGCTTATAAATGGCGGCACAATAAGTGCAGAAGATATTGAGAACAGCGCTTTTGGGGCGCAGAATTTTGGGGTAACCATTGGGGCTACTGCGGCCGCAGGAGGAGATTCTGTAATAGTTACAGGATCACAAAGTCAAGCCGCCGTTAGTGGGCTTAACTCTTCGGTAAATGGACAACTTAACATCAAATCGGATAAAAATGGTTTGCTTTCGTATACTCGTCCTTACGAAGGGCCATTAACAGAAGGAGCACAAACTCTAGCAAATGCAATAGATGATAATCTGATAACTGTAAATATTGATGCGACAAATAATGCCAAGATTCAATCTGGATTAATTTATCACACAGGAGGAGGTGTTTATTCTGGAAATACTGTATCTGCATCTCTTGGACCTGTATCTGGAAAACGATCCGTCTCAACACTTCAGGAAGTTAATATGCCCATGCTTACTGCCGCAAGTAATTATTACAATACTCCTGGAAAAAATATATTGCATGAAGTGAATGAAAGTTATGAAGGTGGCCTTCAAGCTCAATCTTCAGGAATATCATCTGGTAATTCCAATACGCCTGGAAATTCATACAAATTGATTCATGCTAGAACTGAAAGTCATTCTCCTCAAACTCCATACTATGTTAGTTATACTAACACTGCTACCGGTAAATCTGTTCCTGGTGTTGGAAAGGGAGTTACAGAGACTACTTATGTTCAATCAACAGGCAGGCCACCACTTATTATTTCAATAATTAAACATTAAATATGAATAAGGCAACATTAGTTATTATTTTACTTTCACTCATTTCTTGTGGTTCAGGAAATGAATCAAGAACGAATGATTTAAACTCGAATCAATCACAAAGTTTTATATCAAATAGGTCTTTTAAAGTTATGGAAATTGATTCAATAGGTCAAGCGTATATTATTTATGCTAAGCGGAACGATTCAGTTTTTAAAATTGCTTCTATAAAGGAAAAAGTGCCTAACTGTAATAGAATAGAAGTAGATAATTTTTACGACCTTTCTTTAGTTTCCTCAATGGGAGATAAACCTCAGAAACTGGATATAAGAGGAATTAAAGTTGAGGAAAATACGTTGGTACCTCTTGATAATACTAATGGAGCAATACATGATCTTTTTTTGACAGATAATCTGAGGGGGCTTTGTTACATTAAAAACATATAAAATGAGCAAGAGATTAATCTTGCTATTATTATTTGTCTATATGTTAAATTCTTGTGATGATACAAGAACTGAGATTTCGTATAATCATGACAATACTATAATTAAAAGGGTTGATGAAAG
>JALEGN010000003.1 GCA_022763365.1 Minisyncoccota bacterium | reverse complement strand
GCTCTAAAATCCATACCACTGTGTGAACCAGATACATACAGACGTTGTGACGAAACGGTTCTTCCAAAACGCTGCGTGATTAATACAGACTCAAGTGGCCAATCAAATACTGCAGAACCTTTTTCAGGAATACTATTAGGGTTCAGGGCAAATTCGAGTTTAGACTCAAAATCTCTAATTTCTTTATCTAATGCTGCAATAGTTGCAAGTGTTGAGTTCAAATTATTTCGAACAGAAGACTCTTTTTTCTCGGTCTCTGATAAAATTTCAGCTTGTTCTTGTTCTTTTTCTCGTACAATCGAACGCTGATCATCAAGGATATCCTTCTCATCAGCGAGCTCTAGTTGTTGTTTTTCGAGCTCAAGACTTGTTTTACGTAAGGCGAGCTTCTTTGAGTTTAAATCATCCGTCAGCTCAACTAATGGTGTTTGTAGTCGCGCATATGAATCTCGAACCATCAATACTTCTGATAAATCCCCTTGAGAACTTATAATTTCTAGTAGAGTGAGATTATTAAACTGATCAATACCGCGCAATAAACCGGCAATAGTCCCAGCATAACCCTCAATTTCAGAATTATATCGGCTGATTTCTTGAGAGTTTTTATTAATAGTAAGCCCAAGTGAATCAATGGTATTTTGTGTTTTTTTGATAGTGTTATCAAGGTCTTTTCGCTCAGCATTAATCCTGTTTAACTCTTTAGTCAGAGAACCCTTTTCAGCTCCTACCTTTGTTAATTCTTCACGTATACGCGCAGCTTCTTTTTCTAGATTCTCTCTTTCTTCTGAGCGAGCTTCAATTTCTCGCTCAAGTTCAGAAATACTTTGCGCTGAAACATTAGTATTTTGAATACCAATAATTACCCCAACTATCACTAAAAAAATATAAAATTTTAATGATTTTTTATTCATAGTTAAATTATATCATGATGGTATTACTGAGTGAAAATATTTGACATATATCAATAAATTTATTTAAATAAAATAGAATAATAATTAAATAAAATATTATGGATCAAATTAGAATCTACTACGTAAAAGATAAAAACGACAAAAAGACATATAAACTAATTACAGATATAGGTGATACTATATTAAGAATAGAAAAAGTAAGTGTAAACGCTAGTGGTGATATATCACCACAAAATTTAATTAATCTTTTAAATAATTCCATCAGAACTCTCACATCTTCCAACGAAACACCTTTACCAAAATCACATATGTTTTTAAAACAATTTACTGAGGTTGAGATTGAGTCCTTACAATTAGTTTTGAAAAAGGATTTAAGAAGAGATTCTGAGGTTTCAGGATTTTTAAGTTCAAGAGCATTAAATTGCTTGAAGTCCGTGAGCATCTACACACTTTATGATTTACTTAAGGAATTCGAGTCATTTGGTGATATTATTCAGTTAAGAAATGCTGGTAAAACAACAATTGATGAAATAATGAAATTATTAGATCATTTCAAATTAGATCTTAAAATGGATCCTGAGATAATCATGAATTACAAAATGTAAACTTAAAGCCCTTGCTTATGCAATGGCTTTTTTTAGTGCTTCGATATTATTTCCAATTCTTTGTAATGAGATTTCTTTTCCAAGAATCTCAAGGAGTGTAAATGGATCAGGTGATTTATCTCGTCCAGATAGAGAAAACCGTAGCGGCCATAGGACATCTCCCCTACCCACCTCATCAGCATATGGGAAAATATGTGATTTTAAATCATCTTTATTCCAATCTCCTGAATAGCTAATAATCATTCCTAAAACCTTTTCTAGGTGCATTGCAGCATCTTCTTTAGTTCCTTTTTTCCAAACAACCTTCTCAGTATCAATTTCTGGATTTACAAAATAATAATCTAATTCTCCTTCGGTGATCATTAATGAGAGATCCTGATATGAACTAATACGTTCTCGGATGATTGGAGTTATTTTTTGCATTACCTCTTCATCATAAATTGGTGTTTTGCGCAATTCTTCAAATAAAGGATCAATATAGTTTCTAAAGCCTTCATCAGAGAGAGTATTTAACCACTGTTTATTCAGCCATGATAATTTATCAAGGTTAAAGCCTCCTGGCCCTTTTTGTACTTGATCTAATGAGAAAGCTTCTACAAGCTCATCTTTACTAAAGACTTCTTGTTCAGTCCCTGGATTCCAACCAATAAATGATAGGAAATTCAGCATTGCCTCAGGTAAAAATCCGTTTTCTTTGTATTCCATTGCAGCGACATTAGCATCTCGTTTTGAAAGTTTCTTCTTTCCATCAGGTCCTAGAATAAATGGAACATGGGCATAAATTGGTGTTTCAAAATCAAGAGCTTCATGAAGGAGGATTTGCCGAGGAGTATTTGCTACGTGCTCTTGCGCGCGGATAACATGAGTCACTCCTTCGTCATGGTCATCGACAACAACCGCCAAATGATACAGTGGACTATCAATATTTCGAGCAATTACAAAATCACCTAAATCAGTCGTATCAACGGTAATTTCACCAAGTATTTGGTCATTAAAAGTAATTTCTTTGTTAGGATTTTTAAAACGTATCACCTTTCCATTTGCATCCTTAGCCCCTTCTGCTTCATAGGCGGCTCCTAAATCAATCAATGTTTTTAGAACTTCCTGATGGCGTTCTAAATGTTCTGATTGGCGGTAGACCTCGTCGTAGTCCATGCCTACCCATTTAAAGACCTCGTAAGCCTCTTCTTCGTATTCTTTTTTATTACGTTCTTTGTCGGTATCCTCGATACGAAGAATAAATTTTCCACCATGTTTACGCGCAAAGGCATAATTGTAAAAGGCTGTTCTAATACCGCCAACGTGGAATCGTCCTGTTGGAGATGGTGCCATACGTGTTACTACTTGTTTTTCATTCATGATGTTTACTGTATCAAAAAAGACTTAATCTATAAAGACAAAGCCTTTTTATTTTTCATGCGCTAGTGCGATACCAATAATTTCTTCTGCAATTTTTTCTGAAGCATTCTCAATATCAAAGGCTTGTGCCCCTGCTTTCATATTGTTTCGTATTTTCTCATCATGAATAATACGTTTGATTTCAAAAATAAGGAGCTGATCACTCATATTATTTTCTTCAATAACGATACATCCTCCCATTCGCGCATAGTTATAGGCGTTTTTAATTTGATGATTTCCAGCTGAATTTTTCAGGGGAATAATAATTGCAGGGATTTCCCAATGAGCAATTTCAAATAATGCTGAACCTGCACGAGAAATAACAATATCCGAAACACCTGCCATCATTTTCATAGACAAAGTATTAAGGTGGTCAAAAATATGATACCGATATTTAAAATCATGATCTAACAGTGTTGCGTCTGTTAGTTTTTTCATGTCATCATAATTATTTTTACCAACCTGGTGGACAATTTGATAATCATTTAATAGTTCACCAAGGGTCTCTTCCATAGCAAGGTTAATGGCTTGGGCTCCCTGAGACCCTCCTAAAATCCAAATAACAGGAGTTTCTTTCTCTAGATTAAGGAACTCATGCGCTCCCTCAACCGTTGGCTCAAGAAGGTCGTGCCGTATTGGCTGACCCGTATGAATGATTTTATCTTTTGGAAAATAATCAACTTCTTGTTTATAGGAAACTGCAACCGCTCGGGCAAATTTCCCTGCCCATTTATTAACCTTTCCAGGAACTGAATCTGATTCATGTACAATTACAGGAATACCAAGTAATTTTGCTGCAAAAACAGTTGGAAATGCAGAATAGCCACCTTTTGAAAATACCGCATCTGGATAAATAGAAAATAGGGTTAAAATAGCCTCAAAAATTCCTATCATAATTTTAAGATAACCGTCAATTCCTTTTAATTTTCCTGCGGTTATCTTTTTAAAATTAATACCATTTTGATAGAGTGCTTTCTTATCATAGGGTTTATCTGATAAATAATAGATACGTGCATCAGCAATATTTTGATTATCAATGATGTTAATCATTTCTTCGGCAACCGCAATCAAAGGATAAAAATGTCCTCCGGTTCCGCCTCCTGTCAATACAATTTTCATAATTGAATTATATCATACCAAGTAAAAAAGAGGTTTAAACCCTCTTTTTTTGTACATTCCGCGTTAACGTATATTTTGAAATATTTAATACAATACCAAGCTGAGCTAAGGTAACCAGTAGTGCTGTTCCTCCATTACTCATAAAAATAAGTGGTAGTCCGGATAATGGTACAAGTCCAGATATTGCAGCGATATTAAAGAATACCTGTATTACAATCAGAAGTATTATCCCTACTACTAAGTTCTGCGCGAATTCAGATGGTGCATGCCGGGCAATTTTAAAGCCAAAGAAGGTAAATATCCCGTAGAGTGTTATCAAAATAAACCCTCCAATGAATCCATATTCTTCGGCAAAAATTGCAAAAATTGAGTCACTATTTGATTCCGGTAAATAGGGTCCAAATTTGTGAACGCTTTGACCGAGGCCACGACCATACAATTGGCCTGCCCCAATAGCAATCCGAGATTGCCTAATTTGGTATGAAGATCCAAATGGATCACGGTTAGGATCGGCAAAGGTTTTGAGTCGTTCGATAATATATGGATTAATCGCAATATACGTCCCTATAAAAATGGTCCCAATCGCAATCACTGCGAAAATATGTTTCCATGACGCACCTCGTAACCAGTAAATAATAAATGCAACGATACCAATTAAAGCAATCGTTCCTGAATCAGGTTGTTTAATCAAGGTTACAAAAGCAAGTCCAAGAAATCCTAAAAACGGCAAGAGTCCATATTTCCAGGTAGTAATTTTATCTTTGTAATGAGCAAACCAAGCTGAGAGAAATACGATAACAGCAAATTTTAACAACTCAGCCGGCTGAAACGAAATGAAACCTAAAGATATCCATCGCCTCGCTCCACCGTGACTGAACCCTAGCGGTGTGAATACTAGTAAGGTAATAATAATACCTGCAATAAAAATATAGGGCGCCATTTTTTTCCAAAAAGAATAGTGAATATGTGATATTGCGAACATTACCCCTATACCACCAACAACACCAAAACCAACATGACGTATCATCATGGCATAAAATTGAGCTTTATTTTCAGTATAAATACCAAGAGACGTCGAAATAAAGGTAATTAAACCAACCCCTAGAAGAATAAACGTAACCCAAAGAAATTTTTTATCGAAACCATGTTTTTTTATTCTACGTTTCATACTAGCCTATAATTACAATGATAATCCCTAAGGCACTACACATAACAGAAAATACCCAGTAACGCATAGTAATTTTTGCTCGCGACCAACCAATTGTCTCAAGATGATGATGGAGTGGTGCAACCTTCAATACCTTTTTACTAAAGAATCTTCGGGAAATAATTTGCACTAATGATGAAGCAGTTGTAAGAATTAATGGTAATCCGATAATAATAAACTCAACAACCGTATTCGTTAAGAATATAATAACGGCTAAGGATAACGTTAATCCGAGGACACCCGTTTCTCCTAAATAGAATCGTGCTGGTGGAATATTAAACCAAAGAAATGCTAATAGGGCTCCAACAACAACAAACGAAAAGGTTGCAATATCAAACTGTCCTTGGATGATTCCAATAAAGCCATAGCTAGCAAAAATTGAAATAAACACTCCTCCAGCCAAACCATCAACTCCATCAATAACCCCAGATGAAAAGAGTGCAAGTACTACAAACATTACAAAGAAAATAAAGAAATATCCTAAGGTAATATCAACATCAGTAAATGGAACATCGATACTTCGATAGCCCAACCTGTAGTAGAACCATAATCCTTCGATAGCTCCTACAAAGAGTACGAACATTATTCTAATCCGTCGTGGTATCCCAATAGCAAGTTGTTTTTGATTTCCATAAATTTGAAGCAAATCATCAATTAACCCTAAAAAGGCACCTAAAAGTAAAGAAAGAAATGGAATCAAGGTTTGATTACGGCTAATAAACTCAATATTCTCAAGCCCAATTTGTGAGAGAACACTTGAGGTGATAATAGAAAGGAACACCGTCAATACGACTGAAAACCATACAATAGTTCCTCCAATACGTGGTGTTTTTGTTTCATCAATATTGTGAATTTTTTCAAATTCAGTTCCCATACCACCAAGTTTTCCTTGGTTTGAATGATCAGTGCGAGATGATCGTTTCCATAATTTATATTTATAAAAAATGTGAGAAAAAATTGGCGTTAATGAAATACCTAATATAAAGGCAACAATCGTTGGTAAGAGTATTTTAAATACTAAAATTGTCTCAATCATAGTTCTTCTTCAGAGCCTTCTTCGTCATCTGATTCTTGAGTGTTCCCTACGACTATTGGTTCTTTATCTGTATCGAGTTCTGATTGATATTGTTCATCGATATCTTCCATTTTCTTTGAAACTCCTTCATATTGCGGTAATTCATTAAGCGAACTAATACCTAAAAATGACAGCAGATCATGTGTTGGAACATACAATGGTGAACGTTTATCCAGCATATTCGGCTTCTTTGTAATCAGTCCACGAATAAGCAAATTTCGTAGGATAAATACTGAGTTAACCCCACGGATATAATCAATTTCAGCTTTCGTAGATTTTCCTCGATAGGCAATAATTGCCAATGTTTCTAAGGCTTGTTTACTGAGTTCTTTTTCTTCTTTTGCTTGCGTTAATTCAGCTAAAATTTCAGAGGTTGATTCACTAGTCATTAAAGCTACATCATCATTTGTTTGAACTAAAACAATCCCTCTGTTGTCATAGTATGAGTCCATTTGAGCAACGGTCTCTTTAATAGTTTCTTTAGGAGTTTTTAGGACTTTTGATAGCCATGCAAAACTGACTGGTTCGTTTTTATAAAACAGCAATGATTCAATTTTTTGTTCTAATAATTTCATACGTGTTCAATATTTATATTGCTAAAGTTCTTTTTTTGAAGAACATGGAGAGCGCCATTTTTAACGAGCTCTAGCATAGCTAAAAATCCTACAACTTTATATACCCGAACTTGTTTAGTCGGCATATCAGCGTGTACATGATCCCCAAGAAAACTATGGAAATCTGTTTCAATAACTTGCTTAATTCGTTTTTCTAGTGAGTCCATCATTTCTTCGATATGAACTGCGATAGTAACACTCCCCTCTTTTTTTAACTTAGGAGCTTCAGGAACTTCATTAAATACTGAATGAATTGATTCTAATAAAACATTTATGGTGAGGTCTTCATGTGGTTTGAATGAAATTTCTTTCTTGCGGGGTTTTGAATAAAACCAGGCTGGAGTATTTCGCATATATTTTTTCATATGCTGGCCACAATCTTGGTATGCTTTTAATTGCTCAAGCCTTCGTTTCAATTCTTCAATATCACCCTCTTCATCATCAGTAAGATCAAGTGTTGGGAGTAGTGATTTTGATTTAATCAAGGTAAGCGTTGAAGCAACGAAAATAAAACGTGTTCGCTCAGCGAGCGTAACATCATCAATTTTGGCTACAAAATTAATATAATCATCGGCAATTTCTACCAGTGAAATATCATTAATAGGAAGCTTTTTCTTTTCTATAAGACCTAATAAGGCATCAATAGGTCCTTCAAAATTTTCAGTTGCAATGGTGAAAACTGACATACTATTACTATTGTATCAGGTTTAATAGGTAAAGAAAAAAACCGCTCTCTATCAGAGCGGAATTTATTATATAAGGATAATTCCATCCTTTTTTATTACCCTTCCAATATTTTCTTTATTAAGCGAATCAGTAATAGTAACAGTATGATTACTTGTAAGAACAATATCTTTATGAGTATTAGCCTCATTAAACCCCATTTCCTGTAAATCTTTTTTGCTTAGAGTTGAAGGGTCACCCTTATAACAATTCGCATAAGCATCCCCTAAGGCAATATGCATATTGCCAAAATCTCCTCCACGATTTTCATCGTATAAAGTATCTGCCATACTTTTTGTGATTTTTGAAAGGTTTTTATCGGTTAATGAAAACTCTCCAATTTTATCAGCATTTTTTATGGTCAAAAATTCTTGAAGATAAGAATCATTTTCATCTGCTCGTGCTTCTTGCAAAACTCCATCTTTAAATCGAAGATAAACCCCAACAATTTTATTTCCGTCGCAGTACCAAGGGTTATCACATTTAATCCATCCATTAGTTTTTCTCCAATCTGGTGAAGTCCATGTTTCAAAACTTGGTATATTTGCTCCGCTACCACCTTTCCATGCCGCCTTAGGATGTAATCCAATATGTAAATCAATATCTGGACCAGTTATGTGAACCATTGTAATTTCCATATCATTCAAAGACTTAGCCTGATGTTGTACCTGTTCATTAATCGATTTCCATTTAGCAACAACGTCTTCTTCTTGAAGATAACAGGCATTAACAATTTGATCCCAATATTCTTCAATAGAAAGATTGGCTTCTTGTGCCATCGCCTCTGTACCATATGAACAAAGAGTCCATGAAAATTTACCAGCAAGTTCTTTTTCTTCTCGCCATTTAAACCATGGTGCAAAGCGTGATTTATGTTTGGTTACTTTTTTTGGATCAATATCCTTTAATCCCTGTGGATCATTTTCACCAATAATATAAAGATAATGATCAATCTCATTGATGATACCCTTATAATACTCTGATTCAAATTTTCCAATTTGGTGGTCTTTTGCATACAAGAAAAAATCTTTATCCAGATTATATTCAACATCATCCATCATATACATTGGAACAACGTGTCCTCCCTGCTTAATAATTTCTCTATGGATATAGTAAAAAAGTGGTTTAACTGCCTCACCTCCTTTCAGGAGAACTGTTTCTCCTGATTTAATTCCATTTCCATGATTCAAGGCATAATTTACCATAAGCCTTGCGTAATTTTCTAAAATACTTTTTTCGGGTATATACATAATTAATTTTTATTGTTTATTTTTAAAATACTATTTATTTTAAATAAATCAAACTAAAAACCTTATTCAGGTTTTTTAATTTCTTTCAGTTCTAGCGAAAGTTCATTTAATTGATCTTCTGAAATGGTTGACGGTGCCTCCATCATTGGATCACGTCCAAGTCCATTTTTTGGAAAGGCAATAACTTCACGGATAGTTTTTTCGTTTTGAAGAATCATCATTA
Source organism: Minisyncoccota bacterium (assembly GCA_022763365.1). GTDB lineage: Bacteria > Patescibacteriota > Minisyncoccia > Phycocordibacterales > UBA1006 > UBA1006. The sequence continues at coordinate 23,085 of JALEGN010000003.1, read as the reverse complement.
ATCGATCAAATCCCCAAGCTATTCCACCATGCGGTGGTGTTCCTGAACCAAGAGCCTTCAACATATGTCCGAAGTTTTCTTCAATCTTTTCATCACTGTGCCCAAGGATTGAAAGGATTGACTTGAGGACTTCTGGATCATGGGCTCTGACTGATCCACCTCCAATTTCATATCCATTTAAACAAATATCGTATTGAGCGGCTATAATATCTCCAATATTTTCTTTGTTTTTGAGATTTTCTACATGCTCAGATTTTGAAAGAGAAAATGGGTTATGGGTAAAGGTCCATTCACCTGTTGCCTGAGGGTCGTCTGAATCTGCTGTTTTTTCAAAGAATGGGAAATCAACAATCCAGCAAAATGCCAAAAGATTTGGATCATCTTTGTCTTCCCGAATATCTGGTCTGTCATTTCCATATTTTTCCATAGCTTCAGCATATGGGATACGTGGAAATGGAATCTGTTGGATTCGCTTTTCAGGATAGAGTTCCGATACAATTTTAATTAGCAATTCTTCGTTCATTTGCATGATATCTTCTTCACTAGCAAATGACATTTCAAGGTCTAATTGAGTAAATTCTGGTTGACGGTCACCACGTAAATCCTCGTCACGCATACAGCGTGCAAACTGGAAATATCGTTCCATACCAGAACTCATCAATAATTGTTTGTATTGTTGTGGTGATTGAGGTAGTGCGTAGAAATGCTGCGGAGAAAGCCGAGACGGAACCACATAATCTCGTGCTCCTTCAGGAGTAGATTTTGTCAGAATTGGTGTTTCTAATTCTAAGAATCCATTTTCGTCAAGGTAATCCCTACATAATTTTGCTACTGCATGACGCATTTTCATGTTTTCTTGCATCCGAGCTGTTCGCAGGTCAAGATAGCGATTTTTTAGACGAACTTCTTCATTTGTTTCAACTGTTGATTCAGTAATATCGAAAACTGGTGTTTCTGCCTTGTTAAGGATTTCAAAACCAGTTATTTCTATTTCGACATCTTTAATAAAGAAGTCGCGGACACCCGTTTCTTCAACTATAGTTTTAAATTCTTTAGCATTTTTATCATTACGGTCATTAACAATTCCATGAACGGCAACAACCCATTCTGGACGCAGATTTTTTGCTACCTCAAGGACTTCAGGTTTTCCAAAAACAACCCCTTGAACTTTTCCGGTTACATCACGGAAATCAAAGAAAGCCATTTTCCCTTGATCACGAGCAACGTCAACCCATCCTTTAATAGTAATTTCTTCTCCACTGTGGTTATGGAGGTCTTTAATATATGTTCGTTTCATAATTATATGATTTGAGAAATTTTAGTAACAACTTCATAAATAGCCATAGTAAAGTACGCAAGACTTCCCAAGTAAGCCAGTCCAAATAATGTAAAATTAATTGATGTGTCTAGTACGGTATCTTTAATAACTGTTATGATAAATGAGATGCTACATGTGATTAAAGAAATATGAATGATTGCATTCAGAGCAATTTCTAAATTAACCCCAGTGTTCGTAAGTTCAGCGATTCCTGCAACATATGGTTTGAAGAAAATTGTGGCATATCCTAAAACAAAACCTAAAATTAATGCAGTTAAGGGGTACGCAACGGTAAATAGTTTTTGTGTTCGTAAATTTTTCATAAGTTTTTAAATTAAAAATAATCGCCTCTGTGTATTAACAATAAATTATTAATACACAGGGACGATTATGTATATAAACCGCGGTGCCACCCTACTTCCCTCTTGTATCTAAAAAGAGAGCTCTTTTTTATTCCAGAGAGGCTCTGGGTTTGTAACCTCCACGTTGTCAGCGCTTCGTAGGTAATAATATTGTAACAAAATTTTATTTCATGTGAAGAAAATAAAAAACAAAAGGTTATTTTCCTTTTGTTTGTTTCTGTTTAGATTTTTGTATTTGGTTCCTAATCAGGGCTGCCTTTTCATAATCTTCATTTTTCACAGCCTCAGAAAGAAGTTCTTTTAAGGATTTCTTTTTTTCAACAACCTCTAAATAATTTTCAACTCCATCAACTTCTTCATAAGAGAAAAATGATTCGTCAATATGAAAAATTAAGCAATCAGAAGAGTCTAGATCCTCATCCTTATCAACCAAAAGAGGATAGCTTTCAAACGAATCATTATCATTAAAATCAATAATATATGATTCATCATCATGATCTTCGTCTATTCGATACAAGGCAACATATCCTATACTCATCTCATAATCAAAACAGTCTTGCGCATCTTCTATTGTAAAAAATACATCAGCATCAAGAGGAACCAGAAGTCTGTTATGACTTAATTGGAATTCTTTTGCAAAAACGTAACCGCAGCTGCCAACTGGCATCCCACCAACCGTAGCGTTTGGATTAACTCTAAAAATTTTTCCATGTACTGGCATAACTATAATTTAAAAAGATTGTTGATTTGTTTTTTTAGCTTTGCAGCCTCTTCGTAATTTTCGTTAGCTACAGCTTCTTCCATTTTTTTTACAAGATTTTCTCGTGTTACTAATTCATAGGCCTCATCGTCAAGTTCATTATCTTCCACTTCCTCAACAACAAAATGACTATTAGACAATCTAATAAAACCATCATGCACAGCAAGAGAATCATAAATATCGTCAGAAAGTGGAACAGATTGATCAAAAATATGCATGAAATCAAAATAATACTCCCCTTTCTCATTACAACTTACTTTAGCTACCATAGTCATATCACCGTAATATTCGTAGACCTCCTCTTCTGTATTAAAAACAGGGATATCTGAAGCAATAAGTAAATTTTTTCTCGTAACAAAAAATTTCTCCATAGCAAAAAAACCAGATGAATTTTTGTGCATTGAGTCAATAGTATAGTTATTTCTCCTACCAAATATTTTAAAACTCATATGTAAAAGTATTTAAATTCAAATTTAATTATTACATAAATATATTCAAAGTCCAAAAATAAAAACCTACAGAAAAGCAACTCCATAGGTAATGAGATTAAGACCAAGGCTTAAAACTAGAAATAATAAACCAACGCGATGAATAAATATTGGGCTGGCACTTCCTTTAAATATTTTTCGCAAGTAATAATCAACGAATTGATATTCATAAGCTTCGATTTTTGGATTAATCATTTTTCGTAATTTAAATTCCCATACCGTTAATAAACACGATGTTGTGGTAATCCAACTTAAAATCGTTACGATAAGGGTAATTTGATATAAAGGCCTTAAAACTGGAAACAACCAGCCCATGACATTAATAAACACCACCCCTAAATGAAGGAGAAAAATCATAAAGGTAAATATTTTTAATGAGTCATGTTTCATAGTATTACTATAACAAAAAACGGGACTTAGTCTCGTCCTCCAACAATCTTAAGAAGATTTACAAAAATCATAATAAAATTGATATACATATGTAAGGCTCCCAAGGTAATCATTTTAGATAGATCCTGCCCTTCTTGGCTACCTAAATATAGTCGTTTGTATTGTTGCGCATCGTACACAGTTAATCCTGCAAATACAATTACGGCAACGATAGTAACTATCCAATCAAGACGACTTGATGCCAGGAAGATATTTGCGATTGATGCAATGAAAACTCCCCACATCCCCGTAAATAAGAATACTTTCCATCCTGACATGTCGTATTTCATATTTTTACCAACAGCTGCCAAGGCTACAAAAATAGCTACTGCAGCAATAAAGGTAGAAATGAGTGTTGATCCCGTATAGCTAATCAAAATAACAGATAAGGTAATTCCTGTTACTGCAGAATAGATGTAGAAAAGAAATTCTGCCCACTGTTTTGAAAGCCTATTGATTCCCCATTGAATTCCGAACAGCAGTGTCAACTGGATACCCACGATTCCGTAATAAAATGCATTATTACTAAAAATAGTTTGAAGAAATTGAATACCAAAACTTGTATATACCAACGCAAAGGCCACGATAGCTGTCACCAGTACTCCGGTTGCCATTTTCCCGTAAATTTTTCCAAAAAATGATCGTAGTCCTTCGGCTTGATTAAAGGTCATTGTTTCTGTTTGTGTCTGCATATGTCTATAATATCAAAAAGAAAAACCTTATAAAGGTTATTTTCTACGTCTAAATGCGAGTAACAAAACTCCTCCCACAATTAAGGCTGATACTCCATCAATGATATTTTCTTTTTGAGATTTTTGGAAACGTTCCATTTCCTCTTGTTTGCGCTCTTGAATACAAGCTTTGGTTTCTTCTGGACTTCGTTCTACAGGAGCGTTATCGACATATGGTTTTTCATAATCATAACGACATGAATCTTCTGAAATATACGAATATGGGCCCGTTTCAAACATAGCTAATTTTAACGAAGAGCTGATGGTCATAATACCACCAACTGATGCAATAATAATTCCAGCTGCAAATGCTAGTGCAGGTACCAATTTTGTAATCCAATGTTTTTTATCTGACATAATTTTATTCAAGTATATAAATAGATTTTAATGGTAATAAATTTCGTGTTTCTGAATCAAAGTTTGAATAATGCTCAAATATTAAATCAACTAAATACGGCATATCAATTAAAACAATATTACCAGAAAGGCTGTTATTGTTTCTTGCATCCTTTGAAAAGCCTCCAGAACTAAAGTAAGCCCCTCTTTTTCCGTTAAGAGCACCACGTAGTGTCGATATGTGTGACGATGTCATTTGATCTCTCCTGTGTTTAACTTCAATAAATACCGTATCAACATCTAAACCTAATCCATCACGTGAAGCTACTATATCATATCCACCATCAGCTTGAGTAAAACTTCCATTCATTTTAGTTTTATAGCCCATAGCCCTAAATACACCGGCAATAAATTTTTCCATATTTTCAGGGCTTATTGAAAGGATTTTCTTAATAATTTTATCTCTTGAAGATTCTTCAACGTCAATATTATCATCAACATCAAGATCTTGGTTTTGTGTGTTATCTTCTTTTTTAATTTTAAAATTATTATTAACTATATCGATGATTTCCGTTTTTAAACTTTCTCTAATTTTAGTAACCGTTAGTGGGCTACCTAGTGCATTCTGAAGAGCCTGAGATAAGTCATCCCTAGAAATACCTGATTTAAGATTAAGCCATGAAACAGAAATAGAATGAATAGGTTCGCTATTTTTCTCTTTATAACTGTACTCACCGGCTTCACCAACATAATACTCCCTTAAATTAGGGTCAAACACCATGATATAATCACCTTTTTTTATTTTATGAGCAAATCTAAAAAGTATACTAGCTGCGTGGTATGATGGTTCTCCCTGAAAACTATTACTTTCTTCTAATTCATCTTTACTAGAAAATTCTTTTAAGTTTTTGTAAAAACTAAAACCAATAAAAACTTCTTCTTCATCAATAAAAGTAGAAATATTTTCGCCTCCTGAAGATTTAATATGCCATATATTTTTCATAAGATAATTATATCAAAAAAAGTAGCCTATAAGCCTACTTTTTCTCGTATCTCCTTCATAAAAGGTCGAACTTTTGATTGAATGTTATTTTTTCCTTCATCAAGAATCTGACGAACAATACCTGGATTTTCTTCAAAATATTTTCGTTTTTCACGCATTGATGAAATAAAAGCGAAGTAATTTTCGAGCAATAATTTCTTTGAATCACCATACCCAAGGCCACCCTTTTCATAACCTTCTCTGATTTCAGATAACTGTGGTTCAGGTGTAATTAATGTATGCAAAGCAAAGACATTACATTCTTCAGGATTTTTAGGTTCTTCAGGTAATTTACTATCAGTCACAATACCCATGATGGCTTTTTTAATTTCTTTGTCGGTACCAAAGAGTGGAATAGTATTGCCATATGATTTAGACATTTTTTGTCCATCAGTACCTGGAACTGTTTCAACTGATTCAACAATGTATTCTTGTGGTTCCACGAAGGTATCACCGTAAGTATTATTGAATTTACGTGCAATTTCGCGAGCCATTTCAACGTGCTGAATTTGGTCTTTACCAACAGGAACAATTTCTGATTTCGGCATTAAGATATCTGCTGCCATCAAAACTGGATAATCAAACAAACCGACTGATGCCTCAATCCCCTTTGCTGTTCTATCCTTGAAAGCATGCGCACGTTCAAGCCATGGAACCGTCACCAAACAATTAAAAATCCAGGTGAGTTCAGTTAGCTCCGGAATATCTGACTGACGGTAGAGCGTTACCTTTTCAGGATCAAGCCCAATAGCAAGATAATCTAAAACAAGGTCATAAATACTTTCTTTTAATGCATCTTTATCCTGAACCGTTGTCATAGCATGATATTCAGCAATAAAAACATGTATGTCAAAATCATCTTGCATATCAACGAATTGTTTCATCGCACCAAAATAATTTCCAATATGTGGACGTCCTGTAGGTTTAACCCCAGAGAGTGCTATTTTTTTGTTATTTTTTTTGTTCATATTTTGATTCTACATTATGGATAACTCGCGTTGGATAAGGAATTTCAATTTCATTTGCCTCAAAGGCTTTTTTGAGTCTTTTGCGCATTTCGCCAGCAACCTCGTATTGTTGCTTAGGATAGACTTTTCCATTTATACGGACCGTAATGGCATAATCTGACAAAGCATCAACACGCAGAAATGACGGCGCCTCAATCATCAAATGTTTAAACTCTGGATCATTATATAACTCGTCCCCTACCGTATCAACAATTTGTTGCACGTGATCAATTTTAGTGTCATAACCAACATTAATTTTGAGATCAACCATCGAATAATCTTTTGATTTATTTGAGGCAATTTTAATCTCACCATTAGGAATATAATGAATGGTCCCATCAAGCTGTCTCAATTTTGTCACTCGAAGTGTCATCCCCTCAACCGTTCCATAATAATGATCATTAGCGTCCACGGAAATAACATCTCCAATCCTAAACTGGTTTTCAGCAATGATGAATAATCCTGTAATGACATCTTTTACTAAAGACTGAGAACCAAAACCAATGGCTACCCCTAAAATCCCTGCCCCTGTTAATAATGGTGCAACAGGAACTCCTCCAATATGGAGAGCTACCAAAAAAGCAACAATCCAAATAAATAGACTAAAAAAACTTTGTAAAATTTTAATGAGTGTGTCTTCACGTTTCTTTTCCTCGAGCGCAGAAACAAACGACCCTCGTGGAACAATTTTTCGGACAAGCGAGCGAATAATTGAGCCTGTAAATTTTGATAAAATCCACGTTACTGCAAAAACAGCAACAATATATAAAGCATTTTCCTGAAACCAATTAACAACCACTGTCATCAAAGAATTAATATCAGTATTCATGCTGATATTGTAGCATAAAGAGCTATTAAAAAATAAACCAATCATTTGGTTTATTTTTTAAGAAATGATTGAATTTGACGTTTCCATTCGTACAATACAACGGCTGCTGCAACTGATACATTCAATGACTCAACGTCATTTTCCATTGGAATAGAAACGATAAAATCTGCATTCTCTCGTACTTTTTCAGAAACACCCTTACCTTCACCACCCATAACTATCACGGTTGAGCTATCAAATTTTTGCGTCCATACGGTAAGTGGGTGTTTCGCCTCTTCATCCATATCAATAGCTGAAACCCAGAAATGTGCGTCTTTTAATCGAGAAATGGCTTGGTTAATATTTGCGACCCGAACGATTGGTACATGTGTTAAGGCTCCAGCTGAGGTTTTGTAGACGGTTCCATTTACTGGCGCCTGTCGGTCTTTTGAGACAATAACACCCGTGATACCTACTGCAGCTGCTGTCCTTAGAATAGCTCCAAAATTATGCGTATCTTCAATATGATCAAGAACTAATACGCACGGCATTGATTCCATATCAATGCCATTAAACCATTCATCAAACTCAACATATTCAGGACGCCGTAATAATGCGACAACTCCTTGATCATTTACATCACCAACATAGTCTTGAATTTTTGTTTTCGTTACTGGGTTAATTGGAATTCGATTTTCTTTGGCAAAGTTTTTTAATTCTTGAAATCCACCTTGTTTTGCTGCCATCTTATCAGACACAAAAACACGCATCACATTTTCAGGATTACGCATAAGTTGTTCTTCAACAGGTTTTTTTCCATAAATATAAAAAGAGTCTCCTTTTGTTTTCATAATAAGAAGTATACGTAGATTAACAAAATTGTATAGAAAATTAGATAACTATTGTTATACTTCTAGTAATGAACTCTATTAACGAGCAGGAGAAGAAATGGCTTCTTGATGAAAAATATCATGGTAATAAAAACGATGAATATTATCGAGAATGTAATGAAATAGATAATGGTATGCCGGTAGCTTACCTTATTGGAAATATTGAATTCCTAGATTGTCACATTGATTTAGAGTATCGTCCTTTAATTCCACGTGCTGAGACAGAATATTGGGTTAATATATTTATCAAACAAAATAAGAAGAAAAGAAACCTTAAAATATTAGATCTTTTTTCTGGATCAGGCTGTATTGGAATTGCAGTTTCAAAACACCTTAATGCAGAAGTAGATTTCGCTGAAATTGATGCAAAGAATATATTACAAATTAATAAAAACAAAGGAATTAATAAAATAACTAAAGGAAACGTTTTTCAATCAGATGTTTTTTCGAATATTCCTGAGAAAAAATATGATTTTATTTTGGCGAACCCGCCATACTTAGACCGAAACAAAGTATCTCAAGTACAAGATTCAGTATTATATAACGAAGATGACCATGCTTTATTTGCTGATCAGCAAGGATTAAAATTTGTATATGAATTAATTAATATAGGTGCTGAATATATAAAAGATGGTGGAGAGATATGGATTGAATTTGATCCTTGGCAAACTGATCTTATTGATGAATATCTTATTGATAATAATCAATGGAATCATTCGTATCTTGAAGATCAATATAAAAAAGACCGAGTTTTAATATTAAAAAACCTCACATAATGTGAGGTTTCATTTAATTGTATAATTCTTAATTCCAGAAAACTTCAGGTACATCTGTTCGAAAATTATCGAAATGGTCGCAGAGAGTGGTAAATTTATCACCTCCTTGAGCAATAAGTATATCCTGTGTTGTAAACTGACAAGGATGCTCATACCCAGATGCATTACTAAGAGCTAAAAGATTTTTCCTAAAACTACGAATATAATTCGAAAATCTCCACGCTTTATGTTCAGCATCAACCAGCCATTGACCCTTATGTGAAGCAATGTTCACTGGGCATTGGCCATTATGACATTTCTGAGCTTGGATACAACCGATTGACAGCATTGCTTCTCGTGCAATTTGGACCATATCACAGCCCATTGCAAGAGCATAGATTGCTTGTTCGGGAAAGCCAAGTTTACCAGAACCTATCCATACAACAGATCTATGTAAGTCTACTTCTTGGAAAATCCCATACACTTCTCGTATGCCCGTTCTAAACGGTACCGATACGTGGTCAGAAAATGACAAGGGGGCAGCGCCGGTCCCACCTTCACCCCCATCAATAGAGATAAAATCTGGTCCCTGGTTTCTCCTTTTCATTTCTACAGCTAACTCATACCAAAACTCTGTTTTTCCAACAGCACTTTTAATACCAACTGGTAATCCAGTCTTTTCAGCTATTTCTTCAATAATATCTATCATTTCAGAAATATTTGAAAATGCAGAATGAGCATTGGGAGATAGACAAGTTTCACCAACTGGTATCCCTCTGATTTCAGCAATTTCTTGAGTGACCTTTTTACCTGGTAAAATTCCACCCTTACCAGGTTTGGCACCCTGAGAAAGTTTAATCTCAATTGCTTTAATAGCATCGTGTTGATTACATTTTTCTACCAATTTCTTTATATTCAAACTGCCATCAGTATTTCGTGCTCCGAAATATCCAGTGCCTAACTGCCAAATCAGATCTCCCCCATGAAGGTGGTGTGGGCTCACCCCTCCTTCACCAGTATTATGCAAACAATTTACTGATTCTGCTCCCTTATTAAGAGCTTCAATAGCCTTTTTACCTAAAGATCCGTATGACATAGCAGAAATATTAATAACAGACTGTGGCCTGAATTTTTTTTCTCTATCACGCCACTCTCCTAGTACCTTTGCACATGGAATTATTGTAGGATCATCTTTTGAGAAGACGTATGACTTTTCATTTAAGACAGGGAAATTGGACTGTTTTATAATGATATGTCCAGCAATATTTTGATCTTGGGTTGTACCAAAACCAAAATTTTCATTTTGTTTTTTTGAAGCAGAATATATAGCCCTTCTTTCGTTTCGATTAAAGGGTTGTTCTTCTTGATCTCCTGAGAAAAGATATTGTCTTAACTCAGGTCCAATTGTTTCAAAAAAATTTCTGAAATGGCCGATTATTGGGAACTTTCTCCAAATAGTGTGTTTTTTTTGAAAAATGTCATACATAGCAACAATTATCAAAAATAGTACAGGATAAATCCACCATTGTGTGAATACGTATTTCATGAAAATTTATTTTAAAGGTTTTTCAAAAATATAATACTATTTTATATTAATTTGTCAATAATTTAATACTTGATTTAATTAAAATTTGACTTTTTATAAAAAAATGATAAATTTAATCTGAATAATTTAAATTTAAATATAATGAAAAAAATACTCATTTTTCTTTTACTTTTACTTTTAAGTACTATTTCTGTTTTCAGCCAAATTGATCCTCAGCGACCTACTTTTGCTGAATCATATAGCATAATAGATCAAAATTTTCTTCAATTTGAAAATGGCCTAACCCTTACTGAATCTAATGGAGTAGAGTTTGGCACCTTTTTCCGTTACTCAGTAGCAAAAAGAATAGAACTTCGTTCATTTACTAGTTGGGAAAGCGGACTACCTAATGCCGGCATAAAATTGATTCTCTTAGAAGATAAAGAATGGGTTCCAGGAGTAGCTTTTGTATCAACCTTTGATTTTAACTCAGAAGTTATGGTCAGTGATTATAGAATTTCTGTAACACAAAATTTTATCAATACACCCTTTTCCTTTACTCTTAATTTAGGTAAAGATATTGATATCTATAGTATTTATATACTTTGCTACTCATTAACTGAAAAAATAGGTTTGTTTGCAGAAACACAACAATATTTTGGTGAAAATTTAAACCATAATGCAGGAGCAACACTCAGGTTAACAGATAATAGCCAAATAGATCTACACGGGGGACTTATTGATGATAAATTTTTCATTGGAGCAGGTTACTCTTTCAGAATTAAATAATTTATACTCTCTTCTTTATGAAGAGAGTTTTTAATTTGAAAATACAAAAAGTCTCAGAATGAATCTGAGACTTTTTATGTGGACCTGACAGGACTCGAACCTGCCACCTCGTCAGTGCAAGTGACGCGCTCTAGCCAGATGAGCTACAGGCCCAGCAAGGTTGTCTTCAAAAAGATAACAACCTTTGGTTATCTAAAGAACAACTGAGAGCTATTATATGCAATTACCTAAAATGTGCAAGTCGTTAGGATAAGAATTGTTTTTCTCGCTTTTTGGTGTGCTGTTTTAAGGCGAACCTATGAGATTCAACATTAATAGCAACGATTTCTTTATGGTATTTTTCTGAAATTTTCTTTTGGCCAAGAATTTCTCGTGCCTTATGACGATCATCCTTAACCACCGCCATTACGGGAATAGAAAGATTCTTTTCACGGAGCGCTTTTTCAATAACTCGTTTTTGAGCTATGGCACCATCAACTACGATGATTTGAGGATATGGCCATTCACTATGCTTAAGGCGCCTTGTAATAACCTCGTACAACGCTGCGGTATCGTTTGCTCTATCAACAGAATTAATATTGAATACACGATGTTCACTGTTATCTATTGATGCACCTGAATATACCACCATAACTCCTACCATGGCATCACCTTGAATATGGGCAATATCGTATGCTTCCATTCTAAAATTGGTGACATAACCTGATGATTCAAAATTATGTTTCAGCAATGCCATATCTCTAATATGATTCAATGCGTAGATCTGTTTTTTCAATACATTTGCGCGTTCAAACTCAAGATTCTTGGCATATTTCATCATATCTTTTTCCAGTTTCTTAATCAGTGACTGCTTTTTCCCCTTAAAGAACATCGCAATGTAATTAATATTTTCCATATACACATCACGCGCTTCATCATCCATTGACCCAGGAACTAATCCTAATTGACGATAAAATTCAATGTTATTACGATGGATAGTCTTTTTCCCATGAAATGGAAAAATTTTTCTAATAATTCGAAGTGCTGTTTTCAATTGATCCATGTCAGGAAATGGTCCAAAAACATGAAGTAGTGAATCATCTTGTTTTCCTTCGATGATACGGAGTGCACGTTGACGCATGGTAAAAACTCTTGGCGCCAGCTCATTAGTAATCACCACATAGTTATAACTACGATTGTCTTTTTCACGGGTATTGTAGGCTGGTTGATGCTGTTTAATCAAATATGATTCCAAAATCAGGGCTTCCAGAGCCGAATCAGTCTCAGTCCATTCAACCGTATTAATTTCCTCAACCATTTTTACAATTAAGGGGCCACGAGTCTCCATAAGATTTTTTTGAAAATAACTACTGGTTCGATGTGCTAAATTCGTTGCCTTACCAATGTATAAAATCTCTTCATCTTTTTTGAAAAAATATACACCTGGTTTTTTAGGAAGTTCTATTTTTTTATACTCTTCTTGAGTCATAATTAATTCTAGTATAACGAAAAAAAGAACTTAGCGAAGTTCTTTTTTAATCCAATATCTAAGTATATCTTTAAAATCTAAATCCTCTTTTTCAATCATTTTTGGGATAAATGAATTTTCTGAACATCCTGGAATTGTATTTACTTCTATAAAATAAATTTCTTGATTGTCTGTCACAATAAAATCAGTTCGTGAAAAATTCTTAATACCAAATTCACTATGTATATCACGTGCAATTTTTTTTAATTTTATCCTTAAATTTTGATTAAGGTTTTCAGGAAATACTTCTATATCTTTTGAAAGACTTGTCGTTTTCTCCCTTTCGTTAAAAATAGCTCCTTTTTTCCGTACCTCCATAATTGGAAGAGCAAATATTTTGTTATTAAAATCTAATACTCCAACTGTATATTCTGTACCTCTTACATACTCCTCTAGAAGATAGTCATCTGGTAAATTGAGTTTTATTAAATCTTCATATTTTTCAATAAAATAAATACCAACTGAAGAACCATTTTCTTGGGGCTTAGCGATAAGAGGAAATTTTAAATCACCATCTTTCATTAAAAATGTTTTTGGAATACCACAATCTATTTTTGATATATATTCCTTTGCATTAGTTTTATTGAAACAATTTTTACTGACATGACTATTTGAAAATAGATACCCAATATTATTTTTTTCAAAAATAGCTTGTAAATAACCGTCTTCTGCAGGGTGTCCATGAATGACAGGTATAACTAAATCAAAAGAATTCATTTGTTTTAAAAATAGTTCAAAATCTTCTGGGTACAAGAATCTCGATATTTCCGCAAAATTAATCCTAGATTCTATGTATTCTGAAGATTTTAATGAAGTTACTCTTTCGTATTCATTACCACCTGTTATTATTGCAATTTTCATACTACCAATTTCGTGATTCAAATAATTTATTCAAATTAGTTCCATTTGAAGCCTTAAATAATATACAGGTATTTTTAAATACTTGCTCCTTTAAACCAAGTATTGCAGTATCAACATTTTCGTATTGAATAATATTTTCTGAAGCATCTAGTTTCTTAAAATCAGGACCAATGAGAATAATATTTTCAATTCCTTTATCTTCAGCATATTTTAAAACGGCTTGATGTTCGCCATCACTAAATTCCCCAAGTTCCAACATATCTCCTAAAATAGCCACTGATGAAAATCCTTCATTATTTCTAGTAACCGTTACTAAATTATCTATAGCTAACTCCATACTAGTTCGATTAGCATTATAGTAATCTTTAATGATAATATTATTTTCTGTTTTCAAAATGGTAGAGCGATTGTTGTTAGGATTATATTCCTCAATAGCTTTTATTACAGATTCATCTTGAATATCAAGATATTTTGCAACTGAAATAGCTGCGATTATATTTTCTAAATTATATTCACCTGTCAACTTTGTTGTAATTGTGTGATTCTTCCATGCTCCTGAAATATAAGGTGATGTATGAAGACTCTTAATACCGTTTTCACCCTCAAGACTAACGCCATAACATAGATAATTATCTTCTGGTATATGTTTCATTAATAAATCGTCATTTTTATTCATAAAAATAAACCCATTATTATTTTTGAGATACGTATATAGTTCTAAATTAGCTTCTAAAACCCCATCAATACCACCAAATAAACCAATATGATCACGTCCAATATTTGTTATGAGTCCATGAGTTGGCTCAGCAATAGCACATAGCTCCGCAATCTCGCCAATATGATTAGCTCCCATTTCAAGAACGGCTATATCAGTATAAGGATTGATACGTAATAGGGTTAAAGGTACACCTGTGTGATTATTCAAGCTACCAAACGAAGCCACAGTATCTTTTTGTTGCTTTAAAATCTGAGCAAGTAATTCTTTAGTCGTCGTTTTTCCATTGCTCCCGCCAATAGCAATAACTGGAATATCAAACTGTTGCCTATGATATCTGGCAAGAGCTTGTAGAGTTTCAATAGTATCTGAAACTAAAATACATCGATCGTTTAATTCAGCAGCTTCGATGTCATCACAAATAACCCATTTGGCGCCTTTTTCTAGAGCCATCGCGACATAATCATTTCCGTCAACCACCTCTCCTTTCCATGCAAAAAACATAGCACCAGGGATCATGGTTCGTGTATCAGTTGAAATTTCTTGCGAACATTCAAGGAATTTTTTATGAATTTCAGCAATCGTCATACTCTTAGTATACGTTAAAAACATGCTGTTCAAAGTATACTTGATGGTACTTTATATTTTTTACAAGATAGGTATACTAAAAATTATGAGTACGTCCTGGTACACAAAATACTTTAAGGACAAAAAGATTACCGTCATGGGAATCGGTCTTTTGGGTCGTGGAGTTGGTGACATTAAATTCTTGGCCTCTTGTGGAGCTGATATTATTGCGACTGATTTAAAATCAGAAGAAAAACTAAAAAAATCACTACGACAGTTAAAGCGTTATAAAAATATTAGCTACACATTAAATAAACACAGTATTGGAGATTTTAGAGGTCGCGATATGATCATTAAAGGCTCAGGTGTTCCTCTTGAAAATAAATATATTGATACCGCTGAAAGTGAAAATATTCCAGTCCATATGTCTTTTGGTTTAGTTATGGATATTTTGGCTCAAGAAGGTATAGAAGTGACCGTTATTGGAATTACTGGGTCAAAAGGTAAATCAACGACCACCGGACTCATTCAGTCTATTTTAGAGGCTTCAGGTCTTCCCTATCATATTGCTGGAAATGTACGCGGTGTTGCGAATTTGCCATTACTTAAAAAAGTTAAATCTGGAGACATAATTTTAGCCGAATTAGATTCATGGCAACTCCAAGGTCTTCATAAAGTAAAACGTTCTCCAAATGTTGCAGTCTTTACAAATTTTTTTGAAGATCATTTGAATTATTACCAAGGTTCAATGAGAAAATATTTCAAAGATAAATCAGCAATCTTTAAATATCAAAATGAAGAAGATATTCTTATATTAACCAGTGGCTCAGCAAAAGCTATTAAGAAATACTATAAACAAAAAAATATTAAATCTAAAAAGCATATTTCAAGATTTAAGCATCTACCAAAATCCTGGGAATATACTATTTTTGGTAAACACAATGAAAAAAATATTGCTCAAGCCTATACGGTAGGTAAAGAATTAGGGATTCCGCAATCAACAATAAAAACAGCCTTAACTGAGTTTAAGGGCGTTGAGGGACGTTTTCAACACATTGGAACGTCGAAAAATAATATCTTGTTTTTCAATGACAATAATTCCACAACCCCTGAATCAACCGTAAAGTCACTTCAATCATTAAAGAAAAAATATCCTGAGCGCGATATTATCTTGATCGGAGGTGGAGCTGACAAAGAATTCCATTATCAAAAAATGGCAAAATATGTCGCGCGAAATATTCATTTCACATTACTCTTCTCAGGTGGTGCGACAGATAAATTACGTGATTGTTTTCCTTCTCGTTTTGAGAAATTTACCGAAACCCTTAGTATGAAAACCGCCTTTAATATTGCCCTATCGCATGCTGAACCTGGTTCTATTGTTATTCTCTCGCCTGGCGCTGCATCATTTGGTGTATTTAATAACGAATATGAACGCGGTGATCAGTATATTAAACAGGTTAAAAAATTCCTCAAAAAATAATGAGGGATTTTTTTTATGTATAAAAGGCGTATACTAGAATTATGAATTTAGAAAATATTCACAAAGCTCATTTTATTGGTATTGGTGGTGTTGGTATGTCAGCGATGGCAAAATATCTTCTCCATAAAGGTATTGCAGTGTCAGGATCAGATAGAAACTCATCGTATATTACTGATGATTTAGTAGATAACTATGATGTTGATTTTTGGGAAGGGGTCGCAGAAGAGCGAATTTCTAAAGACACCGATATTGTGATTTATTCTCCAGCGGTTCCTGAACATGACCCTGAATATATGCGCGGGACTGAACTTGGTATTCCCCTACTCTCCTACCCGGAAATGCTTGGGAAAGTCAGTTCTGATAAAACAACTATTGCTATTTCAGGTACGAATGGAAAAACAACTACTACCTCAATGATTATCGAGGTCATGAAGCATCTTGGTGAAGACCCAACAGGTATTGTAGGAGCCCTACTCCAGAAATGGAATAGTAATTTTATTCCTGGAAATTCAGAGTACTTTGTCACCGAAGCCTGTGAATATAAAGAATCATTTTTGAATATTCATCATGATGTTTTAGTTGTTACCAATGTCACTGAAGACCACCTCGATTATTTCAAAGATATTGAACATATCAAAGAAACCTTTATAAAATTTGTAGACAATACAAAAGGTTCAGGTACTTTAGTTTGTGATAGCTCTTTAACAAATCTGAAAGAGATTATTGAAAAAGCCGAGTCGCTAGGAATGAATATTATTGATTATGGAAAATATATTCATGAGGGTATTGAACTCTCTATTCCAGGTAATCATAATGTACAAAATGCTGCGGCAACCTTAGGTGTTATTGAAGCTTTAAACCTCAATATTGAATCTGCTAAAGACTACCTTAAAAAGCATTTTCAGGGAGCTAAACGTCGTATGGAGCACGTTGGAATGACAAAAAATGGTATTCAATTATTCGATGATTATGCTCATAATCCTGAGGGGTTAGAATATCTTATTTCAGGACTTCGAGATTATTATCCTGAAAAGAAAATCATTATGTTGTTTGAACCTCACTTATATTCGAGAACACGTGACTTTAAAGAAGCTTTTGGAAAAGCACTTGAAGTCGTGGATATCCTTTATCTCTTCCCAACCTACAGAGCTCGTGAACCAGAGATACCTCAAGAAAACTTTCTCCTTGAACAATATATTAATACCTCAAACGTTGAACTTATCTCAGTTCCAGAACCTAAGAATTTTGTAAGGTTGTTTGAGTCAATGCACTATTCAAACGACTATCTTGTCATATCAGCTGGAGCTGGTGATATTTGGAAATACAGTCATGCACTCAAAGAAATATAGGAATCAAAAAAGAATCTTCTAGAATGAAGATTCTTTTATTTCGTTGAATGTTGCTTCAGTATCAGGGTACAAGAAAAGATACTCAAATTTCAAAAGAATATCTTTTTGTTTTTGATCATAAAGCTCCTTCTCTTCCTCTGACATACCTACAGTTTCTTCAGCTTTTTTCTTTTGAAGAAATTCTGTAATTTTAGCTCTTCCGCTCGTGATGAAGGTAGTTAAAGCTTCTCCATCTTCGCGCATAGCAGCACCTTCAGAAAAATTTGCTCGAGCAATTTCTTGGAGTTCCTCAAAAATTACTTGTTCAGCTGATGTTGGTTCAGTCTCCTGTGTATGCATTTGTTCAAAATTATGTTTCATGTTCAGTATTTAATAATATTATTAAAAACTATTTGGTCAAATATTTCTCAAGAATTTCAACGTCATCAAAATGTGTTTTAGTTGTACCAATGATTTGGTAATCTTCATGACCTTTTCCTGCCACAAGAATAATATCTTCTTTGTTAGCAAGCTCAACCGCCTTAGCGATGGCCTCTTCTCGTGATTCTAAAAATACATAATTATCATTATTAATATCTACACCTTGTTTCATATCATCAAATATTTGCTGCAAGGATTCGGTTCGTGGATTATCACTGGTATAAATAACCATTTCACTATTTTGCTGACTCACCTGTGCCATGGGTGCACGTTTGCTACGGTCACGATCACCACCACAACCAATTACAGTAATAATATTTTTATGTGGGATGTTTTTTAAGGTGTTTAATACGTTCACCAAAGCGTCACTACTGTGAGCATAGTCAACAATAGCAAGTATTTTTTTATCATTTGCTACCATTTGCATTCGCCCAGGGACTCCTTGTATTTGACTCAATGATTTAATAACCTTTTTTGGTTCATATGATGATTGTAATAAGGCAGCAAAAACCAATGCAATATTAATCGCATTAAAATCCCCAACCACGGGAACCTTTATATTGTATTCATTTATAGCTATTTCTAAACCAGAAAGTGATGATTTCATAACAGCAATCTGATAATCACTATCAATACCTCGCCCAATACTTTTTACTATAGCCGTCGTATCGGAAACCATAAACGATCCATATTGATCATCATTATAAGTAATAGCAAGGGCTGATTCTTTCAAATTATCGAACAGTTTCTTTTTAGCTTCTGCATACTTATTCATGGTGCCGTGATAATCCAAGTGATCATCTGCCAAATTTGTAAACATCGCAATATCAATATCAAGTCCAGCTAAACGATGTTGGTCAAGCCCAATAGACGTAGCCTCAAGGCAACAATATTTCATGCCGATATCAGCATAAAATTTCAAAACCCTATGAAGCTCAATAGTTTCAAGAGATGATGGTGCCTTGCGATGAATATCAACTTTTGACCCAACATAATAATCACCTGCGGTTGATAAAAGAAGTGTTGCTGCTCCTAAATTCTGCAAAGCTTGCGACATAAATGTCGCGACGCTCGTTTTTCCATTAGTACCAGTAACTGCAATAATTTTTACTTTCTCTGAAGGATTTCCATAAAATACCGATGCGATAGCACCTACGATTGGCTGAACTGATGTCACTTTGATATATGTCACGCTATCATGAATATCTTCAGGTACATCTTCGCAAATAATAGCAATAGCGCCTTTTTCAATCGCATTATCAATAAAATCATGACCATCTACCTGCGTACCCTTTACTGCGAAATACAGTCCATTTGTCATATCTGAATCACGAGTATCTTGGCTCAACACTGTTATCTTCTTATCAGTTTCGCCAATTGTTTGTAGTACCTCAATATTTTTTAATAATGCATGTAATTTCATATCTTTAGTATATAAAAAAAAGACCTAAAGGTCTTTTATTCGCCTACTAAATCACCGTAAACCTGGTTATAGTCAAAAGCATACCTCATATAACGATGTCTATTTGCTGTACTACCACCATCAGTTCTGGCATCAGCACGCATTCTTCCACAATATGGACCATCACCATTATCTATATATTCGTCTAAATAATTAAATAAATCCCAATACCTGTCAGAACCAGGAATTTCATCTGGATGAATAACAATATTAGGTCCAGCTAGTGAGTTCCAACTAGACCATGGACTAGGGTTTGACCAAGTTGTACATACAGAAGGATTTGTTGGGTTAACGAATGTATCCCCGTCATTGTCATAAGCATACTCAAAGTTACCTGCCTCAGAACCAGGTAAATCTGGTGCTAATGGTAAGAATTCATCAATCAACTCTTCGTCATTTATAAGATTTTCAAGATATGCCGCCCAAGATGTTGTTGAAGGAAAGTCATCTTCGTGCCACCAAGTTACTCTATTATCATCTAACATTCTTATAATAAACACTTCTTCAACTAATGTTATTGTATTAATAATATGTGCGGCTTGTGCCTTGAAAACAGCACGACGATATGAACTAACACCAATTGTTGAGAGCACCCCTATAATTGCCACAACAACGAGTAGCTCAATCAATGTGAATCCTTTTTTCTTTTTCATGAAAATAGTATACCAGAAAACAAAAAACACTTTTAACAAAGTGTTTTTTAAAATAGCTTAATAATATCATTAGCTGTTACTAGTAACATTAATGCAATTAAGATAAAGAATCCAATAACGTTCACCCAATTTACAATATTAGGATTCAATCGACGCCCTATAATTGATTCGATAAGAATAATCAATATCCGACCACCATCAAGTGCCGGAAACGGAATCAGGTTTAGCACCGCAAGGTTGAGTGATAGCAGTGCAGTAAATCCAATAAGATATGAAATACCAACAGCACTAGCGTCACCTATTTGTTTTACAATACCAACAGGTCCCGAAACGTTGTCAGCAGAAATTTGACCTGTTATAAGTTGTCCAAAACCTTGAGTTATAGCAACCGTAAAATTCCAGGTATTTTTTGCTCCATAGACTAAGGCTTGGTGAAACGGCAGTTGTAATTCTCCAACTCGCTCAAGTCCAATACCTACACCATACTTTCCTTCAATAAGACCTTCTTCAGGACTTATTTCTATGATTTCTAGCTGGTCATCATTACGCAAAACGATAAATCCTACATCTCCACCTAATTCTCCCTGAAGGTTAATAAATTCAGAAACTTCGGTAATAGTTTCATTAGTTATGGTAATTTGCTCTCCAGTATCATTAAAAAGCTCCTTAACTTCATCACCCGGAATCAACCTAGCTAAATCAGCTGGCGAATCTTGCATGACACCACTTACAACAAGGCGTGTTTCTTCAAAAGAATAATTATCTGGGGCACTTTCAATAGGCGCTGTTACACCTGACATATAAATGGCTGAAAATAATATCCAAGCAAAAATAACATTAAATAAAATTCCTCCAAACATCACCAGAAACTGTTGCCAACGTGGTTTATGGACCAAAGAAACTTGTTTGTCCTCTTCGCTTAGTTCTTCTCCATCATCAGCTTCGCCGAAAATTTTTACAAATCCCCCAAAAGGAATCCAATTCATGGTGAAATCAGTTCCCTTCCATCTAAACATTTTGAACATTTTTGGTGGGTAGCCAAATCCAAATTCATCTACGCGGATATTAAAAAGTTTTGCAAAAAGAAAGTGTCCTAGTTCATGAACAAAGACCAGAACACCTAATACAATAATAAATAATAAAATATTCATAATGAATTATACAGACATAATGTCTTTTTCTTTGTTTGCATAAATATCTTCCAGGTTTTTATTTGCAGTATCTACCATTTTCTGAAGATCATCTTTGTAGTTATTTTTTGCATCTTCTGAATAATCACCATTTGATTCTCCAGCGTCAATCAGCTTCATAACATCTTGGCGAACATTACGAACGCGGATACGTGCGTCTTCTAATTTATCTTTCACGAGACGAAGAATTTTTGTTTTAGATTCTTCTGTCATTTGTGGAATATGCACGCGTACTCCTGAATCATCAACCGATAGAGAAAAAGGAAGATTTGAATCAACAATAGCCTTTTCAATATCTTTGATTTGTCCTTTGTCCCATGGAGAAACCTTCATCGTCCGAGCATCTTCAAGGTTAATTGATGCAATATTTTTAATTGGTTGAAATGAACCATATGATTCAACATTCACACCGTCCAATAATGCAGGATTAGCTCGTCCTGTTGAGATTTGTAAATATTCTTGTTTCAAAAAATTCTCTGCATCAGAGAACCCTTCTTTTGCTTTTGTAAAATCAAACATATATTCAAAGTATAACAATGAAAACTAAAAAAGAAATAGTTCCCTATTTCTTTTTAATATGCATTGCAATCATATCTAAAATCATTTTTATCGAAGCACCGTTTTTATCTAATGATTCACGCCCTAAAATAATAGCTTCAAGAAGTTTCCGGTTTTTTATTTCTTGCTTTGACGCATACAATTCAAGCTGGTTCAAGAATTGTAATGCCTCGGTTTTAGTTATAGCAGTGTCTTTTTTCTTATCAGTTTTTTCTTTGATTAAGCTAAAACGATCTTGTAATGACATCTGTATAAACTCACTCACATCTACAAAGGTTTCAATATCCTTATGTTTACTATCTATCGTAATTATCTGTAATCGTGATTGAAGTGTTTTTAATAATTTAGTACGCTCTGGAAAAACCAAGATAAAATAGGTATTTTGAGTTGGCTCTTCAAGTACTTTTAACAAAGCATTCTGCGCCTCCTGATTAACCAAAGAAAATTCCAAAATAAATAACGATGCCTTATCCGTTTTTTCTGACTGTAATGATTTTATCTCACGTGCGTCAGCAATCTTCAGCATGTCGTATTGTTTATGAACAATGTATGAAAATTCTTCTTTAGGTAGAGTTTCTAAAAATTCCTCGTAATTAAAAACACTGATTTCAAAACCATAGGCATGATGAGAATATGGAAGACCTGTAAATTGTTGGAGTTGATTCATAGATTAAGTATAACAAAAACCATGTAAGATACATGGTTTTTATAGTTTTGTTTTTAGAACTACGACAATGCTTTCATTATTCCATTTGTGTGGCTACTTACAAAATTCTTTACCCATTTTTCCAATACAGGTTCAGGTTTTTTATTTAACCAAAAGCTCACTGGATGAGTAAAGAAACCGTGTACACCACCAACATAAACATTGTTTACGGTAGAAGGTAATTTCTCTTTAGCTCTGTTCATCGAATACGGATCACGATTCAATTTAGATAAATGTGAATTAATGTCGTTGCACATTTTCTCTTCATTTTCAATCTCTTTTGTTTTAAATATATTGAGATTAAGAAAAGGTTTTGTGGCAACTACTCCGCCGTTATCATTGAGTAGATTTGCAAAATTAAACAAATCAACCAG
>JALEGN010000002.1 GCA_022763365.1 Minisyncoccota bacterium | reverse complement strand
CATGATGGTTGCTTCGGTTAAATCACGCTCTTGGGCAATTTCATCAATAGACATTTCCTTTTCAAAAAAAGGTTTCGACAGGAGATATGATGGGTCTTTGTTTTCTTGTAGTGCTCCTTCTTTCTTTTTCTTTGCACCACTACCTTTAATTCCACCAAGGCCTTTCATATAATGTTCGGCGCGTTTTTGTTGTTCGTCCTCAGATAAGGAATCAAAAGACTGATACATTTCAGTAGATGATGCTCGCATTGATTGATCAGAATGGAGAACATCAGGATCAACTGAAAGAGCAGCATCGTTAAGTCCCATCAACTTTAATCCACCGAGTGAGGTAATACGAGAAAGGGCGACATACCCTTGCCCTGGTTCAAAGGCACGGGAGAGGTCAATTTCAGCAGCTTCCAATGTCATTCCTTGAGATTTATGCACGGTTATTGCCCAGGCGAGTCGCAAAGGTATTTGAGATACCGTAGCTTTTGGTTTACCATCAGCATCTTCAAAATGCCAATCCATACGCTCGGCTTTGATACGTGAGCCATCTTTGGTTTCAACAATAGGAACATTAAAGACATCAAAATCGACAATTTCTCCTAAGGTCCCATTAATGTATCCTTTTTCATAATTATTTTTTATAAAGAAAACCAGAGCACCTTTTTTAAGTTCAAGTTTTTCTAATACGAGTGATGAGCTAAATATTTTATCGGTCCATTTTTTAGGACCTTTGGTATTTGCATCATACACTTTCAATGGTGTCTCAAGTTCAGCCAAAGCTTCTTTATTAATACTATCAACATCGGTATTATGAGTATATAAACGTGTTATTTGTTCCGTACCTTCGGGATTTTTTTTATACCGCGAACGGAAATGATTCATGGAATCTTCTGATACTGCGCCATTTCGGATTTCACCTAAGATATTTTTTAGAATATCATCGCTGTGTCTAAATGATGTTTCAAGATAACAAATACTTGGATTCAGCTCATCCCAAGCTTCTGATTGAAAGGCAAATCGTTTACCTGTTTCAGCATATTTTTTAGATACTGGTGGAAGCTGAAAAAAATCTCCTACTAAAATTGTTTGAACACCACCAAAAGGTTCAGATGAAAATTTAAAGGTTTTTAAAATAGCATCAATTGAATTCAGAAGCTCAGGAGAGAGCATCGAAACCTCATCAATCACGAGTACCTTAAGGTTTTTCATGCGCTCCCAAATATATTTTTTCTCTGTGAGGTTTTCAATATCGTATTGTGATAGTGATTCTCGAATACCAATACCAAAAAAACTATGAAGGGTCATACCACCAATATGGCTCGCAGCAATACCTGTTGGGGCAGTGATAGCAGCTTCAATTCCGTAGTCTTTAAGGTAGTCAAGATATTGATTTAAAACATAGGTTTTTCCGGCACCAGGTGCTCCGGTAAGGAAAATATTTTCTCCAGTTTTCATAATAGCCAAGGCAGTTTCTTGAGTCATACACAAAGTATAACCTAAATCATAAAAAATCTTTTGATCACTCAGAAGACTTTAATTTGTATATATGGTATACTTTGTACATATTAGATTAATCACAAAAAATATATGGAATTAAAAAACAAAGTCGCACTGATCACCGGTGCAGGTTCAGGTATTGGAAAATCAATTGCTATGCTTTTTGCCAAAAAAGGTGCAAAAGTAGTTGTTTCAGATATTGATGAAAAATCAGCTCATAAGGTTACTCAAAAAATTAAGGATAATGGTGGCTCAGCGCACGCTGTTATCGCTGACATTAGTTCAGAAGAAGATATGAAAAACCTTGTAGAGCAAGCAGTCAAAAAATATAAAAAACTTGATATTGCGGTGAATAATGCAGGAATCGGTGGAGAACAAAATAAGTTAGCCAAATATTCAACCGAAAGTTGGCAAAAAGTTATTGATGTTAACTTAACTGGAGTCTTCTTTGGAATGAAATACCAATTACAAAAAATGAAAAAAGACGCTGTTATTATTAATATGGCATCAATATTGGGACAAGTCGCAACGGCAATGTCACCAGCCTATGTTGCTGCAAAACATGGAGTAGTTGGTTTAACCAAAGCCTCAGCACTGGAATATGCTGATAAAAAAATTCGGATTAACGCTATTGGACCGGGATACATTAAAACACCACTCTTAACAAAGAACCTTGAAAAAGAACAAATGGATGGATTAGTACAACTGCATCCAATCGGGAGATTGGGTAAACCAGAAGAAGTAGCAGAACTGGCCGCATGGTTGGCATCTGATGCTGCATCATTTGTAACTGGAGCATACTATAATGTTGATGGTGGATATCTCGCACAATAATTATGAAAAAAATTCTTACAACAATTTTTATATTACTATTAATTGCAATAGCGGTGGCTTGGTTACACCAAAGGCAGCAATTAATGCCAATAGTATTTAGTCCTACAGAATCGAATGTACCGGTGCAGTCTTCAAATCAAGAAAATAATGAGCCTGAGGTTATTATTGATAATCTTAGTGTTCCATGGGGGATGGCTTTCATCAATGAAAATGAAATGTTGATTACCGAGCGGACAGGGACTGTTCTCCTCTATAACCTTGAAAATAATTCTGAGAGAGCAATATATCAAAAACCTTCACTTCAAGGTGGTGAAGGAGGTTTATTGGGAATAACCCTGCATCCTGATTTTAATAGGAATACTTATGTATATCTTTATGATACCTATGAATTAAATGGGAATCGTTTGAACAAAATAGATAGATATACCTACGATGATGAAGAGCTGAGCTTCGACCGAACAATTATCAATAATATTCCTGGTGCAAAATATCACGATGGTGGACGTATGGCTTTTGGACCTGATGATAAACTCTACGTTACAACGGGTGATGCAACGGTACCAAACCTTGCTCAGGAATTGAATTCACTTGCTGGAAAAATTCTGCGGATGAATGATGATGGATCAATTCCTTCGGATAATCCATTTACTAATTCATTTATTTATTCTTATGGACATCGAAACCCGCAAGGACTTGCTTGGGATAGTGATGGAAACCTTTGGTCTACAGAACATGGTCCGTCTGGGTTGAATGCTGGTCAGGATGAGTTGAATCAAATTCTAGCTGGTGGTAATTATGGTTGGCCAATGTATTCAGGAACCGAAAGACCTAGTCCAAATAGTGATACAGAAAATGAAAACCTTATGTATCCTGTTGTCGCCTCAGGACCAGATGAAGTATGGGCACCAGCTGGTTTAGCCTATTATGATGACATACTGTATTTCGGTGGTTTACGCGGCGAATCATTATATCAATATGATATTGACGAAGAAGAATTCACTCGTCAATTTGTAGGTGATTATGGTCGCTTGAGAACAACACTAATTAATGATGGAGTACTCTATATGAGTACCAGTAACACTGATGGTCGTGGAAGACCAGACGATAGTGATGATAAAATTATTCAGTTGAGTTTATAAAAAATCAGTCGATATTTTAAATGAAGGGATTTACCCTACTCTTAAAAATATGTTCGTAAACTCACTATTTTTATAGAGGTGGGCATAAACTTCTCATCTCTTAGCTACCGCAAAGCAAAAGACCTGAATTTTTTCAGGTCTTTTGCTTTGAGCGGAAGTGAAGGGATTCGAACCCTTGATACGCGTTAACGTATGACGGTTTTCAAGACCGTTGCCTTCAACCACTCAGCCACACTTCCGAATACGATGTTATCATAGCTTTATGAAAAAGCAACGACTGTTATTGATTCATTATCAAAAGATTTTATACTAGAGTTATGAAATTAACGGCAGAAACTAAAGAACTTATTTCTATTATTATTGCGCTCCTCTTTATTTTATTTATTGGAACCTTTTTGTTTATGTGGCTTGAAGATTGGCACTTTATTGACGCCCTCTATTTTGCAACAGCAACTTTAACAACCGTTGGTTTTGGTGATGTAGTTCCCTTAACCTACACGGGAAAATTATTTGGGGTTATTTATATGTGGATTGGGGTGACAATTGCACTGTATTCAATTACCTATTTAGGAAGTCATATTATTGCAAAACGTATTAAGGAACGTTCAAATGAACATTTCC
This sequence comes from Minisyncoccota bacterium, assembly GCA_022763365.1. Lineage (GTDB taxonomy): Bacteria > Patescibacteriota > Minisyncoccia > Phycocordibacterales > UBA1006 > UBA1006. The sequence continues at coordinate 6,450 of JALEGN010000002.1, read as the reverse complement.
ATTTCCCATGGCATAAACATAAATAATATGAAACACCTTGGTATAGATTATGGTTCAAAGCGAATTGGTTTAGCATTGTCTGATGATAACGGGAGACTCGCGTTTCCAAAAGAAACCATTAACAATTCTCAGGATATTATCCAAGACATTAAAGATGTTGTTGAATATGAATCAGTTGAAAAAATCGTCGTTGGTAAGTCACTTGATCCATGGGGAAGTGAAAACCTGATTCAGCGAGAGATTGATACGTTTATTAAAAAACTCAAATACGATATTTCAGAAATAGATATTGTCTATCAAGACGAAAGAGGAAGCTCAATCGCTGCCGCATCGCATCTCTATGGAAAAGATAACATTGCAAATCCTAAATGGACTACCAAAGCGAATATGAAAAAACGTGAGCATAACGATGCGAATGCAGCCGCTGTTATCTTGCAACGCTATCTTGATAAACAAAAAAACCAGACTTAAATCTGGTTTTATTTTTAAATATTAAAAGAAGTTTTCATCACTTCTTCTGAGACTTTTCCAAACTCTTCAGCTCTACTATGAGCTTCTTGTACAAGTCTCTGAATATTTTTCTTTTCTTTCTTTGAAAAAGGTTTAGTTCTAAATTTAAATTTCTTCATTACTATTTTTAATTATATTTAATATTATTAAATCATTTTATAGTATAAATTGAAACACTTGCAGTCCAAAAAACTATACGTACACTAAAGATATGAATTATGTAACATACGATGAATTTAAAAAAATGGATATGCGATTAGGGCATATTAAATTTGTGGAGCCCGTTGAGGGGACAGATAAACTCCTTCGTTTTGAAATTGACTTTGGCCCACTTGAAACAACAGCAGAAGATAAAGAAAATATTGAAGGTGTAGAATTACCATTTGGTAAAGAAGAGTATACAGGACGAGATGTTCGGCAAATCGTTTCAGGAATTCGTGAATTCTGGCCAGAATATAAGGAATTAGAGGGGAAGTATGGTCTCTATGTCCTGAACCTAGAACCACGAGAAATTCGTGGGGTTATGAGTCATGGTATGCTCATGGCTGTTGACGGTAAAGATGGAAATCCGGTATTCCTTGGGCCACAAGGTGAGGTTGAGGCAGGGGCAAGCGTTCGATAGAGTTATTAAAAAAAGCAGGTGCTAAACCTGCTTTTGTTATTCTAATTGTAACTGCCTTAAGATATTTCGCCTTGTTTGACGTGTGTATCCTTGCCGTATCATTAAAATATCTATTTCTTGTTTTAATCTATTTGAGAATAGCTTGGCATATTTCATCCGACCCTGAATACGTTTGAGCTTGCGCCAACGTTTTATTGACCTTGGTCGTTTAGCTATTCTTTTTTGACGTGCATGAGCACGCTGGTAAAAAGGAACCCATTCGTTTTTATATACCTTAATAAGTCTACTAATTCGCGGTGTCAGAATAACTTCTTGTCCGCGATCCAGTGGAAGAGATTTTTTACTCGAACATGAACTCAAACAGACTAAGAACACTAAACAGAAAAGGGGTATAAATTTTTTCATAGGAAAAGAGTATTTGTTTTTAAAATATCATTTTATATTATTTTGTCAATAAATTTGGCTCATTAAAAGTTCTGGTATGATGTGTCTATGAACGAAAAAATTATTACCTGGTTTAAAACAGTGACCGGAAAAAAATGGATGATGTATTTCTTAGCTTTTAACGCTTTTTTTGAATCAGTAATATTGCCAGTACCTATTGATATTTTTACCTTTACCCTCTCGGCTGCGCATCCAAAGAAATGGTGGAAATATGGAACGGTCGCAACTATTTTTTCAGTGGCTGGAGCTATTTTTGGTTATTTTCTTGGTGCCTATTTATTTGAAGCTTTTGGTGAACAAATGATTGCCTTCTATGGGTATGAAGAAGAGTTTGTTCGGGTAACAGAATTATTTAATAGAAATGTTTTTTGGGTGATGTTTATGTCAGCCTTTACACCAATTCCATACAAGGTATTCACCATTGCCGGTGGAGCATTAAATGTGGCTCTTTGGCCATTTGTGATTGCCTCAATCCTTGGGCGAGGGCTACGTTTTTTTGCAGAATGTTATATCCCATATCGTTACGGAGAGAAGGTTGGTAAACATATTTTAAAGAATTTTAATCATTATCTTTTGGTCATTGCGATTATTGGCGTGTGTTACGCTATTATTCGCTATGGCTTTGGTTTATAATGAAATTATCTATGTTTTCTCAGAAAAAAACATCAAAATCAATCATTAAGATTACTGATACTCATATTTCATACCTTACGCTCGTAAAAAATAAATTTGGTTTTTTCATCGATAATCATGAAATGATTGATCTGCCTGAAGGAATTATTGTCCGTGGAGAAATCCTCAAGGCTGATGTCTTTTCAAACATCATCAAAAAGATGAAAAAACATTTTTCAAATACGTTGGTTGATGTCATCCTTCCTCATGATTATTTTCTTTGTAAAGACGGTATTTTAGACACAGAAGATACATCAAAAGATATCAAAAAAAGAATCAAAGAGTATTTTAAAGGGCTTTCTAAAACAGAAGATTGGCAAAGGACTCACGTATGTGAATTTGATGCATTCAGTCTAGGAAAACATGAAACCGTTTTATTTAGATGTCTTCCTAAAGATGTCCAGAAAAGTTACGTACATGTTTTAAAGAAATCAGGACTGAAAATCCAGTCAATAAATTCAGAACTCTTGGCTTATGGCCATTTATTTCCAGATGATCAGGTATCTATGATTCATCTTGGTGAAAAACGAACAAGGGTTATCGATTTTAAAAAGGGTATGTACACTGGGCATAAAACATTTGCACTATCATATGAACAACTCCATCAGGATATTATGAAAAATGTTTCTTTAGAAAAAGATGAAGCGGAAAAAATCCTGAACAAATATGGGGTTTTACGTACCCATAAAGACCCTCAGGTTTACGCAAGGCTTATGCGTTCATTAACACCATTGTTAGAGTTTTTCAAAAAACGTAAAAATAAAAAAACTATGCGAACAATCGTGACTTTTGATAACATGCCAGTCTTAGGATTGGCGGATCATGTATCACATGCTACGCATACATCAGTTGAAAATCTGAATCTTTTTGCTTTACCTAAATATTTGTTCCAAGATATATTGACCCTGCACAAAAATGATTCATATCAGTATCAATCACATATTGCTCAGGCATTGGAGTATTTTAAATAAGATTGACCAAAAAACCCAATATGCTATATTTATTTTTGTCCAACCAGAACAGGGAATTCCTCCTATAGTTCAACGGATAGAACGAGGGACTTCTAATCCCTAGATCTTGGTTCGATTCCAAGTGGGAGGACACGAATAAATATATTGAGGGCGATTAGCTCAGTTGGCTAGAGCAACCCGTTTACACCGGGTAGGTCAGGGGTTCGAGTCCCTTATCGCCCACTCGCACAGAAAACAAACACGAAAGCGTTTGTTTTCTTTTGTAATGATTAGACTATATATTTTTAGTCCAAATAAAAATACCTATTTATGTGATAGGTATTTTTTAAATTTTAAAATATAGATCTCCTGTTAAATAGTGAAACGAATGCTTCAAACAGATATAATGTCATATTGTAAGAGAAGTGAATAATAATTGCTGGAATAAGACCATAGTTAAACATGATGTAAAATAAAAACATTCCACCAAACCAACTATTTACCCATCCAAACCATCCTTGGTATTTATGACCATCTCTGAATAATCCATTTGTAACTATTACAGCAGCTCCTGCATACCATAGGCTATGATTTATTTCTGATTCAAGGTATCCGAAGGTAAAAAAATTAGCTATTGGAGCCTTAATTAAATTATGAAGCCATTGTATTACACCCCAATCTTCTCCCAAGAAACCTCCAAGAAACCAGTTTCCAATATACAAAGTTATCATGATTCCATAGAGTAATATCCATCTAAATAAAATTTCTTCAAAGAAACCAGCATAGAGACTATTTCTAAATCCTTGTTGTATTTTTTCAGTGAATGAGCTATTAGATATATTTCGCCCTAAGTTCTTAAAAAGTCCTACAAGACCCCAAAATACCGCCCATATAAATAAGTATTTTGACCCAATGAACCATTCGGTTAAATTTCCAGTGGTTTCCCAGAAATCTTTTATGGGATGATAAGGGAAAAAACTGGGCCAAATTGGATAAATAATAATCATTCCAAATAGTCCCCAAAGTAATTTTCCCCACACTTTCTGTACCCATTCAATTGCAGAAGAATCTTCTTTTCTATTCATTTTTTATATGTTTATTTATATTAACTATAATATTTTATATAAATTTGTCAATTATTTGCCTTGGGTTTTTCTCTACCTTTGTTACACTAAATACATGACAGAAAAAGTAGCAAAAAAAATAGGCGAAGCATATGCATTCGCACAAGTTTTAACAGATACCTTTACGAGTAATGAAGATGTTATGTCTGAACTCTTTGGAGATCATGCAGACGCAATCCTTGATATAGCAAAAGCTCAAAGAGAAGAGCTTGCAGATATTGCTGACGAATTTGGTATGTCAGAAATTGTCTTACCAAAGGCAGAAAAAACAGGAGCAAAGCTGACTAAAATGGGGGAAATGTATGTCGGTGATGATTGGGATGATGTAGCAGAGGTTCTAGAATGGATGAGTTTGTTTGTCGGAGGAGCAATTGTTCACTGGCAATTGATTGTTGGTTCAGCCGAAGAAATGGATCACACACATTTTGGTAACATCGCAGGAGTTGGAACAGAATATTACGCTAAACTTATGGAACAGCTTCGAGAATATTCAAAAGTTATTGGAAAAGCACGAGCACAAGCTTAGTGTTTTTTATTTTATGAAATACTCTTGCCAAAAAAATAGACTTTGTTAGTATTACAAACATCAAACGCCTCCTTTTATGAGTCGTAAGAATATACAGAATTATGCCAATTATTAAAGCACAAAAAAAATCAGTACGTCAGTCAGCAAAACGGCGAGTATTTAATGACCGACGACGTCGAGCAATGCGAGAAGCGGTAAAGCAAATCAAAGAGCTTGTTGCTGGGAAAAACTATAAAGAAGCTAACGAACTTCTTCCAACGGCTCAAAAAGCAATCGACAAAGCAGTGAAACGAGGAGTTATTAAACCAAACACAGCTTCACGAAAAAAATCACAGGTTGCAAAAATGGTAAAAGAAATTGCATAAGCAATTTCTTTTATTTTTTGAAATTAATGATATATTTTTTTTATTGCTCCTGTAGTTTAATGGATAGAACATCGCTTTGCGGTAGCGACGATCTAGGTTCGATTCCTGGTGGGAGCACAAAAATAAAAAGCTGAGCTTCGAGCTCTAGCTTTTTATTTTCTTTGATATAAACAAAGGTTATCCGTCAGGTTTGCCCACCTCTATAAAATAAATGAGCAAAGCGAATATTATTATAAGAGTAAGGTAATTCCTGACAGACCTCGCTTAAGGTTTAATTTTAAAAATTCTTTTGGCGCACCAAAAAGAGAAGTACTTTTGTACTAATATAAAAACATAGACGTCATGTCTATGTTTTTTGTTTTACTGAAAATTAGGATCATCAACAAATCCACCTTCTTGTTCAAGAAGTTGTAATTCTTCAAAGGTTAATTCTGGAGCTTCTTCTTGAGAGCCCCCTAGGTGTTTAATTCCTAAGAATAATAAACAGGCAGCAATCACTGCAATCATTACGTAATTAGCTTGTTGTTCGTTTTTAACAACATTCTTTTTAATTAAGAATTTTGAAATACTCATGTATGGATTATAACAAAAAACACTTCTTTTGGGGAAGTGTTTTAGAATCCAATCTTATCTATGATTCTATCAGTAAGAGATTCTTTCATTTCTTGTTCATCAATAAAATTAAGAAGATATTCTCGAAGTTCCATAACATCAATATCTTCATCAATGGTTAGTGAAATAATAGGCGAGATTCTTCTGTCGGTGAGTAATAAAAGAATAGGTTCATTATTTTTGTCATAGGTAATCCAGAAATTAAATAATGAATCATAGGTGTAGGTTTCTTTGTAGACTTGGATACCATGTTCGCTAATTTCAATAGGGAGTGAGAGTGGTTCTTTGGCAGCAAGTGTAATCATCAAAAAGGCTGCAATAGCAATCAAAAAAGCAAATAAATAATTCTGCAATATAATTGCTAGAATAATTAATCCAACCGCAACTGCACCAACAATCCAGTACCAATCTTTACGTTTTTGTTTAAATTCATACTCTGGTGTACTCCAAGCAAATGCAATTGTTTCGTTATGTAACATACCTCTAGTATCTCATACGTTATAACTTTTTCAATCATTATAGAGATGCTTGCACAAATCAACCTTCTATGTATAATACTCCCTGTCGTACTTTAACAACTAAAGCAAATAGGTAGCTTCCTGAAACATGCAAATCAGGAAGCTAT
>JALEGN010000001.1 GCA_022763365.1 Minisyncoccota bacterium | reverse complement strand
TTTAAAATAAAAATCAAACTCGTTGCTGAAGATACTGAAATCACCGCTGATTTTGAAGTTACATTGGCTTGTTCTAATAAATTTTTTAATGCTTCTGCTAATTTATCATTTTCAAGATTTGTCAGCTCACCTGATGATCCATCTTCTTCTTGGTAAGGACCAAGAGCAATTTCACCATAGGTTTCTAAAAGAATACGTCCTTTTTCTTTTTTTAATTGAGCAACCTTTACATATGATGAACCAATATCAATACCCACAAAGGTATCAGATTTAGGTTCACCAAGGCCTGAGAAAATACCTTTCATGTTGTCTATAAAACTCATAAAAAAAGTATACCATATATGAAAGCTGGTATACTAGAAACATGAATTGGTGGAAAACCTTTCTTTCAATATTCTTCCCAAGCAAAGTTAACTATTTTAAACTTACACAAATTCCCACATCTCCTCCTCACACTGAACCACATTGGTTTAGTTTTTTTGATTATCATTCAACTCAAGGAAAGGCACTTATTTACCATCTTAAAAAATATCGAGATCCATTATTAATTCAATGCATTGCCGCATATATACACCATGATCTCCTTGAAGCACTGAGTGAATTACAGCAGTTTAATTATTTTCAAAACCCTTTAATTATTCCGATACCAATAACACAAAAACGAAAACGTGAACGCGGTTTTAATCAAAGCCACGAACTTGCCCAAGAATTAGCCAGACTCTATAAAGGACGCTTTGCCTCAAATATACTTATTAAAGTAAAAGAAACACAAAAACAAGCACTTATTTCTCAAAGACATAAAAGATATATGAATGTAAAAAATAGTTTTGATGTGACACTGTCTCAAAGACATCTACTTCATAATCAAGATATTATTCTCGTTGATGATTTAATTACAAGTGGAGCAACCATCAAAGAGGCTCTACGTATACTCTATAAATATAAGGTGAGAAACATTATGGTAATAAGTATTGCTCACTAATCTCGGTGATACGGATGATTTTCGAGTATAGAAAAGGAACGATACAATGTCTCTAAGACAAGCATCATAGCCAGATCATGTGGAAAGGTTAATTGTGATAAAGAAAGAGATTGTGCTGAAAGATTCCCCACCTCATCTGAGTGTCCATTAGGACCTCCAATAATAATTGCTAAATTATGTGATTGATTTTTCTCTTTCTCTAAAAATCTACTTAATTCCTTGGTGGTATATTCTTTCCCTGTTTCGTCTAAAAGAATACATTCATAACCTTCAATAAGTTTTACTATCCTTTGATCAGTCTGTTTATTTTCTTTTACATGGTGAAGTTCACAATTCACAAAACGAGACAATCGTTTGTAATATTCATTGATGCCATCTTTCGCAAAAGAAAGTTGCGGTGTTCCTACCGTAATAATGCGTATTTTCATATCCCTACTCTACATAAAAAACAGGAATTAATCCTGTTTTTTCAAATGTACAACACGTTGTGGATATGGAATACCAATACCCGCTTCGTCAAATTTTATCTTCACTTGTTCGTAGAGTTCAAAACGTGTCGGATAATAATGTTTATCATACACCCATGGTTGCATACGGAGGTTTACTGAATTATCAGCCAACTCGGTAACCACAACACTTGGTGCTGGATCTTTGAGAACATGTTCGTGGTTTTCCATAATATCCATCATGATAGTCCGGGCTTTTTTGATATCAGCATCATAAGAAATGCCGATAGTCGTATCAGTACGAATGGCTCCTTCTTTTGAATAATTGGTGATAACATCGTTCGATAGTTCTCCGTTAGGTACGATATGAATTTTATTTTCAACACCTTCAATATAGGTTTGAAAAATTTTAATCTCACGTACCCAACCCGTCACCCCCTGAGCCTCAATAAGGTCACCAGTCTTAAATGGTTTAAAGATAAAGATAATAACACCACCTGCAAAATTTGATAGTGAACCCTGAAGTGATAAACCAATAGCCAGCCCAACAGCACCTATCATTGCTGCCAGTGATGTTGTTACAATCCCAACCTGTGAAAGGACGGTGATAATTAAGAGGATACGTAATCCCCATGCAACAATTTTGAGAATAAAGCTCTCAACAATAGGATCAAGGTGATTACGCCTGATAACACGCCTTGCGAGTTTAATAATTTGCTTAATCAGCCATAGTCCTGCAACAAGAATAATAATGGCCCCAATAAGTTTTGGACCAAATTCAAAGAGGAACTCTATAGCCTGCTGATAATACGTTCTGTAGTTTTCAATATTTTCCATATCTCCATCATATCAAATAATGTACAAAATGTACATTATTTGATATGAAGATTATCTGAAGTTTAGTAACTTGCAACATACAATCAATAACCGTACACTTTATAAGGTATGTATTTATTATTTAGTGATATTAATGAAAAAAATAAAGAAGAAGCTATTGATTCGTTGATTAAAGATTCTGCTCCAAAGCCATCTTTTTTCTTTCTTATTGTTATGTCGGTATTGATGTCGAGTTTTGGGCTCCTTTTGAATAATAGTTCGGTAATTATTGGTTCAATGCTCATTGCACCAATTCTCTCCCCTATTTTATCTATCGCTCTGGGAATCACCTTAGGAGACAATAAACTTATCTCACAATCTGGGAAGACCATTATTAAATCACTCCTCTATTCTATTGGAGTGTCAGCGCTGACAACCTGGTTATTATGGAGTGTTATTGGAGGAAATGAATTACGTTCGGTATTAAATGCCGAAATTATTTCTAGGATCGAGCCAAATATTATTTATCTCTTTATTGCTATTGTTGCGGGACTTGCAACAGCCTATGCCCGAGTAAAACCAGAGCTAAATGACACTTTACCTGGAACAGCTATTGCGGTTGCCTTAGTGCCACCAATTGCAACCATTGGTATTGGGGTAGCCTTTTGGGATATGGTAATTATCTCTGGAGCCCTTTCCCTTTTCATTCTAAATGCCATCGGTATCATTTTGGCAGCAATGGTTATGTTCTCAATGATGAATATCTATTCAAAGAAAAAAATTGTTTCAAAATCTTTGAAAGAAGTTGAAAAGGAGCAAGAGGCTCTTATTAAAAAAGTTGAGAGAGAAAAAGCGAAAGAATCATAAAATAAAAAACGCATGTGTGCGTTTTTTATTTTACTCCTAGTTTTTTAGCGATAATATAGTAGAAAGCTCCTCGGTATTTTTTTCGAACTCCTGACATTTTATCTACTGCGTGATCAAGTGCTTTTTTTGCCTTAGCCTCATCTTTCACACCACATTTTTTCATAATAAATGATTTGTGAACTCGTGCCAATTCAGCCTTATCTGAAGCTGCTACAAACATTGAATCTAATTTATACTGTGAGGGACCCATTCCTTTAGTCACTGATTCAAGGAGTGCCTTATTAACAGGAACTCCTACTTTTTTTAATTGTGCTGCGTATTTTTCCATCGCAAGCTCTTGTTTTGTTGCCATAATAATGATTTGAATTGATTAGTAATTAACATCTGTAGTATACCAAAACCATATGAAATATCCCAAACAAAAAACAACCAAAGTTGCTTATAATTGTTTCCAAATATTTTCATCTTCTTGACCTAATGCCCATGCAGAGAAACCGCGCATATCATATTCGTCAATAAAATCTAATTTTGCTTCAAAACTTCGTGCATTGTCACACCAGATAATATTCAGTTTATCTTTTAAGAAGAGGAAAATTTCTGCTTCGTGAATGTCTGAATAAAAATTAATCGCCAAAGTATCCTTGTATTTTTCAAGCGTATTATATGAGGTTGGATACGTTACATTCGCAATCTTTTTAGGATTACCTAATTCATATTGCCAACAATACATAGGTATTCCCATTGAAATTTTTTCTGCATCAATCTTTTCAAGCGTTTCATTTACTACTCTCTCTAAATATTGTATTGATGAAACTGGACCAGTTGAACGTGGATCATCATATGACATTAAACTAATAAAATCCACATGTTCACCGATAGCTTCAATATCATATCCTGAACTCCAGTCTTGGGTTAATGCATAGGGATCAAAAGGAACGGTACTTGGAATCACTGCTACTGAAAATTCTAATCGCTTTTTCTTAAACTCTTTGGAAGCTTTTTCGACAAAATCTACATAGGCATCTCGATCAAGATAATTAATATTTTCAAAATCAAATTGCCATCCAATATAACGATTGTCTTTTGCTTCATCAATCAAATCATCAATAAGGTCTTCTTGTGCATCTTCATCTTTTAAAAGTCGTGTCATCAGAGCCTTATCGAAATTTGCCTGGATGACCAAGGGCATAACATCCATACGTTTTTTTCGCGCAAACTCATGAGCTTGATTACCGGTTCTATCCATTAACCTTAAGTCATAACCAACGGTATAGGTTTGTGGCGCAAAGATATCAATATCTCGGTAATTTTCTTGAAGGCTTTCATAACCTTCCTCGTTTGGGAAATAATAAAAAATACTTTCTGATTTAGCGAATGCTGGTGTTGCTACAAAAACAAAAGAGCAAATAAAAAGTGTATAAAATAATTTCTTCATACTATATATGACGTATGAGTAAAATAATTATTACAAAATATTCTTCAAGGAACTGAATTGAATTCAAAAATAATCGTGGTAGTATTGATTTTATTGGAGAGTTGGCTGAGTGGTCGAAAGCGCTTCACTGCTAACGAAGTGAACTGTCAAAGGTTCCAAGGGTTCGAATCCCTTACTCTCCGCAAAATTAAAATACCAGAGATTTTTTCTCTGGTATTTTTTAATTTATAAGTACATAGGTTTTGCCTAATTAGCTAAGAGCATCGCGTAAATACCTTAATAAAATCTATACAACAAACAACACCAAACTCAGTGCCATAATCATCATTCCTACTATTGTTCCGATAATACTATGATGATGGTATCCGTATTTTTGTGCGGCTGGTAATAATTCATCGAGAGAAATAAACACCATAACACCAGCAACCGCAGCAAATACAATTCCGAAAAATTTATCACCAATAAATTGAATAAAGATAAAGTATCCTAGCAAAGCGCCAAGAGGTTCAACAATACCTGAAGCAAACGAATACCAAAATGCCTTAATACGGCTACCCGTTGCATGATAAATCGGAATGGATACCGCGATCCCTTCTGGAATATTATGAATGGCGATGGCAATCGCAATTGATATTCCTAAGGCTGGATCCTCCATAGTTGCCAGAAATGTCGCAAACCCTTCAGGGAAATTATGAATCGCTATAGCCAAAGCCGTAAAGGTTCCCATTTTTAAAAGAGCCTTTTTCTCCTTTTCATCTTTATCTTCCATTTCAACTACGTCATGAGCCTCATGCGGACTAGCATCATTTCGATGTAAGAAAATATCAACCAAATAAATTAAAATAACACCAGCAAAAAAACCAATCGTTGCATACAAATATCCCAATCCACCATCACCAAAAGCATCAGTTAATGAAGCAACTGATTTTTGAAAAATCTCAACGAGCGACACGTATAACATCACTCCGGCTGAGAGTCCTAACATAAATGAGAGGAATTTTTTATTTGTTTTTTTAGCCGTAAATGCCAAAAGGCTCCCTATACCGGTAGCCAATCCTGCGCCAAGCGTTATTAAAAATGCAAATACAATAGTGTTCATAATGATAGTTTCTAATTATTTAAAGAATTTAGCAGCTTTTGTTCTGCGGTGAGGGCAACCTGGCCAACAGCAAGGACTTCTTTTACCTTTTTGTAAATCTTCTATAGCTCGCACTACCCTTTTATCTCGGGTAGATTCTTGTTTGGCAAGCGTCGTATAACACACCCATTCATTACGCTGGATATCAGTAAGAGAATTCCAAATTTCAATAAGTTTTTCATCTGTAACAAGAGCATTTTTTAATGCATCATTAAGGTCATGAAAAGCTGTATTTGAATTAAGTGACATACAATTATTATACATAGAATCAAAAAATTCGTTATACTAAATATATGTCACATCGAAGAAAAATTCTTATCCTTGAAAACGATGAATTCTTACGGGAAATTATTGGAAATCTCTTACACAAAAAAGGAGGTTATATTTTAAACAGTTCATCTATCGAGGATGGGCTTAAAGAAACTTCGGGAAAAAATATTGGGGCCGTAATACTAGGAACTTCATGTCCTGAGTTTAAAGGATTAAAGAGCATTAATTATATTAAGAAAAAACTTGAAAACCCGAATACTGATTTTTTCATCATCAATCACCTAAACACCACCATCAAAGGATTCCCTAAAGATAAACAAATGAAGATTGAAGACCTTTCAATTCAAAAAATACTAAACACTGTCGAAGTATAGTGTTTTTTTGACAAAAAATTTGAATAGTTAATAATTAAATAAAATAGTTTATACATATGAAAACAAGTACCTACATTAATGATTTAATGCAAGCATCTTTTTTTCCAGCTCTTATTATTTGGACAGTATGTATCCTTGTAATTGGTATAGTTGATACCTATATTATTTCTATAGCACTTCCCGGTAATGAGAATTGGTGTTTTGGTATTAGTGCCGTGATAGCCTATGCCTTAGCTTGCTATTTTATGCACAGTGCTTATGGAGAACAATATCGTAAAGATAGTTTCTAAGAAAGGTTTTCCTTTCTTTTTTTATTATTCAAAAAATATTAAACACTGTCGAGGTATAGTTTTTTATTTGACTTATATTTTAAAAAATGTATAGTATAATTAAATCAAAACTTATATTTTATGCTCAGTAAAAATAAAAACTTTGTAAATTTTTCTTATTACTTTGTTATAGGAGTAAGTATTCTCTGGTATTCTTTTTTTGCAATTGGAATGACCTATTCTGGTTTCAAATATGAAATTCCTATGTTCAGAACAATAGGAATTGCCATGATGATTGGAGCCATTTTGAATCCTCTCTTAATCCATTTTTTAGACAAGAGATTTCCTGACAAAGAATAACTTATTTTTATCCCTCAAAAACAAAAGCTTTTGAGGCTTTTGTTTTATAAGAAATGCTATAATTTAACTCATGAAAAAAATCTCTTTAGAAACTCCTATTATTGGTACTTTTCGTACGGTTGATTCTCAGAAAAAGGCGCTTAAACGCCTGCGTATCGAAACAGTACGTAATCTCCTCTACCACTTCCCTAGTCGTTATTCGCATATGTCAGAGGTCACTACGATTGATATGGCAGAAATTGGTGAAATGGTTACGATCTACGGAATCATTAATAATCCAAAAACTGGAAAAACCTATACCTCAAAAGTTCCCACGGCATCAGCGACACTCACCGACATTAATAATGATTCAATAAAAATTACCTGGTTTAACCAGGCCTTTATTGCAAAAAAACTTCATGACGGACAAAGTGTAAAACTCACTGGAAAAATAACTGAATCAAAAGGAAATAAAACCATGGTTAATCCTGAATTTGAAATTGTAGCTGACATGCCAATTGATACTCACGACTCACTTTTTAAAAATGAAAATTCAGAAGAAATAGCTTTTGGCTATCCTATCTATCGTGAGTCACGTGGTATTACGAGTAAATGGATGTACCACACCATCATGAAAATTTTAGGTTCTGATTTTCTTGAAAATCTAGAAGACCCATTACCTATTCACATTAGACAGAAATATAATCTACCAGGACTTGCCACTGCTCTAGTATGGATACATGCACCGAAAAAACAATCTGATGCAGACGCCGCAAAAAAACGTTTTGCCTTTGAAGAAATATTTTTTATTCAATTACGTAATCAACAGCGCCGATCAAATCATCGGAAAATGCATGCTTATGATTTAGAAGTCGATTCATTAAAAACTCAGTCATTTATTGAATCATTCCCCTTTACACCAACAGATGCTCAATCTTCTGCTATTGAATCAATCATTACTGATTTGCAATCTGATAGACCTATGACACGACTCCTTGAAGGAGATGTGGGTTCAGGTAAAACCTTTGTCGCTGCCGTATCAGCTCATGCCGCTATTCAAAACAGACCAAAAAAGAAATCAGGAGGAAGCTATGATTTTGGCCGTATGCAGGTTGCTTATATGGCACCGACTGAGGTCTTGGCAACCCAGCTCTTTGAAAACTTTGTTGAATACTTTGAAAAAACAGGAATACAAATTGGTCTAATGACCGGTGCTGGATGCCGAAAATATCCATCAAAAGTTCCTAGTGAATCATGGACCAATATTTCAAAAAATCAGTTATTAAAATGGATTAAAAATGGTGAAGTTCCTATTGTAATAGGAACTCATGCCCTCATTCAAAAAAAAGTAGAGTTCCAAGACCTTGCCTTGGTAATTATTGATGAACAACACCGTTTTGGAACGAAGCAACGAATGAACCTCACAACTAAAGATCATCGCCTTCCTCATTATCTCTCGATGACGGCTACCCCTATTCCACGAACTCTTGCCCTAACTATTTATGGCGACCTTGATTTATCAGTAGTTGATCAAATGCCATCAGGTCGTAAGCCAGTTATGACTAAAATAGTTCCGCCATCACCTGAATCACGCGATCAGGTCTATGCTGATATTAGAGAGCGACTTGAAGAAGGTCGCCAAGCATACGTTATCTGCCCACGAATTAGTGAACCTGATCCTGATAAGGCAAATAGTCTTCAATTAAAATCTGTTAAAGCAGAAGCGAAACGTTTACAGAATTCTGAATTTAAAGACTATCGAGTCGATATTATGCATTCAAAGATGAAGAAGGCTGAAAAAGAAGAAGTCATGAATCGATTCTACAATCACGAAATTGATGTATTGGTTTCAACGTCGGTTGTAGAAGTTGGTGTTAATGTACCGAATGCTACCAGTATTATCATCGAAGGAGCTGAGCGATTTGGACTGGCTCAGCTACACCAATTACGTGGCCGTGTTATCAGGTCAAACCATCAAGCCTATTGTTATTTATTTGCTGATGCAAAAACTGAGAAAACCATGGAACGTATGAAAGCTATTGTTGAAGCAAAAAACGGATTTGAGCTCGCAGAGATTGATTTATCGATGCGTGGTGCCGGAGATTTAGCCGGAGTTAAACAATGGGGTATGTCAGACCTTGCCATGGAAGCCATCAAAAATATCAAAATGGTTGAATACGCCCGAACCGAAGCTAGAGAAATTATTGAAAATGACGAAACTTTAGAAAACTTCCCGGAATTGAAAACTATTATTGATAGTGATAGTTATCAGATTCATTTTGAGTAATATAAAAACTGCTTATAATTAAGCAGTTTTTTGAATATGTTCTGGATAAGTATCAATAAAATATTTTTTGATATCTTGCCAGTTGTTTGTCTTGGAATGGAAATGAATGAGTTTTCCTTCAAATTTATCCTGACCTTTTCCTGAATCATTATCATCAATAAGATAATCTCCTTTGAAAAAATCTTTATTTGGAGAAATAGACATATTTGAAAGTGCTTCCTCTCCTAAATTATTCAGTACCCATTCAGCCTTTTCTGTATAACAGAGTAAATTCTTAATAGAAGGTGCTGTTAGAATGTGAACGTCAAAATGTAGACTTAAAAATAAAAAGACTTCAATCGCATCCTTGATAGGTTCAAGTTCTGCAAAGAATCTATACTGACTTTGAGGAAATTTAATCCCTGGATTATTTTTAAGCATTTGATTTCGCCGTCCAAAAAAATCTGCAAGAACTCCATCCATATCAACCAAAATTCGTATTCTTTTTTTAAGCATAATAATTGTTTGTTTTTATAATTAAAACATAAAAATAAAAAAAGAATAGTTTTTATTACTATTCTTTTTCTTCTATTTCAAGATGTTCTGATGCTTCAACAACGAGGTCTGATTCATCAGCCTCTCTTTTTGCTTCGATACGAGTATCGACGACTTCATCATCTTCATCAACAATTTCTCCTACCAATTGCTCAAGAACATCTTCGAGAGTTACCAAACCACTGGTTCCTTCAAATTCATCTTTAACAATAGCTAATTGCTCACGACGCTCAAGGAATAGTTGCAAGAGATCATCAACTCGGATATCTTCTGATACATACAGCACATCTTGCATAAATGATTCAATCGTTCGATCGTCTTCATCTTTTGCAAGGGCAATCAAAATATTTTTCCGGTATGCAAGTCCGATAATTTTATCCATGGAATCTTCAAAGACTGGAATACGAGAATTATTCAATTCATAAATATCATTTCTGATCTCTCCAATCACTGCATCTTTCTGAAAAGCGCTAATGACCGTTCGTGGTGTCATGATATCGTAGGCCGTCATATCATTCAGGGTGAAAACCTTTTGGATAATATCACGCTCGTCTTCTTCAATACTTCCCTCGAGGTGACCAAGCTCAGAGAGCATATGAAGCTCTTCTTCTGAAACAAGTTTTCGTGATATTGAGAATTTCTTTGTCAACTGCTCTAAGAGCCATACTATCGGTGTCAGAATTTTGATAGCAAAAATTAACGGTCGTGAGACAAGGAGCCCAATTTTTTCAGCATTATTTTCTCCAATTGTTTTTGGTAAAATTTCACCAAAAATAATAATAAGGAAGGTCAGCACTGCCGAAACAATACCAATCATAGCGTCACCTAAAATATTAGTTGCAACAACCCCAACAAAAATAGAACCAACGATATTTACAATATTATTTGCAATTACAATAACGATAATGGCTTTTTGTGGATTTTCTTTAATTGTCGCGAGGGCATCTGCCCCTTTTCTCTTTTGTTCTTTAAGGAGTAATACTCTTGAATGCGGTACTGAGAATAATGCCGCCTCTATTCCTGAAAACAGTCCCGAGCCAGCAACTACCGCCAACGCAAGAATAATAAGTGTTGTCATATATGTTTAGAGTATACACATTTTTTCAATTTTGATAATAAAAAATCACACATAAAGTGTGATTTTTTATTAAGCGTCTACTTTTGAAACGTTGACTGCTGATGGTCCTTTTGGTCCGTCTTCAACTTCAAATTCTAAAGTATCCCCTTCTTTCAAGTCATCAAAATTAACATTTTGTAATTCATTCATGTGGAAGAAAAGATCTTTTTCTTGACCTTCAACTCCAATGAATCCAAAACCTTTATCCATAACTTTTTTAATGGTTCCTTTTTGCATTGTGTAAAACAATTAGTGCGAATAAACTTCAAATAACATTTAACGCGACTAAGTCCCCTTTAAACAACATTTGATACCTTGATACTAAGCTCTTTAGAATATAAGTCAATTTTTATTCGTTGAAAAAAATATTCATTAAGCTATTCTATGAGGTATGCGCCTATAGCTCAATTGGCTAGAGCATCGAGCTTATTCCTCGAGGGTTCCAGGTTCGAGTCCTGGTGGGCGTACTTAACATTAAAAGCCGGTACATGTGTATCGGCTTTTAATTATCCCTTCATCCACTCAGCTAGGATCCATAGACCGAAACCAACAATGACATAATAAAAAAGTTGATCGAGAGTAAAATTCCATGATAAGTATTCAAAAAGATATTTTAATAAATAAATTCCAAATACGATCAAAAGGATTTTAAAGAGTAAACTGATTATTTTTTTTAGGAGATCACCCATATGTTTTTAAGTATACGTTTTTTTAGATAAACAAAAAAGCCTTA
Organism: Minisyncoccota bacterium; assembly: GCA_022763365.1. Classification (GTDB taxonomy): domain Bacteria; phylum Patescibacteriota; class Minisyncoccia; order Phycocordibacterales; family UBA1006; genus UBA1006. Next base: position 87,401 of record JALEGN010000001.1, on the reverse strand, counting down.
TGCGGCTTTTTTTGTTTTTGGTAATTCTTTGATAGCAATTCCGTGCTTTTTAAGAATTTCATTATAGGAATCTTGCTCAAGTGTTTCCACCTCAAGAAGGGTTTCTGCAATTTCCACAAAAGCATCATTGTATTCGGTAATAACCTTTCGTGCCCGCTCGAGTCCTCGATGGATAATTTTTGAAACTTCTTCATCAATGGTTTCAAGCATTTTTTCACTGCGATTATTTCCTTCTACGCGACCACCAAACATTGTCTGGGCTGGTTTTCCATCAACAACAATCGGACCAATGGCTGATGACATACCAAATTTCATCACCATGTCTCGAGCCGTTGCTGAAGCCACCTTAAGATCATTTGATGGACCTGTGGTAATATCACCAAATATTTTTTCTTCAGCCACATATCCACCAAGACCCATAGCAATATCATCTTCATAAACTGCTTTGGTTGGTAGACGGCGTTCATCAAGAGGTAATTTCATTGTAAATCCTCCTGCGCGTCCTCGTGGGATAATAGTTACTTTATGAACAGGATCAGCATCAGGTAGGACTGAGGCTACAATAGCGTGCCCTGCCTCGTGATATGCCGTCACCTTTCGTTCATGCTCTGAAGCAAGGTGTGATTGCCGTTTTGGACCAATCATCACCTTTTCAAGAGCCTCAAGAAGGTCTTCTTGTAAAATAGTTTTTCGATTATGAAGAGCTGCAATAATAGCTCCTTCGTTCATTAGTGATTCTAAATCAGCCCCAGAAAATCCTGCCGTTCGTTCTGAAATAGTTGTCAGGTTAACGTCATCACCAAGAGGTTTTTTAGCACCATGAATTTCAAGAATCTTTTTTCGATCAGGTCGATCAGGTAATTCAAGGGTCACGCGCCGATCAAAACGTCCAGGACGCAATAGCGCCGGATCAAGAACATCAGATCGGTTTGTTGCCGCCATAACAATTAATTTTTCATTTGGTTCAAATCCGTCCATTTCAACCAAAATTTGGTTTAGAGTTTGTTCACGCTCATCATTTCCTCCACCAATTCCAACACCACGTGATCGCCCTACTGCATCAATCTCATCGATGAAAATAATTGCTGGTGACATTTTTTTTGCCATTTTGAAGAGATCACGTACTCGTGAGGCACCAACTCCGACAAACATTTCTACAAAATCAGATCCCGATAGGTAGAAAAACGGTACCTTTGCCTCACCAGCTACAGCCCTGGCAAGCATGGTCTTCCCTGTTCCTGGTCTCCCTGTCATTAATACTCCTTTTGGAATTTTTGCACCCATAGAAATAAATTTCTTTGGGTTTTTAAGAAACTCGACCATTTCTTCAAGTTCTTTTTTAGCTTCCTTATTACCGGCTACATCTTTAAAGGTAACGCGTTTGTCTTTATTGCTTGGCAGGATAATACGCGCTTTTGAATTTCCGAAACTCATTGCTTGACCATTGCTTCCCTTTACCTGGCGCATAAAAAACCAAATAATGAAAATCAGTCCTAGCAGCGGGAGTAAAAATGGACCTAATTGTGCAAGCCAATATGCAAAACCTGATGGTTCATTAATTTCAATAGCAATTGCCTGTAATTGCTCTGGTGTTACACCATAGTTTACCAAGGTATCTGATAAGGCGGTTCCAGCTTCTTTCTTAGACTCTCGAAGCTCTGGCTCGGCACCTTCTGTTTCTGGTAGGAGTGTTATTTCTAACTGTTCTCCTTTTACAATAATTTCATCAACACGTCCTTCAGATACTAATTGGGCGGTTTCTGAAATGGTGATTTGATTATCTTCTTGTGATGGAAAAAATGAATCCACCAAAAATCCGACTAAAACAAATAGCATTAATGCTGAAATAATTTGTGTACTTACCGAAGGAGCTTGGTTATTTTTCTTTTTCCCTTTCTTCGGTGATTTATTTTGATTAAATAACATACTTTCGATTATAACGAGTGAGAAAATTTGGGCAATCAAAAAATAAAAAATAAGCTCTTTGTTTTTAAAAGAAAAGTTATCCATAGATACAAATATTTCAAATAAAATACTTGACAAATATTTTTAATAGTGTATATTTTAAATATCTTAATTTTAAGTAATTTAAGTGATTGAGATTAACTTCTCAAAATAAAAATCTAATCATAAACTAGCAGAAATATAAACGAGGGTATTGCAATATATTGCATAATCATGGGCTAATCCCCCAACATTAGTTATCTTGTAGAAATATAATAACTTAATTAAGGAATTAAGTTATTCAATGAGAGATAATCCCTGAGTAGGATTCTGAACAAATAAGCAAGTGAGCTTCATAAATAAAATCCCATAGTGGTAAGCACGATATCTATCGTGCTTTTGTGTTTATTGACAAAATATATTTTAAAAACTAAATTTAAAATGAATCAAAAACAAATCCAATGAATAAACCCTTAACTGAAGAATTAATAATAGTACCCTTTTTATCATTTGATGAACTCGGGGAGAAAATTTTTGAAAATAACGATAATTCTTGCTTAGATAAGCATACACTCGCAGGTATCTATAATGCCATTGAATCTCTTCATGAACTTGGTTCACAGGCTGAACTACAAATTAAAATAAATACTCGAGGCACACAAACCATAAAACTGCCAGCAAAAATTTTATCCAAGAACGTTGAGTTATTAATTATGAAAGACGATACCAAAGACGACTATTATCTTGTAACCAAGGAAATAGGTTCAACTATAAAAAGTTGCCCTATTCCCAAAAAAGAAATAGATATGGTTTATCTTCCATTATTTTCCTATATCCATATTCAAAAAGGACTAAATGTAAATTTATATTAACAACCTTCTTTTGAAGGTTTTTTTTATATCTAAATTACGTATACTACAATCATGAATTTACTTGTTAATAAAACAGTAAAAAGAAGTTACGAGATTCTTGAAACCTTTGAGGCTGGTATAAAACTAGCTGGATGGGAGGTTAAGACACTGCGCCTGAAACACGGATCCCTCAAAGAAGCCTACGTAACGATTGATGATGAAGTATGGTTAACATCAGCCTTTATTCCCTTGTATCAACCAAATCAACCTCTTCACGAATCAGCTGACCCCTATCAAAGAAGGAAGCTCTTATTACATACAAAACAAATCCAAGATTTAAAAGAATCACAAAAACAAAAAGGTTTGACGGTAGTTCCCTTGCGAGTCTATGAAAAAGGTCAATTAATAAAAATTGAAATTGCTATTGCACGTGGTAAAAAACTTCATGATAAACGTAAAGACCTCAAAGATCGCTCAATGAAACGTGACGCTGACCGAGCAATGAAACATTATTAAAAAATCCAGCTCATGCTGGATTTTACTATTCTTTTATCAGACCAATATCAATCAGTCGCCTGTGTAAATATTCACCTTCAGTTGTATAAGGATATTTTTTTACATCGTAGCCAATAAATTTAGCTAATGGTATCACTGAGGCAGAGTCGATTCTATGTCCAAAAAATGGTGTTGAGAATCGTTCTATACCAGGTTCACAAACCACGCGGTGAACACCAGATTTGTAATAGCCAGCAGTTAGATGCTGCAACATGTCTCCAGTATTTACGATGATAACATCAGGATTACACACAATAGGTTGATATTTCCCATTTGGTAATTTCAGCTCAAGGCCAGCTTCAGTGGCATGCAACAAGGTTAAATCGTCAATATCCGTATGCGCCGAAGCACACATTCCTTCGATATTTCCACCTTCTCGTACCACATCATCTGAAACTGTTGGATTATCTAAAGCTGGGTAATGTATATTCCGCATAATAGAATTTCCAATCTCATCATTAAAATAATCTTTGTCTAAATCTAAAGACAGAGCTACGCACTTCATTAATTCTCTATATAAAGAATTAAATTGTGCGAATAAAAGTCCACTCACATATTGCAAATCGGGTATCTCAGATACAAAAGGATTCTCATAATTATCTCCTAGCTGATAAAAATGTTTTGAATCTGCGACTGAAGCAAATTCTCCTATTTCTGTTTTCATCGGTGTGTATCCTCTTTGATGAGCATCATCAGGAAAACAATAATATTTTCTTTGCTCTTCAGTAAGGCTTTTGAAAAAGATCTCAAAAAGCTCTCTATTTTTCAAAAGTAAAGTATCATCAATTGGATGATTTTTTAACAAGAAAAAACCCGTCGTTGAAAGTGCTTTTTCTAGATTGAGAATAAAATCTTGTTGATTTCCATTCTTAATATCATTGTAATCAAGTGTTAATATTTCCATTGTAAATAACTTTGTTTATTTAAACTATAAAATTATTTAAATATAAAGCAATATTACAGATGACTATTGTTAGTTTTTTTGTTTTGGAATAAAGTATAGGTACAACGTCAGGTCTGCTTCAGGCTTCGCCTTCAGATTGGCCTCGACGTCTAAAATCTGACGAAAGTCAGATTTTAGGGGATGACAGGCTTCGCTAGGAAGATCGTTATCCTTTAATTGCATATCCAGTTTGATGTGAACTGGTAAAACGCATCACTCCTTAAATGGAAAATCAATTGCTTCACCGTACACGGTGAACTCTTTCGCAATCGCGTAACAAACTTCGCAGCGAATGCATCCTATGCCAGTGTCTGCATGGTATAGCGGTGTATCATAACCGTCAGACTCGAAGTTGGTAGCTGCTTCCTACCCTCTTTTAAATACAGAAGGCTCGAGTAACTATCGCTTTTGTTTATCTTTTAGATAATTGCTCTAAATAAATTAAGATAGACTAAATATGTAGACGTTAGAGGATTTCCTTTTTACACGGCGGTTCGATTCCGCCCATCTCCACATAAAAAACCCATTCTTATGAATGGGTTTTGTCTATTCGATTATTACTCAACCGTAACTGTTTTTGCTAGGTTTCGAGGCCTATCAATGGGTCTACCCTTGGCATCTGCAAAGTAATATGCAAAACGCTGCAACTGAATATTCGCAAGTAAAGCTTCAAAAATACGGATATTATCATAAGGGTACAGAATACTATCTCCCTCTTCATCAAGAGGTGTATGTCCTACCCAAATAATATTACCGTCTCGTGCGGCGACCTGCCTAGTATTATTCTTTACCTTTGCCAAGCTAGTGTCATTAATACCAATAGCAAGGATAAGATAGTTTTGATCAACCAAGGCAATGTTACCGTGTTTGAGTTCAGAGGCAGGATATCCCATAAAATTGGCATAGCTAATTTCTCTGACCTTTAATGCGGCTTCAAGAGAAAGCCATGAATGTATATTACTCCCTATAATGGCACCACTATCAAATTTGGCAGATGTTTGTGCTACATTTTTTGGATTATACAAAGGATCTTCTAGTTGTTTCTCGATTACTTGAGGTAATTGAGAAAGCTCTTGTAAGATATTTTGTTTATCCTCCAACCTTAACGAACGTCTTTCTCCTAGAAAAACTGTCATCAAACCAATAATCGCTAATTGAGAAGTTAATGCTTTTGTCGAAGCAACTGCATACTCAGGTCCAGCATGATTATGAACTCCTGCATCAGTAATACGTGCAATCTCTGAACCTACGGCATTAACAATACCAAGAGTATTAAGACCCAATCGTTTTGCTTTTTTGATAGCATCAATAGTGTCTTTTGTTGTTCCTGACTGAGAGATTGCAAGAACTGTTGAATTTTTTTTAGTGATGTAATCATTATCAACAAACTCTGTTGCGGTATATACCGACACTGGAATGTTGGCATATTTTTCAAACATCACCTTTGCAAATAATCCAGCGTTATAGGCTGTCCCGCAGGCAACAACAATAATCTCATCAATGGTCTTTACCTTTTTTAAAAAGGGTTCCATACCTCCAAGTTTTACCTGCAAGAGTCCACCGGCATCTGTATAAATTCTGCCACGTAAGGAATTTCGTAACACCTCAGGTGCTTCATAGATCTCTTTCAACATAACATGAGGATAGCCATCTTTATCCGCATCTTCATAATCACTTTCTGTTTTTTCGAGTTTGGGAATTTGTTTTTTTCCATCAAAATTCCAAACCTCTGCCTGTAACTCTGTAATCATACAAATCTCTCTATCTTCCAAAGCAAAACCTTTACCGGCAGCACCATGATAAGCAGATTTTGCCGATGCAACAAAATAACCATTATTTGCCTTGCCAATGTATAAATCGCTGCCAAGTTTTGCGCACATAATTTTATCAGGCTCAGCGGTAGATATAGCCACCAAACCAAAAGATCCAGTAATTTCTCCTACGGTTTTTTCGAAAGCTTTTTTGAATGATAGCTGCTCTTGATTAACAAATAGTGCAATCATATGAGCTATTATTTCACTGTCAGTTTCGCTGACGAGAAAAGACTTAAGTTGATATTTTTGTATAAGCTCTTTATAGTTTTCTATCATTCCGTTATGGACAATAGAAATGCTACTATCATAACTGATATGAGGATGTGCATTTTTATCATGTACACCTCCATGAGTTGCCCAGCGTGTATGACCAATACCAATTGAACCAACAATATCATCAGGAAGATTCTCTTTAAATTCATTAAAACCTTTCTCTAAGTTGGCCTTTTTATATACCGTCATTTCTGAATTATTCATGACAGCAAGACCAAAAGAATCATATCCTCTTGGCTCAAGTCTTTTCAGTCCTATCATGACTTTTTTCAAAGCTGGTTTGGTACCAATGTATCCAATAATTCCACACATAATTTTTTATTTTTTAAATTAGATTTAATTTAATTATTATTATTTTTGAGATTAAGTAAAGAAACATTTAGTAGAGTTAATTAAAAAACACTCATTACGAGTGTTTGATTATGCAGCATCAAGTTCATCTGAATCAGATTCAGCATTAATTTCTGCATTAATTATTAAACTCATATGCTTCAATTCTTGCTGTAATTGTGACACACGATTACTTATTTTTGGTTCAAAAACTGAACCAAAAAAATATTCGTATCGATAATGCCAATTTCCAGGTTTTGCTAAAACTGCCATTTCAACCGTAAAAGCATTGAGATGTGGATGAGCATTCTTAAATTCTTGAGATAATCCTTCATATAAACCTCCATAGGTAACATAATCAATAGGACCTAACTGAATACCTGGAGCATCCATCATTTGTTTTCTAAAAATAGAACGGAATTTTTTTGGGATACCACGCCTGGTATCAAATTCATGTCGCCACATGGTTGTCGCCATAGAATTATTTCCTGTATGAAAATCATAAAAATGAACATTAGAATACGTATTCAAAATTTCTGCATAGATATCACGAAGTTCATATAATTCTAGTTGAAGTTCCCTGCCCATGTAATACCATGTTTTTCTCATAATTTTAGTTAGGAGCCATGGAACAAACCACATCTTATAACCTCTTACTAATGGATAGGAAGTAACTTCTTCAAGAGCATTATGAGTATACACTCTATAATTACGAGCTAAATCAACACCATTTTCGTTAGTTCTTTTGTAATTTTGAAAACCCCAATAATTTACAATTGGAATAACAATCACTTGAATATTACGCTTTTCTAGATTTTTGACGTCAAGTTGATGTACATATCTCAATAAGGTTTCAATTGAAAAGTATTCAAGTCCGTGCAAACCTGATTGAAGTACGATAACTTTTTCAGGAGTATCTGAACCAAGATATCCAATGTATGGAACGCGGTACTGACACCATGATTCTCGATTATCTTTTTTATTTCTATCAATCAGAACACCTTTCTCAAGAAGTTTATTCAGCAATAATTCTATTGCTTTGCGTGAACGCTTTCTTCTATTTACTCTTCGTTTATCTCGTATACCTAAGACTATTTTTCTAAGTACATACAAACATGTAAAAGTCAGAGCGAGAATAATAAACATATTCATATATATTTGTTTTTTTATTTCATTACCAACTCTAATTCAAAATGATATACTTTACAATGTAGTTATTAGTAATCATATAAAAATACACTATGAAAAAATATCTTAAATTTATCCCTCATATAGCCTTTGCTGCAATTCTATTGTTTATGGGAGCTATTGGAAAATTAACCGGTCATGAAAATGCCGTAGCAATGTTCACCGAAATTAACCTCTTTGGACAAGGTGAAGCCTTTGGGCGCTATCTTGTAGGACTTGGTCAATTAGCAGCAGCTATTGGGATATTCTTTAAGCCAACGCGGAAACTCGCGGCAGTTTTAGGAATCGCTATTATGCTTGGTGCTGTTTATTTCCACTATGTTCTTGAGCTTGGTGCACCAGTACTACCAATCGTAACAGCAGCTCTTGGTCTATGGATTCTAGGAACAACGGGATGCGCTGGTTGTAAACGACAAATGTGTGCAGGAAAAACTTGTGAAGTTACAGAAGAATAATGAAACATATTATCAAAAAATATTGGGCGCACATTATCATTGCGATTATTTTGCTACAAACATTGTTTTATAAGTTTAGTGCACATCCTGAATCAGTAACGCTATTTACTGAATTACAGTTATTTGGATTACCGGAAGCCTATGGACGAATTGGTGTCGGTGTTGCTGAGCTCCTCGTAAGTATTGGTTTATTTATTAAACCATCAGAACGTGAATCTCTATTTGGAGTTATGGCACTAATGGCAGGAGCATTATATTTCCACATCACGAAACTTGGATTTGCAGGAAATAATTTACCTTTAGCTATCTCAGCAATCGTAGCATTAGTCCTTGCTGTCTATATTTACGCAAAAAAATATACCACAAAAAAAACACGATAGATTCGTGTTTTTTATTTTCGTTCTTGCCAACCTGCATCGAGATACGTTTGCAGTTTCTTTTTCTTTACCTGACGGACTTCTCCATCTTTGATAATTTGAACTGAATCATTTTTTGAAAAATTTGGTGTATCTTTCTCTTCTGATTCTGAGGTATTAGTCACCTTTTGAATTTCAACGTGTGCTAACAATTCAGCTACTTTGTTCGTAAACATCGTTCCCATTTCTTGATATAAACGAAGCCCTTCTTTTTTATACTCTACGAGTGGGTCTCGTTGACCATAGGCGCGAAGATTTACTGATTGACGTGTATAGTCCATAACCTGCAGGTGTTGCATCCACAATTGGTCAGTAACATATAAGGCAATCTGACGAAGTGCATTAGTATATTGTTCTTCAGTTAATTCTTCTTTCTTTTTGCTAATCCGCTCTGAGAAGTCATCAGAAACCGTCATAATATTTGATTCGATTTCCTTCAATGTTTCAGGGTCTTCCATGAGTATATTCTGACGACGTTCATATACCGTATCTCGTTGATACGAAAGAACATTATCATAATCCAAAATTGCCTTCCGTCCATCGAAATGGAACCCTTCGACTTTTTCTTGAGCATTTTCAAGTTGCCGAGAAATCATTTTATTTTGGATAGCTTCGTCATCTTTAAGACCAAGACTCGTAACGATTCCTTTAATTCGATCACCTCCAAAAATTTTCATAATTGGATCATCCAGTGATACGTAAAATTGTGTCTCTCCAACATCACCTTGACGTCCGGCACGTCCACGCAACTGGTCATCAATACGCCGAGCGTCATGACGTTCGGTCCCCAACACGAACAGCCCTCCAAGATCTTTTACCTCTTGTTCTTCTTCAGGGGTACATGGATTTCCTCCAAGTTTAATATCAACTCCACGTCCCGCCATGTTCGTTGCAATTACTACCGATCCTGGTTTCCCGGCCTGAGCAATAATTTCCCCTTCACTTTCATGATTTTTCGCATTTAAGGCTTGGTGTTTAACACCAGCTTGTTTCAAAAATGCTGATAAGAGTTCATTCTTCTCAACTGATACGGTACCAATCAATACAGGTTGACCCTTGTCTTGTTTTTCCTTCACCTTTTGTGCGATGGCTTTAAATTTAGCTTCCTCGTTTTGATAAATAAGATCAGTCTGATCAATACGAGCAATTGGCCTGTGCGTTGGAATAACATAAACATCAAGACCATATACTTTTTGGAATTCTTCTTCAGAGGTTTTACCGGTACCGGTCATACCTGAAATTTTTTCATAAAATTTAAAGTAATTTTGGTAGGTAATTGATGCTAAGGTTTTTGATTCCTGTTGAATCGGTACACGTTCTTTTGCTTCAAGAGCTTGATGAAGACCATCTGAATATCGACGTCCTTCTTGTAAACGTCCGGTAAATTGATCAACAATCAGGACTTCATTATTTTGAACCACATAATCCCTGTCTTTTTGGAAAATAGCCTTAGCCTTCAAGGCTGTCTCAAGGTGATGAACTAATTTAATATTTTCCTGAGTATAGATATTTTTTATTTTTAAAGCCTTCTCAGCCTTAACAATTCCTTGGTCGCTAATTGATACAGCACGAAGTTTTTCATCAATTTCGTAATCAGGACCTTCGGTCATTGACCCTGCAATCGTATTCATAGCAGTGTAGAGACCTTCGGCATTATCAGCAGCTGTTGATAAGATGAGCGGGACACGAGCCTCATCAATTAAAATTGAATCAACCTCATCGATGACTACGTAATGATGTCCACGTTGTACTACCGTGTTTTTATTTTGGGCTGTATGATCCCGCAGATAATCAAAACCAAATTGATTATTGGTTCCATAGGTTATATCAGCCTCATAACAAGATTTTCGTGATGATGGTTTAAGGAATTCATAAAATACCTTAAATGAACCTAATTCATCTCGTTCTTCATCAACCTCTTGATGCCCAGCATCATAGAGAAATGATTGATTTTGATCATTAATAACACCAATTGAAAGACCATGAAAAGCAAAGACCTGCCCCATCCATTGTGCATCACGCCGAGCTAGGTAATCGTTTACAGTAACAACATGAACTCCTTTGCCTTCTAAGGCATTCAAATAGGTTGGCAAGGTTGAAACCAAAGTCTTCCCTTCACCAGTTCTCATTTCTGCAATATGCCCCCAATGGAGCATCATTCCTCCAATCAATTGAACATCATAGTGACGTTGACCAAGCGTTCGCCATGCTGTTTCTCTAATAACGGCAAAAGCTTCAGGTAAAATGTCGTCTAAACTTTCCCCTTTTTCTAATCGTGATTTAAATTCATTTGTCTTTTCAGCAAGGGCTGAATCATCAAGATTTTTTATTGATTCTTCAAGTCCATTAATCGTTTCTACAATTTTCTGTGCTTCTTTTAATTTCTTTTGATTTTCATCTCCAAAGATTTTTTTCAATAGTTTCATACGCTCGAGTGTACCATATGAACATTAAAAAAACAGGAATTATTCCTGTTTTTAAATCACCTCCTGTGAGAGCTGATGGGTGCGAGCTCCACTAAACATCCTATGTGAGTGCCGCCATCAGCTCTCATAAGAGACGATGGAGCACCAAAAGAGGTGACATCTAAAGTATAGCAAGGATAATAAAAAAAACACAAGATTACTCCTCTGTTTTTGTTGCTTCTTCTGGCGCACCTTCAGATGCAGCTTCAAGTTCATCTGCTGATGGTTCTTCAACAGTTTCTGGTGTTTCTTCTTCGGCTGGAGCTTCGGTCGCTTCTTCTGGTTCAGCTTCTGGAGATGCTTCCTCAGTATTTGCTTCAGCCTCTTTAGCTTCAGCAGCTTCTTTTTCAGCTTGAGCTTTTGCTTCGGCTTCTTCTTTTTCTCGCGCTAGTTTTTCTTCATCAATAACTGGAGATTTTTTAGGAAGAACGTTTTTCTTTCGTCCTTCAACAAGCCCTTTTGAAACAAGCATGTTGTATACCGTATCTGATGGTTGTACTCCGTTTGCGAGGTGTGTTTTTACCTTTGCTTCGTCCATTTGTATTGTTCCCATTTTGGGATTGTATGACCCAACAATATCAACATATTTTTGAGATTTTGGACCTTTGGTTTTTTCGATAACGACAATTTTGAAATGTGCTTCATTTCGTCGTCCGATTCGTTGTAATCTAAGCATTAACATATAAACGAGATACTATCAAAAATATATTATTGCGCAAGGGTTTTAATGAGTAATTAAGGAATCATGATATACTTTGCCTATGAATAAAAATACAGAATTTGAAGGAATCTATTCTCTTGGGAAAAATGGTATCGCCTATATTAAAAATAAAGAAACCAATGATGTCATTGAAGTTCCAGCTCATCTTCATAACACTGCCCTTCACCGAGATATTGTTACCGTGAACGTTACTGATGCTGAGAAAAATGAAGGTGAAGTTACTGCAATTGTAAGCCGGGCTAATGCAGGATTTGTTGGAATATTAGAGAAAAAAGGAGATCATTTCTCATTAAAGCCAGACAATTTTAAAATTCCAGAAATCACTATTCCAAATGGTCAACACGATAATGCCCCTACTGGTGAGAAAGTATTTGTAGAAATTACGCAATATGAGCCACGATTGATTGGAAAAGTTCTCAAACACCTTGGTAAACCAGGAAGCAACGACGCCCATATGCACGGTATCGCCATGGAGCAAGGTTTTGATTATTCATTCCCGAAAGAAGTCGATGATGAAGCTGACGCCTTAGAAGCAAAAGGTATTACCGAAGAAGAAATACAAGCCCGGCGTGATATGCGTAATACCCTTACTTTCACTATTGACCCTGAAGACGCTAAAGATTTTGACGATGCATTGTCATTTAAAAAATTAGATAATGGAAATTATGAAATTGGTATCCACATTGCTGACGTTGCACATTATGTACGCCCAGGTAGTGCCCTTGATAAAGAGGCACAGAAACGAACAACCTCAGTTTATCTAGTTGATAGAACCATTCCAATGTTACCTGAGGCATTATCAAATGGACTCTGTTCATTACGTCAGGATGAAGAAAAACTTGCGTTCTCTGCAGTCTTTGAGATTAATCCAACTACAGGTGAAGTTGCCGATGAATGGTTTGGACGAACTGTTATTAATTCTAATAAACGATTTACCTACGAAGAAGCTCAAGACATTATTGATAATAAATCAGGACTCTATGTAGAAGAATTATTAGAATTCAATCGAATTGCAAAAATCTACGAAAAACAACGATACGAACAAGGTGCCTTAAATTTCGAAACTCATGAAGTGAAATTTATCCTTGATGATGAAGGGGTACCTGTCAGCGTTAAGGTTAAAGAGCGTATTGATACCAATAAATTGATTGAAGAATTTATGCTCTTGGCTAATTCACGTGTTGCAAAATACATGAACGATGCACCATTTTTTGTTTATCGTATTCACGATAAGCCTGAGCAAGAAAAAATGGAAAAACTTCAAGAATTTCTTAAACTCCTTGGATACGAAACAAAACTCAAAGACGGCATGATTCCTGTTAAAGAACTACAACGGATTATTCGTGAAGCTGAAGGAACAAAAGAGTATGAAACACTCCAAGTAGTGACCGTTCGGTCAATGCAAAAAGCCATCTATACCACAAAAAATATTGGTCACTTTGGATTAGCATTTTCAGATTATAGTCACTTTACCTCACCTATTCGTCGTTACCCTGATGTTTTGGCTCATCGATTATTAGATCACAAAATCAAAGGTACTGAATCAGATTTCGATCAAGAATGGTTTGAAAAAATGTGTACTCATAGCTCACAACAAGAACAACGTGCCGTTACCGCCGAACGAAATTCAACGAAATTAAAACAAGTAGAATATATGAAGACGCTTGATCCTGATACTTTCCTTAAAGGTATTGTTACTGGAGCTGGGAAATTTGGTGTCTTTGTGGCCGAAGAAGAATCACGGTCAGAAGGAATGATTCGATTGTTTGATTTAGGGGATGATATGTGGGAATATCGTGAAAAATCAGGAACCATTATTGGAAAGAAAACACAGAAAACTTTTAAAATTGGTGATGAAATTGATATTAAAATCAAACGTGTTGATTTAGAAAAACGTCTCATCGACTATGCTCTCGTCGTTGATGGAAAATCCCAAGAAGCACCACCAAGATTCCCGAGAAAAAATAGACGAAAACACCACGGAAAAAGAAAGAATTTTAACGAAAAAAAATCTCAATAAAAAAACACCATTATCGGTGTTTTTTGTTATACTATATTTACTATCATTCTTACGATAAAATATTGACATTTTATTTAAAAATATTTATAATATAATTATGAATTTCTATAAAGAAGAAAATACCATAGCCCATATAACCCTTGCCCTATCACTCTTGATTGGGTCATTTTCTCTTTTCTCAATTACTTTTGGTTTAAATAAAAATGATTCACTCTCATTTTATACCAACAACAAAGACCAAGAAATTAATCAAAAAATAGCTCAGCAACCTACCACCACAGACCAAGTCTTCACCTTTGTTAATCCTTATCAAGAAAATCAAGAAGTTGAAAAGAAATACATTCTTCAACAACTTGAACGTTTAGGGCAAATTAATGCCAGAGCCTTTGTCGTCGGTGATCTTGATACTGGACAAGTTATTTTTGAACGAAAACCAAATGAAGAATTTCCTATTGCCTCAATTACTAAATATATGACAGCCTACACGGCTGCTGAAATATTAGAACCTAATGAGCTAGCAACAATAACGCGAGATAAACTTGAGGTTGAAGGAAACCGTGGCCGATTCAAAGTTGGCGATAGCCTAACGGTACGAGATCTTATCTATCCTCTGCTTCTGGTTTCATCAAATGATGCTGGAGAGATTATTGCGCAGCAGCGAAATCGAATTGGGTTCATTAATACCATGCGGGACTTAGCTGCTGAACTGGGTATGAATAATACCAGCTTTGCAGACCCAACAGGACTTTCAAAAGAAAACTATTCAACAGCTCGTGATCTTTTTGTAATGATGCGTGCCGTCCGGAAAAAATATCCTCAAATTATTGATATCTCACGTCTTACCTTTAAAGAAAATGGAGATTACCTCTGGCAAAATATCAATAAAGCCTCACGTTTTCCAGAGTTTAAAGGAGGTAAAACTGGATACACCAACGCTGCCAGGCAAACAAGTATTGGTTACTACCAAATACAATTAGCCAATGACGAAACAAAAAATATTGCCGTCATTATTCTTCAATCAAATACCAGACAACAAGATACGCGTAATATTTTAGAATACCTCAAACGCTATGTTGCTTTTCTATAAAAAGAAGTCACATGACTTCTTTTTTTGTTATACTTCTTTATATGACAAGAAATTATATTAATAAAAAAATTTCAAAGCGAGGATTTACCCTCATAGAACTCCTTGTGGTTATCTCTATTATTGGGGTTCTAGCGACAGTTGTACTTAGTTCTCTTAATGATGCACGTGAAAAAGCACGTGAAGGTGTCGTTTTCTCAGAAGTTCGATCATTACGGACTGCACTTGAATTATATTATTTAGATAATGGTTCTTATCCAGTGGTTCCTTCAAACGCTTCATGGAGTTGGTTTACCGGACTATGTGAGGGACAAGGATCTCCTGGATATGAAGAATTCAGAGAAGCTATGGATGGATATATTAATAATGAACTTATTAATAATCAAGAGTGTATTTATTATTCTTCTTATACAAATACGGGTTATAGTGGGCCGTCAAATTGGCTATGTGATTACGTGGTATTCGGACAAGGTCAGGGCTATGTTCTTACTTGGTATTCAATGAATATTCAAGAGGAGCCTTGGTATAGCGGCAGAACATTTGGAGCTCCTTTTGGTCACGAACACTGTGCTACTCATATCAGGTAAAAATAAAAAACCATTAGATGGTTTTTTATTTTGCATATTGTGTTGCATCTTCAAGTCGCAGTGAGAGTGTTGTTGAACAATCATCACGTCCAAGAGTCACTCCAAAGAGTGTCTGTGCGCGACTCATCGTTTCCCTGTTATGGGTCACAACAATGAGTTGTGAATATTTAGAAAGTTGTTCTACCATATCCCCATAACGCTGTGAATTTGCTTCATCAAGAGCCGCATCAGTTTCATCAAGCACCAAAAACGGTGGCGGATTTACCTGCGATAAAGCAAAGAGGAGCGCAATTGATGTCAGTGATCGCTCTCCTCCAGAGAGCATATCAAGATCAGAAACCTTTTTACGTGGTAACTGAACCTTAATATCAATACCGTATTCTTGCACCTCTTCTTCCTCAGGTAAGAGTTCAAGTTGACCTTCTTCTGTTGATTTTTTCCGACGTTTCTTGATTAAGGCTGATTCAAGCTTTGCTTGCCCTCCTCCAAACATCAGTTTAAAGAATCGATCAAATTCAGTATTAATTTTTTGAACACCTTTATCAAATTCAGTATTCAAACGCTCTTTCAAGTCGCTAATCATATTCTCCAGAGATTCAATGGTCGATTCAATATCTTTGATTTCACCTTCAAGGAATTGATCACGCTCAAGAGTTTCGTTGTATTCGTTGATTGTTTCAATACCAGAACCTCCACCCATATCTTCAAGTCTAATTTTAATACGTTCGATTTGACGTCTAAATTGTTCTTGGGACTGGGCTGTAACATCTGCATCATCTCCGCCTAAAATTGATTGATATTCAATCGCCTCTACTCCTAAAAGAACTTTGGCTTCTTGATACTCTTCGTTACGTGCATTAGCGCGCATACCTAAAGATTCATCTCGAGCAGTGATCATTTCACGTCGCCCATCAAGCTCTTTTTTCTTAGCCAGATATTCATAATATTGCCGCTGAGATTCTTGTTCTTGTTTACGTTTTTCAGTAAGAGTATTTTGTAATTCAACAATAGAATTCTGTGTTGCCACTATAATACCTTGTAATTCTTCAACCTGGCGGTTAATCGTTTCTTTATTCTCTTCAAGAGCCTTAATCTCAACTGAATTATCAACACTTGGCGCTGATTGTAATGTTGATTCACCAGGCTTTTTCAAGAAATCATCAATCCGTTGTTTAATTTGTCCGAGGCTAACTTGCCCATTCGTACCCATTAAATCTAGTTGTGTAATAATGCTGTTCAAAAATTCAGAGATAGCACTGTAAGAAAATCCGGGGTGTTGTTTTTTTTCAGGTTCTACTACAGCCTTATCTTGCTGTTTCTGGAGCATCGTCATCATCCCCTCAATGCGACCTAATTCTTGTCGCTTATGTGTAATTTTGGTATTGATATTTTCAATTTGCTCTTGGGCTTCTTTAATATCAAACTCTTCTTGAAAAGATGCTGTTTCATCAACATCACCATATTCATCAAGAAACGATCGGACACGCGAATATTCAGACTGTACCTCATCCCTATCTTGATCAAGTTTTTTGGTCAGAACCTGTCTTAGATAATCTTCTTGAGCAAAGTATTTACGATACTCACCTGCAAGTTCTTCTCGAAGATGTTTCGCTTTTTCAATTTTATCAACCTGACGTTTTAGGAAACGCAGATGCGGAGCAATCTCCCGCCTGAGAAGCTCAGACTCACGCATATTCTCTTCAGCTTTTTTGAGTTTTCGCTGAGATTCTTTAATGCGGTATTGATACAATTTTAATCCTAAAGCCTCTTCAATAAGCTCGCGTCTATCTTTAATATTAGCGTTGAGATATCGATCAGCTTCACCTTGAGAAATAATATGGTGGCCCGATGCACCAATATTCACTGACGCAATCAATTCATGAACATCTTTCATGCGCACCTCATGTCCATTTATCAAATATTTATTAGCACCATCAGCGTAGACCTCACGTGTAATAACTACTTCATCAAAATCAACACTCAGTTTGGTGTTATTCGCTTGCTCAAGGTGAAATACTCTATCAGTATTATCAAACACAATTGATACCGCAGCACGTGACATTTTTGAAATCTCACGTGAACCTTTGAAGATAAGATCTGAACCAGTTTTCCCTCGCATTGATTTTACTGATTGTTCACCTAATACGAAACGAATGGATTCAACAACATTAGATTTTCCAGAACCATTAGGTCCTACAATAGCAATAATAGGAACATCAAAAATAAATTCGCTCTTCTTAGCGAATGATTTAAATCCATTCAATTCAAGTCGTTTCAAATGCATAGGTAATAAGGAAAAAGTATAGCAATAGTATATCATATTCAATCTATGATTTGCGCGGTATACTAAGTATAAATAATTGAATCATTATGAAAGACAAAGGTTCATATCCAAAAAATCGCATACAAAGAATAATCCGTTTATTACTTAAAGCTGAAACCAATAAACGTGCCTATCGTTTATATCAACTACGTTCATTTATGAAAAAACACCAGAATTAATCTTCCTGGTGTTTTCTATTCTTCATCCCAACCTTCTTTGGTTAATGCAGCTTGAGCTGCAGATTGCTGGGCTTTTTGTTTGCTATTTCCTGACCCTTCAGCAATTTTTCTATCGCCAAAATAGATGGCCATAACAAAATTCTTTGCATGATCAGGTCCTTCTGACGAAACTAATTCATAACGTGGAGTTTCATTATACAGTTCTTGTGATTTTTCTTGAACATAAGATTTTGCATCACGCCAAGAACCCTCCTTAATGATATCTTCGATATTATCTAAGAGATGGTTGGCAATAACATCTCGTGCGAGATCATATCCTTGATCAAGATAGACCGCACCAACATAGGCCTCAAAAGTATTGGCTAAGATATAATCACGTGCCTTACCTTGATCTTGTGCCTCACCTTTTGAAAGTAACAGTAAGTCATTCATACCCATATTGCGGGCAGAACGAGAAATACTTTCGGTTCGTACCAGTGCTGAACGGTAGGCTGTTAAACGACCTTCTGCAACGCTAGGATATTTTTTATAGAGGAAATCAGTTACGACGAGTTCAAGTACCGCATCGCCAAGAAATTCAAGTCGCTCATTATGTTCTAAACCTGAATCTTTTTGCTCATTAATATACGATCGATGAATGAAAGCTTGTTTTAGTAAGTCTTTATTGTTAAAGAATACTCCAATTTTTGATTCAAAATCATTATATACAGTATTCATACGATTATTGTAGAAATTCGATAAGTTCAGCTTTTTTCATACTTGAGTATCCTGCGAGTCCACGCTCTTTAGCTAGTGCTTTAAGTTCACTCACCTTCAGTGAAGAAACATCGACATCTGTATTATCTGATTCATTCTTAGTATCAGAAGTTTCATCTCCACGCTCAGTAGATTCACTTTCCTCGGCGCTAATAATTGCAATGGATTTAATCAACATTTGAGATACATCATCATAAATACTCAAGTCTGAGATTTCAGATAATTCAAACCAACGTACGTCATCAAGTCCACCAGAACCTTCCTCAAGAACTGGTGAAGTATAGGCTGATTCAGCTAAATAATAGGTTACATGTTTACGAACCGGTCCACGCTCTGGCGGATAGGCAATATACTCATTATCACCAAGCTCTTCTTTGATAACAATATCCCAGTTTGTTTCTTCCTTAACTTCACGAATAGTTCCCTCTTCTTTGGTTTCTCCATCTTCAATGGTTCCTTTTGACAGCGTCCAATAACCAAAAATATCATGCACCATTCCAATTCTGATAACTCCATTATCATCAATAGAATAAATCACTGCTGCCCCTTTTTCGTCAACAGGCATTTCTTCATAAGGAACCTCTGGCATTTTTACCTTTGCCTGTTGGTCTTTACCTGGTTCACCTATTTCACGATACACTGCACCAATAACACCATTAACAAATTTATTAGATTTTGGTCCACCAAAACGCTTAGCCAATTCTACTGCTTCATTAATAGCTACTTTTGGTGGGACCGCATCATGATCACCAAAGAGAAGTTCGTAGAGCCCATACCGCAGAACATTTCTATCAGTAATTGCAATTTTTGACAGCGGCCAATCAGGAGCGGCTTTTTCAATAATTTCATCAATAACTACTTGTTTTTTTGCAATACTTAAAATAAGGGCAAGCATATCATCCTTGTCCGGAATAGGTGTATCACTATTAAATGAATCTAAGGTATACTCAAAATAACTCGGTATCATTTCATTCTGATATCCTCGTATATCCCATTCAAAAAGTGTTTGTAAAAGAATCGATCGGTACAACTGTCTATTTGCCATAGTGAATATAGTATAACGAAAAAGACCATGCTTTCCAAATAGAAAGCATGGTCTTTATATATAATTTAAGCTGATTTTTTAGCTTTTTTTAACGCTTTTTTAGTTACGTCAATAACTTGCCGCCCTCGGTACATTCCAGTTTCCATATCAATGCGATGTCGTTGACCTGTTTCAGAAATAGTATTTGCGGCAGTTTTCAATGCGTGATGAGAACGTCGGTTCCCAGTGTGCGCACGTGTATGTCTCATTCGAATTACCATAATGCCTCTACTATAGAGAGATTTCTATTTTTTGCAAGACAAAACCCATCAGAAAGATGGGTTAGTATTTAAAGGTAGTGCTTATTATCTCTTCATTACATGATAATGAGCAATAGCGCCTTCAATTGGCTTCCTATGAGAAGGAATCACATCGAAATCAGGATGACTGAAAACCTCTGAAAGATGAATAGCCCGTATATGATCAATGTCATTATCAAGACATATATAATCAATACCTTCTCTCGGTAATTGCTTAGCGAGATCTTCAATTATTTCAAAATCACCAATATCACCATTAAACTTCATCATTTTTGTAGCAAGATAGAAGTATTGAGGTCCGTACTTGTTTTCTTGTTCATGCTCAAAAATTTCATCGAGTTCTAAACAAATAGTACCTGATTCTTCGATACCTTCTTTTACTGCGTTGATTTTAGCAGCTCCGGCAATATGCTCATTAATATGATCAGCTATACCTCCAGTAAGGATATCAAAATGCTCTACTTTTTCATATTTTGGTGTACCCATTTTGATCACATGCTTGAACATACCTTTCACAATTTCTTTAGAAGTATGACTATATTGGAGTTCTTCAGGTCCATTTTTTGTCGGATCTGCATAACGAACACCTCCTGGATTTCCTGCTACATATTTCTTTGGAGAGTTTGGATTTAAATTTTTCCGAAAAGCTAACAAAATATATTCGTTAATAATTGGAATGACTGCACTGAATAAATCTTGGTTATTCATTTTTAAAAAGAATTAATAAGTTTCATCATTTGACTGAATGTCTTGACTTATTAATAAATATATCACTAAATAAAAAAAAGTCAACACTTTATTGACTTTTTATCCAAGATTTCCGATGAATATCACATATACCATATTTTTGTATGTTTTCTCGATGTAGTTTTGTTCCGTATCCCTTGTGTTTTTCAAATCCATATTCAGGATATTTTTTTGCATATTCAATCATTTTTCTGTCACGAAGGACTTTTGCAATCACTGAGGCGGCTCCTATCTGCCAAATTTTACTATCCCCTTTTATTACTGTTTCTTGATCATATGATGCTGGTGCACGAAGCCCTCCATCAAGATATATAAATACCTCGGCAGGATTTATATTGAGTTTTTTAAGTGATGACCTGACCGCTGAATTAATAGCGGGAACAATACCCTCCTGGTCAATAAGCTTTGCTGAAACAGCAGAGATTGATACCTTCAATAATCCATCTTGCTCTAAGGATTTTATTTTTGCTGCGTAATCTTCCCGTCTTTTTTTAGTAAGTTTTTTTGAATCGGTAATACCTTCAAGTTCCTCTAAGACTTTTTTTTGACTCTTTTCAGGAACACAAAATGCAGCAACCATAACTGGACCTGCCAGTGGCCCTCGTCCTACCTCATCAATACCTACAATATATGTGTAGTTTTTCATAATATCTTAGCGAGATAAGTAGCTACTTCCATACAACTGATAATCGACATCATGAACAAATATCCTTGTCGTATCAGTAATACATTTTTCTTGTATTTTTTTATCTTCATTCGGGAGGATTTTTTGACATGTATACCCTAACCAGTCTGGATAACTTTGCTCCACATATACTGTAGTGTAGTAATCACTTATATTGTGATTAAAAATAAGATTATCTTCATTATCAATCTGTACATTTAAAGCTCTCCCGAGGAATTGTTTATCTAGATAATTAAATTCTTCGATATAACGATTTACAAGATATGTATCGTCAGTAACAAAAGCTAATTCATCGTTTAAATAAAAACCACGGTAACCCCAGTTATTACTTCCTGCAACGAGAATAGTATCATCAATGATCATCGTATGATGATGAAGAAATGAATTGAAGGTGTCTGGAAGGTATTCATTTTTCATAATAATATCATTCTGAAAGAGAACATCCTTATATGAATCAGATATGAATGTTATATTCTCGTGCCAAGAATTTCTATTGCTGGCAACAGAAATATCATTCCACATATAATAATCATCTAAGATAATCCTTATTGTCACTCCTTCTAATGCCTTTGATTGTAAAGCTCGATAAATATCTCTATCATTAATCCGCCAACCAATAATATCAATCGTTGATTCTGCATCATTAATTGCATCAATCATTCGCTGCTTAAGACTATTATTTCGAAAACCAGGGCCGAGCCATAACTCAAAAAAACCATCACTCCACTGCCCTTTTAGCGTAAAAGGGGCAAAATTCTTTTTAAATTTCCGCGTACTATATCTACCTTGTTCAAGTAATCTAAACTCATCTACAAAAGCTTGTTTAATGTGATTATCAGAAGTTACTACAAAAAAGTTTGAGTCAAATTTTTGCTGATACTCAGTGAGGTTAGTACTTCCAAATAACACTTCCCCACTATCTAACTCTGGATCAGTAATGATAAATTTATGATGCATAAATGATGATAGCGAAGAATCGGTTACATCCGTTTCTTGTTCATCACCAACTTCGAGAATTTTAAATGAGGTATCACTAAATAAACCTTTTTCAATATGACCTTTATTTTTTGGAAGAATTACCACTACCTCGATTCCAGATTGATGTTTTTGTTCCAGTAGCTTGATAAGTTTTTCATCATTAAATGAATACATAGCAATACCGATATATTCATTGGCGCTAGTAATCACATCGGTAATTCTTTGACCGAACTCATTATGATTATCTAAATCGTTAAAATATATTTCAGCCTCAAAAGGTAATTCTGAAATTATTTCTTTTCTCGGTTGATATTCTGAATGAACAACTATTCTGCCATTAAAAATAAAACTTAATATAAAAAGGAGTAGTACTCCACACCCAGCAAAAAAAGCTATCTTTGGAAGATACTTTTTAGTACGCGTTAATTTACTTTTTACGAAGTGTATAAGTGACATGATAATTATCTTGATTTTGGGAGTTGTTTCGAGAACTTACTATGAGAATACCATCATATTTTAATCTGAGTAAATCAATACCCTCATTGATACGGTCATAATGTATGTCGGCATAACATTCGTCAACGACAACTATGTCAGGATTTGCCATCAAACAATATGCGACCTGAATTAGGAAGAGATCTTGAATGTCAAAATTTTCTGGAGAATAGTTATCAGCAACAAATTTTCTTTTTTGAAAAATAAAATCAAATTCTGGATATTGAGTAAGAGTTTCTAAGTTACTATGATTATTCAGAAGTTCATATATTGAACCATGAGAATAGAGGTTTTTGTGAATATAAAATATATTTTTTTGCGCCTCATAAAAACGACTATACAGTAAGCGCTGTTTGTTCGCGTGAACAACCCATTGAATCCCTTTTCTATATGATGCAATACCAGCAAATACATGATTCATATTCACTAATCGTTCCTCTTTTGAATGAAGGATGAGATAATTTTTACCTTTTTCAAAATCAAACTGAATATTTTTTTGATATGAATCATTAGTAAATAGTTTCACCTTAGGAGTGCGAAAACCAAGATGTTGTATGGACTTTAGATGCTTACCTTTTTTAAAGAATATCGTTGGTGGAACTGATAAAAACAATCCTAGTTTCAAAGGGAAATAAAACAAGCCCATCCGCATACTAAGATAAACTAAACGAAGATGGAGTCCAAAAATAAGAATTTGAACTAATGAACTTGTTGAAGTAAATGCAAGTAAGGTTGGATTATATAAATTAATTATGTAGGTTCCTATGGTGAGTAATGTAAGTATGGCGAAAATAATATTATTTCCATAACGAAGTACAATCTCACGCTTAATACGAAAATGATTATCAATCTCAATCATATCGTTCACCTCACGAATGAATGTATTTTCTTTATTAAATGATTTAACTAATTCAAATCGCTCAAAGGTATCAGAAATATACCTGAGTATTTTTGAATACAAAGTTTGATCTTTGGCTAAATAGTATGCGGAGAAAATATAACTAATACCAACAATAAGAATATTTATTGGAATAAAAATTAATGAAATAGAGAGTAATTTTATATCGATGATAGCACTCACTATTAAGACTCCACCAAAATATAATATCCATTGAAAAAAACTAAATAAAGAATTCCCTAATCCCATTTGTAACAACGAAAGATGATAGCTAATTTTTACAAAAACATTCCCTTTGTCTTTACTATTAAGTGTGAGTGGTTTCTTATTGATATAAAAACGTAACCAATCTTCTCGCACCTTATTAATAATATTTAATGTCAGCCTTTTTTGAATTGCTAAAGCAAAATAACTAATAACTAAATAAATAATTACTATTAAAAACAAGATTATACCTGCGGCAAACAAGGTATTCGCCCTCAGATTAAAAGAGTGCTTTGACAAAAAGATATCAAGAAATAATGGGGCACTTATCTCTATGAGACTTATTCCAATAACCAGTGCAAGCAGCCTTAAGATATGTTTTTTCTGCACTAAAAAAAGTTTTTTAATATAGTCTTTTTTCTGTTTATCAAAACGTAAAGGTCGCTCCTCTACTTTAATTTGCATACGTTTTTTTAAAGTATTTACTTGTCGCTGTAAAGTATTCATGTAGTCAGTGTATGGAGTTTTTCAGGACTCATCGATCCTGAATGAAAAGCCCTATAATATTGCGTTAACGACGGGATATCTAAATCTCTCAATATTTTCTGAGTAAGACGTCTATTACGTTTAGTATATGTACCAAAAAAATATATGGTTGCTCGTATGAGAAAATAATCTGCAAGGTGTTTTATTTGTTCCCTATCATTACAGTGATTATATTGTCTCACAATTTGAACAAAATAATATTTCAACGCTTCCTTTTCAAAAAATAGTTTTTTGAAGTTCTTAATCTTTTTATCACAGGAATGAAATGGTCGGTATCGCAACCGAGATCGAAGGTATATTTTAATATTCCGAACTGATTTAGGTAAAATTGAAATTATTCCATTATTAAACTCGTAACCTAAAAATTTAAAACAGTTATTTTTTTTAATAATTTCTATTTTTTGATCTTTCTGTGGTACTAAGAGCTCATCAAGTAGTACGTGCATTTCTTTCTTAGCTTTTTGTAAATTCTCCTTATTATCAAAAGCAATAAAGTCATCTCCTACTCGCCTATAGAGAGATAATTCTTTACCAAAAATTTTATCAAAAGAATTAAGATAAAGATTATTAAACAGCACCGTGATCGGTAAACCCGTTAAAATTCCACGTTCTGACGAACGAATCTCTCCTTCTTGAAACATTTGCATATCAACATATAGATATAATATTTTATTAGTATCTGCGTCAAAACCAATTCTTTGAATCTGCTTCTTTAATATCTGAGGATTAATGTTATCTGAATAACTTCCGATATCACCTATTAAAATACTTTCCTGATGTGCAGTATTTTTATAGCGACGTACAACTGTCTTAATTGCTGTTTCATAAGGGTGGCTTGGGCGATAGGAGTATACATAATGGGTGAAATATTCATCAAAATAAGGATAGACTATCCGGAAAACTGCCTGAGATTTTATCCGTTCTTTGAGTGTATGGATGTATACTGGACGAAGACCTGGTTTGTTTTTTTTAGGGATCATTATTTCAAGACTTGGATTAATAGTTTGAAATACTTCTAATTCTTTTTTGATAGTAAGAAAAAGATTCTCTGAATCAAAATCATAATCAGCAAGTCGTTTTCCATCAATTCCACTGTATGAATAACTTCTATTTTGCTCTTCAAATTTTTGAACAACTTCAAAATAAGCTTCTCGAATATTATCAATGTCTATTATTTTGCTGAATATATTCATAACTTTCTTATATAACAGTTTATTACATACCTACATATAACAATATATAGGTAAATAGAAAGTCGTATGGCGGTAAGCAAAGACATTAAACCTTCCGCCTAGTCGTTTCGGCTTAGACAATAAACAAGCCGAAAACCGTTCACTTGAGCGGATTCTCACCCGGGATCGGGTTTACCCGATCCCGGAGAATCTGCTCGACCAGTGGACATAAATTATTTCATAGATACTCAACATTATCAGATGCTTTTAGAAAATATCTATCAATAATTTTTGATAACGTAAAACAAATTACGATATGTAATAAACTGTTATACAAAAAAACTATTACCTTCATAGTAATACGTTTTTGATATTTATAACACTCATTTTGATTGAAAAAGATATTTTTCTGACTATGTAAATACCGAAAGACTAAGCATGTTTGCTATACTCTATCTATGAGCCAATTTGTACACCTCCACAATCATAGTCACTATTCCCTTCTCCAAGGTCTCTCAAAAATCCCTGACATGATGGCAAAAGCCAAAGAATATAATATGAAAGCTTTGGCTATCACTGATTATGGATCAATGTATGGATGTATTGAATTCTACAAACAGTGTTTGAAAAATGATATCAAGCCAATCATTGGTTTAGATGCCTATATGGCTTTTCGGTCTATGGAGCAAAAAGATCATGGCATTGATAATAAACGCTATCCTTTTACCCTTCTTGCCTATAACCTCACTGGATACAAAAACCTAATGAAGTTAGTTACGCAATCCTATATTAAAGGGTTTTACTATCGTCCGCGAATGGATAAAGACCTCCTACAGCAACATTCTGAAGGTTTAATTTGTATGTCAGGGCCAATTTTTGGTGAAGTTGGTCAAGCGGTCATCACCAAACAAATGGAAAAAGCAGAAAATATCATCAAAGAATATCAAGATATTTTTGGTAAAGAAAACTTTTATCTTGAAATCATGTTCAACAACCATATTGATGGTTTACCTGAGATTAATAAGGATATTGCAAAACTTTCTAAAAAAACTGGCGCGCCACTGGTTGCCACAAACAACAATCATTATATTAGCCCTGATGACCGAGAGGCCTTTGATACCCTCTTAGGTGTTTCAACTACAGGTAATAAAATTGGCTCAGGATTTATGCGAGGAGACTTTCACTTTGCATCGGTTAACGAAATGATTGAAAAATTTGCTGATTATCCCGAAGCTATTGAAAACACCGTCAAAATTGCTGATCGTTGTGATATTGAAATTGATATTGATTCATGGTATTTCCCTGATATCGAAATCCCAGAAGGTACTAATTATGATGATTACTTGCGTAAAGTAACCTATGAAGGAATCGCCAAACGAGGTATGGAACGTACAGCTGAGGTTGAAGAGCGTATTGAATACGAACTTGGAATTATTCAATCAAAAGGATATTCATCATACTTTCTGATTATGGCGGACCTTGTGCGAGCCGCTAAAGATATGGGTATTTATACTAATACTCGGGGTTCAGCTGCTGGTTCTTTGGTATCTTATTTAAACTTTGTTACCAAAGTTGACCCACTAGAAATGGGATTACCTTTTGAGCGATTTATGAACCCGGGGCGAAAAGGTATTCCTGATGTTGACTTAGACATCTCTGATATCTATCGTGATGACCTTATTGATTATGCTCGCCAGAAATATGGAAATAAAGCCGTAGCACAAATTGGTACTTTCGGTACTATGGCAGCCCGCGGATCAGTACGTGATGTAGCACGTGCGCTGGACTATCCATATGAAATGGGTGATAAAATTGCAAAACTCATTCCCCTAGGAGCTCAAGGATTTCCTATGACAATCGAGCGCGCGATGAACGAAGAAAAAGATCTCGCTGATCTCTATAAAAATGATTCGGATGTCAAACGTATTATTGATCTAGCACAAAAAATTGAAGGGTGTGCCCGACATATTTCGGTTCATGCTGCTGGTGTGGTTATTTCCCCTACCCGCGTTGACGACTTCTGCCCTGTTCAAATGGATCCTAAAGGTGGAAAAATTATCACCCAATATGATATGTATACAGGAGATCGTGATGGTGTCGTGAATATGCCAAAATTTGACCTCCTTGGTATTCGAAACCTGACCATTTTGGCAAATGCGGTTCAGTTAGTAAAAGATATTCGAGATGTTGATATTGACCTTAATACGATTCACCTTGATGATCCTAAAACTTATGAACTTCTGGCAGAAGGTTCAACGATGGGAGTCTTTCAGATGGCATCATCTGGAATGACGAAATATATCATGGAGTTGAAACCTTCAAACATCTATGAGATATCAGCCATGATTGCCTTGTATCGTCCAGGACCACTTGAGTTTATTCCTGATTATATCAGTCGAAAGAAAAATCCTGACCTTGTTGAATATCTTGATCCACGAATGAAAGAGATTCTCGAACCCACCTATGGAATTATGGTGTACCAAGAGGATGTCATGCAGATTGCGGTAGACCTTGCCGGATATGATTGGGGTATGGCTGATAAATTACGTAAAGCTATTGGGAAGAAAATTCCTGAGATGATGGCAGAGCAAAAAGAAAAACTTGTTGGTGGATGTATCGAGCGTGGTATGGATAAAAAGGTTGCCAAAGAAATGTGGCGGCAAATCGAGGTCTTTGCGGCCTACGCCTTTAACAAATCTCATGCTGCGAGTTACGGACGTATTACCTACGAAACCGCCTACATGAAGGCAAACTATTCTGTTGAATATATGACTGCTATGCTAACTGCTGAATCTGGTGATACTGATAAAATTGCGGCTATTATTCATGAGTGTGAAAAAATGAATATTAAAGTGTTACCACCAGATATTAATGAATGTTTTGGTGGGTTCACCGTTGTTGACGATCCTGAGAACTCAGAACAAAAAGCTATACGATTTGGTTTTTACACCATTAAAAACTTTGGTGAGGCTATTGCAGATGCAATTATTGAAGAGCGAAAACGTGCTGGGAAATTTACCTCCCTTGAAGGACTCTTGAATCGTATTCGACATCGAAACTTTAATAAAAAATCTCTTGAGGCTCTGATCATGGCCGGAGCATTAGATGGTTTTGGTGAACGTGGTCAACTGCTGTACAACCTAGAGTCACTACTTGAATACAATAAAGGTCAAAAAACTATGCATGCTGATCAAGGCTCACTCTTTGGTGAGACTTCATCACATATCACCCTTCGCCCTGCCGAACCTATGAATGAAGATCAACGTCTCATGATTGAAAAAGAAGTTCTTGGGGTTTATGTGTCTGGTCACCCACTTGATCCATTTAAAGTGCGGTTTGAAAAATCAAATTATAATATTTCTATGATCCACTCTGGAGATGTAAAAAATGAGCAAAAAATAATTATCGGAGGAATCATTGATACGGTGAAAGAAATCACTACCAAAAAAGGACAAAAAATGGCATTTATTACCATTTCAGATTTTACAGGATCGGTTGAAGCTGTTGTTTTCCCTAAAACCTATGAAAAAAATAAATCTATTATTGTCCCTGATACCGTCATTGCCACTCAGTCAGTCGTTTCTGATAGAGATGGTGAAAAATCAGTGATTATTAATGGAATTAAAAAGTTAGAAAAATAAAAACCATTATTCATGGTTTTTATTTTTGAAAAACTTTTCTAATGTTCCACCTGATTGTTGTAATTGCCTAGAACCGCGCGTTACCGTTGCAATTCCTACGCCAAGAGATTCAGCAATTGATCTATGTGTTTCTCCTGCTGATAATCGTCTGAGAATCTCGAGGCGTAATGCAATATCATTTATTTCAGAAGATGTTAATAAGGCATTTATGAGAAAATTAACATCACTTGTTTTTTTCTGTGTTTGTTCAAAAGCCTTAATAAGTTTTTTTCGTAAATTCGGATGATTCATGGTTAGCATCAGTATACCTTATTATTTAAATGTATCAATGTACTAGTACATTGATACATTTAAATTTTTTGTGTATACTTCTTTATAAGTAAAATAATTCCTTTAAAAAATAACACTATGATTAGATCAGAGAGCATTTACGATTGTAATTTTAATGATAACCAGATTACCTTTCTCAGAGAAACAGGATTAACCAAAGAACCAATGATAATGAAAGCTATCGAAGACTTTTATATCAAAATAAAAAAACCAGGTTGTTATACCGGATCTCATCAAATTTTGGTTAAAAAAGGTACTAGCTTTTTTGCACATAAAGAAAAAAATCACGCTATTATTCAATGCGAAGACGGTGTGTGTTTTATTACCAGCATACGTTGGCCAGAATATGTAAAACTCAAACAAACAAATGTATTTGTTCCTATTACGGTATTTACAATATCCTAAATAATTAATTTAAAACCTCTCAGATTTATGAGAGGTTTTTAAAATACCTTAGGAATATAAATCAACAATCCAGCAGCAATTGAAACAATGACCATAAACAATACTGATCCTGATGCCAAGTCTTTTATGTCACGAACGCGCTCATCGTAATTAGGATGCACGAGATCCATCGTTTTTTCAATTGCAGTATTAACCAATTCCGAAAAAATTACGAGTCCAATTACCGCAATTTGAATCGCCCATTCAGTTAAACTAATTTCAAATACAAAACCAAAAGCTATTGCAATAGCGGCAAAAAACAACTGAATATACAGATTATATTCATTTCGCATAAGAACTCTAAATCCTCGTAATGAATTTTTTGCACTCCGTAAGACTCCTTTTGGACCAAAACCTGAATGATAGTTTTTCATAGATTCAGTATACCCTAATCGTTGTAACCCTTAAAGATTATGATATTCTATAAATATCAGAGATTGTTATGACTACCAACCATAATTGTATCAATTACAAGCTTCGGCCTAATCTGAATTCTCAAGAGCTGATTGAAATATCAATCAGAAGCTAGGTGGAACCGCGGTTTTTAAATCGTCCTAGTAAGATGCTTTTTGCATACTTGCTGGACGATTTTTTTAGTAAAATAATGAGTTTACGAATATATTTTACTTATGCAGATCGATTTAAAAATCTCGGCAAGATATTATTGAGAAATTAAAGACTTATTAAGTATGACTGAAATAGAAAAAAAACGACATTCTCTCGCTCACCTTTTGGCGGCAGCAACTTTGAAACTCTACCCTGACACAAAGGTGACCTTAGGTCCCCATATTGAAAATGGATTTTATTACGATATGGATTTTACTAAACCTATTAACGATAGTGATTTGAAAAAAATTCAAAAAACTATGAAAAAGATGGCAAATTCTTGGACAAGCTTTGATGGAAAAACAGTTTCTCCAGACGAAGCCAGAGAATTTTTTGTTGATAACGAATATAAATTGGAATTGATTGAAGAGATTGAAGCTAAAGGTGAAGATATTACCCTTTATACCTCAGGAGATTTTACCGATCTCTGTCGTGGAGGGCATGTAGAAAATTTTAAAGAAGATGTCGCCATGGATGCCTTTAAACTTGATCGCGTTGCTGGTGCCTATTGGCGAGGAGACGAAAATAATAAAATGCTGACTCGTGTGTATGGTCTTGCCTTTGATACCAAAGAAGAACTTGATGAATATCTTAGATTGCGCGAAGAAGCGAAAAAACGTGACCATAGAAAAATCGGAAAAGAACTTGGCCTCTTTACCTTTTCAGAAAAAGTTGGACCAGGACTTCCCCTCTTTACACCAAAAGGAACAAAAATTAGAAATCTCGTTACTGAAAAAATCAGTTCAATTCAATCTCAGTATGGATACGAACAAGTATGTATTCCACATATTACGAAATCAGATCTCTACAAAACTTCAGGACACTGGGATAAATACAAAGACGACCTATTCCATGTAAAAGGAAAATCTGATGCTGAATTTGTGATGAAACCTATGAACTGTCCGCATCATACTCAAATTTTTGATGCTGAACCTCGTTCGTATCGTGACCTTCCCTTACGTTACGCAGAAACAACGATGGTCTATCGTGATGAACAGGCTGGAGAGTTAATGGGGCTTTCACGAGTTCGTTCCATATCACAAGATGATGGTCATATTTTCTGTACTCCGGAACAAATTAAACAAGAGGTAAATAATATTGTTTCCATTATTAAAGAATTTTACACCGCCATGAATATGTTTAATGACGGAGACTATTGGGTATCCCTATCTGTTCGCGATTCACAGGATTTAGATAAATATATTGGTGATGATAATTTATGGGATAAAGCTGAATCAATCCTAGAAGATATCGCTCAAGAAAATAATCTTAATTACAAACGAGTTGAGGGTGAGGCAGCATTTTACGGGCCAAAATTAGATTTCCAATTTCGTGATGCCTTGGGACGTGAATGGCAATTAGGGACTGCACAACTAGATTTTGTACAACCTGCTCGATTTGAACTGGAATATACTGACCATGAAGGTCACAAACAAACACCGGTGATGATTCACCGTGCTATTGCAGGATCGCTTGAGCGATTTATGTCTCTCGCGATTGAGCATTTTGCTGGTCATTTTCCCTTGTGGCTTGCCCCTCTTCAGATTGCTGTTATCCCAATTAAATCAGATATTCATAACGACTATGCAACATCAGTATATGAATCATTAAAAGAATCTGGTGCTCGAGTAGAGCTTTGGAACGATGACAAAGATGGGTTTGGTAAAAAAGTTCGCCGTGCTAAAAATGAAAAGCTACCGTACTGGATTATTATTGGAGATGAGGAGGTTAATTCCCAAACACTAACAATTGAAAATAAAGATGGTGGAGAAAAAGGAATTCCACCTGCACAATTTATTGAAGATATTAAAAAAGACCTAGACTAGGTCTTTTTTTGTTCAATTTCTAACAATAAGGGTGCATGATCTGACACCTCATCAGGCAAAACCTTAAATTCTTTTACTTTGATCTCTGGGCTAATAAAAGTATAGTCTGCAAAACGGTTTTCTTTTTCATATAATGAAGTTCGAGTATCAGTAATATTAAATTCTGAAATTAAATTTATTAACCCAAGATTACTCAGCATTTTTAAACTGTCAGTATCTGGACTAAGGTTAAAATCACCTGTGAGGATTATTTTTCTTTCCTTTTTTGTTTCTAGGAAATTAATAATATTTTGTGATTGTTCTATTCGATCAGGACTATCGCCCTTTCCTTTATCACGCTCCCAAAGACCGTGATAATTAACTACCGTATACAATTCTCCATCCTTTGAAAAATCTACCCACTGTAATGATCGTCTAAACCAGGTATCATACTCCATATATTTTTGCTGTTCGTCAGAAATCAAAACTTCCCCATAAGCAGTCATATTTCTATAGAGTTCATTACTAATAAAGATTGCATTTCCCCACCAACTTGAGAGTATTGGTGCAAAAAACCCATGATGACCAGGTAAAATATCCTGAATAGAGCGAAAAAGAAATGGATCACCTGCTGGAGGATTTGCTCCAGTTACATCTTTACCAAACTTACTTCCATCTAAATCAACTTCTTGGAGACAAAAGATATCAGTATCACCATAGTTTTTAAAAAAATCATGAACGCTTGAACCAGCACGCCCACACCAAGCATTAAGTGTAATTATTTTCATATCTTTACTATATTATGTTTATTAAATAAATAAACCTAGGTCAAAATCTTAAAATTACTTTATTTTTCTGAAATATATGTATACTGGTATTCATATGGGAAAACGATTAAATAGCGTTGGAAACATGAAGACCACCAAGTCTCATAAAACCAAAAAACGATTAGAAGCTAAAAAAGCAATGCTTGAAGTTGCTAAAACACGTCGAAACTCTCGGCACTACGTAGGTAAATAAACCTAAAATAAAAAAACACCTTAGGGTGTTTTTTATTTATATTTTCTAAATAATTGTAGGGCGACCATAGTCGCCTCGTCCCATAACAATTCTTTAACATCAAGCATTTTCTGAAACTGTTCTTGGTTCACCCATTTATGATTAAGAATTTCATCAGTATCAGGATTCTTTGGTGGATGCTTCATGGTAATAGGATTTTCAGCAACGTAGAAATGAGTTCCGCGGTTACCAAAAATCTTTGGTGCTGAATACACGTGGTAGAGATTTTCAGATTCTAAAGCCACTTCTTCAGCTAGTTCTTCACGTGCATGAGTGATTAGATCTTTATCGTTTTTATCTACTCCACCACTCACAAATTTCCAGAAAGACTTTTTATAATGATGAATATATTCTTCGATTAGAAGTAGCTCTTTGGTTTTTGTATTAAAGGGGTATACAATAACAACTTCTCGAGGCTTTTTCTTTGAACATAATATTTTGCATAATTTCTTTTTAAAAGTTTGCAACATGCAATAATCCTAACATGGATATATCATGAGAAAAAATAAATAACAGCAGTGATTATTAAAAGTACTCCATATACTATTTTAAATATACCCGTTGATGCTTTACTTCCCTGTTTTGCACCAAAGTAATTTGCAACAAAATAGGCGATAAATAATATAACAGCAATAGACCAATCAACAACACCCTCTTGATAGTACTTAATAAAAGCTCCTAAACTAACTGGCGGCAATAATATAGCCAGAGAAAGTGCCCTGGCATATTCTTTTTTAAGATGAAATATACTCATAAAAACAGGAATCATGAGGACACCTGCTCCTATCCCAAATAAACCTCCAATTATTCCAGTTACGGAGCCAATAATAAACATCCACAATGGATGTATTGATTCAACTTGTTGTATATCATTTTTAAAAAAATCTGAAGGTATAAATTGTAATAGAGCAATTATTATTAGAAGAATTGCAAAATAAATCTGAATCAATGATTCCCCAATACTAAAAGCTAGCTCAGCTCCAAAATAAGAAAAAAATGCGTAAGATAATACACCCACAACAATTGACTTCCATTGAGCAAAAATTTCTTTTCGCATAGTCATGACACCTAGAAGACTCATGGGACCCATCATCATGGCTAGTACTGTTCCCTGTGCTTCAAACTGGGATACACCTAGAAATAAAACTAATAGCCCAACAAGAAATGGTGCACCACCAATTCCAGCATAACCACCTATATAACCAACAAGTAATCCAATTATGAGAAATAGAAAAAATTCCATAAATACAGTATACCTTACTGGTATTTTTTATTAATAAGTGTTAATATTACACTATATGACTATCTATAAAGCACCTCAAGATATTTCAAAAAGAAACTCAAAACAGAAAAGTATTTTTTTAGCTGGGTCGATAGAACAAGGAAAAGCAGATAATTGGCAAAAATATTGCGAAGAAAAACTTTCAAATACATATACGTTATTTAATCCACGAAGAGAATCTTGGAATCCGGAATTAAAACAAGATATTGAAGAAAAAGAATTTAACACCCAAGTAAATTGGGAATTAGATGCGCTAGAACAAGCTGACATTATTATCATGTACTTACAGCCAGGCACTCTTTCCCCTATCTCATTATTAGAATTAGGACTAATGATTAAAGAAAAAGAAATATTAATCATATGCCCGGAAGGCTTTTGGCGAAAAGGAAACGTAGATATTGTTGCACAAAGATTTAATCAAAAGACTTTTAAATCTCTTGAGACTGCTATCTCATACCTTATGAAAAAATGATATACTACATATATATTAGTTAAACGTATATAATCTATGAATAATCACGATTTTAACATTCTTAATCAACTCGTTCAGGAACAAAAGTCACTCTGGCGAATCGAAGAACATTATCTCCCAGAATCAAAAAATGCTGATGATAAAAAACTGTGGACTAAACTACGAAATCAAAAACGTAAAAACATTGACGAGCTATCAAAGATGGCTAAAAAATGCCTCAAATAAAAAACACCTCAGGTGTTTTTTATTTTAAATATCAATTTCAGCTAATTTAGCATTATTCTGAATAAACGCCTTACGTGGTTCAACATCAGATCCCATTAAGGTATCAAAAATTTGATCAGCCTCAAGAGCATCATCCACGGTAACCTGTTTTAATGTACGCGTTTCTGGATTCATGGTAGTTTCCCATAATTCCTCTGCATTCATTTCTCCAAGTCCCTTATACCGTTGTACATGTGGCTCACCTTTTCCGGTCAGACTATCTAAGATAGCATCTCGTTCTTCATCTGAGAAAGCATAGTGAAGTGTTTTACCTTGTTTAATTTTATATAGTGGTGGTTGTGCTACATAGATATATCCATTATCAATGAATTCTCTAAAGTAACGGAAGAAAAATGTCATCAAAAGGATTCGAATGTGTGCACCATCAACGTCCGCATCCGTTGCAATAACAATTTTTTTATAGCGAGCTTTTTCAATATCGAAGGTTTCACCAATTGAAGTACCAAAGGCTACTACCATTGATTTAATCTCATTATTTCCAAGCATTCTATCTAAGCGTACACGCTCAACATTCAAAGGCTTACCACGAAGCGGCAAGATAGCTTGGGTTTTTCGGTCACGACCTTGTTTAGCCGTACCGCCCGCAGAATCTCCCTCAACGATAAAGATTTCAGCTTCGTCAGCATTTTTCGTCTGACAATCGGTTAATTTTCCTGGTAAGGTAAATCCTTCAAGAGCCCCTTTACGTAAGATTGAATCCTTTACAGCCTTGGCAGCCTTACGAGCCTTCATAGCTAGTGAGGCTTTTTTCAAAATAGCCTTAGCATCATCTGGATTTTCCTCTAAATACGCTGAGAAAGCTTCACCAAATACTGACTCAACAGCTCCTCGAGCCTCAGGACTTCCTAATTTATCTTTAGTTTGTCCTTCAAACTGAATCTCTTTCATTTTCACAGAAACTACTACTGAGATTCCTTCGAGGACATCATCTCCTGATAGTGAACCATCTTTTTCAGAGAGAATTTTATTGTCTTTATTATAACTATTGAGATTTCTCGTTAGTGCTGTTTTAAACCCCGTGATATGCATTCCTCCTCCAGGTGTTGAAATATTATTCGCAAATGGAACAATCCGAGGTGAAATATCATCTACATACTGCAGTGCCAACTCAACCTGAATACCATCTTCTGTTTCTTTTTCAACATGGAAGATATTTTTATGAACTTTTTTCTGATGAGCATTGAGATAACGTACCATTGATACAATTCCTCCTTCAAAGTAAAAACTCTGAGATGGAACCTGAAGATTTAAGTCTTCAAGGTACACTTCATCAAGGTTAATATCACCTTCATATTTACGAGCATCGATGAGTGATACACGTAAATTTTTCACCAAATAAGCCTGCTGTTGATAATGTTTGATAATACGTTCCCAATTGAAAGCAACTTCTGAAAAAATAGTATCGTCTGGTTGAAACATAATTATCGTACCGTTATGTTTCGTTTTACCTACTTTTTTTACTTTTCCTTTGGGTTTACCAATAGAATATTCTTGAACATATTTATCTCCACCGCGGTGAACCTCGGCTTTAGTATGAATTGAAAGAGCGTTCACTACCGAAGCTCCTACTCCATGGAGTCCTCCAGAGAATTTATATGATTCATTATCAAATTTCCCTCCAGCGTGAAGTGTTGTCATAATCACCTCAAGAGCCGATTGTCCTGTTTTTGGATGTTTATCAACTGGGATACCCCGCCCATTGTCAACAACGCGGACATAATTATCAGGTAGTAGTGTAATTTCAATATGATCAGCATGACCTCCCATCGCCTCATCACGAGAGTTATCAAAGATTTCTCGAATGAGGTGATGTAGACCATCAGGACCTGTTGACCCAATATACATACCAGGACGTTTA
The DNA here is from genome assembly GCA_022763365.1 of Minisyncoccota bacterium. Lineage (GTDB taxonomy): Bacteria > Patescibacteriota > Minisyncoccia > Phycocordibacterales > UBA1006 > UBA1006. The sequence goes on along the minus strand of JALEGN010000001.1, from coordinate 49,646 downwards.
CGTACTGGTTCAAGTCCTTCAAGCACCGAAATATCTGATGCGCTATATTCTTTCTTTTTCGTAGTTTTTTTTGTCTCTTTAGCCATAAATATTTTTAAAAAATTATACCTAAAGTATACCACAAAAACCCACTAAAACCTTGAAAAAATAAGGGTTTTTCTATGGTATGATAAAAATATGAAAGTCCAAATTGAAGCCAGCTGGAACGAGGTTTTAGAGAAGTATTTTAAACTCCCAGAATGGAAACTATTAGCTGATTTTGTAAGAAAAGAATACCAAGAAAAAACTGTTTACCCGCACCCAAAAAGTCTCTTTAATGCTTTTAATACAACTCCTTTTAATAAGGTTAAGGTAGTTATTATCGGGCAAGATCCTTATCATGGCAAAGGCCAAGCTCATGGTTTATCATTCTCAGTACCGCCTGGAATTCCAGTTCCGCCATCATTAAAAAATATTTACAAAGAAATCGAAAATGATGTAGGTACCAAGAAAGATTTCTCTAATGGGAACTTAATCTATTTGGCAGAACAAGGAGTGCTCTTGTTAAACTCAGTTCTCACGGTTGAGGAAGGTAAGGCTGGTTCACACGCCAATAAAGGTTGGGAATTATTTACTGATGAAGTAATCAAACAATTATCCAAGAATCGGGAGAATATTGTTTTTCTTTTATGGGGGAATTATGCCAAACAGAAAGGGCAAATTATTGACCGAAACAAGCACCTTGTTTTAGAATCATCACATCCCTCACCTCTTGGAGCTCATCGTGGATTTATTGGATGCAAACATTTTTCTCAAGCAAATGAATATTTACAACAATGGAACAAAGAAGAAGTTAATTGGTAATAAAAAATAAAACGCATCATTATGCGTTTTTAAATTGGAACCTTAGTTGAAATACTTCCAAGTGAATAGTCATCTGGAACCCTATTAGATTCAAAGTAAAGTGATACTGCAATAAAAGCAATAAAGAAAAGGATTATAACAATGAATATTTTCATATCATTTAGTATCTCATGTATACTTATTATTATGAAAGCAATTCAAGAAAAGAAAACAAAAATTGTAGCAACCATAGGTCCAGCTTCACGAGATAAAAAAGTTCTTAAAGACATGATACTAACAGGTCTTAATGTCATCCGCATGAATTTTTCACATGGAAGTCATGATGACCATCACGAAACACTCGAGCTTGTTAGGTCAGCAGCAACATCTGCTAAAAAATCTGTAGCAATATTACAAGACCTTTCAGGTCCTAAAATCCGCGTTGGGAAAATGGAAGAAGATACCATCCTTAAAGAAGGTGATTCATTTATTCTCACAACTAAAAAATTTATTGGAGATAATAAACAGGCGTTTATTAATTATAAAAAACTTCCGAAAGAAATTTCAAAAGGTGCTGTTATTAAACTTGATGATGGTAAGAAAGAATTAGTAGTTACCAAAGTAAGCGGTGAAGAAATTCATACTAAAGTAGTTGTTGGCGGACCACTGAGCTCAAATAAAGGAGTCAATTTCCCTGATACTGAACTTTCTATTTCATCGTTAACTACCAAAGATAAAAAAGATGTTCTTTTTGGAATAGAACATAACGTTGACTATATCGCCTTATCCTTTGTACAAACCGCCAAAGATGTTTTAGATCTTCGAAAGATTCTTAATAAACACAAATCATCAGCAAAAATCATTGCAAAAATTGAAACGACTCCTGCCGTAAAAAATATCGATGAAATTTTAGATGTTGCTGACGGAGCAATGGTAGCTCGAGGCGATATGGCGGTTGAAGTTGGTGTGGAACGTGTACCTTTGATTCAAAAAATGATTATCAAAAAATGTAATGAGCTTGGTAAACCGGTTATTACAGCCACTCAAATGCTCGACTCTATGGAACAAAATCCTGTACCTACCCGAGCTGAGGTATCTGATGTAGCTAATGCTATTTTAGATGGAACTGATGCTATTATGCTTTCAGGAGAATCTGCGGTTGGAAAATATCCAGTTAAATCAATTGAGACAATGTCAGCTATTGCACGTCGAACAGAACCCCAAAATAAAAATACCTATCTTGATTATATTGGTGATTCACGTGAAGTCGTGGATACCATCAGTGTATCGGCAGTGCGCGTTGCTAATAATATTAGAGCCCGATTAATTGTTTGTTTAACTGAATCAGGTGGTACGGCTCGTATGATGACCCGGTTTAGACCTCATCATGGTGTTATTGCTATTACTCCTCATCCGCGAACTTACCGAGAGCTTCATATGTTCTACGGATGTAAGCCGGTCCTTAATGATATGGCAGGAAGTATTGATGATGTCTCAAAAGAAATTCAAAAACTTATAAAGAAAAATAAATGGGCATTATCTGGAGAAAAAATTGTTGTCACCGCAGGAACGCCCTTTGGAGAAATTGGTTCAACAAACACTGTCTTTGTTATTGAAGCAAAATAAAAACGCATTATGCGTTTTTATTTTTAATATAAATATTCCAATAATTTCGTTTATATCGTTGCTTCCCAAAAGCTTGATACCCTGTTTTACGTTCCATGCGAACTACTTCTAGATATTGATTATATAATTCCTTAAAATCTGGGCCTGAGAAAATACGTTCCGTCACATTTAATTGTGGATGCATATAGGTATCGTATTCCCCACCCGGAAATTCTTTGACCATTTTTTGAGCATTCTTATCACCTTCTTTTGCAAGTGTTCGTACATACATAAAGCCTGAGGGTTTTAATACACGTGCACATTCTTTTAGATAGATTGAACGCTGTTTTTCATTTAAAGCATTTGATGCCGTAACATCTAAAATTATATCTACTGAATTATCTCCGAGTGGAAATTTCTCTCCAATATCTCGCATTTGAAAATTTATTAATTCATGACTATGGAATTTCTGCGCTTTTTCAATAGCATCACTGGAGAAATCCCAGCCATGTACCTTCGCATCATAGTTATCAGCCATATAGAAACTATTACGCCCTACCCCACAACCAAGATCAAGCACCGTAATGCCAGAATACAAATTAATGTGTTTATTATTTTTGATCCATTTGATAAACCGCAAGAAATCTTTTTGAGGTTTATGCGATTGAGTGACAAGCTGAGATTTTTTATATTCTTGCTCCCAAAACTGCTGATTGTTCATGTGCTTACTATAACAAAATAAAAACCTATTAATAGGTTTTTATTATTGCTCTATGCGAACTGACTTAACGCGATTCAGTGTTTGATTATGAAGATCCATAATCATATGTTTTGCATACTCAGGATGAGCTAAATATGAAATAGAAACTTTCTTTTGAGCCCCTGAGGTTTGAACATGGATATCTCCAAGTTTGAAAAATGTTTGAATAATACCATGAACCTCAATGGTAACATCTTGGATGTTTTCAAGATTAAGACTTGAAATTTCTCGGGAAAACAAACCACGTTGCTCAATTTCAATAACCCGTTCATTCGTCACAACAAGTTTATCAAGGTAAAAATCCAGCCATAAATTAAACCCTACAATCCATAGCACAATAAGAAATAATACATAAAAGAAACCTAGTATTACAGTTAATCCAAAACCAAGTGCCCCAAAAATAAATATATTTCCAAAAATATAGAGAGCAATAGGAGCCAACGCCAAGATACCAAGACCAAGTAATTCCAATAAAATGACAAACCAATGTTTTCGAAAGAGTGCAATGATATGTTCTTGTGGTGCTAGTTCAATCATGATAGTCGAAAAATAAGTCCTAATAAAATAAGAGCGATAGTTGATAATATTCCAAGACCTGAAATGAAAACAAGTCGCATAAGCCCAGTTTTATAATCACGAAAGGTATATTTCTGAATATGGTAATGGAAAATAATACTGACGATAATTGAACCCGCCATTACAAAAAGAAAAATAAGGAGATAATAAAATGGTGGGATTTGTAAAAATACTGAACCTAAAGCATCGACAAGTTGCTGTATTAACATAGTTGTATTATATAGCGCTCACAAAATAGCTCAAATAGAAAGTTTCAGTATACTGGTCAGTATGAAAACATTTCTTAATTATTTAGGTAAACATTCAAAAATACTCTCTCTGGCATTATTTTTTGCAGCAGTAAATCAGATATTTTCTCTTTTAAATCCTCAAGTCTTTCGGCTTGTTATTGATAACTATGCTGCAGAATTTGAAGCATATACGCAATCTGAATTTATTACTGGTGTTGGACTGTTACTTCTTTTGTATATTGGTGTCGCTTTAATCTCTCGTCTTGGTAAAGCATTTCAAGATTACTATGTAAACGTCGTTTCAGAACGAGTTGGAACGGGTATGTATAATGATTCAGTAGCGCATGTCTTTACCCTTCCCTTTAAGGTATTTGAGAATGAACAATCAGGATCCCTTTTACAAAAATTGCAGAAAGCTCGTGATCATAGTAAAAAACTCATTAATGATGTCGTAAATATTGGATTCTTTTCATTGATTGGAATTCTCTTTGTTATTATTTATGCCTTTACGGTTCATTATTGGATTGGGCTTGTGTTTACTCTATCTCTCCCATTAGTTGGAAGTATTATTTACTTTACAGGAAAAAGCATTAAAAAAGCTCAACAAATTATTGTCCTTAAAAGTGCCGAGCTTGCCGCCTCAACTACCGAAACACTTCAAAATGTTGGACTCGTAAAATCATTAGGACTTGAACATCAGGAAATTAAACGACTTAATGATGTGCATGAAATTATTTTGGAGCTCGAATTGCAGAAAGTCGTTATTCTTAGAAAATTATCTTTTATTCAAGGAACCTTAGTTAATGCTGTCAGTACTTTAATTGTCTTTGTATCAATGATTCTAATTTTTCAAGGATCAATTAGTTTAGGAGAATTCCTTGCACTATGGTTTTATGGATTTTTTGTTTTTGGACCACTCGGTCAATTTGCAGGACTTGTTCAAAGCTATCAAGAAGCCCAGGCTTCAGTTGGTGAACTTGAAGTTATTCTTCAAGAACAAACGATAACTCATGATAGAGAAAAAGAAGATATTACCCATATAGACTCGATTAGTTTTGACAGTGTTTCTTTCTCTTATATTGAATCTACTCCCTCATTGTCTTCTATTAATCTTACTATTAAAGCTGGCGATACTATTGCCTTGGCTGGACCAAGTGGATCAGGTAAATCGACCTTTTTAAAACTACTCCTTGGACTCTACAAGCCACAAAAAGGAATCATTACTTATAACGGAATTCCACAGAAAAATATTAACCCTATGAGCTTACGAAAACGGGTCGGATACGTTCCACAAGAAAGCCAAGTATTTGCAGGAACCATACGTGAAAACCTTTTGTTTGTTGAACCCTCAGCAAGTGATGATGATTGCCTAAAAGCCTTATCTCAAGCAAAAGCTCATGGAATACTAAAGCGGAGTGATGACGGCCTTGATACCTTATTAGGAGAAAACGGAATTAAACTCTCAGGTGGTGAACGTCAACGTATTGCTATTGCCAGAGCCCTCTTGCGGAAGCCTGATATTCTTATTTTTGATGAAGCAACCTCAAGCCTTGATTCCCTAACAGAATATGAAATCAACCAAACCATTAAAGAGATTAAAAAAGAACATCCAGAACTGATTATGATTCTTGTCGCCCACAGACTCTCAACCATTGAACATGCTGATACTATCTATGTTATGCGTAATGGAATCATTGATGAATATGGCACACATACAGAATTATTGAATAATAAAGGCTTGTACTATTCTCTATGGAATGGACAACAATAAAAAACACCTCGTAGGTGTTTTTTATTGTGGGCAGACAACACTGACCTCATTATCGTTATAAGTAAAGAAATCTCCATCAGGACCAGCGCTGGTAACCCCAACAACTTCCCCTGTATTACCATTACACTTTTCAGACGGAATCGCATTCCCACTGTCACCACAATGAATATCATAATCAAACAAATAATAATTTCCCCATGGATCAAGAAGGGCTGCTTCTGAAACGTAGGGTCCATTCCAAGAACTTGGATAGGTATACGTAGCACCTGATGGATACAGTCTTGCGGTATTACAAATAAGTCCACCACCACATTCTGGTGATGTTGGTTCAAAGCTATATTCATCATTAGCAGCACAGGTATCAAGAGCCAAACCTCCAACCATTACCCCAGTATCTAGCTCGAGTGTAAAAATAGCGTCCCGTAATGATTTTAATTCAGTAACAGCATTAGCTCGCTCTGCTTTATCCCGAGCATCAGAAAGTGCACTGAGGATTATAGTAGATAAAATACCAATAACAGCAATCACGACCAATAACTCTATTAGGGTAAATCCACAGAAAGTATGTAAAGAGGATGCTTTATGATGTTTTGTAAATATAAAAAAATTCATTATCAATTTAACTCTCTTAACTCTTCTTGAATTTTATCAAGTGATCGATCAATTTGCTCAAGTTTTTGTTCAAGAATCCGATTTGATTCTTTAAGTGTTTCAATAAGTAATTCTGCTTGCCTATCATTCATATATTTATTATATCAAATTTTGGTAGTATAGAGAGTATATGAAATATATTTTATTCCCTGGGCGTCATTTACTGACTACTGCATTTCAAAAAAAATATATCTTAGAACAGATAGCAAATAGTGATGAGCAGATATGTATTATTTTTGCCATTACTTCTGCTAACCAACGTGGGTCGCGATACAACCCACTACCTTTATGGGTACGAGCACTTGGCGTTGATAGATTTGGTCAAGAATTGCAAGGAACAAAACCAACCATTCAGTACCGTATTGTTCCTGTTCCACATTTTGGACTTGTTGAAAATTTTACTGAACTTGTTATTAAATATGTTCAAGACAGTTTACATATAGATCTACATCCTGAAAATACAAATATTTTGTGCTCAACCCAAGCGCTAGCTAAACGATTTAGAAAAAATAATTTTATCGTATATGACGCTGAGTTTAACATTAATACCCAAGAATATACTGAAAAAACCCCTAATGAAATTTTAAAGAATATTATTGAAAGCGATTTCACAGACATCGAAAAAGCTGATGATTTTTCTCTCCTGTCACTATCAGGGCAATCATTATGGAAAACACTGCCACAAGTATACGCTCATGTTCATAGACTATGGAATGATCCATTATTAACCGAAAGCGGAAGCCTTACCGAAACTCGAGATTATGCTACCTATGCCTACGGTATGGGACATAATCAACTTTTGGAATTTAAATACCAAGATGTAAAAGATGCTATTATTCCAGGCCGCATTGTTGATGAGGGTTGTGCTGATGGATCACTTTTGGCACGAATTATTACTGATGAACCAGACAGTGATTATATTGGTGTTGATATCACCGCTGAGTTTATTGCACGTTGCCAAGAGCGGCAACGACTTGGTGACTTTGGCAATAGTTATATTAACTTTTATCAACGAAATATTACTGAAGAAATCTTTAAAGAAAATACCATCTCAACAACATTATGTAATTCAACAACACATGAAATTTATTCTTATGGAAACGGAGAAAAGGATATTCATGCGTATCTTGCCCATAAATACAAACAAACCCAAGCTGGTGGTAGAATTATAATTCGTGATGTTGTAGGACCTGAAGATAAAAACAAAATAATTTATGCCAAACTCTCTGATACTGATGGAGAGAATATGCGACCAGAAGAAGTGAAATCATGGAGTGATTTTTCACCAGAGACGCTCGAAGGTCTGTCAACATTATCGCGTTTTTATCTCTATGCCGAAACCTATCTTCGTGATCTTATTGATGCAGGAAGACGCGATGTTCAAGAAAAAATTAACTATAGTATTGAAAAAATTGATGACACAGTATATATAAAAACAAGTTTCAAAAATATTACCGAATATATTACCAAAAAAGATTACACCGATAATTGGCTTAGTGAATCAAACGAACAATTTGCCTTTTGGAGTTTTAGTGAATGGGAGCAAGCTCTTGAGAAAGCTGGATTTTCCATTGTTCATAACGGAACAACATATTCAAAAGCCTATACCAATCAATGGATTGTAGAAAATCGATTCAGAGGAAGTGTAGAACTGTTTGAAAAAACAGAACAAGGATTAACAACTATACCCTACCCACCAACCAATATGGTGCTGGTCGGTGAAAAATAAAAAACCTGAAAGTAATTCAGGTTTTTTATTTTGATCTATAGTCTATTTAATGCTGATGAAGTTTCAGGTCCAACAATACCATCAATATATTTTAAACCAGCATTTCTTTGGTAAGCCGTAATTCCTGCGTAAGTATTAGGTCCATAAATTCCATCAACTACGCCAGTACTAAATCCTAATGAATTCATACATCGTTGCACATCTTTGACATCCTCACCACGACTCCATAAACGAATCAAACGTGTATATCTAATATTACAATCGATATCACCTTCATCGAGATTTTCAAAAAACTCTTCTTGTTTTTCATTCAAATCCTCTTGTGCCTCTTCAATTTCTTTAGGAAGGTCAATATCCTCGTCTTCAGCCTCTTGAATTTCATCTCGATAAACACTTAACATCAATTCTGCTAAGTCATCATCGTCAGAACTATTCATCGTATCAAAAACTTCATCCAAAAATTCCATTTTCTCCTCTAAATCAAATTCTTTTGCAACACGATGATGTGGATCTATTGCTTCTCCATCAACTTGAATTTCAAAATGTAAATGTGGAGCAGACTCAACAGCGTTTCCACTGTACCCGACCGTTCCGATGAAGTCTCCAGGGTCGAGCTCATCGCCCGGTTCAAGACCTCTAGCAATTTCATGAAGGTGCATGTAGGCAAAGACCTCACCTCCTGGGTTAACCGTATATACGTAATTCCCAGCTGAATTTCCCACTCCAATATTTCGAACAACTGCCTCGGTAGGAGAAATAATTGGTGTTCCCGTTGGAACAAGGAAATCGATTCCTTCGTGAGATCGTGTTCCACCACCACGCGGAGCTCCAAAATCATCAGGAACATTACCAAGATCAATTCCAAATAATACAGGGATCGGAATTTTTTCAACTGGATCATCATCTAACTTATCAACTTTTCGTGAAAAGGACGAATTACGTTGCCACTGGGTACCCCAATACCCTTCACTAGCAAAAGCAAAAATTGGGATAATAAATAAACTTAATATAAATATAATAAAACTTTTTTTCATACACCTAGCATACCATTTCTTATAGAGAAAAATAAAAAACCTGAATTATTTTCAGGTTTTTTTAATAGTTTTTAAAATTTTTATAAGAGCATTTTTTAAGATTACTTCTCGAGAAATACCAATTAATTCTTTGTGTGGATCATTATGATTTTTAATAATACCTTCTTCAATCATCATTTCCCCTGCAGTTTTAATACCTCCTAGAATGTATGCTCTTTTAGCATATTCAAAGGGAAATTCGATAGCCTCTGACCAAATATAAAATTCTTCACCATTAAGACTTTTTACTAAAACATATGCAATGTCGAAAAATCTTCCATCTTCATAAAAAATTCCATTCTCAATAGAGACAAAATATGAATCATTATAATAATCCAGTAAACCATTAAGTCTATTTTTTGCACCTTCAATAATTTCAAACTTACCTAAAGGTTGTTCTGAAACTAAAGAAGAAACCGTTACTGGATATACATAGATTTCCTTTTTAAAACAAGAAGTGAATGCTTGATGGCAAGCATTCACTTTTATTTTACTTTTTGAAGCAAGGTATACTTTCATCAGTTATTAAATTTTACTAATGAAACAATAGACCTGGAATCAAGTACATCTCTCCCCTTTAATCTTGGTAACTCCATAACAAAAGAGAATCCTGAAACCTCAGCTCCACTTTTTTTAATTAAATCCTGAGCTGCTTTTGCGCTACCACCAGTAGCTAATAAATCGTCGTGAATATGAACCTTATCGTTCTCACTAATTACCCCTTCACGTATTTCAATACTATCTGAACCATATTCTTTTAAATATTTCAGATTAATAACTGGTGGAGGTAACTTCCCCGGTTTACGTAACATTACAAATGGAAGTCCAAGCTCTTTAGCAATTAACATCCCGAAAAGAAAACCTCGGGATTCTAAGCCAACAATAACAGTTACGTTTTTTTCAATTTGATTCACAAATGATTCAACAATATCAGAAACAAGTTCTGGATTTGATAAGATGCTTTGTAAATCTTTAAAAGCAATTCCTTTCTTAGGAAAATCATTAATAGTAAGGATTTCCTTTTCTAATTTTTGTTCAAGTGTTTTCATATCATTTTCTTTTTTTGTTTCGTGCCTTATCTCTCACTCTTGACGGAACATCATGAGAGCAATTTTTACCATCGCTAACAATATCAGTTGCCACACCACAGCCTATACAGGTAAAGGTAACGTAATAATCAGTACTCCCATCGTAAAAACTACGAGAAGTTTGATATACATCATCTTCGGTTACCAACAGCAAGGCTCCACAACCTCCACCACCGTTACCATGACCAGTACATTCATATTCCCGAGACCAACCATGCGGCGACCCTTCTTTAATAATTTCCATAATATATTAGTTTTAAATTTTTAAGTAACAAATTCATTATTAGTATAGGAAACTATACGATATATTTTATTTCAAAATAATAAAAATGTACTATAGAAAATAAAATAATGAGTATTCATTATATAAATATATAAAATTACTGTTTAAAAAATGTACCTTTTATGGTACATTTTTAGTATGAAGAATTATAATAATATACTTCAACAAGTTGGTCTTTCAAGTGTTGAATCATCAGTATATTTATGCCTCAATTTACATGGTGCATTAAGTATTAGTGACATAGAAAAAAATACCTCTCATCACAGACCAGCAATTTATACCGCTATATCTTCCCTTCTTGAAAAGGGTCTCTTGATTGAAATTATAGAAGGAAAAAGAAAAAAATATAGCGCGGCAAAAGCATCACGGCTTTATCATATAATGGATACCATTGAGGAAAATTTAAATACTATCATTCCAGACCTATCATATAATCAAGCAAAGAATTCATCAAAACTTATCGTTGAACATCATGAAGGTAAAAAAGGAATTGCTCATGCATTCCTTGATGTTGTCGAGACTCTAAATAAAGGAGATCATTTTTATCGCTACTCTTCAGCAAAAGATCAGATTAACGTCGATTCATATGTACCGAAAAAATATCGTACTCTACGCGATAACAAAAATCTGAGCCGTGATGTTATTACGAATCGAAATTCAGGTAATCAAAAAAAATTGCGAACCAATAGAAATATTAAATTTATTGACTCTGAGGAAAATCAATTCAAGCAAAATATTGTGCAATTTATTTACAACAACAAGGTTTCTTTCTTAGACTTTAACACAGACAATGCATACATTATTGAGAATGAAGAAGTTGCTGAATTCCAAAAAAATATATTTCAAACATTGTTTGATAAATTATAAAAAATCCCATTTTTTTGGGATTTTATATTTTCACAAAATTAGGGACTAATGTTCCTTGACCTTGCGATGAAAAGCTCGTTTTCATTTTTTCTATGAATTTTTTAAATTTACTTGGTTTTTTAGGCTTAGGTGTACAAGAAATAAAATAAACGAAACAAACTTCAAATAACTGCTCTAGAAAACTTATAAACCTTAAGTAATTTGGATAGACTATATCTCCTGCATTTTTTGGAACATGCTCATGACCAAGATGAAAAAATAGAAAAAATAAACTCAATACTAAGAAGACAAAAAAGTAACATCTAAACATACCAATGATGGTACCCGTAGTACCTAATCTATTTTGGAATTGTGGGTTACTTGAGTAAGCAGACTGAGTTATTCTTAAAAGAAATCTATAAACAATAAAAAATATAAAGAAAAATATTATACCAATACAAAGCCAAAAAATAGACCCGAGTTCTTTAAATTCAAACAATTCATTTAATAAATTTGTAATAACATATAAATGAAAAGCTATTTGGGCTATTTTAAAATTATCTACTCCAAACCAATCTTGAACAAAATCACTAATTTTCTGAAATTTATTTAACACATACGAATCAATAATTGTTTCTACCATATTGTATTTTTTGTTTAATTATAATGATTAAAAATTGAAAATCAAATTTAAAACCCACAGATTTCTCTGTAGGTTTTATTTAGTTATGAGAGGTTTTTACCCTTCTTCGGTCGAATCAGTTTCATTGCTTGATTTCCAAGGAGCTTTGACTTTAAAATTAGCAAGGATTTTATCTATACCTTCTGGTAGAGGAATGGTTCGCTGTCTTCCATTAGGACCAAAAGCGCAGGTCCATACCCCTTCTTCACTTCTATTAAAGCTCACGGCTCGTTGATCGAGCAAGGTAATTGAAATTGATTTTTCGTTAGTATTAACCAACTTTACATCTTCAATATCAACAATACCCAACAAGATACGATAAAATAATTTTGTTGGGATTGCGAGACTCAGAAGAATTAATAAAATTCTACGAGCTGATCGGTCTGAAAAGGCTGATTTGACTTTGGCTCTGGCTTCCTTATCAAGTCTTCGAAACCACCTTAAGACTCCCCTATCTTCCAGAAAATCGGGAATAGATTTTAATGCCTTCTCGATTTCCTCTGTAGAAGGAATGAGTTCGGCAACTTCTTGATACTTTCCCTTGAGAAACTTTGTTACGTCTTTAAATTTTAATTTCATCTGTTTTTAATTTTAGGTTCTATTTTTAATATTATCGTAAAATTTAAAATAATCAATACCAAGAAAAAACCCGACACAAAGTGTCGGGTTTATTAAATTATTGGTTGATACTTAAAGTATCTTTCTCTTTTTCATAAAGAACACTATCTATCTTAACCGTATTTACCTGAGAAGTTGAATCTTGGGAAATTGTTGGTTTAACAATTATTTCTTGTTCTGGTATCTCGATTTCAGAGTCAATTAATTCAACAGGCGGCTTCCAGCCATCAGGAGGATCAATAATTGATTCAAACCCTGATTGCCAGTTAGCTGTAGATGCATCTCTCCCCTCTAAACGGATAGAAGCAGAAAGGTCTTTTGCAACAAGAAAAAATAATTCTGTTTTACCGAAGGTAATTTGAGTACGTTCATCGTCTCCATAGGTCTGTATTGCAGACTTCCAAATAAGATGCCGTTCTCCGTGGACTGTTTTAACAACAGGACTTACTTCAGTTGGAACAGCTTTACTCCAATCATAGTTACTATTACCATCAACAACCCTCGAAGGGATACTTGATGGTCCATCCATTTTTGTACCAGTCTTTTTGTGATCAATGTAATAGACATCACGTCCATCATCACCTGCCACAAATAAACTCAGACTTAAGAGATTCTTATCACCAAAGGGTGACAATGGAATATAATGATAAAAACCATCATAAGCATTCCCTGTTGAATCAACCTTACTCATACGGAAATACTCTTTAAATGGAAAGCTTGTGAAATTATTTGGAATATTCGGAATCCGAATATCTCCCTCATGATTTCCTGGCATAGGAGCAAACAAACTGTGGTAAAACCTAAAGCAATTTGCCATGTATACCGAATAACTCTCGGGTATTAATAGTTGACCTTGTAAGTAGTCAGTATCACGTACTTCAGCGCGAGAAACAAAGTCTCCGGCGCCAAGAAATATTTTTTCAACATAACTTACATGGTTTTGGTCAATAACAATCACTCCAGCTGGTTCTGGCATTGGGAATAAAACCCCAACCCATTTTGTCACGGGAATGACCTGTACCCAATCTTTCTTCATTTCTCCATTTTCATCTGGTTTTGATCCTCGATTAATATAAATAGCGTAATCAGCTGGCTCGTATCTCCAATACTGGAGAGCATTGAGTTTTTTAATTGCTGCTTGTTCTATGTTATTTGAGAATAGTAAATATTCTCCAAATTGAAAATCAACATCAGTAACCTCCTTGGATTCTTTATCAAAACGTAAACTCAATGAGTTACCTTTAGTAAAGAATACTTGTGATACATTACCGAAAAGATACTGTACCCATTTAGTCTTAGATGGTTCAACACCCATTGTCCAATAATGTTCACCATCATCAATGTCACGAACGTAATGAGCCAAAGTTACATCTTGTGTATCTTCAGTTCGATCACGCTCGGCGACACCATGAACGGTGACACGTGCATGAACTTTTTCATAATCGGTTTCTGGTAAAACACTAATTTCTTGTGCTTTTATTCGCGTATGAAAATTATACGCATAGGCACAATAATCATAGGTCCATTCACCAAGATAAAAGGTTCCAACACCAATTGTGATTGCAACAGCCGCTGTAATAATTTTATTACTTGTTTTCTTCACTCGATTAAATTTACGAACAAAGAGAAAACCAACCAATGCCAATAATAATATTACGGGAGTTTTAATACTCACAAATAATACTATTGGATGCAAATAGGCTCGTTCAAAAAATAATAGAATTGGCCACCAAATAACAGCCCAAACAGCTAACCATCTGAAGATTTTTAAGAAACGATATTTAATATTCATCCAAAAACGATGAACACGAATATGTTCTTCAGAGTATCGCTCTGTCTTCAATCGTTCAATACTTTGGTCTAATCGTGTTCGATGTTTACCAGCGAACATGTAAGGCCAAGCCACAATCCATAAGAATGTTTTAGCTATAAAAACGAAAAATTTCCATAGACTGTGACCAAAACGTACAAAGCGATTACCACTTAGTTTTTTGGGTTTAATATCTGTTTCCATTTATTGATATTTATCAAGATTTGAAGTATCGATATCTTCTAAAGATTTCTTCTTCGTTTCTTGTGGTTGAACATTTGTTTTTGTCTCTTCTTGAGGTTTCTCTTTTTGAAACCTTTTTCGAAAAGACTCTGTTTTTGCTTTAATACCAGCCATATTCTCTTGAAAATGCTCTTTGCCTGAATTGGCAAAATTCTCAGCACGTTCAAAAGTTTTTTTTCTGACTGATGGCCAAAGGTCAAAGAGATACATACTTGCTAAGGCTGCCACCAAATGAATAATCATCCATCTTGTAGATACGCCGCCTGATGTACTATACGACTCTAATCCAAGAGCTCCCGTCCCTAACCACCAACATAACTTCACACATATCACAAATATGAATGCGGAAATAAGGCGAATAAGAAAATTTTGCCCAAAGACATATCCTCTCATTGCTTTAGTTTTTGGTTCTGGATTCCATCCAAGAGGTTTTAATATCAAACCATAAAAGGCTGATAATAATCCCTCTGGTTTCTTCTTTCGCAGTGCATCGCGATAAGAAAGAAACATACCAAGAATAAAAATTATTCCTGTTACCAATAGTGCTGAAATAGTTACTTTCATTATGTATCGTTTTTAGTGTTAATTTCAAATTCATCGTTGTCTTGGTATCGCTCGGCAATATAGTGAGCGACCCAATGACGTTTTCCTAAGGGCCAAGAAAGATATTCTTTAAAGAACTCTTCTTTGTCATAGACATAGAGTCTAAAAACATCAAAAGAATTAACCTTGAGTAAGATTCTCCAGATGACACGTCTTGTTTCATCATCAAGCATCGGATTAGGGCGCAAGAGATGGTTTCTTGTTTCTGGTAATAATTCAGTAATATCAATACTTCGATTCTTTTTCAAATCAGAGCAGAGACATTCTAAATTACTAAAAACCTTACCAAGCCGTTTTTTCTCTAAATAATTATGGATATAACCATCAAGTTGAGGAGTACTGAGTTCCCGAATAAGAAGTTCGGGTTCCTTATCTGAAATAGCGTTTACTACTTCGCAGTGAAGGAGCCTGTTAATATCATCAATTTCTTCCCTCAGTTTTTCTTCGTATACCCCAATAACATTACGTTTTTTAAGATACGTAATAAGCTTCGGGTCTTGGAGATTAAACTCCATATGCCCTGCAGCTTGACCTCTAATCTTCTCAGCTTTCTTTGTTTTCTTCTCATGAATCAACAAGGGCTGAGGAAGATATTTAGAAATGCTATTTATGACAAAAGTACCGCCAAATGCCTTTGTGTAAAAACACTGCACATTTGAAAATGGTAGGCTTGGCAAATAATACTTTTTCTTTGCAAGTACACCATAGATTGCATAGCTTTCTACGAGTTGTTCTCGAAGATCATGATTTGACCAAGCCATAGGATTTTTATAAAACTCACTTTCAAGTTGCTGTTGTTCTTTCTTTTTAGAAGAAAGATCTCCGACAGTTTTAAAATTAAGCATAAAATATTCAATCCCAAGTAAGTCTTCTGCATTTACATACCGTGATATCTCTTGATCACACTCAACAACAATTGCTGTTTTCATGGTCAAGTCATGTATTTGAGGTTCAAATTCTAGAAAAATTTTCTTAAGAATTTGTTTATCAAAAGAATGAGTTGGCATATATACCGAAACATTTTTTTGCTCAGGTGTAAGGATTATTGCATAAGGATTTTCAAGTCCATGAGAAAGATAAAATTTATCATCTTTTTCTTTTGCAATTTCCGGTGACCAACCCCAACCATCAATGAAAAATGTTTTGAGCTGAGTTGGCGCAAGTCCAATCAAGCTCAACGCATCGTTATATCGTTTAATCAATAGTGAACTATTAATTTCGATTAATCCATGGTTTATGAGCTTAAGCTCTTTGAGTAATTCCATTAACTAGGTTTTTAAAATGGCTAGGTAACACACATGTCACCTAGCCATGGTTATACATTTATTGTTGTTCTTGAAACAAATCAGGACGCTGTTTGGCAGCTGCATTAATAGCAGCTCGCTGCACAATCATGTCTTCTGTTCGTTCACCAATCTTTTGATCAATTTTCTCACTTTTTATGGTAATCAATGATGATGCATGTTTTAGCATTTCTTGACGCCATATTTTGTAAAAATCAACCTCTTTGGCACGAGCTCGTTTCAGCTCTTTTAAGATACCAACTCTTTCCTTGTAAGACTTATCAAAGAATACAGATCTGTTTTCAAACATCTCTTTTTCCATATCAAAATCCATAAGAATTAAATCAATACCTGACTGTACATTTCGTGATTCACGAGCCGTCCAGAAATCATACTGGTTACTCATTAAATCTTGAAAGGTTGCTGCCCAACGTGGGTCGTCTGAACTATCAAACTGATTGTCAACTTTTTTAGCGATTTCAAGAACCTCTGGCCTAAGAACAGATTCATCAAATTCAATGTTAGCCAGAAATTCTGGTATTTCCATTGATTTTTCAAATTCTGTTTTAGGAGGTTTTTTACTACCGACAAGTCCATTAATCTGTTCTTCGTGCAGCTTATACCACAGGTAGTCTAAAGCCATAAAATCTTCATAGGTAGTTGGACCACCTAAGAGCGTTCGGCTTTGAACTCGTGATAAAATAGCCGCATCAATACCTCCAGGGTAATTACTGAAAATCTGGATAAAATAGTTTCCATGATTAACAGCCGTAGCCCCTTCAGTTTCAGTTAATACACCACTGATAATATGACCTTCTCCTTCTGAAGCTCCCTGACGAGAGCGATCTTTCAAGAGATTTTCAATATCATCCCATGGAGCATAGGTAATCACACTTGGATTACGCAACAATCTAAAGTATTGCTGAACTTTTCCAGCCGTTTCTCCCTGAATGCCAGAAATTAACGTCTTTGGAAGAGGTAACATTTTGAATGGAACGCCGATATTCTCAGCGAGATCAAATCCATAATTATACGTTGCAGCAATTCCCATCGATTTTCCTGTTCCAGGAGGCCCATAGCTCATAGCAAAGGTAGATAATCCACCTAACTCTTGCCACGGATTTCTCTGTTCGGTTGGGTCATAACACAACATGCGTTCAATTTGACGCATATTTGTTTTACGGAATTCACCATTAGCGATAATATCGTCCATGGTGATGTCACGTACTTCAACTTTGCTGTGAGTACCAACTGAAGATCGTTCAAATCCTTCGATAACAAAATCAGTATCAGATAATTTGTATCGTCTACTGGTAAAGAAATCAGTATAATTAGTCGTACTAACTTCTGCTTCTACAATATCTAAAACTCGTTCAAAATACACCAAGGTTGCTTTTACAAAAGCAAGCGATGTATTTACTTTACCTGATTGCTCAACAAACTTGGCATAAAAATATAAAGATGATTTCATGCTATTTGTTGAACCACTCAAGCTGAGTTCTGGATTTTTATCCAAGGTCATTGCTAGTACGCCAGCTTCGTCGCTTTTGTACTGTTCCAAAGTCCAAGTAATAAAGTTAGCAGCCACATGCAAAAATATGCGTGCTTGAGCTGCTCGTTTTTCTTCATACTCTTCCTTATCTTTCTCACTTGAATCCTTAGTTACTCGTAACTTAATAAGTCCAGATGAAGTATAGTATTGCTCAGCAATATATACACCAACAGACATACCCGTTAAGATTGCATTTAGTACAACCGAACAATCCTCGTTGAGAATGCTCGTATTTTTACTCAATTTCTGAGCAATACCGGTTAATGAAAGTGTATTAACATTTGATGAAACTCCTCTACCTAATGCTCCTGCATGTCGGTGTGCAAAGTTTCCTGCATAAGCTTCAATACTTTCTTTCTTTGGTTGATTTGTGGTTCTATCAGAATCATTCCATCCAACTTTTTCAAGAGCTGATGTCACAACCTGAGCACCTTTTTCCAAATCACCTTTCGTTATTGGTATATATGACTGTGTTGTCATGCATGTTCGTTTTTATGAAAGGTAGTGATATTATCACCTACCTTTCTGATTATTGTTTTCATTTCTTCTTCATCATCATAGAGATACTGCATCACATGATGCGGTGCCACAAGATGATATTCAATATCTGAAACTTTATTTCGCATAGATTCAATATCCTGAGAGAATTCAAATTCTTGCAAAATTGTTTTAGCATTGAAAAATTTGCTACGCGTTTTCTTTTCACCAACAGAAACAAGTTTCTGTATTTCAAACCAAATAATACTATCAGTTGGTTTGAAATTATGTCGATGAAAGAATTGCGAAATACTATGCTCGTCTTTTGAGTAATGTCCAAAAATAGGACCAAGGTCAATACGCTTGATTAATTTTGGATGAATATGTGTTAATTCCACATCTAATGTTTCACCAAAATCTCCCAATCGATTAATCTTTCTACCTGCTTGGGTTATGAGCTCAAGCAATTGTTCTTTTTCCTCAAGGCATTGTTCTAACATCAATTCATCACGATATGAATACTCAAAATGCATTGAATATAATATTGGACGATTCGTTGCTGAATCATATACTGACCAAAATAACATATACTGCGCTCGTTTTTTTTCTGCATCAGCAGAAAGAAAATGAAGCTTACTTCTATTAAATAAGAAAAATAAGTTATGTGGATCAAGACGATCAAAATATTCTCTCCTAGCCAATTTTTGTAACAAATCAATTGGTTCTTTATTAAGTTTCCTTAATTGAATAAGAACCTTTTCTTTAAGCTCTTGCGATGAAGGAAGGTGCTCGGTCAGTTGATCTAAGCAGTCATAATCAACCTCCATCTGGCGAATTTCGCCATGATGAAGAAATGATGATTCCGTCACATCAACCCGAATACCATGATCCTTATCATATAAATGCTTAAGCTCAATAAGTTCAAAAGTTTGAAATAATGACATCAATGAATGTAATACCCATTGTTGTTCATGTTGATCAATCTCTGACTCAGAATACATTTTACCCAAACCCCTAATGAGAGCTTGAAAACTAATACTCAGGTATTCAAAATACTTTGCGTACTCGCTTTTGTCTGAAAAGACAAAACGATCGAGCTCACCAAATCCTGAATCCTGCATCATTTCTTCTAAATCCATATCTTTTCAGATTTTAAGAAACCCTCTCTCTAAACGAGAGAGGGTCATGATTATACATTTGTTCTATCCCATTGCATCCATTAACTCATCGTTAACGTCTTTCGATGCTTGTTTTTTAGGATTGTCGTCTAAGATATCATCTGATGAAGATGAGTTATCTACAGTATCTGTTATACGGTTACCCGTCAGATCGATACCGTAATTTTCACTCATCTGCTCATTCATTTTCTGGGTTCGCAGTGCGAATTCACGCTGCTTAGCCATAAGAGCTTTGATTACCTCATCAATATCCTGCATTCTTCCTTCTTGCCCTTCAACACGCTCTAGACGAGTACGTTGAGAACCAACAGTAGCTGCAGCCAACATTTCTGCACTTTTCCGATCGGTAACTACTCCAGCTTTTTCAAACTCAGAAGTCACCTTGATCATTGCTGCAGCTTGCAAAGAACGAATGGTTCCGGCATAAAAATTTTCACGCTCCTTGGTGTCACTTTTCAGTGCCGCCAAATCAGCTTTCAAATTCTTACGTTGTGTTTCCAATGCTTCGATTGCAATACCATGAAGGTCGACAAATCGCTGCTTCGAGTTAAACACTGAACGTGCCACTTCAAATTTTCCAGCAATCTCATTAACCTCTTGGGCTAAATCTTCTACAATTTTCTGTTGAGTAGTGTACTCAGTACTTGATGGATCAAGCTCACTAAGAGATTTATTTTCTACCTGCAAGCGCTCTTCAAGCTCTTTTTTCTGAGTTTCATACTGCTCCATATAGTTTGATGCTTGTTCCTTTATCTTAAAGGCTCCTTCTTGAGAAACTTTAATTTTCCCAAGCTCAATATCAATGTCACCCATCTTACTCTCTACATGATTCGTAATAAGGGTAACCACAGTAATCATCCTTTTCAACTGCTCTTCAAGTGGCTCATTTTCTAATCGAGTTGAATGATGTTCGTTTGCACGAGCAGTTTCAGTTACAATTCGATGTTGTGAGTCCTTAACCTTTTGTTTTGCGGCTGTGATTTTTTTCTCACGACCTAATAGTCGTTGCCACCAATTATTACTAATTGCATTGGCATCTTGAAGTGCCTGTTCAGCCTTTTCAAGGGCTTGTTCAGCAGCTTCAATCCAGCCTTTTTCTTCAGCATTAAGATCTTTAACTCCTTCAAATCCATGACCTATCGTGTCAAGAATTTTCTGAAGATCGACCATAACACCTGCCAAGTTTTTACCAAAAGCCTTAGCGTCTGATAAAGCACTGTCATTTGTTGCATCAACAATTTTTTTGGTATCGACTTTTGAGGTCATACCTTCAAGTGTCTTGCCTGTTTCTGACAGGACGTCTGCAACACCAAATGTTGCATCATCTACCTGACTCTTCAGAGTACTAGTGACACTGTTCATTTGAGCAGTCTTGTCGCCAAGATCGTCAAATAATTTATCTAGGTCTAAATTCTGGTCTTTTCCCATAATTAATTGGTATTTGTGTTCTTTATGTAGTTTTCAAAGAACGAGTTAAACTTCAAAAATAATATTACTGTTTTTGAAAAATATGTCAATACTTTAAATATAAAAATATTAATATCAGAGAGTCAAAATTTTTTGCCTCTTATGAATTTATTTTTCTACCAGCAAAAACCAATCTTAAATTAAATTTAAATACGAAATTTGCTATATAAAATATTTATTTTTTATAAAAGACATTATTTAGTAATGTCTTTTATAAAAGTCAATATGTCCCTTATTAATATATGGCTAGATGAATAAAGAAAAGAAAAATCCCCTTTTAATTAAAGGAGATGTGATATTTCTTTGTACAAGATAAAGTTTTGACCATCCTCAAGCCATAATGTTGATGTAAACTTAATAGCACCATCAAATTTATTTCTGAGGTATTCCTCAAAGGATGTATTGATCAATTTTTTAAACTTTTTAATGATGACTTCGTTAATACTTTTTTCGAAATTATCAGTAGTTGAATTTCTTTTTAATTCGGAACTAAGAATACTTATTTCGCAATAAGCATGGGACTTATTTTCATCATAAAAAATTTTCTGAATCTGAAAATAAATACCTAGTTTTTCAGAAAGACAATACTCTTTTTTTTCAAGACTTTTTATATTCTCTAAAAAGTCTATGCGTTCTAAAATCATGTATATCTTTTTATATTTATATTCATATTTATAATACATTAGATTTTAAATTAATCAAAAAAAATAAAGCGCACATAGTGCGCTCTTTAGATTATGCAAAATATTTTGTATGTAATTGTGAGCCTAAATCAGCCAGTCTTTCCAGTCCTTCAGTTTGTGCAAAAAGAAAATCTGGTAAAGATTCATTACCGTATTTACCACTAGCAATACCTGTACAAACCGCGGCAAGTGAATCAACATCTCCACCCATATTAATACTGATTTTTAATGCATCAAAAGCAGACTCGGCATGCTTCATTACATAGACAACATTCAATGCAGTTTTCATAGCGGCACATGGCATACCGTAAATATTCGTGTCCCATTTTATATAGGGTAATGGTTGTACGCCATGGAGAACACGATAATCTTCCTGAGTAAGAAGCTTTGGTTTTGGTAGTTTATCGATTTTTTGCAAGATTATTTTTTGCTGAGTATTACCAACGAATCCTAGCAAAAAATCAATTAAGTCATCCCTATCACCATCTTCTCTTAAAAAATGCCAAGCTGTTAAAACCGTTAAAAACGAAGCTTGTCTCCCCAACTCATGAGGGTGAGTGGCATCTGCATTAATGCATGCGTAACGATAAACATCCCCTTTATCAATAAAACATAATGGTAAGGCTCGCATAACTGGTGCATTTCCAGGGTCTTCCCTTTCTGCTTGCATGGCACGTACCTCCTCTATGGTTTTTTTGCCTGTATACCATTTTTCTATTGAACCATGACCTGCTCTTGGGAAACCTTTTTTCTGTAAATCATTTTCATATTCATCTTTAAACTTTTCAAGTAAAAGATCTTTTGAAAATTCTTCACTAGATAAAAGTGCCTCTATAACACCAATAGTATGTTCGGTATCGTCAGAATAGGTACCTGGCTCTATTTCAGGACCAGCTGTTCGAGCATCAAGGAATGTATCAAAAAGAACATTTTTTTGTATCCAATGACGTGATTTAAATTCAAGTCCTAGACCAAATGCATCTCCAATGGCAATACCTTGTAAGCTACCTATAATTTTTTCTTTCATATATTTAAAGTATTAGTTCATATTTAATATTAAATTTAATATGAACTTTGTCAAAACACTTATGACTTAAAATTAAATGGTTAAAATAAAAAACTAGCAGAAGCTAATTTTTCTTTTTATATTCTTAATTCTTGGCGGGTTTTGGTAGTAATATAAAGATTTTTTCTGCTTTCCTTGAGCTCTTATTATCAACTCAAGGATTAGGCACTTACTGGTAAGGAATTAAAACTCATTCCACCTGAATCTTCAGTATATCTTGAGACGAAATACTTACCTTTTTCAGTTAAGTTAATAGTATTTGCTTGACCTGCATGCTGATCAATAGTAACTATATTCTTACTGTGTACGTAAGCAAGAAGGTTTCTATTCATCTCAAATTCTACACTTTGGTTCCATCCATATTCAATAATCCTACCATTATAAGAGTAAGCTGATTCTATAACTTGATTAAAAATTTTATACCATTTAGTTTTAGTGAATTTAACGTACTCTTTGTCCCATTCAATTTCTGGTTTATTTTCTCTAACAAGCTTATCAACCCTTACTTCTTCCTTTATATTTTCTTTTTTAACCTTAATTAATTCTTCCTTGTCCTCCTCTAATCTTTTTTCTTCTTCTATTCTAGCTATCTTCTTATCTACCCTAAACTTTTCATTTTTTATTGTTGCTTTAATAAAAATCCAATCAGGAAATTTCCAAATTATTAACCAAGTAAATAAAATAGGGAGAATGATAACAAAAACCCAAAAATAATAATTTTCAAAAATATTCAAATTAAAAAATTCTTTGAAGAAATATTCATGCCTCAAATCATTATATTTTAAATAAATATATTCTTCACTCGTAAAAAATAATGAATAAACTATTTTCCAGTTAACGACAAACCAAGTAACAGCATAAGTTTTATAAAAAGGATGTGTAACCCTATCTTTAAATATTTCTTTAAGAAATTCAGTCATAAATTAAGTATAACAAAAAAGAACCTCCTAATCCGCTTTTCACTCTTCCTCTCAAATTAGTAAAATCTAGAAAAAGCAGGCAAAAGCCTGCTTTTTCTTTTTATGCTCTCCGGGTAGGATTCGAACCTACGACCAATCGGTTAACAGCCGAGTGCTCTACCACTGAGCTACCGGAGAATACACAAAGAATAATATCATAGGGCATGAAAATTGCAAAACAAAACAACCCTCAAAAAATGATGGTTGTTAAGCTTGTGCGTATGGATATTGTTGTTCATTATATCGGTATTGATATTGCTCTTTTGTCTGTCTTTGAACATTTGGAGTTTGATATAATGAGCGTTTTTTCTTATTCGTTAATCGCCATAGAAATGCAATAGCTATAAGCATCAGAAGAAGTACCAAGGTCGTAAGATATGTCCCTGGACCAATGCGGGTATTACTATCAAATGCTGAGGCTGTAACTGCTGCTTTTGTTACTTTCTGTTCATCAACAATCATCTCACCCTCTCCTTCAGTATTTGAAGCACTATTTTCAAAATTTGAAGGTTCTACCACTTCTTTTTTTTCTGATGAATTATCTTTAACTTCTGTATTATCTTTTTCTTCTTGATTTTGATTAGTAGTATTTGAATTAGATCTAAATTGTGAAAAATCTAAGAAATTAAATGAATGATTTAATGGTGGTTGGAGTGGAATTCCACCTTGACCCTCTTGATTCTGATTTTGTGAATTTGAATTTTCTCCACTTGTATTTGTTTGTGTTGTTTCACCCCCAAAAGAAATCGGCACGGCTCGGTATGGATCAAATGAAATAATATCCCCTTCATGGGTTTCTCCATCAAAACGCATCATAGCTTGTACATAATAGGTAGTATTTTCTCTAAAACTCGTTGCTCCTTGTGATACTACGTAGTTACCAGGTACTCGTGACCTACGTTCTGATTCTGAATTAAGGTTATTTGCATCATCACCAAATTCAAACCACGTACGCGGTGCATCACTTTGGTTAAATACAATTCCTTGATCATCAAATGAGGCTCGTAATCGAACAATACCGTCTTCATAAATTTCTGGATCAAGTGTTTCAAAGCTTGGTCTGGTATCAGCAAAAACACTATTTCCATAAAAAATAGTGGCTCCTAAAATTATTAATACTAGCGATTTAATAAAGTTTGACATATTTATATATTATCATATAAATAATTATTTGTCAATACTTAGACTTCGTATTCCCCTACTCGTTTACGGGTTATTTTTAAACATACAGCCCCAACTCCTAACTGCTGCCCTATGTCATGAATAAGTGACCGTATGTATGTACCTGACGAAACATGAAATGAGGCTTCAAATACCCTATAACGCCCAGAATGCTCTCTAAAAAATTGTTGCCAAGCCATACTTGTTTCCTCTTGCCTAAAATCACCATGAACTAATGATAATGAAGTTTGAATCCTAGTTGAAAGATTATCTTCTGAATATGAATTAAATCCGAGATATTGCGCTTCTTTTACTTCTATCTCCTGACTTGGGAGTACTATCTCATCAATACTGCCTTCACGCGACCATTGCCATAGAGGTTTACCTGAAACGGTTTTTGAAGAAAAAGGTGGATAATTTTGTTCATGCTGCCCGACACTATTAGCGATAGATTCCTCAACTTTTGCAATAGGTATATCAAAAGCATCGGCGTATGAAGTAATTTCACCTAAAATATCATAAGAATCAGTCATAGCACCAAGTATAAACTCAACCTGATACACCTTATCAAGTTTAAGATAATCATCTTTAGCATGTACATCTTCATCCGTTAGCAGAAGCATGGTACCTTCAGCCATGGGATCAAGTCGTCCAGCATAGGTAATTTTGCTCTCAGTATAAAACGATTGTTCTTTTCGGAATCGATTTAGCATACGGTCAAGTGTTTCTCCGTATCTTTTAAAAAAAGGAATAATAGCCATAATTTAATTGTAAGTTGGTTTGACAGTGTCTGCAAGAAAAAAGAAGCTTCTAAAAGCCTCTTTAATCATGCGCGCAATGGTGACACACAAAGTAGGTTTCTTTTTTCATTTCACGATATGACATAGCGTAATGAATGATAAACAATGCAACCAATACATACATTGCTCCACCTAGAACACGGAGAATGATATGAATTTCACCAAGCATACTCAGGACATCCAAACCAAGGGCAAAGGCTCCACCAAGCATAATCATATCTACCGCTACCACTATTAGAAGAATTCTAAACCACCTCTGGTGATACCATGAATCACAAATTTTTCTTCGTTTTGGATGTTTATGTTTCATAGTTAGAGTATACCCTAGTTACTAAGAAAAATGAACTCATGGGTTGACTTATAGCCTTATTTTATTAGTATTTTCTATATATATGAGTGGCATCGACTGATGACCCTTTTTTACTAAATTCAGTAAAAAACTGCATATATTCATTAATCACACTAAGAAAAAATCATTTGAGTAGTAAGAACAAACAAAACGATAGGCTAAAAATCAATGAAGGGATTAGAGCTCCTGAATTACGTGTTTTAACAGAAGATGGAAAATCAGAAGTTATGTCACGTGACGATGCCCTTAATATGGCATATGACCAAGGACTCGACCTTATTGAAATCACCGCAAAAGCTAAACCTCCAGTTGCGAAAATTACTGATTATGGAAAATACGTCTATGATCAGAAAAAGAAACAAAAGGAAATTAAAGCAAAGCAACACATGGTAGAAGTGAAAAATATTCAAATCCGTGTTGGGACTGGTGAAGCTGATCTCCAAATGAAAGCTGATCGAGCCACTGAATGGCTCCAAGAAGGGCATCGCGTTAAAGCGGAGCTGTACCTTCGTGGTCGGGCTAAATATATGGATAAAAACTTTCTCAATGATCGACTAAAAAATGTACTTGATCGAATTACCGAAGAGTACAAAGTGGTTGACGATTATAAAAAGAGTCCAAAGGGAATCGCGATTCTCATTGAACCGGTTAAGAAAAAATAATTATCATGAGTACAAAAACTAACAAATCATGGCTCAAGCGAATGAAAGTTACCAAAAACGGTAAGGTAAAAGTTCGTAAAAAAGGGCAAAATCACTTTAACGCTAAAGCCAGCGGAAATGAAACACGTGCAAAACGTGGAACGAAAGAAAACTTTATTATCAGCGCGAAAAGAATCTCACGATTCCTACCGCATAAATAATCAAAGCTAGAACACTATGGCACGAGTAAAACGAGGTACGATTAAAAACAAGTCACGAAAAAATACTTTAGCACAAGTTAAAGGATACCGATTTGGACGAAGTACCAAAAAACGACAAGCAACTGAGGCAATCGCTCACGCAGGAGCACACGCCTTTAATCACAGAAAACAAAAGAAATCAAATTTCCGGCGATTATGGAATGTTAAAATCAATGCAGAAGTTCGAAAACATGACCTTTCGTACAGCAAATTTATGGATATGCTGAATAAAAAAGGTATCAAACTGAACCGAAAAATGCTTGCAGATCTTGCAGAAAACAACCCTGAATCATTCAAACGTGTTGTTGATGCAGCAAAATAAAAACACCAAATTGGTGTTTTTATTTTTTAAGATGAAAAGCTTCTACCTTATTTTCTTTTGCTTTTTTGATGAGTTGTTCAATCAGTCTATTTGGATCATCATCAAAAATAATGCGACTATGGTCAAATGAATGTTCATGACCTCGCAAGAGCCCAAAGAGAATTTCATCAGTTGACCACTCACCTTTTAAAATTCCAATAGGTTTATCTTCTTGAAAGGCTACCCAAAATTCATGCGCTGTTTCAAGTCCGCCATAACCAAAAATAATAGCGTCAGATGAACGAGATAATAACAGGTCAGAACCAGCGTTACCAAACCCTGAATAAATAATCATATTCATATATTTATGAGGTAAATTGTAGACTTCGTGATGCTCACGTTCATTAGCTGCTGGAGAGAAACCAACTACTTGCCCACCTGCAGTATAGGCGCCCTTAGCTGCCCAAAACGGAAACCCTGTTGTTGCAGGAATTGTCAGGGTGCAATCATGTTTTGCAATGATTTTTCCCAATTCAGCAGCCTTTTCAAGAGAATCAAGCGATTTATCATAACTACTATGTGCAGCTCCGTATACCGAGAGAGCAATTTTTTGAGCGTCATTCATAGCAAAATTATAGCATAGAAAAAACGAGTAAATACTCGTTTTAATTCATATCAAGAATAACGGATTCATCAACATCAGGTGCTGTTGCCTTAACACCCAAGTAATCACGAATACGTTGAACTAAGAATAATGAAGACTTTGTTTCTCCCATACATACATACACGTGTTGTAATCGATCAGCTGACTTCGAAACAAAATCAACAAGATGATCTGAATCTTTGTGCCCAGAGTATCCTGTAATCGTGCGAATCGTTGCTTTGATTTCAACGTCTTTGCCAAGGATATTTACCTCCTTAGCGCCGTCTTGAATAATGCGCCCTAAGGTTCCAACTGACTGATATCCCACGAACAAGAGCATATTTTCTGGATCATCAAGATATTGTTTTTCATGATGGATAATACGTCCGGCGTGTGACATACCCGCTGAGGAGATAATAATTTTAGGATTATCTACCCGCATGATAGATTTAGAATCTTCAATAGAATAGGTTTCTTTGAGTCCTGGGAAAGCAAAGACATCAGTATCCCCTTGTAATGCATCTTGGACACCTTGATTTAAGAGATGCGTATGTTTTCTAAATACATTCGTTACATTGATTGCCAGTGGTGAATCCACAAATACTGGAATCTGTGGAACCTCACCACTTTCTACTAATTCATTTAAGATATAGAGTAGGTTCTGAGTACGCTCAAGAGCAAATGATGGAATCATAAGAATTCCCTTTCGTGCAATAGTTTCTAAAATTGCCGCTTTGAATTTACTATTTCGCTCTTCACGTTCTTCATGATTTCGATCTCCATAGACTGATTCACAAATCATATAATCTGCATCAGTAATATCTTCGGTATCACGAAGAAGTGGGTCAGGTGAATTTCCTAAATCACCCGTAAATACAATATTTTTATTTCCATACTTAAACTTAACGATACATGACCCTAAAATATGCCCGGCATCATGCAGGGTTGCAGAGAATCCTCCAGGTAATTCAAGCGGTGAGTGCATTTCAATATGCCGCCATAAGGTGAAGGCTTGTTGTACATCTTTTTCTTCATACAAGGGATCAATACCTTTTTTCTTTGCCTCATAGGCAACAATTTTTAAACTGTCCGCCAACATCACCTCTGATAAATCGTACGTTGCCTCAGATGAATAGATTTTACCCCGGAAACCATCTTTCACGAGTTTTGGAATTCGCCCAATATGATCTGCATGGGCGTGTGTGATAATCAGGTAGTCAATTTCTGAAGGATCATAATGAAAGGGTTCGCGGTTTAATGCATCAGCATCTTCGCCTCCTTGAAACATCCCACAATCAATTAAAATTTTTGTAGATTTCTCTCCTTCAGGAACAACATTTTCGAGGAGAAAGTTAGCTCCTGTTACCCAGCCAACTCCTCCGTGAAAAGTTACTTTCACTTGTTTTTTCTCTGTATTCATGAACATAGTATACCACTAAAAAATACCTCAGAGAGAGGTATGTTTTAGTGTAGTCATTGCAAATGAAGAACAATTGACAATATGCCAAGTGGGGTTCAGAAATCATAAACCAAAGTCTATGACTATCAAGAGCCCCGATGTTCAAAACGTTTCAAAGTTCTTATTGGAACAATGAACTACACAATCATTATACCAATTTTTATTTTTTGTGAATATTGATTTCTAGGAACAATATTTAAAAATAAAAACAAAGATTATTCTTTGTTTTTATGAATTCCAGTGACCATCTGCTGATACGTCGTAAAGAATCCTTTCATGAGCTGTCGTATAGTTCATAAGCTCGTCTTTATTAAACCAAATAGCTACTTCCCTCTTGGCTTCTTCATTGTTTTCTGAACAATGAATTAAATTACGTACAGCTCGTTTATCAATAGTAGAGAGGTAATATGAATCAATAGTAAAGTCTCCTCGGATTGTTCCAATATCAGCTGATACCGGCTCAGTACTACCAACCATTTGACTGACCACTTCTGGTGCAGCATGACCTTGTAACACTAATGCTACGACAGGGCCACCAGTCATGTACTGAGTAATATTTCGGATAATATCACGACCATATTCAATCGGTTCTCGGTCAATTACAAGATTATCTTTTTTCATCTCATCTACAATTTCTTGACCTTTTTTTAGAAACCATTCATCGTTTTTATTATAGTGTTCCTCGCATTGTCCAGCACTCGGGACCAGCATTTTCAGACCAATTATTTTTAATCCTCTGTCTTCAAAACGATTAATCATATTCCCAACAAGTGATCGTTGGACCCCATCTGGTTTAATCAAAACCAATGAAATATCTTGTGATGCATGTGATGTCATAGTTGTATCATAACAAAAACCTTTCAATCAGAAAGGTTTTTTAACTAGAAATCTTCGTGAAGGTCTGAGTAAATCATAACTTCGTCTGCTCGACGATAATCATGAAGTTCTGATTCATCAAAGAATCGTGCTACTTCAAGTTCTCCATTTTCAGTTGTATCTGAAACGTGAACAATATTTGATTGAATTGACATTGAAAGGTCTCCTCGGATTGTTCCTGCGTCAGCTTCGTGTCCGGCTGTTTGACCTGCAATCAATCGTCCAGCTGATGATGCATTTGCACCTGAAGCTGCGATAAGCATTACTGGTGATGCTGTCATGAATTTTTTAATTCCTGCAAAAAATGGTTTGTCTTTCAGGTGTGAATAATGTTCATCAAGGAGAATATCTCCTAATTCAATCATTTTTGTTCCAATAATTTTGAATCCTTTTCGTTCAAAACGTGTAAAGACTTCTCCGATAAGACCTCGTACGATCGCATCAGGCTTTACAATTACTAAGATTTTTTCTTCTTTCATACCCCGTCATCATAACAAAAAACCTTTGTTAATCAAAGGTTTTTAAACATACCGGCGCATAATATCAGCTTCAACCTCTTTCCTATCTTTACCATATTTGAAATATGATAATTGCTTAATTTTTTCAGCAATTCCTGGTGGGTTTTTTCGCGCTACTTGATCAAGTGCTAAGGTTGCAATGTTAAATGGCGCCAAAGGTGATCCGTTCCCTAACATTTGCAAATAGGCATTTCTATTTGGAATTTTCATAATATCATCAGCACTGAATTGTGGTAAGAATCGTTTTTCTAAAAAGGCTGCGTCTTCAGATGATACGCGGAATACAGCCATTGAACCGACGTTACCGAATACAGCATTTTTAATTCCCTCATCTAATTGAGCAATGAATTGATGTGCCATATGAAGCCCAAGTCCATATTTACGAGCCTCTGACAGAATTTGAGAGATAGCATCAGTGGAAACATTTTGGAACTCATCAATATACAGATAAAATGGCGGCAAGTTTTGATCTAATGAATCAACACGCGAGAGTGCTGCCATTAAAATTTTACCAACGAGTACCAGACCGATAAGATTCGCGTTAATTTCACCAAGACGACCTTTTGAAAGATTCACAAGGAGAATCTTTTTCTCATCCATAATTTTTCTAAAATTAAACGATGATTTTTGTTGAGCAACAACTGGCCTCATAATTTCGTTTGAAATAAAACTATCAAATTTTGAAGTAATGTAAGGTACAAAGTTTTCAAGTCCTTGTTCCCCTGTTGTTTGTTCAGCATTCGCCCAGAACTGTTTAATGATTGGATTAGTACAATAACGTAATTTCATATCACGAAAACTTTTATCAGCAAGTACACGCCCAATCTCAAGCAGGGTGTTTCCTGATTCGGGATGCTCCATCACGAGCCCCGCCGAGTTTCTGAAGTATTGTTCAAACATCGCTCCTCCACCGGCTTTCATATCAAACAGTTTATTAAAGATACTCATCATTTCGTTAATCACAAATGATTTTTGCTCGGGATAACGAGGATCATATTCGAGCATATTTAATCCCATAGGCCGCTCTGTATAGGCTGGGTCAAAATAAACCACATCATCAATACGTTCAGGGGGAATATATTTTAAGACCTCTTCAATATCAGTCCCATGCGGATCGATAAAACAAACTCCGTCACCATTTTTGATATCTTGGACAATCATCTGAGTAAAGATATGTGATTTACCAGTTCCTGTTTGTCCAATTGCATAAAAGTGTCTCACGCGGTCTTTTGGTGTCATATGTACCATCGTTTCGCGATGGCGGAAAACATTTTTTCCAAGAATAATACCTTCTTTTGGTGTATTTGAAGGGGCTGGTGCAATTTTGCTGCTTTCTTGTTTAAGTTGAGAAAGTTCTGAGATTTCCAATGGGAAATGGTACATCGTCGCAAGCTCTTTCAGGTTTAGTTTAAAGGTATGTGGTTTGTTAAACATGCGGAAAATATACTCGTGAACCGTATCTTCAAGTCGTGATCGTTCAGGCCTTTTAAAAGTAATTCCGTTTCCTTTGGTGTTATTAAATTGTTGGAAAGCTGATTCGAGATTATGTAAAATATCATCAGAACGTTGTTTCGTAGCAGCTGATGCCATGAGCCTGATGTTGGTTCGGACGATGGTACTATTTAATTTTTCGGTTACTGACGCAATAGCATCTTCGTCGAGCTTTTTATCAGACTCTTCTTTCTCCTTCGATTTTGGATTAAAAAATTCACCAAAACCTTTTCCTAATTCTTCACCAATTGATGAAGATCCTGTTGCCTCCTTAATCGTCTTTCCTTTTTTCAGATTATCGAGAACATCACCATATTTTTTAATATGATCATCCCCTGCTGGCATAATAAGGAATTGAATTGCTGCTCCTTCACCTGCTGATTCAAGTTTTGAAAAAGCATTCACGATCACATTCATTGGATCATGATCAAAATCATCATAGACCTTGGTTTGTAATACCTCATGCGTGCTGGCAACTCCGTATGATGCCGATACAACACCTGAATACGAAAAGATATTATAGTCGTCATAGACTTCGGTAATTTTCACCTCTTCAAATAAACCTAAGAGTTGTTTTTCAAAAAGGTCACCGCGATTTTTAGGAACTGTAACATACATGGCCATGTCGTCTGTTCCTTCGGCGAGAGCTAATTCCAAAGTATAAAAATTCTTTTCTTTATTTTTAGCATCACTAGCAATTGACTGCATACCTGCCATGAATTGCTGCATCAGAGTAACTGTCTGTTTATAGTCACGTTCTTCCCCAGTTTTTTTATTAGGAAGAAGAATTTCATAAATACGTAGACCAAGAGATTTCGCTAAATCAGTTTTTGGTTTGAGTCCCGGAACTTCATAGTGTGAGGCGAGATACTGTACCAAAAAGCGATGGAAATCATCTTCAATATGAGCATTATTCATGCGCATAACAATATCAAGGGTATTTTTAATACCCTTATCCATCATCATGGCATAGAGATCTTCTATAATATGATCATGTTCATCTGGTGATAGATTCAGAGTAATACCCTCTACTTCATCTTCAGAAATATGACGAGACTCATGGACGACTTCTCTCACTGGAACCTCTTTATACGTTTCGATAATTGATTCAGCAATTTGCTCACGTTTTTTCTCGGCTGGGATTGCTTCTTGATGATTATCAGTATGGCGCTCAAGTTCATTTCGCAGGAATTGAATTTCTTCTTGAGGAGTTTCAAAATGAGGTACTTTTTGGAGTTTTTCGTAAAAGGCTTCTTTCATATCATAAGTATACTATATTCAGTATAAATTCTGATATGTTAAGATATTACTATATGACATTACTTGAAATTATTTTAGTTATTATTTTTCCACCACTTCCAATAGCATTGCGAGAAGGTGTGAGTAAGCGGTTTTGGATCAATCTTATTCTTACCCTTTTATTTTATATTCCTGGACTTATTCATTCAGTCTATATCCTCACGAAAAAATAAAACACCATTATGGTGTTTTATTTTTTCTTTGGAGCAATTTTTTTAGCAACCTTTGCTCGGGTTTTAGTAACTTTTTTCTTAACTTCCTTTTCAGCTTTTTTAACATCACGCTTTACATGTTTAAAACGAGATTTAAGTTCTTTTTTTAATTTTTCAGTTTCTTCTTCGGTTGTTGATTTAAGCTTTTCATATTTTGCCATTACTGCGTCAACAATTTCTTCATATTTTTCTTCTGAAACCTCTTCAAGTTTTTCTAACTTTTCAAGAACTTCTCCTTTTGCTTTTAATGTCCAACCACGAACCTTTGCTCGATGCTCTTTACCTTTTGGACCAAAAAGGTAATATCCTGCAAATGCTGCAGCAGCTGTTGCAATGCCAAGGGCAAACCCTCCTTTTTGTGATTTTTTTTCTGTTTCTTTTTTCATATCACTGTTATTATACCTTAATTATTTTTTACTAAAAATTTTTTCAACAATTTTTTTCATCACAGCTGCACTGGCTACCCCGCGAACAACACCAATATGCTGCTTTACTGCTACACGTGCCTCCTCTACATCGTTCATAATTTTTACTGTTTCAGTTTCAACAGCATCCGTAATACGGTTTACCTTTTTAATAACTTTAATTAAATAAACCAATAATATAATCAGTACTATTGTAATAACAACAGAAGAAACTGCTGTAATAAGGAAAAATATATTTGTCATTAAAATTTCATTCATAATTTAACTATAACACACTTAAAGAAAACCTATTTAAATCCTAAAAAAACAAGGGTAATAATGTCAGCAATACCAGAATTTGGCAATAAATCATAAGATGATTGAAAACGGAATACAGATGCTTCAGTTTGACTTCCAAAAATACCATCTTCAATACCTGCATTAAAACCTCTTTGGTTCAAACAGGATTGTAATAATTTTACTGAGACTCCTGAAGAACCATAGCCTAACTGAGTGGTATATGACAAATTACATTTTGGTTTAACTACATCAGATACCGAATTTTCTTTTTCAGAGTATTTACAACGAGAAGATCTATGTCTACCAAAACGAGTATTATTATAATTATCAGCCGAAGGGTCTCCACAAATAAATCTTATAGAACCTCCTCTTTTTCTAGAGGAATTATTACCAGATACAGGTTCATTAAATTCATAATCTCCAGATTTAGGACTTGGAATACAGTCATCTACCCAATCGGCGGCGGTATCAGTATCTTCACTACTATCGCGACATATGGATTCTCCATTACCTGAACTAGCAAAACCTGCATCACCCCACGAAACAAAATCTATAATACTTCCAGAAGCTACATCTCCATCACGAAGTGTAAGGTTGTCAGTTCCAGTATTATTCAATCTTAAACATTCAGTGTCATTAAAACATCCCATACCAGCCATGTCTACATCAGGTGTTATTGTTGGGAAATCTCCATTAAAACTTGCAGTATCATTCACAATAAGAAGATACTCTCCACTTTCTATGCTTATTGATTGAAAAGTATAAAAAGGACCAGCGTCTTCTTCTATTGTCCATCCATCAAGACTAACTTCTGAGTCTGTTGGATTAAACAATTCAAACCACTCTGCCTCTGCCTCTGAGCCAGCAGGATTATATTGAACCTCAGTAATAATTATGGTATCTGCAGGCGCAGCATTTACTGAAACAGCAACAAAACAAGCTAGAATTACAATTATTTTTTTGAAATTTTTAATCATATATACATCTAATTTTACATAAAAAAAACAACTATTCCTAGTTGATAACCTTATCTTCACCCCAAAATGAATGAGTTTTTGACATTGGACGCAGTCTTCCATAGAGAAAAAGTCCAATTGAAAGAAGTGCAAGATTTTTAATAATATATTGCCCTGTCAATGTTGGCACCAAGCCTGGTGTGTACCAAGTAATTTCTGGTAATACAAACATTGGAAATGCCGTAGCAATAAAATGGAAAAAGAGGAGTCCAAAAGTAATACGCTCAAAACGCGGAAGAAGAATCAAAAAGGCCGTCACTGATTCAAGTCCTCCAAACCAAATAAGGAATTGATCTGGCGATACAGCGTTACCAAAGATAACTTCAGTGAGCGCAACCACCAATGGTCCAGCCGGTGATAATCCAATAACTTTTAAAAATCCAAACCAAAAGAAAATAATAAATAAAGCCCAACGAGCAGTAACGTTGCTATGTTTCCAAAAGAAATCAATAAGCGTTTCATCAAAACGTTCCCAGCTATCAGGAATACCATTACTGTTTTGATCACGTTTGTCTTTAATTGCTAAAAAGATTTTTTTCATAGTCACGATTATAACAAATATTATATATAAATAAAAAAGAACCTTAAGGTTCTTTTTTATTAGGTTCGTGCTTTTACAATTTCGTCAGCCACATTTCGTGGAACAACATCATATCGCGCAAATTCCATCGTGAAGTTTCCTCGCCCTGATGTCATTGATCGAAGATTGTTAATATATCCAAACATTTCAGCAAGCGGTACCATAGCAGTAATAGCTTGTACAAATCCTCGGTCTTCAACACCTTCAACCAAACCTCGTTTCGATGAAAGGTCCCCTGTTACATCTCCGATATACTCTTCTGGGACTACTACTTCAACCTTCATCATAGGTTCAAGCAAGACTGGTTGTGCCATTTTAGCCGCATCTTGGAATGCTTTTGAAGCTGCGATTTTGAAGGCAATTTCTGATGAATCGACATCATGGTAGGTACCATCATACAATTCAACTGAAACATTGTTCATTTGGAATCCAGCAACTGTTCCTCGCTGCATAGCTTCTTTGAATCCTTTTTCACAGGCAGGAATGTATTCTTGTGGAATAACTCCTCCTTTAATACTATTAATGAATTCAAATCCATCTTCATCACGTTTAACATTTTTTGGAAGCTCTTCTCCTTCAGCCAATTCTTCAAGTGGCTTAATGTTAATTTTAACGTGTCCATATTGACCACGTCCTCCTGATTGTTTGATGTATTTTTCTTCAGCAGAAGCTGCTCCCTGAATCGTTTCTCGGTAGGCTACCTGCGGTGCTCCAACGTTAGCCTCAACGTTAAATTCTCGTTTCATTCGATCAACAAGAATATCAAGGTGAAGTTCACCCATACCTGCAATCACAGTATCAAGTGTTTCAGGGTCAGTTGAAACTTTGAAGGTTGGATCCTCTGATGATAGACGTGAGAGAGCAATTCCCATTTTTTCTTGGTCTCCTTTTGTTTTTGGTTCAATTTTTAGTGACACCACTGGTTCTGGGAAAGTAATTTCATCCAGAATAATTGGTGCATCAAGATCACATAGCGTATCTGATGTTCGCACATCTTTTAACCCTACCGCTGCCGCGATTTCTCCAGCGTACACTTTTTTTACCTCTTCTCGTTCGTTTGAGTGCATTCGAAGGATTCGTCCAATACGTTCCTTGTTTCCTGTTCGTGTGTTTAGAATATATGAACCAGCTTCAAGCGTACCTGAGTACACACGGAAGAAGGTAATTTGCCCTACAAATGGATCAACTGCCAATTTAAAGGCAAGAGCTGCAAAAGGTTCTTCATCTGATGCTTTACGTTCGGTAACTTCTTCAGTTTTAGGATCAGTTCCTTGAACTGGCTTAATATCAACTGGTGCTGGCATGAAATCAACCACTGCATCAAGAACAAGTTGTACCCCAATGTTTTTGAAAGCAGACCCTCCAAACACTGGAACGATATTGTTAGCAATTACTTGTTTTCGAAGTTCTGATTTTAATTCTTCAAGAGAAAGTTCTTCTCCTTCAAAATATTTATTCATCATTTCTTCGTTGTTTTCAACGATTTTTTCAACAAGGATTCCTCGTTTTTCTTCAGCCTTAGCTTTGAGGTCTTCTGGGATTTCAAATTCTACGATTTCATTCCCCATATTTCCTTCGAATTTGTAGGCTTTCATTTTAAGAAGATCTACAACTCCTGAAAGCTCTGATTCAACTCCAATAGGTAATTGAGCCATAACCGCATTTTGCGTTAAACGAGCGGTGATTGAACCAAAGGCTTTATCAAAGTCAGCTCCAATTTTATCAAGCTTGTTAATGAAACACATTCGTGGAACTTCATACTTGTCAGCTTGTCGCCAAACCGTTTCTGATTGAGGTTCTACACCTGCATTACCATCAAATACCACCACTGCCCCATCAAGGACCTTAAGTGATCGTTCTACTTCAGCCGTAAAGTCTACGTGACCTGGAGTATCAATAATATTGAACCGGTGTTCACGTTCTTTATTCACCCCTTCATAGGTAGGTGTCCAGAAACAAGTTGTCGCCGCAGAGGTAATAGTAATTCCACGTTCTTGCTCTTGTTCCATCCAGTCCATGGTTGCTGCACCATCGTGCACTTCCCCAATTTTGTGTGATCGTCCAGTATAGTAGAGAATACGTTCTGTGGTAGTAGTTTTACCAGCATCAACGTGTGCTACGATACCGAAGTTTCTTGTTTTTTCCAAAGGATAATCTCGTTCCATGTATATATAAATAATTAGTAAAAATAATAAATTTTTCAGAATACCCCAAAGGTATTTCTATTTTCAAAGTCGTTTATATCCTTTGAAAATACATCAATTCTGAACCAAAACAAAAAGACCTAAGGGTCTTTTATTGATTCTCATAGTACTAGAAAAATGAGTTTTTGCAATGATTCTTTCTTATTTTTGGACAGAATTTCTTAAAACAAAATCTCGTAATTCTGGATGTTCAGCTAAAAATCCAGCTTCAAATCCATAAGTACCACAATATCCCTCAACAGTGTTATCAATACTTTGATACTCTTGAATAAAGCCAGTAATATCATAAATTTGACCGTCAATAGTCACCCAACAATCATTTGGTTGGTTATGATTTTGAAGATTATCAATATCAGCTTGGGGTGAATTAACACCACCTCCTCCTCCGCGCGAACCTCCACGGGAGCCGCCACCTCTTGAGCCACTACGAGAACCGCTGGATGAACTTGCGGCTTCTTGTATTTCAGCAGTAGGATCTGATTGAGAAATGATTTCTGGCTCTGGTGTGACTCCATAAATACTGTAAAGTACACCTCCTCCGATAACCGCAACAACTCCAAGAGCAATTAGGAGTCTTTTTTCACTTTTTTTAAGTTTCTTTTTTGCCATAGTAATTATTAATTAGAACAACGTTCATAGGGTGGGAAAAATACAATATCATCTCCTGTTCCACCATCAACCGTCAAGTTTGGACCAGCTGAGAGTAGTGTATTTACAACACAGAAAGGTGATGTTGATTGCCCTTCATTAATATCAAGGACATAGGGATTTCCCCAAGGATCTTCATAAAAAGGTTCACCATCTTTAGTAGGATCATAATTTGTCATAATAGCATCAATAGCATTTCGCCATGGAGTTTCACAAGCACCTGTTCCAAGTTGTGTTAAATCTCCTGTACACCCATTACCAGAATTATAGCCAACCCCGGACATTTCACCTAAACGAGTATTCGTATTGATTTGAGCTCCTCCCATAATCGTCATCATTTGATTCATATCAGATTGAGCACGCGCCGTCTGTGCCTTTTCTCGAGCTCCATTCAATGTTGCAAAAATAATAGTCGAGAGTATTCCTATGATTGCAATAACAACAAGTAGTTCAATAAGCGTAAAACCTTTATATGATGAAATTACAACTGTATTTGGATTTTTCTTCATGGTTCAATTATACATTATTTCTCGAGGGATAAAATAAAAACACTTTCAAACAAAAGTGTTTTTATATACTAAATTCAACCTTAGTATTCTCGCATAGCGATTTGTGCATCAAGTTTCTTGATAAGATCAAGAACTACCGATACTACAATCAACATTCCTGTTCCTCCTACTGCAACAGCAGTGTTTCCTGTTGTTGAAAGAAGAATAATAGGAAGGACTGCAATAAGCCCTAAGAAGAGTGCTCCTACAAAAGTTAGGCGTGATGCAACTTTTGCAAAATACTCTTCAGTTGAAGCTCCTGGTCTGATTCCCGGAACAAAAGCTCCAGATTTGTGAAGATTCTCTGACATAGCTTCTGGATCGAAAGTAATCGCTGTGTAGAAATAGGTAAACCCAAATACTAATACAAAGTAAATTACTGGATACCAAATATTGTGCTGCAGTACAAAATTCACTGCTCGTGCAGCCTCTGCAAGCCACGAGATATCAGACTCAATTAACCATCCTGCAAGCATTTGAGGGAAGAGTAAAATTGATAGAGCAAAAATGATTGGCATCACTCCTGCTTGGTTCACCTTCATTGGTACATAGGTATCGGCACCACCGTAAGTCGACATACCTCGCACTTGTTTAGCATAGGTAATTCCAACGCGGCGTTCTGCCTCATTTACCAAAACCACGGCGACAATAACTACCAATACTACCAATCCATAAAGAACATAGTTAAAGAGTTCAGATGGAATATAGGCTTGGACAAGTTGTCCCAAGACTGATGGAACTGAAGCCACAATACCTGCAAAAATTAGTAATGAAACTCCATTTCCTACTCCAAATTCAGTAATAAGTTCTCCAATCCAAGTAATTAACATAGCTCCGGCGGTTACCACCAAAACATTAATTACCATTCCACCTAGCCCAAGCTCTGGAAGAGCTCCTTGCCGAGCAAGAAGGGTCAAAATCCCAATACCTTGTACCAAAGCGATTGGAACGGTTAATAGTCTTGAAAGATTATTAAACTTTTTACGTCCAGCTGAACCATCTTCATGGAACATAGCTTTGAGTTTTGGAGAAACAGTCGTCATCAACTGCATAATAATTGATGCGGTAATGTACGGACCTACTCCAAGCACTACAATAGATAATTGCGATAGTCCTCCTCCTGAAAAGAGATTAAGGAAACTAAAGAATTCGTTGTTTTGTAAAAATTGCTGCAGCACCGCAGGATTTACTCCTGGTACGGGAATTGATGCTAAGAAACGAAAGGCAATCAACATTACCAAGGTAAAGAGGATTGAATTTCGCAAATAGCGATCTCCGAAAAGAATATTAAATTTTCGTGTAATCGTACTCATAGTACTATTATGCCAGTTTACCTCCGGCCTTACTAATTTTCTCTTCGGCTGACTTTGAAACAAGACATCCTTCAACCGTTACCTTTATAGAGAGGTCACCGTTTCCAAGAATTTTAACTGATGCATTTCGCACAGCTTTTCCTGAAATAAGACCTTTTTCTTTTAGAGTAATTGGAGAAACAGTTTCTCCTGCTTTAAAGTTTGCTTCAATTGTTGCAAGGTTGATAGCAATATTGTCAGTTTGAATTGATTTATTCGAGTTTTTACCACGTCCTCGTAGTTTGGGAAGTTTCTTAATTTGATCTCGAATTTCAGCACGGATACCATGTCCACCGTGTTGTTTTTGTCCTTTGTGACCTCGTCCAGAAGTTTTCCCTCGAAGGCCACCTCGACCAACGCGTTTTGCTTTTTTGTTTGGTGTTGATCGTTTTAGTTCGTTCATTTGCATAATACCTTATCGATTAGATGGAGCACGTCGTCCTCCACGATCTTTATTAAATCGACCTCCTCGACCTCCTCGACGATCATTTCGTTTTGGAGCTTCAGTTACTTTTGGTAATGGCATAGAGAATGTTCGTAATGCCTCAATAGTTGCTTTAGCGTTATTGAGTTTATTTTTTGAACGAGAATGAATTCGTCCTGTTACATCTGTAATACCAGCCAACTGTAGCATGGTTCGCATTGTTGACCCTGCAACAAGCCCACGTCCTTTGTTTGGCATTAACTCTACACGTGCTGCTGTTACTTTTGCTTCAACAGCATGTTCAAGTGAGTGTGTTTTTGTCGTTCGAACCTTAATAAGGTTTTTACGTGCTTGCGCAAAGGCTTTTTGAATAGCAAGTGATGTATCAGTTGCTTTTCCTGATCCAAGACCTACTCGTCCTTTTTTATCACCAATAGCCATATCAACACGGAATGACAATCGTCGCCCTCCTTTTACCACACGAGTTACTCGTGAAATGTTGATAATTTTTTGTTCAAATTCTGGTTTTGGTCGTTCAGATCGGAATCGTGAACCTTTCCGAAATGGTTTTTTACCACCAAAATTTCGGCGAGCTCCTCCTCGAGGCGATCGTCCTGATCGTGCCCCTGAAACGGTATCTGCTCCTGCCGGCGCTTTTTTCGATTCTTGATTAGCTGCAGATGTGTCTGCATTTTTAATCGAAGTATCGTTTCCAGCCGCTTGTTCTTTTGTTACTTCTTCTGACATTTAAATATGTAGATTAATTAATAATTTAGAATTTAAGTCCTGCTTCACGTGCTCCTTCAGCTAATGCTTTTACACGTCCAGCAAATAAATATCCTGCTCGGTCAAATACCACTGATTCAACACCTTTTGCTTTTGCAGCCTCTGCAATAGCTTTACCTACAGCAGTAGCTTTTTCTTGTTTCGTACCTTTTGTTTCCTTAAGATCATTAGCTTGCGCTAGTGTTACTGATTGTGAATCATCAATAACTTGAGCATAGATATTTTTGTTTGATCGAAAAACGGTAAGTCGTGGTCGCTCGCTCGTACCTTGTACTTTTGCGCGCACCTTTGCATGTCGCCGTTTTCGTTTCATTGTTGTGTACTCTGATTTATTCATAGTGTTTTAATGAATCGCGCGATTACGCAGATTTCTTACCTTGTTTACGACGAATAATTTCACCTTCATAACGAATTCCCTTCCCTTTGTATGGTTCAGGTTTTTTCTTCGCTCTGATTTGTGCTGCAAACTGCATAGTTCGTTCTTTATCAGTTCCTGTTACGGTGATAACATTTTTTTCAGCAGTTACTGAAATCCCTTCTGGAATTTCCATAATAACAGGATGAGAAAATCCTAGTGCCATTTCAAGATTTTTTCCTTTCACTTCTGATCGGAATCCAACCCCTTCAACGATTAATTTTTTCTCAAATCCTTCAGTTACCCCATGAATCATATTCATAAGGTGTGATGCATAGGTACCAATAAGTGCCCGTGCAAATACCGTGTCAGTTACTTTATCCAAAACAATGCTTCCATCTTTATTTTCAAGACTAATAACATCTGTTTTGAAACTTCGTGACAATTCTCCTTTTGGACCCTTAACAGCAACATCGTTACCGTTAATAGTAATTTCTACTCCATTTGGAATAGCGATTGGTTGTTTAGAAAGTCGTGACATATTTCTATAATTAATTGGATAGCTTCATGCTTACCAAATTTCGAATAAGATTTCTCCACCTACGTGTTCTTTCTTAGCCGCTTTTCCAGTAAGGATTCCTTTCGGTGTTGAGAGGAATACTGATCCGTGACCTTGTTTAACTGACGTAATGTGTTTTGCGTTTGTGTATAAACGTCGTGATGGTTTTGAAACACGTTGTACTTGATTGATTTTTGGTTTCCCATCTTTTTCAAGTAAATCGATTTCTAGGACATCACCTTTTTTCGTGTTCTTTTGAACGTACGATTTAATGTACCCTTCTTGAAACAGCGCTCGTGCAATGTTCATTTTGTATCCAGAATATGGAATGTGTACTGATTTTTTTCCAGCAGCTCCACCATTCTTGATCATAACGAGCATATCTCCGATTTTATCCATAATAGTTAAAATTTATATTGCTACTAATACTCTTTTATTACCAAGATGATTTTCGTACACCTGGAATTTTTCCTTCGTTTGCTAGTTCGCGGAAGCAGATTCTACAAAGACCAAAGTCTCGCATATATGCCTTACCACGACCACATTTGAAACATCGGTTTTTTTCACGTGTTGAAAACTTGGCTTTTTTTTGAGCTCGTGCAATAACTGATTGTCGTGCCATATAAAATAATTAAATGCATTAAGAAGCAAGCTGACTAAAGCCATCTTACTTTCTTGTTCGTATAATGTTTTGAGTAAGTTACCTCACCCACTACAGCGATATCGCACGCACATTCTCAAGAATCTTTAACATAAAGAACCTTAAGGAGAGGCACGGATCATCCGTAGTTATGTATCATACTACTGATAATAGATATTTAATCAAGGTATTTTCAGTATAAATAAAAGGTATATACTACATACATGCATCCATATCTCTATCAAACGATTATTGCAACACCAATATTAACCCTACATATTATTATTGGAATTATTATTCTTTTAGCTCTTTTTAAAAAAGACACTTTTTTAAAAACTCATTTTCAAAAATATGGCATGGTCTATGCGTTAGTTGTGGCTATTGCGTCGATTGTTGGAAGTCTTGGTTTTTCAGAGGGATATGCCTTTGCGCCGTGTAAACTTTGCTGGATTCAGAGAATTTTCCACTACCCACAAGCCTTTATTTTTGCCATCGCTTTATATTATAAAGATACCCGAGCGTGGACATACTCTATTTGGTTATCTATTGTTGGTGCCCTGTTCGCAGGATATCAGGTTTTGATTCAATTTAGTCCAAGTCTCGCTGAATCATCATTTTGTAATATTGTTCCAGCAGCAGAGAGCTGTAGTGATATCCTTATTCAAGCGTATGGATATATTAGTATTCCTGTGATGTCTCTTACACTCTTTGTATGTTTGATTATCTTATTCTTGTATCAGCGGAAAAAATAAAAAACAGATTATTTCTGTTTTTTATTTTTTTGATTAGTGAGATACCAAATCATAGCCAAGGTTGAATCGTCTGGCCATATTTTTCCTTCATTTAAATAATGAAAAATCGTATCTAAATCA
The DNA here is from genome assembly GCA_022763365.1 of Minisyncoccota bacterium. Lineage (GTDB taxonomy): Bacteria > Patescibacteriota > Minisyncoccia > Phycocordibacterales > UBA1006 > UBA1006. The sequence goes on along the minus strand of JALEGN010000001.1, from coordinate 4,893 downwards.
AACCAATCATAACCATGAACTTCTGCCCCTATATCTGGGTTTTCAATTTTTATTTCAAGCTCAGAAACTTCACTACATAAAAAATAGTAGGTATTTCCATTTATCGTTGCATTTGGAAAATGAGTATTATAAAGTTCTGACCAATTTTTCGCCTGCATGCCAACCTCTTCAGCTAATTCTTCTTTTGCATGATCAAGTGGTGACATATGTTCCTTATCTACCCAACCTGATACTAATTTCCATCTCGATTTTTTTTCGTGAGGACGGTATTCATGCATTAAGAGAATCTTTTCATTCTTAACTGGCATAACGTGGACACCCGGCCGAAGTGACACGCGTTCATATACGTGATTATTTATAACTTCTTCACTCAAGGTTAAATAATTACCTTGATACTTAATCTCTTTCATACCAAAAAGTATACCACCAAAAAGAAAAACCAAAGCTTAGGCTTTAGTTTCTTCTTTTACTTTCTTGAAAGGAACCCCTAGGAACCGCAAGTATTTTTCTGCAGACGCTTTATCTTTTGCTGTTGTTACAACAGTGATAGAAAGTCCGAAAATATTATGAAGTTCTTCGTCTCCTGTTTCAGGGAAAATAGTATGTTCTTTGATTCCAAGGGTCATGTTACCCATTGAATCAATAGTTTTTGTTTCAAGACCTCGGAAGTCTTTTGTTCGAGGAAGAGCAACGTTTACGAGCTTATCAAAGAATGATTGCATTCTCTCTCCTCGCAAAGTTACTGATTGACCAACAACATCTCCTTGCCGAATTTTAAATCCAGCAATCGACATTTTAGCCTGTCGTCCAGATGGTTTTTGACCAGTAATTTTAGTCAATTGTTCAGCAATAAAATCATTTGCCATTCGGTCACGTTTTTGACGTGAACCTGAACCAACATTAACGACGATTTTTTCAATCTTTGGAGTTTGCATAACGTTGGTTAACCCAAGTTCTGCTCCTAAAGTTTCAAAAACCTTTGCTTGTTTTTCTGCGTATGATTTCATAACTATTTGATTTCAGTTCCTGATGCTTTTGCAACACGAACTTTTTTACCATCTTTTACTGATGCACCTAGTTTTGTAGCTTTTTTTGCTTTTTCATCATAGAAAGCAACATTAGATACATGTACTGGGAATTCTACGTCTACCATAGTTTTTCCACCTTGTGCATTTCGAGTGACCTTTTTCTTAAGATTAACTCCTTCAACAACAACTTTGTTTTCTTCTACAAGTGTTTTGAGGACTTTACCTTGTTTTCCTTTGTCTTTTCGTGATCCTGAGATAACGATGACTGTGTCTCCTGTTTTAATCTTCATAAGCCTAAATTACTTCTGGTGCTAATGAGATAATCTTTTGATAACCTCGTTCGGCTAATTCACGTGGAATCGGTCCAAAGATACGAGCTCCTCGAGGCTCTTTCTTTGCATCTACGATTACCACAGCGTTATCATCGAATCGGATATATGATCCATCTTTTCGACGAAATTCTTTTGTTTGACGTACTACGACTCCACGAACAACATCTTTTTTCTTGATTTGTTTTCGTGGCTCAGCAGTTTTTACTGATAGAACAACGAGGTCTCCCAAACGAGCGTATCGTCGTTTAGAACCTCCAAGGATTTTGAACACACGTCCAGTTTTTCCTCCAGTGTTATCAGTAATTTTTACATTTGTTCCTACTTGAATCATGGAATGTATCGTTACCGAGATTACGGACTACCGCGAATATATCACGGTCTCTCGTAAGAGCTCGTTTACATAATTAAATAATGAATTGAGATATTATTTTTCAACAACAATAAAGGTTTTCTTTTTTGAAATTGGATTAGTCTCAACAATTTCTACCTCATCACCAATTTTGTATTGGTTGTTTTCATCATGCGCATGATATTTTTTAGAGATAGTGTAAAACTTTTTATATTTTGGGTGTTTTACGAATCGTCCCACTTCTACCACAACTGTTTTATCCATTTTATCTGATACAACAGTACCACGTAGTGTTTTTGTATTTGTTTTCGTGCTCATATGTATAGCTAAAATGATTAATAAATTTCGTTTTCTGAAACGATCTTAACCGTTACGGGTAATTTTGTTCCTGCTTTTCGCAGTGCTTCTCGTGCTCGTTCTTCAGTAACATTTCCTACTTCGAACATAATGCGTCCTGGGAAGACTTCGACACAGAATCCTTGTGGATCCCCCTTACCTTTCCCCATACCTACTTCAGCAGCTTTTCGGGTAATTGGTCGGTCTGGGAAAATTCGAATATAGTATTTTCCCATTTTTCCTACCTCACGGGTAAGAACTTTACGCGCAGCTTCAATTTGATTTGAAGTAATTCGCGCTCCTGATGTAGCTTTGAGTCCGTATGATCCAGAATTCAGGCGTGTTCCTCGCGTTGCAAGAATTACCTTGTTTGGATTTTTACGTCCTGTTTGCCATTTTCGGTGTTTTACTTTTTTTGGAAATAACATAAGCCTTAAGATTTATTTTGTTTGTTTTCCAAAGAGTCTCCTTTGTAAATCCAAACTTTAATTCCAATAACTCCGTATGGAAGATTTGCTCGGTATGAAGCGTAATCAACATCACCTCGAATGAATTGAAGAGGAATTCCTCCACGCTTCACTTCTTCTCGACGAGCCATTTCGTTTCCTCCAAGTCGTCCTCCAAGAACAATCTTCGCTCCTTTTACGTCACGTGATTGCATTACCTTATCAAGCATTTGCTTCATCACACGTCGGAATGGAAGACGTCGTTCTAGACCTTCTGCAACTTGTTGCGCAACAATCATTGCGTGTGCATCAGGATTTTTAATTTCAACTACATCGATTGAGAAATCAGGAGCAACCGCGATTTTCTTTCGCTTCATTTCCTTAATAACTGCCTTGGTTAGGTCAGCAATCCCTTCTCCTGATTTACCAATAATAAATCCAGGTCGTGATGAGTGAATAACGATTTTAGTAGATTTTTGATCTCGTTTAAATTCGATATCGCCAACATACTTTCCTCGTAGTTTCTTTTCTAGGAACTCACGAATCAAAACATCGTTCTTTAGGTAGTCACGATATTTTTGTCCTTTCGCGAACCATTGTGATTTCCATCCTCGTAAGTTTACGAGTCTATGTGCATATGGGTGTACGTTTTTTGACATAATTATTTCTTGACTCCAAGTGTTAGAGCAATGTTAGAAGTTCGTTTATTAATTCGTTTCGCTACCCCTCGAGCCCGCGGTCGGTAACGTTTTAAGGTAATACCTTGATCAACAGTGATTTCAGAAATCACAAGATCTTCAGATTTTACTTTAAAATTATTTTCAGCGTTTGCTACAGCTGAAGTAATGAGTTTAGTCATTACATTTGATGCTCGCTTTGGTAAGAATGCTAATTCTGACATGGCATCAGCGACTTTTTTACCTCGAACGAGGTCAGCAACTAGGCGTACCTTTCGTGGTGATTGTCGATAATTTTTTAGACTTGCTTTCATACTACCAATTATGCGTTAGCACGAGCTGCTTTTGCAGCTTGAATTTCAGCTTCTCGTTTCTTTTGATCAAGCTCTTTCATAAGTTTTCCTCCGTGTCGATGGAATGTTCGCGTTGGTGCAAATTCTCCAAGGCGGTGCCCAATCATGTCTTCAGAAACAAGAACATCAATATGTTTTCGACCATTGTGAACCCCGAAGGTAAATCCAACCATCTCTGGTGAGATAACACAGGCTCGTGACCAAGTTTTGATCGACGGTGTATTCATTGGATCTTTCCCTTCAATTTTTTTCAGGACGCGTGGGTCTACGTACGGTCCTTTTTTCAGTGAACGTGTCATATCTGTATATAAGCGTAAACAAAAAGGCAGAGATGACTCTACCCTTACGTTAAAAACGCTTAACCTAAGGGTACCGATGATGTCTTACAATCATCAGTAATTAAAAGTTAATAAATCATACAAAAAACCTTGAGATTCAAGGAATTGCATGAGTCTTATACTACTTTTTTATGCAAATAGGTCAAGTCTATAAACTATTATATATATGTATAGATTTTTATTTAATTATGTATAAATATCTCAATAATTTCCTGTGCAAATTTCTGATCAATAAATCCAGGACTGGTTGCAATACAAACTGCATCTGCCATCGACCAAGCCAATGCAGTTGCCCGTACCTTATCTTCTAGATCACAGAAATCACCTTCGGGTCCAAAAATATCTATATCTAATGAAAGAATATAGGGTTCTTCAGGTGGTAAGAAAAATTCAAATGAATCTGAATGAGTTACTAGAAGTATTTTTTCAATAATATTAGTTTCAGAGAGAGCATCGTAAAAATCAGAAATTCGTGTTTCAGCTATATACTTCTTAATATTTTGAAGATTTAATTCTGTTATTTTTTGACCCTGGAATTTCGCATCATCAGGATGGGCATCTATATGAACGACAGTTAACTCTTTATTATTAATATTATACAACTCGACTAATGAATAGAGCATTTTATTATGATTATCAAATAGATAGGTAGGTTTGTCCTTAAAAACTAATTGTGAATGTAATAAGCCTTGATAGGATCCGTAATCATCAACATGAACCGATTCATTTGATGCTGTAAAATCAAAGGAATCTACCAAATGAAAATCATCATAGTATTTCGAAGTATTATTTTCATAATTATCTAAAACATCAGAATAATCAGTTATTGCTTCCACCCCTGTGAAATATTTTTTCCAAAGTTCTTCAATCTTCCAAAGTACTTTAGTGTAGTCTTTGTTCATATAATTACGATACCTTAATAAAGTTTTCCCACAACAAAAAACCACCCTCCCCGGGCAGCTCCTTCATATCGTCAACTAAAGCAAACTAACTTCCTAACGAAACCTTGTGTTTCGTTCTATGGCCTTCTTCTC
>JALEGN010000019.1 GCA_022763365.1 Minisyncoccota bacterium | reverse complement strand
TAAGGAGTTGATGGTTCTTTGTAACTTGATACCAAAGTAAAACCAGTTGATAATCAACCAGAAACAGAACCAGAACCAGAACCAGAACCAGAACCAGAACCAGAACCAGAACCAGAACCAGAACCAGAACCAGAACCAGAACCAGAACCAGTTGAAAATATTTTTCAAAAATTACTCAATTGGATTATATTCTGGAATTAAAAAACCCCAATTTCTGGGGTTTTAATATTTAATTTTTAGCTTGTGCAATCATTTCATAATCTGTAGGGTCCTCAGGGATTGAAAGTGTTACTTCAATATGACTCCCTGCCGGATCTTTTTCATCCGGACTCCAGTTTTCTATGGTGAGGTAGATATCTTTGCCATCTCTAACACCACGAAATTCATAACACTTGACTTCAGATTCTTCTCCGTTATTTTTGTATGTCGCCCGATAGTCATCATCATAGACATACTCAATACCGTCGTGTGAAATTGAACCTTCATCTTTAACAATACCCTTAACATAAGGTATTCTCAGCGCCGGCTCAAAGTCAGAAAATCTTATTTTTTCGATAGTTTTATGGACTTCAATAAAATCATCTTCTTCTACCTCAACAAAATAAATGTCTCCAGTTATCAATGATTGAAAACTGAATTCATCCCATGTCCATAAACCTTTCTTTGTTTTTTCTTCGTACTGAGCATGGTTTACGACAAGAAAAATCTCATCTTCACCATATTTTAAAACACTTCCATTTGTTATGTCAGTCATTTCGTATGTATGACGTTTGCCAGGTGAAATGACTGAATGAGGTTCAATAGAACGAATTAAATCAAATAATTCGTTATAATGCTTGTACTCTGTAGAATTTAATTGATCTTTCATTATGCATTAGTTTTTGATTCAACAGGTATTTTTGATCGTATACGCATTGTTTCTTTTATAACAGATGCATTTCGTTTAAGATCAGCGTTTGCTGTACTTTCATACTCTTTTGTCAATTCGCTTAATTGTAAAAAGAGTTCTTCACAAGTTGATATGACATGTTGTTGTTCTAATTCACCTTGGTTACCTTTAAGGTAATCTTTTAGTAAGCCAGGAATAAAATCAACAACCATTTCATCTATTTGCCAGGTTATCTCACCGTCTGGTTCTTCTGCGTGTAGTGTCGGAGCAAGTTCTCTGATTTTATCAAATAACTTTTCAAAACTTCCTATTATAGGCTGGATTGATTCTCCTTCTATACGGATCTGAAGGTTTAGTCTGACTAACTTATCCATAATTTGTTGTATGGAAAATTTAGATTCAGCTCCCATTTCTTGATGGTGTACATCACGCAGGTCGTCTTCAAAAGAAGCTTGTTCTTTCGGAATCGTTTCTGATTCTTTCTGATTATTTTTTCTCTTGGTGTAGTATAACAAGGCGCCCACTAACACAAGGGTCAGTAGGATACCTATTATTATGCCAACACCAGTTGAAATTAAAAAAAGTGTTTTCAAAATAAATATTTTTTTGATTAATACAAATTTAAATTCTAATACTGGTTAAGAACCAGTATTAGAATTATCGAGCATAAGCTCCTCCCCACCATCAACAAGTACCTTGATATTATCATTAAGACCTCCTTTATTTTGGAGCCTAAATTCACTCATACGAGCCTCTAGTTCATTACGTTCTTTTTCACCAAGAAGCTTAATTTCTTTTGCTCGGGCAATAGACTCTTCGTCTATTTGCTTGATTTGAGCAAATTCATCAAGTCCATGAAGGAGCTTTGATTCAACTTCTGCTGTGCTAGTACGCATTGTGGCAATAGCCTTGGCAGCTAAAAGCTTACTTTTTTTCTTAGTCTCTCGTAAAACCAAAAGACCATCAGCGGCACCTTGTACTACACCAACACGCTGCAGTATTTTAGCCGTAGTAACTAAGGACACGCCTACTGCTTGCCGTTCTGTTACATAGTTGAGATATAATTTTTCTGAAGAATTCAGAACCTCTTGTAACCATGGTAGGAAAGTGTGCCTCATTTCTTCTACTGAACCTTTTTGAGTCTGCAAATATTTTTTTGCAAAATCTAAGGCTTCTTCAGAAAGAGCATTGTTTTGGACAAAATCTTCAAGTTGTCTAATCTTTCCCTCCATAACATTTGCCTCATTTTGAATTTCTAACATAAGCTCGCGTGTTGGAGCCATATCAGATTTCATCACGGCATAATTCCCATCGACTTTGTTCAATAATTTATTTACGGCACTAATAGTATCACCGTGTTCAAATTGAGCTTTTTCAAAGGCATCCTTTATTTTTTTACCAATTCCAAATGGAATATAGAATAGGATTTTTTGAAAAGCACTTGGTTCAGATGTGTCGGGAATTTTTGCATTTGCTTCCACAAGCTGTCCCATATATTCGTCATGTTTTTGAGTATATTTTGCAAACTCACCAGAATCCTGAATATTGCTTATCTTTTTGATAAAATCCGTTGCTTGTCTTGCTGGTGCAATTTGTTGCATCTCTTTCAAAACAAGAGCTTCTTGCTTTGAAACATCAATTACTTTTGTTTCTTGATTTGGCTGATCGCCGTTACCTGTTTCCATAATGTGTACGTATTTATTTTTATAAAATTATTAAAGAATTCGTTATTTATATTATTATAAAATTATTCGATGTCAATATCTTAATAAGAAAAGCTTGATAATAAAATATTATGTGTTATATTCAAAAAAATTAAAAATGTAATACATATGATATTCAAACTCTTACGACTGATTAGAAGTGGCCAACTTCTTGCACGATTACGATTAAAGCATTTTGCCCTTGGATTTTTAGCGGTATTTTTCATATCGTGGTTTCTTATGTATCTAGCTGAACCTGCTGGTTCTGAATTAGTTAGAGCTGATACCTATTGGTGGTATTTTATTGTTACTATTTCAACGGTTGGATATGGAGATTTTTCTCCAACTTCTTTAGGTGGGAAAATAACTGCCACCGTAATCATTTTTATTGGTATCGGAGTTTTTGCGGCTTTGGCTGGGAAAATCCTTGATACTGTAATCGAATATTCACAAAAACTTAAAAAAGGACTCATGACTTTAAAAAAAGAAAATCATATTCTTATTCTTGGTGGAACAGAAAGTTCCATAGGAAACCTTATTAATGAAATCGTTGCAGATAATAACGGCGATGAAATAATTTTTGTTACGAACCACGTTGAAAAGAATGAATTTGGCGCAACATTTGGTTTTGCCAAAGGCAACCCAACGGATCCCGAAGCAAGGAAGCAGGGCTGTATCAAAGATGCTTCACGCATCATCGTACTTGGAGACAGTGATGCTGAAACTATAGAAATTTTAGTGGATTGTAAAGACGAGGTTCGTTCTGACGCCCATATTGTTGTTTTACTAAATAACCAAAAAAAGGTTAAAAAAGTAAAAAAAATCAATGACTCTATCGAGGTTGTAACAAGCCTCTCATTACCTTTATTGGTCCAAGCAGTTCAAGACCCAGGGGCTACTGAGTTATTTACTGCTCTTGCGAGCAATAAAGATACTGATGCCAGTAGTTTTAGGATTAATATTCCTGAAGATGCTGGGTCTAAAACATATACGGCACTGCATGCAGCTTTATTAAGCTCGTATGGGGTTAATGTTGTTGGTGTTGGTACGTGTCACAGTCACAATACAAATATCGATATACACCCAGATGATTTAGGTATGGAGGTGTCAGGAGGTATGTCCTTAGTTTGTATTGGTTCTCAGCGAGTTAAAGAATCAGATATTTCTTGGGATGAGGTTATGTCATAAAAGAAATAATTTAATTAAAACCTGTCAAAAGTGACAGGTTTTTTATTTGACAAAACATTATTATATGATAAATTAAGTCAGAAAATCATTAAAAATCAAATATTCTACGAATGGAAGAACAACTTGTTTTTTTGGATCAAACGGTCCACGCTCTTCGGCATCATTTTGTCAAAGGGTACCTTGATACTAAAAGCCTCTCAGTAGTAGTTTCACAAAAACGAAACCATTGTGGCTTTGATATTGAAGCTGCGATTATTGGAGCTAGTCATTATATTTCAATCGAAACACCTGCTGGATTAATTTCTGAGGTTGTTGCCTGTATTGATATTGATGACAGTACTCACAGTCGTTGTGTGACCCAACCCCTTCATAAACTGGGGCATGGTTCAATAAGTCCTGAAAAGTCAGGACTTGTCTATACAACCTGCACTCCAATTGTTCAAGAGATTGAAAAATCTCAAGAATATATTGCGTGGCATACATCTATGGCTCAACTGAATACAAAAGAGGTCATGGGTTTACTCTACGAGTTTCCTCAAGGAGAACTGAACTATCCTCCACGCACCGCAGTGGTGTTGGAGTTTACTGGTGACACCTGTAAGGTGTCTACCATGCACGAATACCCCAATGAAGGCATGGTCGCTTTCACAAAATCTAAATTTCAAACTTTAAATTTTACACAATGAAAAATACATTTTTTCTTACTCTTATTACTGTATGCCTTATGTTTGTAGGGTGCAGTGAAAACGTTGATTATAAGAGCCAAGCTCAATCGACTGAAACTACCATGGCAAATGCTGTGGCGAAACTCAAAGCTAATCAGACAAAAACTGAGCGTTTGTTCGGTACAGAATCTGATTTTCTTGAACTGTATAGTGAAAATATCCCGGGAGAATCTTTTCAATCGGCACAGAAAAAAGTTGACGATGCAAATAATTTGTATGTCAGATATGTCGTGCCGGTTTTACAAGGAAAAAACCCTTCGACGAAAGAAGAAATTGGTAATTTTAACAAAGCACGTTCTGCTGTAACTAATGCTGCCCAATATATTGAGCAAAATACATTACAAAGATACAATGCTGCACAAAAACTTGTTCAAGCGAGAGACCGATTGCCACAGATGAAGGAGTCTATGATAAGGATGAAAGATTCAGTTGAGGCACAGAATGAACGTGGCTCAGCTATCTTAAAACAAGCTTGTCGTGAATGTGCATTTCGAGAAGATGCCATAAAGAGTCAATATACAAATATTGAATCTGCAACTAACATTTTTAATCGATACACTGACTCTTTTGAATCAGCACTCGAAGGAGATGTTATTAATTATGTTGCTGTGGCCAATGCATTTGAAGGAGCCCAAACTCAATCAGCTACGATAGCTCAGGGAGTGAATGCTTTTATTTCAAAGGTTGGTGAGCTTGAAAAAAGTTATACCAAAACTTTGATTGATATGCGTTATCAAAATAACAAATATCAACATCAATATAGTATTGTGAATAATGGTGAAGTAACGACCCAATGGGTTGACGTTAACGAAGCCGTTTATGAAAAGAATCTCGAAAACATGTTGATGGATTTAGAGTCTAAACCTTTGTGTTATTTTCAGTCTGAAAAAACAACAGCTCCAGCACCAGCCGGAATGAATATGGTTGGTAATCCAAAATATGGTAACTGGAAAGATAAAGATGGAAATTCTATTACAGAAGAGCAGGCTCGTTCAAATCCAGGAAATTCTTTTTGGCATTATTACGGTCAATATATGTTCTGGTCAAACCTTATGTGGGGGCCAAATTATCGCGGTGGTGGCTATGCCTATAATGATTATGGTGGATATAACACTCATCGATCAAGAGATAGGAATACCGCTTACTATGGTGGTTCTGGCTCAAGTCGCAAATACGGTTCTTCAGGAGCGGTAACAAAACGAAGTTCAACTTATAGTCGAGCCAGTTTTGGTAGATCCGGAGGTGTAGCAAGTGCTCGATCTACAGTACGTTCTAATAAGTCAGCACGAAGTTCACAATCTCGATCATCGTCTAATAGATCCCGTAGTGGATCATCTAGACGAGGTGGAGGATCAGGAAGAGGTGGAAAATAATTTATAACTTTAAAAACAAAAATATGTTAGTTTCATTAATTTATGTTGCCCTCGGGCTTATTATTGCCCTTGTGGGCAAAAAGGTTATCGATATGGTTACCCCATATGATGATAATTATGAAATTGAAGAAGGCAGTAATTTAGCTGTTGGATTCTCAAAGTTTGGATTATACGCAGGGCTCTTGATAGCAATCTGCGGCCCTGTTCTAGCTAATGTTTCTGATTCATTTAGTCTTGATTTGGTTAAATGGATGGTTATTGAAGGTGTTCTTGTTATTGTAATGTTCATTATTAGCTCGTTTGTTACTGATAAGGTGATTCTTCCCGGTCTTAATAATAGTCTGGAGGTTGAACAAGGTAATGTAGCAGTTGGCATTATAGAAATGTCCGTTTTTCTGGCAACAGGTTTGATTGGCTTTGCTTCTTTTTCTGGAGGCGAGGGTCCGACTATTGCTGGTCCGGTATTCTTTCTTCTTGGCCAAGTTGCTTTAGTAATTTGTGCTAAGTTGTTTGAATTGTTTACACCATTTAGTATTGCTGAAGAAATTAGAGGAAATAACGCTTCTGCCGCTGTATTAGTAGGAGGTGTTCTTGTATCGTTATCATTAATTTTACGTTCTTCAATTTCTGGTGAATTTGTTGATTGGTCAAGTGATCTTTTAGGTTTTGGTAAATATACCCTTTTGGGTATGGCTTTATTGCTTGCCGTCTATAAAATCGTTGATTGGACATTTTTGCCAAATACCAATATGAAAACTGAAATTCGTAGAGATAAAAATACAGCAGCTTCTTTGCTTATGTGCGGAGTTATGGTTGGAGTAGCAATACTTCTCAGCCTTGCGGTTGTATAACTATATAAAATGCAACAAAACCCTTTGAATTCCAAAGGGTTTTTTACTTGATTTTATAATATATTATGATATAATTTATTTTGAATTAATTTAAAAACTTTATACATGAAAAGATTATCACTTGTTTTATGGTTATGTATGTTTATTACAGGGGCAACAGGTTTAATTGATGAGTATATCATCGGTACCGTTGCTACGTATATTCTTGGACATTCCATTTTTCAAATTACTATGACTATTGGAGTCATGATGCTTATGATGGGCGTTGGAGCCCTGTTTCAAAGATTCATACCTGAGCGTAATAACGTTGAGAGTTTTATTACTCTTGAATTTGTTTTAGCGCTCTTTATGGGATTTGCTCCAACGCTACTTTATCTTGTCTTTGCCTATGCATCAGCTAGTTTTGGAGTTGCTTTATATGGATCAATGGCCTTGATTGGTCTTTTGATCGGACTTGAAATCCCATTAGTTATGAGGATGAACAAAAAAGCAAAGGTACAAAAAAATGCTGCTGTTGCTTTAAGCTCAGATTATATTGGAGCTTTTATTGGAGCGCTTATATGGGGTTTTCTTATCCTTAAGACAGGAATGAATATAACAGAAATGGCATTTGTGGTTGGTCTCGCTAATCTCATTGTTGCTGGTATCGCACTCTTTTATTTCTCACGATATAAAAAAGTTCGGTATTCAAAGTTTTTTAAGGGTGTAGGGATACTTGTATTCGTCGCGCTTGGTTGGGGTTATTTCTATGGTGGAAATATTATTATTTCTGCCCAACAAGAATTATATCGAGAACCAATTGTTGAACGGATTACCACAAAATATCAAGATCTAGTGGTCACTCAGCATCCAGAAACACAATCAACACGATTATTTATTAATGGTAATTTACAATTTTCATCTACTGATGAGAAAATATACCATGAATATCTTACTCATCCTGCTTTTCAGGTAAATCCTGTACATGGGAATGTTTTAATTTTAGGTGGAGGTGATGGATTAGCACTGAGAGAAGTCTTAAAATATGACGATGTTCACAAGGTAACACTTGTTGATCTAGATCCTGACATGATTAAGTTGTGCGCTTCTAATAAATTTTTAAGAGCGATAAATCAAGATGCGTTTCAAGATGCACGTGTGTATACTATGTCGCCACAATTAGAAGTAATTGATACGACTGAAATATACAGAACAAGTACCATGAGGCAAAGTCTTCATGGCAGGACAACTAAGCATATTGCAGATGTTCAGGTACTTAATATGGATGCTGATAAGTTTGTTGAGCAAATACCAGGTTTATGGGATGTTATTATTATTGATTTCCCTGATCCAAATTCAATTGAACTTGCAAAATTGTACTCTTGGGAATTTTACAAAAAAATCCAACGAGTTCTTGCACCAGGAGGCGTAATGATTCAACAGTGTACAAGCCCTTATCATGCAAAGGAGGCATTCCATTGTATGAATAGGACTATGCAATCAGCTGGACTGAGAACATTACCTTATCATGCAAATGTTCCTTCATTTGGTGAATGGGGATGGGTTATGGCCTGGAATGATGAACGTTCAGTGAATGATATTAAAAATAGTTTTTCTGATAATCTTGATATTGATACTACCCATCTTAGTTCGGATTTGTTTTTGGCATCTACTGTTTTTGGAAAAGACTGGCATGAGTCAGAATTTGATGATATCAATTCTTTGATGAACCCAGTGTTATTTCGATACTATTATGATTTAGGTTGGAAAATGTAATAACAAAAACCCTTATGATTGTACAATCATAAGGGTTTTATTGTGGTTGATTTTAAAAACCTTAAACTATTTTTCGTTTAAGAGCTTTTGGATTTTTTCTTCCGATAAGAATTTTTCAATTTCAGCTTGAATTTCTTCATTGGTTTGATCAAGTTTTGTAATAACTACCCAGGGTTTATTACGTTTGATAATAATAACTGGCTCTTCTTTGTAGTAGGCAGTATCAATAACGTCTTGAAATTCAGCGCGTGCTTGTGTTGCTTTAAATACTTTCATACTTATATCTTAACTAACTTTCAATAAAATGTAAATAGATATGTTTTTATACTTTTTGCATTAAATGTACATTTAGTATATAATATAAGGTATGTTAAAGAAAAAACAATTTCATTTGATTTTTTCTACTCTCTTTATAGTCGTAGTATCTCTTGTATTTATTGGTTTTAATAGAGTATTTGCTGAAAATGAAACAAACTCATCTTCTCAAATTAAAGAACTTCATTACCAACAAGTTGGCAATGAAGTAGATTTACTAAACTATATCTCTTATCTTAGTAATCAACACGAAGAAATTAAGTCCATTAAGGTATATCAAGAATCTGTTGAATTTTTAATTGAAAAAGAAGCGACTATTTTAGAAGTCGATACTGAAACTAAAAAACAGCTCATTTCTGTAAACTACAATAAAAATAATGGTGTAGATGTTACGGTACGGCCTATTTCAGGGAGTATAAATAGCTTCGAGTTAGAACTTGAACAAAAGGCTATCGTCTCACCTAATACTGAAATTACTCCTTTTGTGCACGCACAACTTATTCATTCTTTAATTCCTACGGTACTTGAATGAATCACGTGATTTATCAAACCTAGGTTATAAATATAAGGATGTACGCGCAATATTGTCCTTATGACTCTATTATTCGCATTAAAACTTTAACTAATATGAGTAATAACAATTATATAGAAAAATGGAATGCAATCGTCCAAGAAATGGACGCACGAGCTGACAAAATAAATGCTGAAACACGACTGAAATATAATGACGCAATGAAAAATTTTTCAGAAGAAGTTAATGCAGGTGCTGATTGGCTGGAAGCTGATTGGGACGAATTTACTGCTCGTGTTACTAAATGGTGGAATGATTTTCAAATCACTATTGATGAAGCAAGCAAATAAAAAAACCCGAACGAGTTCGGGTTTTTTATTTAGTCTAATTTTTCTTTTGCTGATGCAAAGAAATAATTTTCGTTTTCTTTGTTCGTAATAAGTTCTGCTATCCTAATTGCTCGAGAATGTTTTTTGACACAGACTTCGTCAAACATGCTTAAACTTTCTTGTGCTTTACCGTCAATGGTAAGGATCACATCTTTATTAATACTATCTCTGTTTTCGCGAAAGCTATTCACGCGAATTGATACCGCATTATTTGGACTGATCACCAAAGAGTTTTTCCGTCCTTTCAGGTCCATCATGCTGGTAATGATTAACGACTCAATTTTAGGATCAATAATCGGTCCGCCGGCTGAAAAATTATACGCCGTAGAGCCCGATGGGCTGGCTATGATAACACCATCACCCTTCAAGGATCGTATTTCTTGTGAACCTAAACTAAGGCTCAGGTCAACAACACCAGCAACATGCCTCACAACAACTTCATTAAAAGCACGATGTACGGCAATCACTTTTTTGTTTGATAGTACTTTTGCCTCAAGGAGCATTCGTGTTGAAGTTTCAAATTCACCCTTGATAAGGCTGTGAATCCCTTCAAGAAATTCATTTTCTTTACGCACCGATGCTAAGAATCCCACATTTCCAAGGTTAAGACCAAAAAATAGTGGATTATATTTTTCAAACTCCATTACCTTATCGATAATGGTACCGTCGCCTCCTAAGATAATGACTACGTCGGGATTTCTATTGGTTATCGAAACATCTGAGATATTATCTTTGAGAAATTGTACAACTTTTTTCTTCCAAAAAGCTCCCTTATCAATATATTCGCTCGTTTGAACGCTAAACTTTTTCATTTGTATGGTTTTTCTTTATCCTAACCTTTCGCTTAATATCTTGCAAGATAATTTTTACGTTTTATAATTTAATAAATTGTAAAACTAAAATTAAATACTGTATGTTGTTAAATGTAGAATCATATATCAAACAGCTCCATGAGCATAAGGAATCATTTATCGAAATAGTGGCAACAGGAGCGAGCGCCAGCTTACAAGGAATACTTACATCAATCCCGGGATGTTCCAATACCCTTTTAGGGGGAACATTCCCTTATTCACAAGAAGCAAGTACGCTGTATGTTGGTGGGATGTTGATTACAAAATTTGTGTCACAAGAAATGGCAAATGCTCTTGCAGCAGAGGCCTGGTACCGCGGAAGAAAACATGGTTTTAATCGTGAAAAAGTACATCCTAATATGGTTGTAGGGTTATCGGTTACAGGCTCGATTGATCCAGGTCGACCTAAACGAGGATATTTAGGTGCATATATGTGCCTTAAGTCTCGGAACTATAGACGAGAATTTTCAATAGAATTCCCGAAAAAAACTGATAATACATCACTTTTTGGGCGTACTTTGGAAAACGATTTGTGTGATTTTTTTGCCTTAAAACTCGTTTTGGATCACTATAGTGTTGCAAAAATTGATATTCACAATTTCCGTAGTACTGACAGGCCAGATGGCTTATCTACAGAAGAAATGAATTTATTAAAACAATTCTATAGAATTGAAGGTCGTATGTTTCATGATATTGATAGAATTAAGGATGTTAATATTTTTCTACCCGAACATGATGTAATCTCTAGTGATCTAGATGATGAATCATTTAATCCTAATGAATATTTTCTTCTTCCTAGTTCTGCCAACCCTTTGCATATTGGACATGAAGAGATGGCTCGGATTGTGGCTATTATGACAGGTAAAAAACCCTTATTTCTTCTTGAAACCTCACATCCAATTAAAGGTGATTTAAGTAATAGAGAGATTAATAAAAGGTTAATGCAGTTTAATAGTCTTTATGCGGTTGCGGTGACCTACGGTGCTGGGACCTACGCTAAAATGGGCGAACTCTTTCCAAACACACCAATAGTTATCGGTGTTGATAATATGGTAAAGATATCTGATCCTAGGTACCTCAAGGTTTCTGGTAACGGAACTCTAGAGTCTGATAGTGATTCAGATCTAAGTTTGCTCGAGCAAGCAATGATGCCTTACCATAATCATGGGACTTCATTCCTTGTGTTCGAGCGGCCAGGGTCAGGACTTACCTTTGGTAGTGTTATGGATACTATTCCTTGGGGGTTTGGTGATCTATTTCAATTAGTGCCAAGTCGACTACCAGAAATATCTTCAACTTATTTAAGGGATACACAATAATTTTAAACCACACAGATGTGTGGTTTTTCTATATCTGGAACCCTAGGAGTGGTATACTGGCGATATACTATAAGCTATATAATATATTTACATATAAAAAATAAATGTTATAATATATTCATCTAATTTAAAGAATAATATGTTTGAAAAAGTAATTATAAATAAACAAGAAGATACAATTGAGGCGACAAAAGTTGAACAAGAAACGATGCCGGAATTAACTGGTAAAGATCTTGAGGACTTTAAAGAAATCGAAGCTTTATTGGCAGAGGATAATACCGAGGTTTTTAACAACGCTATTAAAAAAGAAGGTATGCGGGCAAAACTACGAAAAGCTGTACTCCTTGGGATGACTTTACTTGCCCCTGCTATCGCAAAAGCAAATACTGCTGAGCATACACCGAAAGGAAATGATATTAATAAAGAAATTTCTTTTGATGCACAAGCTACAGAAAAAGATGTTGATACCATTTCTTTTGAAGAAGCACAGCAAAACATGAATGAGACTGAACCTGACCCTGAAGATAATAATGAAAATGGTCTAGAAGATGGCGTTGAAAAATTTGAAAAAACTTTTGACGCAGGTTTTGACATGGGGAAAGCTGACTTGTCTCCAGAGCAAATTATAGAACTAAAATCTGAATTTATAGAATTCCTAAATGAATTACCAGAAGAAGTTAAAGAAAGAATTAATTCAGGTGAAGCAAAAATCGTAATTGAAGGATCAACGAGTTATCACGTAATTGATCCTGAGGTAGGCACTGATAGTGGGTCACGTGGTCAAGTATTTGATAATGAGACATTGGCTCAATATCGTGCAGATGAAGGTGTAAAAGCTATGCAAGACAATGTTCTTGATTCGGTTGACGGTATCGACTCTGCTGCGATGGAGACATCTACACGTCAATATACCCAAGAAGATGCAGATGGGATTATTGAAGAAGGAAGACGTCTTCGCATTTCTATCGAAGAAATGATTGAACGAAACCCAGCCTCAGCTGTAGAAGATATTCCTGAATTTGTTCAGGACGCAATCGAAAAAAATCCTAAATTAAAGACTTTTGTTGATGCTGATATGGTAATTATAGATCAATCTGGCTCAATGGTAGAAGATGCTAAGGCTGTTTATAATTTTGTAAATGATTTAGAACAAGAATTAGGCAAAGAAATTTCTAAAAAAGGTCTTTTGGGAGGTAATGCAGAGGCACATACGAAAACGATTGAAAGATATTTATCTGATGTTGAAGATAATTCAAAAATAGTTATCATCACTGATGAACCTGATTTTTCATTCAAAGAAATTTGGTCAGACGATGCTGAGGCAAGAAATGCGGCCCGAAGTGAACAAACTAAATTTTCAAATAACCTTGTTGAAACCCTTAACGAAAGAGGCATTAAGGTTGTTATTCAGGTTCTTAACCCAGATCAGTCAGTGGGAGGTTACAAAGAAGTATCTCTTAATGAAAATCCTGAGATAATGATTGCCTTAGATAAGGGTGAGTATAAGGATGGAAGAGCTATGTCACGTAGTTGGTTTGATGGATTACCGGCTGAGCATATAGACGCAAAAGAAAAATAAAAAACACCTTTAGGTGTTTTTTATTTTCTTCCGCCGCCAAAAATAGCTGTAAAGAGTCCCATAACAATATCAACAACACCTAGGACAATTTTTAAAATGCTATCAAGAATAAACATAATTAAATTATATCGTATCCACTCTACATAGTAAAATTTATAAAACAAAAGAGCCCTTGGAAACCAAGTGCTCTTTTGTCGGATGTTTATGGCTAAAAAAATTACCTGCGTAACTCGCCACTCACAATTAATATAATACACGAACTAAAATTTTTGTCAAGACTTTTTAGGTAATAAATTGTTATAGTGTGAGTAAATAAAAATACTTTAATTATGTATCCTAAAAATCTACTCGAACTGGCGTTACGGGTAAAATCAATTAGCGATATCAGAAACCCTTTGCAGTATCGAGTACGCGCTGCGAAATATAATCTTCCTTCGATGCCCTATGTTGCGTATCGCAATGAAGGTAAAACTGCAGATGAAATATGGGAATTGTTGTTTCCTGGTTTTCGCAACAAGAAAATAAAGCCAATACCTTCAAGCAAGGCTGTAAAAAATACTCAAGTTCTCGAGAGTTCTAAGGTTTCACAACCTAAAAAGAAACAAAAGAAAGAAGAGGAGGTTTTTGCATTAAAACGTGATTCCATGGGCTATCTGTATCAGTTTGATCTTATTGTAAAAATGCGAGAAATGGGCATGGTTGATTCAGAAACATATCTTCGATCTGCTCCTCTTTTCAGCGATTGGCCTAATAATCCAGAAAGTTATTATGATAACTGGGTTGGTTGGGAGAAATTTTTTACTGAACCTTTAGGAATTCTTAAAATATTTATACAAAACCAATACTTGTGATTGGTTTTTTTATATAGAATTTGGAAATTGGGATTTGCTGCTCGCTATCGCTCCTAGTATAACTTAAAATAATGAATGAAATGAATATATTTTTAGAAATACTCCTGTGATGAAACCTGAGGGAATTCCTTGATTCTCCGTCATAAAAATAAAACTAATAGCGAAAGCTATTAGTTCTATTTTTTGTCGGGGAGCCGGGATTCGAACCCGGAGTCACTCGTACCCAAAACGAGCATGTTAGCCGTTACACCACACCCCGATATAACACAGCTATACTACCATAAAGATGAATTTGAGCAATCTTTTGTCTATGTCTAATTTATGGATGTTGGATGGATAAAGTTGACATTAGTATAGTTCATTACTATTTCTTAAATTATAGTAGTTTCATTTTTTCATTTAAAATAACCTTTTATTTTAAAAATAATTTAAAAGTTTCACGGTTTCTCGATATATTAGTGTTTTATGTGAAAAAGAAACATGCTGAAAGTTTGTTGTTATTTAAGAATACTTTTCCTTGAGTTTGGTTTATTAAACGGGATTAAATTGTTTCATGTGTAACAATTATTTTAGAATATATTCTCGATTCTTTTTATTCTATGTTTACGATTATTATTATCAATAAATACCATGTATAAATCTAGTTGTGTTTCATGTGTAACCTTATGTAGTTGTTTATATTCATGTATCACACTATAACACTTTGAGATCTTTGCTTTTGTCATATTTTCTGCGGGATTATATGTTTCATGTGTAACATTGGAGTTGTTTCTGTTAATAATACTTTTAACTTCAATAAAATGGAGTATTTTGGTTTTTTGAGCAATAATATCTATTTCTCCTGATCTTGTTGTGAAGTTTCTTTCTGTGATCGTGTAATTATTATTTTCAAGCCATTTGACACAGATATCTTCTCCATATTTACCAATCTTCTGCTTTAGAGCGGTGAAACGTTTCATATGAAACTACTATAGCACTTATTAAGGATAAATTTATTTGAGTATTTTTCTTATTAGATTCTTATTTATTTGAATTATTTTGAAGGAGTTTTCTAAGTTTCATGTGAAACACCTTATTAATAATCAATTATTAATTTTCTATCTGTACTAATATTTTAGTATCTAATTGTTTTGTATATAACATCTCTTTCTAAGATGCTCTATTGAATACAATTCCATTTTTAATTTAAATAAGTTTTTAGTATTTAAGTGATGTTTAATATGAAACGAATGATTTAATAAGCTGGTTTTCACGTGAAACCTTAATTTTATTGATTATGTAAGGTTTCATTGGATTAAACCATCAATTTAAACATAAATGTCTTTTATAAAAGTCACTATACTTTTTGTCTTTTATCCCCCTTATACCCAAAGTTATCCACAGCTTGCACTGATTTATAAACAACTCTTTTCTAAGACCCTTATTTTGTTTGTTATTTTATTAAATCTATTTGATTTTATGCTTGATATTAAGTATTTTAAATTGCGTCTTTTTTTGTTTTATGGCTTTTTTTGTCAAATTTTCATAAAAATACCCTCACATTTTTGAGATATACCCCATCTATGTATACAAATATAAAAAACTTGCGTAAATACTTAAAATATCTATACTTATGTCAGCTTAATAAAGCTTCTCCACCTGTGGTGAAATGGATATCACAACGGTCTTCGGAACCGTTATTCCAGGTTCGAGTCCTGGCGGGTGCAAATATATAAAAACAGCAAAATTTGGGGCTGTTTTTATATATGTCCACCGCAGAATAATCTTGGAGATTATTCGTCAGGAAAATTACTTGTGACCGAGTCCAAACTATTTTATACAGGGTAAAATTTTAATGAACCAGGTGAATATGAAATTTTAGCATGCAGTAAGTCCTGGCGTCTTTTACTTAAAAGGTGTAAATCTCCATTGTATAAGCCTTATCTTTCTTGATTCTTTAGAAAAAAATACTAATATTAAATTCAAATATTAAAAACAAGAGATATGCCAGAGTATATTGAATTTAAAGAATCAGATTTCAAAAAAATAGAGAAATTTTTTAAGAATAATGGATTTCGAAAAGTAACTGAGAAAGAGGAGCAACAGATGTTTGAACGACTAGCCTTAGGTGATCGAAAACTTCACCAAGAAGGAAGCAATACAGCGTTTATATTCAGTGTCGGCCGTTTGTCAGTTAAAGTCTATACGACCTTTAGTCGTGAGAGTAAAACTACGATTAAAGAAAATCGTTGCGCATGGGTTTCACTGCTTGATGGTGATACGCGAATTTATTCATCGCCACAAATCAGAAGGACCAAAAATTTCATTCAGAAATTGATGAGCTGGTCATTGATCGTCAAAACGATACTAGAGAGTCAGCCATTATGTCCTGAGTGTAAAGCGAAAATGTATCCTAAGCGTAACAAAAAAGGAACCAAGCATTGGTGGGAGTGTAACCGTACTGAATACCATTCTAATGGAAAGGTAGAAAAGATGTCTTGGAATATCTTTAAAACTAATTTAAGTCTCGAGCTGAAGGAGTTCTATCAAGAATATGAAAAGGAGCAAAAGATTTATCAGGAGTACCTGAAAAAGAAAGGTAAGACTAATCACGTTGTTGGTTCAACCAGAACTAAACGACCTCTTGGAAGACCTGAAAATGTTGAATAATAAAGAAACCTGCATAGGCAGGTTTTTTATTTTGGTTATACTAAAAGTAAATAAAATAAAATTATGAAGCAAGTTAATCATACCAATAACATTTTAGGGTATGTACTTGCCCTAAAATCACAGTATCAGCGAGAATCACTTATTGAAGCATTCGCTAGGAATAATGAAAAGCTTTCTGCTCTAGCATCAGATATCCCTTTTGACTCTCCTAAGGATTGTCATTATAAACGGCAAGTATTAGGAAAAGAGTTCAATGATAATGAAACGTATGACGAGAATTTTGAGGTTATTATGGGTCACTGGAAACCTACAAAAACCAGTTGTCGTATTCATGGTCATCCACAATATATGTACTATCAGATACTTAGTGGGAAGTATCTTATGCATCTGTACAAGATAATTGATACACAGCAAAAGATTGTAGAACCTGTTCAGTCAATGATTATGTTACCTGGTGATACCTTTGGTATTTGCGCCCAAAGTCGGACTATGTGTAATGGAATTCATAGCATGCAATGTTTGGAGGCGGGGCAAACCCTGCATATCTATTCAGATGATGCCTTAAAAGGAGAGATTTTTACAAAAAAATAAACCACCCAGAAAAGGTGGTTTTTCTTATGCGAGATATTTATGAATATCTTCTTTCGTCATACCAATTTTTTTACCTGGGTTAAAGATATTATGTGGATCCATGATATCTTTAATTTTTTTGAAGACGGTCATCATGTCTTCGCCAAACATTTGTGGGAGGAATGGCGTTCGTACAATTCCATCGTTATGTTCAGCAGTAATTGATCCGTTGTATTCAAGGGCAAGGTCATATACCTTTTCAGAAATTTCAACAATGTGATCTTTGTTTTGCTGTTTATTCATATCCACCAATGGAATAATATGGAAATTCCCATTTCCAAGGTGTCCAGCAATGGTGTACATAAACTCACCTTTATAGGGTTCGAGCATTTCAACAAGGCGCGGGATATATTCAGGAAGGTGTTCTGGGTTCACCGCGATATCATCAATGAATGGTGCCGTTCGCGTTCCTGACCCTTCTTTACGTGTTTTCATAGAGTGCTCAGTGAGGAGTTTGAAACTATCATGCCTGAAGTCCCAATATTTTTGAGATTCTTTTCCTTTTACGACAAATGATTTCAGGTCAGGAATTTCTTTTTTAAGATCTTCAAATTCTGCCAGTACTTCCTGATGAACTTTCTCGGCATCATTATCAGCTGATTCAGCTAATACGACAAATTTAGGTACACCACCGGTTATCGCCATCCAAAATTCTGGCAGGAACCGAACTGAATATTTGATGGCTTGGAAGAAACCTTTGTCTTTAATGAAATCTGCAAAGAATTTAACACCGATTTTAAAAGTGTTGTCATCATAGAGTTCAATGGTATCAAGGTCATGTTTTTTCAAAACTTCTACAATTTTTGGTAATTGATGAATATCATTAACGAACGAAACAATCATTTCTTCTTTATCTTCATGTTCTGTTAATTTATAGGTAACCTCGCTGATAATTCCTGTTGTTCCTTGAGCTCCGACAATTAATTTTGTCATATCAAAGAATCCATTTCCGTTTTCAAAATCTTCGATTGATTTTGCTTGTAAGGCATCCCAAATAAGGTATCCTGCTGAGTTTTTACTGGTCGTAGGTTTTTTAGACTGAATGAGATCAAAATTCTTTTTCACGAGTTCATACATTTCCCCAGCAATCTGAGCATAAAAATGTTTTTTAGAAATGAGTTTCCGCAATTGATCATAATTCATTGGCTCGAGTGTGTACTCGTTTCCGTCAGCTAAGATGACCTTGAGTGATTGAACAAAATCTTTGTTTTGACCATATTTTAATGATTTTTCTCCAGCTCCGTTATTGGCAACCATTCCACCAATAGCACATAATTTTCGTGAGGCAGGGAAGGTTGGCATGAGCATATTGTGCTCCATTGTTTGTTCCTCAAAAGGAATATATTTTGAACCCGGCTCTACCGTAGCGTAACCCGTAATAGGATAGCTGAAATTTCCCCGCACTGATTGAGATCCAAAATCTCCAATGGTTACTTCGCCAATGGCGTTCATGTATTTAGTAACGTCAACAATAATAGAATGATTCAACGATCCGCCTGACATTCCAGAACCAGCTGCACGAGCTGTTAATGATAATTTTTCATGTGAATTGTTGTTGTAATCATTTACAAATGAAACCAGTTGTTCTAAATCTTGTGCGTGTTTTGGATAGACCACCATGTCCGGCATGATTTTAAAAAGACTCCAGTCGGTACTATGACTCGTCAATTCTGCATTATCAATTGTGACATCACCTTCAAGGATTTTTGAGAGATTCTGTTTGATATTTTCGTAATTCATATCTGTAGTATACCAAGAATTGCTCACAAAAATAAAAATCCCTCATCTTAATGATAAGGGATATATATTATGCAGCGATGACCGCTGATTTTTCTTCTTTTGTTATTCTTTCTCGTTCGATATTCCACATAAGTTCATTGAAGCTCATATATTCATCGAAGTTATTTATTCGTTGATAGTACCCAATAATAACGTCTTTTAGTTTCGCTACCATAGAGCCGTAGTTGTGATTGTTAAGGAATGTATATAATCCTAGTAATTCTTGTTCCTCGTTAAACTTATGATTTTGCACTAACTGATCTTGTAAATTTGAGCAAACAAATTTAACAAAATCTTCTTGAGGTTCTATACCTTGAGTTTCCATGATTAGTTTCATCTTTTTATATTTTCCAAGATGAGCTAATTTGCGAATCAATAACTTTGCTGTTTCTTTGTAAGTATTCTTTATCTTAAAAAGATTTTTTATTTGAACAAAAGTTTTTGTGTTTTCGCCATGTTCTTCATTAATGAGTTTTTTCAAAAGTATTTCAAACGAGCTGTGAGCTCGTGGTAAATCTTTTACCAGAGAATTAATCTCTAGAATACTCTTGTGTGATTCCCATAACCTCTGTATTGATTGAACCATACATTGTTCATTGTTCATTTCAACTGAACAGTGTAATTCAGTTAGGTGATCGTGATGTTCGCGGGCATAGCGTAAGCAGGCTCCAAGAGCCGTTTGTGCAAGATCTCCAATTGGATACACTTCTCGAGCTGATTTGTAATCGCCTTGGGTCAAGTAGATATTGGCAACGGTGTATTTAGCTTCTTCCGAAGTCCCTCCGTAGATTTCTTGGACGGTTCGAAGCATACGTACTCTTGAGCAATTCCTTAGGTGTTTCTGGAGAACTCGATTGAGGTTTTTAGTTTCTTTTTTATTTTTGAAGAAAATGGCAATGTCATGAAAATTTTCTTCGTTGGAATTTTCAATTAATTCGTGAGCTTCTTTTTTATACTCTTTTCGATTAGTAATATTTTCCAAAAAAGTTGGATCGCCAATTGACTTACGCGCTTTGAAAAAATCAACACCAGTGAGGGAAACTTTATTTCCTGTTTCCTCAAGTGTGTTAAGAAGTTCTTTAACCTGTTTATAGTCGCTTTCATCTTCATTCAAAATTTCAGAAGAATCTGTCTGTGCTTTTACTAAGGTAAGCGGCTGTTTGTTTTCTGAATTAATTTCTTTGCCTTCGTTTTTTATTTCATTAGTTTCTTTTTGGATTCGTACCTTCTCTACATTAAGAGAATCTAATTTGATTCTAAAATTGCGTAATTGGGAACGGTGAGTTCCTGAGTTACTTTTCTTGATTTTTTTTAATTCATTAAGGAGTTCAGATTTTTCTTCTTTACTAATTTTTGAATCTTTCTCTAGATTTTTAATCATCTTTTTTGCCTGACCGAAAGGCCCTACTTTAAATAGTGTCATGAGGATATATTTTTTTGTGAATATTATTTGATTTTTATACTACAACTATAGTTATAAACGTCAATAATTTATCCATATGCTATCTTGCTGAAATATCCGAAGACCTTATACTCGATGTATGAATGAGGTGCAAAAAAATAGCATACCAAAAGAAGTTATCTGGACACTCAATGAGCTTCAGAACGCTGGATATGAATCGTATATTGTAGGTGGTTGCGTTCGTGATATCTACCTCGCCCGAGTTCCTCATGATTATGATGTGACGACCAATGCAACTCCTGAGCAAATTATTTCAGTGTTTGAAAAAACTGATCGACGGGTTGTATATGAAAATAATTTTGGAACTGTGGGTATTATTAACAAAGACCTTGAAAAAAATCACCCGGGTTATGAAATAGAAATAACCCCATATAGGACAGAGGGAAATTATTCTGATAGCCGAAGACCTGATGATGTGTCCTTTAGTACGGATATTCATGAGGACCTTATGCGGAGAGACTTTACCATTAATGCGATGGCCTATGATCCTATTCATAATTCACTGATTGATAATTATCAAGGAAAAGAGGATTTAGGTAATTCAGTTATTCGGACGGTTGGTAATCCTGATGAGCGATTTTCCGAAGATGCCCTTCGGATAATGCGGGCAATACGCTTTGCTTCGCAACTCGGTTTCATATGTGAAACTGAAACGATGACATCAATTAAAAAACACGCTGCCTCTTTGGCTAATATTTCAGCCGAACGTATTCGGGACGAGTTTATAAAATTGGTTGATGCACCGTATGCCAAAGATGGAATGGTGCATTTACATAAGCTCGGGTTGTTGGAATACATTGTTCCAGAGTTGCTTGAAGGAGTAGACTGCGAGCAAGGTGGTATTCATTCATTTGATGTTTGGACACATAATATTAAATCACTTGAGCATGGAACTTATAAAGAGTATCCATTTTATGTGAAACTTGCCGCACTGTTTCATGATATTGGGAAACCTCGGACGAGACGAAAGGCCAACGGACGCGGCAGCAAAGAATGGACTTTTTATGGACATGAGGTTGTTGGTGCAAAGATGACTAAGGAGATTATGCGTCGATTAAAATTTCCGAATGAAACTATGGACAAAGTTGTGAAACTCGTTCGTTATCACATGTTTTTCTCTGACCCAGATGCTATCACCCTCTCAGCAGTGAGGCGGATGATTAAAAATGTTGGTAAAGAACTCATTTGGGATTTAATGGATTTGCGCACCTGTGACCGCATTGGAACAGGACGTCCAAAAGAAAAACCGTATCGATTACGGAAGTACCATGCGATGATTGAAGAGGTTATGCGTGACCCTATTTCAGTTGGTATGTTAAAAATTAATGGGGACATTATGATTGGTGAAATGGGACTGAAACCTGGACCTAAAATGGGATGGGTACTCCATGCTCTTCTTGAAGAGGTTTTGGATGACCCAACACTAAATACCAGAGAGTATTTAGAAGGTCGAACGCGAGAGCTTTTTGAGCTCGAAGATCATGAGCTCAAAAAGCTCGGCGAAGCCGGCAAAGATAAAAAAGACGAAGAGGAATTTAGAGCCGTGAAAAAACTCCATCGAAAACATAAGGTCTAAATTTCAAAAAGAAAAACCCAAAACAAGATGTTTGGGTTTTTTAAATTGTTAAAAGATGATTACTCTTCCTCTTCAGCTGCTGGCGATGATGGTATTTCATCATCAACAACAGTGATAGAAATAGGTAAGAAATCTTCTGGCTCTAGACTCTTTAAGGTAACCTTAAGGTTGTCATGCTCATGAATAATTTCTACATTTTTACCTGTTTTCGATGTTTCAATAAAAGCATTTGCTGATTCTTTATAGGAATCGCATACACTACATTGAGTATTTCGAGAAGAGCAATCTCCGCAACATTTCTTTTGTACCGGAATTACAGCTGCTGCTTGTGATTCAGTTACTGAAGTAGTATTAGTCTGGTTTCTACTTCCTCTACATATTTGACATATAAGCCAAATAAATAAGGCAAGCAATACCAGTCCAAGTAATAACCATAACAAATCTTTAAACCAAGCTGGCGCTGACCATGAATTATTTGCTGAAGTTGTATTTACAACAGGTGCAATATAATCAGGATTTGGTACTAAGATTGTTTTGGTTGATTCACTTAAACCGTTCAAGGCATTAACAAATGCATTTTCAAATAATTTCATCTGATCGGCACAAGCAGTGTGATTGATGAGAACTAATTGTTCGGCTTTTGAGAATGAGCTATTTGGACCAAAAAACTTTTGATTACCATTCAGTAATTTATTACTTAATGGAATACAAGTTTGTTGATTAACTTGAAGATATTGACTGCGACTAGCGCAGTTACAATTACCTTCAGGTTTTGCTATAAGACTATCAATGACAGTAGGGTATTGGGTTCGATACTTTTCTTTGAAAAGTTCGAACATCACTACACCGTGCTGAACACGTCTAGCGTCTCCTTGAAGCTCGAAAAGTTTATCACCATTTACAATGGTTTGTTCTTCTTCAACAAATTGAGGAACTGTTGATACCTTTTCTTGTTCGTTTGAAGAACAAGAAATAAAAAATGTTGCTACAAGAGCTACGAAAAAGTACATGATGTTTTTCATGAGTTAGATATTTGAATTTTGTTAAACTATATTTTGATATAAATATACACTAATTTGACATATTGTCAATACTTTGAATAAATATATTTTACTTATCCACAATTAAAAAAACAGGACTAGTCCTGTTTTTTATCCTTAGTTTCATCGTTATCTAATGCATTGATCTTGTTAACCAGACTTCGTTCAATTGCTTCTTTTTCTTCTTTCATCCATACAAGGATTAAGAATCCAGCACCGGTTAATCCAGGAGGAAGTATACCTCTGGTGATACTGATATAAATCATTATTAGAGCAATGATCATCAAGATTATGCTTCCCGTATGTATTTTTCGTTGTTCTTTTTCTACATTCATATATTTATTGTAGTACTTTTATAATAAAAAAAGCAAGGAATTTAATCTTGCTTCTGATTATGGGGCCTGCATAGTTCTGCAATCTCTTTACATTCTTCTCCAGCATTTTTGATGTGGTACCCAAGTTTTTGTAATTGTTTTCCTAGGATGACCCTTCCTGATTGTGTATCTTTTGTTGAATCAGTGAGGATATTATTTCCTAAAGTTTCAAGAAATAATTGAAGTGAGCCGTAATCAGCATTTGAAATACGTGAGGCTATGCTTTCAATTTCTGTCTCAGAAATAATTTCGTGTTTCATTGATATAAATAGTATGCTTCCTTTCTATTAAATATTTATCTGAAAAATAATCAATATTTGAAACTATGTAATTATGATTCCTACAGGGCAATGGTCAGAACCAAGAGCCTGATCATAGATGATTGCATCTTTGAGTTTAATCTTTGGTGAACTGAGGAAATAGTCAATTCTCCAGCCAACATTACGAGCGCGTGCGCCGGCCCTATATGACCACCAGGTATATTGAATCTTTTCAGGGTAGATATTTCGGTAGGTATCGACAAATCCTGCATTTAAGAAATTGGTAATCCCTTCTCGTTCTTGATCGGTGAATCCAGGACTCCCAGGTTTGGTATCAGTTGTTTTATTGGCATCGGGACGTGCAATATCAATAGGAGTGTGCGCTGCGTTTAAGTCACCACAAACGATAACCGGTTTTTTCTTCTCATATTTTTTCATATGTTTTAGAAATGCTACATCCCATTCTTTGTGTCGTAATTCTAATCGGGCCAAGTCAGGCTTTGCATTTGGCGTATAAACCGTTATAAGAATAAAATTATCAAATTCAGCATTGATAATGCGACCTTCGTTTTCGATTGGAGAATTGTCCATGCCATACCAAACCTTCAGAGGTTCTTTTTTTGAAAATACAGCAGTAGAAGAATAGCCTTTTTTCTCGGCACTGTGAAAATATTGAAAGGGGTAATCGTTGAATAAACTTCCATCAATTTGTTCAGGCTGCGCCTTTGTTTCTTGAAGGCAAAAAATATCAGGTTGCTCATCCCTGTTTATAAAATCAAGCGTCCCTTCTTTTTTGCTCCAGGCTCTAAAGCCATTAACATTCCATGAGATAATTTTCATACTTTTACTATACCAGAAGATTTCAGTAGACATTTATAAAAAGCCACTATATAGTTTTAATAAATAATGTAAAACTTAAAAAATTAGATAGTATGAAAAAAAATATTCGATTTCCACGTGATGCTACAACATTTTCACGCGAGCTTCGAAAAAAGGTTAACACCTATTTTAAGGAGCGAAATTTAGCTAAAACTGGTAACAAAGAATTATTTGTTAAAGCAGGATTTTTTTTGAGTATATTTTTTGGTGTTGTCGCTTTGATATATCTTAGCAATCCTCACTTTCTTATACTCTATGGAGCATACCTATTTTTAGGTTTCGCTATGGCTGGTATTGGTATGAATGTAATGCACGATGCCAACCATGGAAGTTTTTCTTCTCAAAAATGGGTGAACAGAATCATGGGAGCAAGCATCTATATTCTTGCGGGTAATGTATATAATTGGATTGTTCAACATAATCAATTACACCATACCTTTACTAATATTGAAGGGCATGATGAAGATATCGAGGCAGGCCGATTCATCCGTTTTTCAAAACATGCTGACTATTTGTGGTATCACAGATTTCAGCATTGGTATGCACCGGTTCTCTATAGTTTATTAACTTTGAATTGGGTGATTACAACTGATTTTACTCAAACTGGTCGTTTTCTAAAGGATAATAGAATTAATAGTCATATGCCGAAACCTTTTTGGGCTTGGACAATTGTAATTGTGAGCAAGCTTGTGCTGATAGCGTTTTGGTTTGTATTACCTGTTTTACTTGGTCTACCATTGATTCATGTCGTTTTTGGATTTATATGTATGCACCTTGTTGCAGGCAGTATTCTGAGTCATATTTTTCAATTGGCTCATGTAAATCAAGATGCACAAGTATTAACCGAAGAAGAGGTGAGTGATCCGTTATTAGTTCACCAACTTGAAACAACAGCAAATTTTGGAACACAGAGTAGGTTTTTAAAATGGTATACCGGTGGTTTAACCCATCAGGTAGAACATCATTTGTTTCCTAATATTTCGCATGTGCATTATCCCAAGATAGCGCATATCGTTTCATCATTAGCGCGAAGATTTAATATTCCATATTACGAAACCGTAAGTTTTTGGAAGGCCGTTAAAGAACATTATGCTCATATTAAATTTTTAAGTAGAAAACCTGTTCTTAGCTAGCAGGAATAACTTTATAAAAACCAAGTTTCGACTTGGTTTTTTTTGACTCTAAAAAAATACTGTGTATTATTAAAATTAAATTTCTAACTTAAAACAACTAAATACTATGGCAGAAACTGCAACAAGAAATCGTTACTCTTCAAAGGAGCTTGGAGAATTTAAGTCAATCATTGAAAGTAAAATTCAAGAAGCTCAAAATCAGATAAATATTCTCTCTGGCCTTCATGGGAACCCCTCATCGGGTGATGAATATGGAAAAACTCATAATCCTTTTGAAGAAGCCGCTGAGGGTAATTCAAAAGAAATGAATGTAACCCTCATTCAACGTCAAGAAAAAATAAAACGAGATTTAAAAAATGCGTTAATTCGTATCGAAAACAAAACCTATGGCGTATGTCGAGTGACAGGTAAACTTATTAATCCTGAGCGATTAAAACTAGTACCTCACGCTACTTTGAGTATCGAAGCAAAAAATATGCAGTAAATTAACATCAATCAAAAAAAGCGACAATCGTCGCTATTTTTTTTGCATCAAAGTAAATACCAGTACTAAGTCATCATGCGGATCAGAATGAGTATCATATTCTTCAAACTGTTGATCAATAATCATAAAATCATTTTCAAATATTTCTGTAATTTCAGACTCGGAAAAAAAATGATAATGAACACCAAATTTCGTGAAATCTCCGTCACTGCTATTTCGAGGGTTAAAACCTAAAAAATTATTTGTTCTTCGAGAGAGAGAAATATTTAAATAGTATCCATGCGGTTTGAGGACGCGAACAATTTCATTATTGTAT
The DNA here is from genome assembly GCA_022763365.1 of Minisyncoccota bacterium. GTDB lineage: Bacteria > Patescibacteriota > Minisyncoccia > Phycocordibacterales > UBA1006 > UBA1006. The sequence continues at coordinate 30,156 of JALEGN010000019.1, read as the reverse complement.
AGTGACCAATTATCTTTGGTAATGTGTTGGAGCGTTCCTACATCGGTCACCATATCAAATCCTTCATTTACAAAAGGAATCTCAAGAGCATTCCCAACCATAAATCGAGCTCGCTCTTGAAGACCTTCATCTTTAATTCGTTCATTTACCTTACTCACGATTGATTCAATGTAATCAATACCAAGAACTTTAAATCCAAGGTTGGCCAATTTCATTGCCCACAAACCGCGTCCCGCACCAATGTCTAAAATTAGTGATTCTTTTTCAATGGGTGGAAGCATTTGCTCGGCTTTATAACGATACGGGATATGACTCCAAATATCGCTTCCTGTTTGATAGGCAAACTGGAAATATTGTTTTTGTGTTTCAGGAGAGTATTCCATGGTTAATAAAAGTATATCCAAAAAAAACAAAGCTGTCAGGATTTTGATAAATCAAAATAAATTTGTATAGTAAATAAAAATTAAAAATATAATGACGAGTAAAATATACGGATTAAAAACTATTCATAAGTTTCTCTTTCAAAATCCACCTCATCTTTTTGCTTTTTGTATTGCTTTGCCGATTGCCTCAATTACTTTGGGATACAATTATCTTGGAGAAGAGGTGAATATATTAATTCTTTCTCTAACGGCGATTGAGGGTTGTATCATATTTCATGTTATTACGCTTGTTTTAGAGATTAGTCCTAAGAGGCAATATTTGTATGTTGAAATTTTTGAGACAGACGAAGTATCTGAATCGAAAGTTATTCCTCATGACTGTGATGATATTGAGTTAGCTCACCTGCAACAATGGCAAGAATTTGGAAGAAAAAAGAATATTCCTGAGATAACAGAACTTTTTGGAAGACTTATCGATTCCTATATTTTTGATCAAAGAGTGCAATCATTGGAAAAACCAGATATTGACGATGATAATGACGGAGACATTTTGGTCTAATTATTAAGGCATCTTCAATAAGGATGCTTTTTCTTTTTAAAATAATGAATTTTAGAATATACTAATAAAAACGTATATCTATGAGTCGAATAGTATTGATGTATTTTTACCCAAAGTTCTTTTGTTTATACATTGTTTGCCCTATAGTTATATCTATATTCATGTATCAATGGGAGTATTGGGATCTCCTTACTATGAAATGGTGTATTTATTTTGGCTGTGTTGGATATCTCGGTTATTTAGGATTTAAACATCATGATCGAGCATTACGAGAATATGAACTTAACCTTTTTGAGTTACAATCTCTTCATGGGTTGTTTATTGATGCAGAGGTTTTCGGACCTGCAGAACAAATAGATAAAGAAATTATTTCGTACCTTAATGCAAATAATGACTGGGCTTTTTGGGGAGAAGACCCTGACCCAGAACCAGTTTAAAAGACACTTTTAGCAATAGTGTCTTTTTATTTTTAACTGTCTTTAATAGATAATCAAAAAACACCTTAAAATTAAAGCGTTTTACGGTTTCATTAGTTATTATTGTTATGAAACTTTTTATGTACTTCACGTAATTGTTTATCGGTAATGTGGGTATATATCTGTGTTGTTGCGATATTACTATGCCCCAAGAGCATTTGGACACTACGAATATCTGCACCGTTTCTCAGTAAATCTGTTGCGAATGAATGCCTAATGGTGTGTGGGGTAACCTTTTTTGATATACCCGCTTCGATTGCAATTTGTTTCACCAGACGCTCCACAGATCTCGCGGAAAGGCGAAGTGAAACATTCTGCTCCTCTAGTTTCACAACGCGCGGACCTTCTTGAATGAATAATGCTTCGTCCATATCAGTTCGGTTATTCAGATATTCTTTGACCGATTTCTTTGCATTTGGACTTAAAAAGACAATACGTAATTTATCTCCCTTACCGCGAATGGTCATCTCTTCTTTGGACAAATCAATATCTCGATTGAGTGAGGTTAATTCAGATACACGTAATCCTGTTGAAAAGAGCATATGCATGATGGCAAAATTGCGTGGATGCTTTTGTGCCACCTCAAGCATCCGCCGCAGTTCATCAATTCCTAGATGATCAATATGACGAGCCTCGGTTTTTGCCAGCTCTATATTTTCTGGGCTATAGACCTTATACCCTTGCTTCATGAGATATTTTAAAAACATACGAAGGGCAATCAGATAATAATTTTGGGTTCGTTTTTTCATTGTTCCTGATTGCTGACCTTTAATCTTGATTCCTGGCTGCCGGTTCAGATGTAATCTGAATTGACGAATATTCTCAGCATTAATATCAGTGATGTTTGTGATATCAGAAAATTCAATATATTTGGAAATATATTGTCTATAATTGCGGACGGTTTTTAATGACCTTCCTTTTTCAATTTCTTGGTATTCCAGAAATCTTTGGAGTGCTTCGTTGATGTTCACAGACTTATTATATCAAAATTATTTTCCGACGTTATTTATTGACTTTTAGTTTAAATTATTTATTTTTAAATTAAATCTATAAAACTAAAAACATGAGCTTTATTGAAAAAATAAAAGTATTCCTTGTTCCATTTTTTGCAAAATACCGCATCGAAAAGATGATGAAATGGGTATCTCAACCTATGAAAACTCAAACTCGAGTTATTAAAGAATTAATCAAAAAAGGTAAACAAACAAACTTTGGATATGCCCATGATTTTGAAGAAATTCTATCTATTGATGATTTTCAAAACCAGGTACCAATTCGAACCTATGAGGACTTAAAACCTTATATTGATCGAGTTACTCAAGGAGAATCTAATGTGTTATGGCCAGGTATTCCAAAATATTTTGCTACAACATCAGGAACCACATCAGGAAAAAAATATATTCCTATGACCAAAGAAAGTACTCCATATCATGTAGATACTGCCTTGCTTTCAACTTTGAATTACATTCATGAAACAGGTAGAGCAGAGTGTATGGGAGGAAAAATAATTTTCCTTCAAGGAAGTCCGGTATTGCAAAAGATTTCCAATATTCCCCTAGGGAGGTTGTCGGGTATAGTGGCACACCATGTTCCAGGATTTCTTCAGAAAAATCGCTTACCAACGATGGAAATAAATTCAATTGAGGATTGGGATGCAAAATTAGATGCCATTGTTGATCAAGTAATTGGTGAGGATTTAAGAATTATTGGAGGTATTCCTTCGTGGATTGTTGGTTTTTTTAAAAAAATTATTGAAAAAACAGGTAAACCTGTGGGCAATGTTTTTCCAAATTTTAATCTATTTGTATATGGCGGTCTTAATTATGAACCATATCGAAATCAGATTGAAGGACTTATTGGTAGAGCAGTAGATTCTATTGAGTTATTTCCAGCATCAGAAGGGTTCTTTGCTTTTCAGGATAAACAAAATGATAAGGGGCTTTTGCTGCAACTTAATTCTGGTATTTTTTATGAATTTATTCCGATGGATAGTTATGGTACAGAAAATCAAAAGTGCCTTACGATTGGTGAAGTTGAGGTGGGTGTTGATTATGCACTTATATTAACGACAAATGCCGGACTGTGGAGATATGATATTGGTGATATGGTTCGTTTTACGTCTGTTAACCCATATCGAATAGTTGTTTCTGGACGAACAAAACACTATATTTCTGCTTTTGGCGAACACGTGATTGGCAAAGAAGTTGAAGAGGCGATGCTGGTAGCTCAGAAAAAAGCCCCTTCTTTAGTTAAAGAATTTACCGTGGCGCCAATGATACAACCAGAGAATGGATTGCCTTATCACCAGTGGTGTATTGAGTTTATCCAAGAACCAGCTGATATTCACCGATTTGCTCGAATACTTGACCTTAGTATTCAATCACAAAATGAATATTATCGAGACTTGCGAGAAGGTAAAACACTCGATGAGACTAAGGTAACCATAGTTTCCATTGGAACTTTTGATACCTATCAAAAATCAATTGGGAAATTTGGTGGTCAGAACAAGGTAAAGCGACTTTCTAATGATCGTATTATGATTAATGAGTTAATAAAAATTAATAATTAGACCATTTTAAACCCACACTTTGCTGTGGGTTTTTTGTTATACTTTTTCTATGCAAAATAATCCCTCCTCAATTCCATTACAGCCACCACAAATACTTTTGGATGATATTGTTTCAGTGCAGGTAAAATTTTTTGATTTTAATGAGGAAGAAAAAGTTGGCGAAATAGAGATTCATAAAACTATTCAAAAAGATATACAAGAATTATTTGATCTTATCTATGAATTGAAATTTCCTCTTCAGTCAGTTCTTCCTGTTTCAGAATTTAATTACGAAGATGATGCATCAATGAATGCGAATAATACTAGTGCCTTTAATTTCAGAACGGTGGCACTGGATCCATCACGTATTTCAAATCACGGTTATGGGCTGGCCGTTGATATTAATCCTGTTCAAAATCCTTATATCAAAGGTGATAGGGTCTTACCTGAAAGTGCCGTATATGATGAGGCAGAGCAAGGAACCTTAAGCATTGATCACCCAATTACACAATTCATGAAAAAACGAGGTTATATTTGGGGTGGTGATTGGGATAAATCATATTTGGATTATCAACATTTTCATAAAGAACCGGATTTAAAATTTCTTAGTGAATATGAATCAGAAATTGCTGAAGTATTAGAAAATAGAAGAAAATATAGCTCTTTTTAGTCTGTTAATAATCTACGTATAGTTTCTTGCAAATTATTATTTCAATGTTATGGTAATAGGGTTATGTTAACAACAAAGAAGAAACAGGACGTTATCGCGGGTGTACAAACGCACGATTCTGACACCGGTTCTCCTCAAGTGCAAATTGCACTCTTGTCTGGACGAATTGCAGAATTGACCGAACACCTTAAGGTCCACAAAAAAGATATTCATTCACGTCGAGGTCTTATCAAAATGGTAGATACACGACGAAAATTACTTCGAAACTTTAAAAACAAAGATCTCGAAGCATACCAAATCCTTATTCAAAAACTAGGACTTAAAAAATAAAACGCTCAAGAGCGTTTTATTTTTTTACTTGTTTGTTTTGCGCTTCGCTTCAGGATACAATACATATATATGAGTACTGATGATGCTAACAAAAAAAATACTATTGTTTGGAAACGAAACCAAGGAGGTGATGGTCAATCAAATATTCCAAAATCTGGTCGAGACCTCGGTCAAAATGCAGATGGAGATACTACCTCGCAAGATAATAATGGCGGTAATGGCATCACCTTTAAACGGAACGTTGATGATAGTTCATCGCTAAGTCCTCTTGATTTAGCGACGACTGCTGGAGTTCATCAAGGTAATCAATCAAAACCAGAATCGGCAAAAGAAACGATTCCTTCAATAGATGATCTAAAGGCCGAAATAGAAGCTGCTTTTGCAGGCAAAGAAGATCCTTCAGCATCAAAAGTACAAACGCGAAGTGATGACACAGTAAGTTTAGATGGGGTAAGTGAAGAGCCACTTTTGCCAATTACAAAAAAAGCTGCTGTTGAAGCACCAGAGTCAGCATCAAACGAAGAACCTTTGTTACCGGTAACCAAAAAGGAATCTGCTCCTGCTGATGCTCCTACTGAAGAAACGAGCTTCATGCCACCACAGGCAGCACCGCAATCTGCTGAAAACCTATTAAATAAAGAAGACGCTGCAGCTCTCTCAGGGATTGATACTGTTGCTCAAGATAATCATGCTACCTTGGTTGAATCATTGAAAGGAGAAATCGATGCTGAATTTGAAAAAGGTACAACTGATGAAGAATTCCAAGCTGAGAAAGATAAAACCAAAGGTGTAGGGCAAACGTATTATTCCGATCTCTCTAGTGCTATGGGAGCAAATGAACCAGCAACGATGTCAGAGCTGATTCGAAAATCTCGCTTTGAAAAAAAGGAGGCTGCCATTTTATCACCAAAATCAAAAAAGAACTTAATCTATATTGGAGCTTCAATTCTATTACTTCTGATTACTGGTGGAATTATTTTTGCTCTCTTTGGAGCACGACAAGACCCTATTGAATTCGTTAGTGAAGAACGTGTTTCATCACTGGTCTATGCAAACCAAGACACGGGGATTAATGTTACCAACATTGAATCAGAACGAATTAAACAAGCGATTCGAACGGTAATCGAAAAAGACATCCCAGAAGATACGATTAATCAAATTTATTATGTAGAGCAAACAGCTCAAGGTGGTGTACGTCGATTGGGAGTCAAAGATATTTTTGACAAAACTGACAATCAAACACCAAAACTGCTTTACGATAATATTGAAAATGATTTCACCCATGGTGTGTATGCAACTGATAGAAACTACCCATTTATTATCTTGAAAGCACTTTCGTATGATCGAGCGCTTGAAGGAATGAAGGAATGGGAACCTGATATGTTGGATGATTTGGCAACCTATTTCGACCTTCCGCCAGAAGGAACTGATCGGTCACTTATTCAAGATGGATTTGAAGATGATTTGATTCGGAATAAAAATGTACGTGTTGCCCGATTCTTGCCACGTGAAGTCGATAGGCGAGGAATCCTTGATTTCCTTAATTTAGGGGGAGGTCAACCAGCTGACTCTACTAATTCAGAAGGAACTGACGTACCAACAACAAATTCAGGTGAATCATTAAACACTGGTTCAGGAATTGATACCAGTAACTCTGTAGAAGTTGATCAGCAAGGTAATATTGTTGAACCTACTGAAGTTTCATTGATGAAAAAAATCCAAGCCTTTGCACGTAACATCTTTGCTCAGTCATCAGTGTATGCTCAGACACCTGAAGTAACCGGTACTGGATTTGGAAATTCCGGTGATAATAGTAATGGAGAGCGTATTTGTTATCCAATTCAAAAATCATGTATTGATAGATCAACAGGGCAAACGGTACCCTACCAACAGGGTGATACAACTCAATTATGTACTGATGTGCGAACGAGCAATACACCAATTCCATCAACACCACAGCTTGAAGGAGACACCTTGAATTATTCATGTATTAATACGATTTCAGGTGGTGAAGAAATTCAGCAAGGTGATGGTTTAGACCAGCTGACAACAACCGAACCAGTATGTTTCAATAATCAAACAGGAGCACGATTACAAACACCAGATACTACGCAGTTTTGTTTCGCTCCGTATCGATGTAATCGATTGGCATGTAAATTAAATGGACTTGAAGTATCAGGAGATCGTCAGGGTGAACCAGGAGTTACCTGTGGAGAGGAAACACCTGATCTTGTAGCCTTTGATGCTGTCTTGCCAAATGGAGAGCCTATGCCAAAAATCTGTCGTCAGTTTAATGATATTTTGTCATATCAAAATATTAATGACGCCCCGGTATGTTTTGATAATCAGTCAAATTATTTGAAATATAAAACACCAAATGATCCACAGCTTGGATTTAATTGTATTATGCCGCAAAATCGTTCGGCACGATTATGTATTACCGGGCAAGATAAAGTTGCTGTTAGAACGGGTAATGAAATTTTCACTACTGACCAATTCTGTTTTACGCCAAATCAAAATGCTGCAACAAATATTGGTGTGAATGGACAATGTGCTGATCTGACGACAAATGAAATTCAATCTCGTTTGGCATGGGTGGTGTTAGAGCTTCGCCTTATTGCAGGAATTGGTTCATTATTTGGATTATCCGGTCAAGATGTTTCTAACATTAATCAAGCCGCAGATTATCTTGCTGATGTAGCAAATGGTAATATTTTGCAGATTGAAGAGGCACGGCAAACAGCCCTCGTGATTCAGACTCTTGAGCAAATCCTTGATAATGTTGATCCTAATCTTCAGCTACCTCAAAATGGTCCAAATGGTGGATTGAACCTTTATGGTTTGATGCGTGAATTAATTGATACAGTTAAATGTACCTTGGGAATCGCTAATACACTTCAATGGAGTACGCTCGCGCAAATTCCACAAGGAATAACTATCTACGCTGGGCAAAGCATTCCAGGCGTTGAGCCTGTTCAGCAGGCGCTTGCTTTGATGGGACTGCTTGATCCACTGTCAGTCAGTGGAACCTTAGACTTATTGACCCAAGACGCTATCTCTCAATTCCAATTGGCAAATGCTATTACCGTGACAGGAATTCTTGATCCTGAAACACTTCAGTTAATGCAAACCATTATTGATAATCAAGATACTCTCTATGGAGGAGACGAAGCCATCATTAACGATTACTTTGTTGTTGGTAGTGGAGCTGTTGATGCTGATGGCAATATTATTACAGGAGGAACAATTGATGCAGACGGAAACCTCGTAACAGGAGGTGCCGTTAGTGCGGATGAGCAAATCCTTACTTTAGGGGCATATAATAATTCAGTTCAAAACTTACAGGTACTTCTTTATGCTGAAGGCTATAATATCTCGACTATCAATGGATTGTTTGACGAACAAACATGTGAGGCTGTTCAGCAATTCCAAATTGATAATGAACTTGAAGTTGCCGATCCAATTGCGTGTACCTTATCACCTGAAACCCTCGAAGCATTAAACGATGTTATCCGTGCTGAAGGTTATCTCGGTTCTGGGCTTGCTTTAAATCCTCAGGGGTTCCTTGAGGGAGTTGGGAAACTCGAAGGAAATTTTGGACCAGGCGTTGCAAACTTTGAAGTGAACGAAGCAGATGCTGATAGTCTACGAGAAGGAGATATCGTATTGATGTATATGTTCCTTGATGAAGAAACAATTTTGATTGCACGTGACCAAGTCGTCATTGACGAAATTATTCAACGACGTGTTCTTTCAGATATTTTCAGGCAATAAAACTATGAAAAACTACCGTGATGGTAGTTTTTTGATATACTAAGGTACATGAATATTGATGATCAAAAAGCAAAATTACTCAAGGAAAAAGATGAGCTCGAAAAAGATTTAGATAACCTTGGTAAACGAGATGAAAATGGTGGATGGTACGTGATTCCTGATGAAGATGACGGAACGCACGCAGACCCTATTGATAATGCTGATGTTGTTGAAGATTTTGAGGAAAAAGTAGCTCGATTAAACGTTCTTGAAGCGCAACACACGCAAGTTAGCAAAGCTTTGGCTGCGATTGAGAATGGTAGTTATGGAATTTGCGAAGTTTCTGGAGAAAAAATCTCTGAAGAACGATTACTGGCAAATCCATCAGCTACAACAACAATTGAACACGCTTAATAAAAAATCAGAAATGGTTTTTTATTTTTTATAAAATTCTTTTACTCTTCACTAAAGTTCGAATCCTGTTCTGCCAGCTAGTAAAAAACCACTCTAGAAATAGGGTGGTTTTTGCTATACTAAATAATATGAAGTTTGCCAAAGTCTATTCAGCTCAACCAGAATACCTGCGCGGTCGCGTGGTTGATGTTGAGATGGATATTAGTCGCGGACTCCACTCCTTTTCGATTGTTGGTATGGCATCAAAATCAGTTGATGAAGCCAAGGATCGAATGAGCTCTGCCTTAAAAAATTCAGGCTTTGGTTCTCCTAAATCGAAAAATGAAAAACTGGTTATTTCGTTAGCACCGGCCGAATTACGTAAAGATGGTGCGTATCATGATGTAGCCATGGCAATGGGATATTTATTAGCGACAGAAGAAATTAGTTTTGATCCTGCAGATAAAATTTTTTTAGGTGAATTATCCTTGGACGGAAGTATTAGAGCTATTAACGGTATCCTGCCGATTATCCAAGCCGTCAAAGAAGCCGGTTTTAGTGAAGTCTTTGTTCCCTATCAAAACATAGAAGAAGCAGCCCTCATATCAGATATTACTATTTATCCGGTACATAACCTTAGGGAGCTCATCGCACACTGTAATGATTTTCTTGAGCAGAAAAAACTGATTTCTCCACAAACACCAACAACTATTAATACTGATGAACTAACACCAATAACTAATTTCAAAGACGTTAAGGGTCAAGCCATTGCCAAAAGAGGTCTTGAGATCGCCGCAGCAGGTGGTCATAATATTTGTATGTTTGGACCACCAGGAACAGGAAAAACAATGTTGGCTCGTTCTTTTACCTCTATTCTTCCGCACCTTAATCACGAGCAAATTCTGGAAACAACTGGGATTCATAGTATCTCTGGAATTTTAGGTGGTATTGATGTTATGGTAGAGCCGCCATTTCGCTCACCACATCATACCTCTAGTTACGTCGCAGTGGTTGGCGGTGGTACTTATCCAAAACCTGGAGAGATTACACTGGCTCATAATGGTGTTCTCTTTCTAGATGAGTTTCCGGAATTTGATAAAAAAGTTTTGGAAAGTCTGAGGCAACCACTGGAAGATAATATTGTTAATATTTCTCGTTCGCGAGGATCAATTACCTTTCCTGCTAATTTTATTTTGGTGGCGGCTATGAATCCATGCCCTTGTGGTTTTTACGGCTCGGAACATACCGCCTGTAGATGCACCGCTTCTGATTTAGCTCGTTATCAAAAGAAAATATCAGGACCAATTATGGATCGTATTGATATTTGGTTACCGGTTGAACATGTAGACTATAACCACCTTGCAGGAGAAAATGCTGAGAATACTAGTGAGGATTCAGAAGACATTAAAGCTCGCGTCCACATGGCACGTAATATTGGCTACAAACGATTAGGAAATCATCGATTTAATAGCAGTCTCAGTTCATCTGAAATTCAAAAAGAATATCTTTCCAAGGAGGTTTTGAATCTATTAAATCAAAGTGCTACTGCGATGAAACTCTCGCCAAGGGCCTATCACCGCGTGATTAAATTAGCTCGGACGATTGCAGACCTTGAACAGTCTGAACACATTGAATCTGATCATATTCTCGAAGCACTGCAGTATCGACCACAGTTTAAATAAAAAACACCAAATTGGTGTTTTTTATTTAATCAATTTCAGTGGGTTTAAGGCTCGTCCATTTCCAGAGTTTCGAATTTCAAAGTGAAGGTGAGGACCTGTCGATCGTCCTGTTGAACCAACAGCGGCAATCTTCTGTCCTTGTTTAACTTGGGTTCCAACGGTTACATAGAGGCGGCTCGCATGAGCATACAATGAATGCGTCCCGTTATCATGTTGAATAACAAGACATTTACCATACCCAGAACCACATGAGGTTTTAGTTATCGTTCCAGCTCGTGTTGCAACAATTGGTGTTCCTGTTGGCGCACCATAATCGACTCCATAGTGATATCGCCCATAACGTGGACCCATACGTGAAGTTATCGGCCCAGCTGTTGGGGTGATGTATTCACCACTGGCTGCAGCAAGGCTAGCGGTCGTAACACTTGCCACTTTTGCCGATACTGAACTTGATCGAGACGAACTACTTGCTTTTGGCTGAACCCCGTTTGGAATAATGATTTTCTTTCCAGGTTGAAGTTTGGTCGCATCAATATTATTGAAAACCGTAATATCTTCGGTTTCTACACCATAGCGTTTTGCAATACCACCAAAGGTATCACCTTTTTTAATCGTATGTCTAATACCGGTTACTGGTAAGATACGTAATTCTTTTCCTACCTTAAGGGTTTTTCCTAAATCATTTTCCCATTTAATAGTATTGACTGAAACATCAAATTTCTCAGCTATTTCAGACAAGGTATCACCTTTTTGAACGACGTAGGTTACGATTCCTGATGGATCAACTTCGACTTTTTGGATAGTTTCCGTTCCTGAGACAATACCAACCTGTGGCGAAAGTAGTGCCAAACGATCATTAACAACAATATCACTTGGTCCTCCAATAGCTTGCGGAATCGTGAGTGCATAGTTTGGCGAGAGCAAATCAATAGTTTGAGAATTTGTCGTTTCATTAACTTGGGCACGGAGTACCGATTCAGCTGATGAATCAGTCGCATTAAAGAACGTCGCCAGTCCCATAAATGAAAGAACCCCAATACCAATGATGTGGGCCAGATTTGTAGAATATGTCACCGACTGATGTGAATCAGACGGGTCTTGAGCAATCGGTTTGATAAGCCTCTGGTGATTTGCTTCGTTAATTTTTATGAAGCAAAAAAGATTACATTTATATGATAACACCCTCATGCACCTTGACTATTGACATATATATAAATTATATAGTATAATTATATTATTATTAAGCCTTGTATAGTATACTTAACACTATGAATACGCCCCAAACATTTTCATATTTAGGAGCAGAAAAAAGAGAACGTGACTATATGACAGAGCTCACAATTTTAGGTCAAACCATCATTCCCTCTGACACCTTCTGGTTAGGTGATAATGAATATGTGGTACTGGATATACCTAAAAAGGCGGAACATATTTATATAAAAATATTAGGTATTAAGGGTGAGGCGACAGGTTCAATATATCTGATCCCTAAGGACTCTTTTGAACAACTATCAAGATTAGACTTGAATCAATTTAGACAATATTAATTTCATGAAAGAACAGCAGCCAAAAAATACTTTCTTTCCAAATCTTTCAGATGACGAACTCATTAAAGAGTATCAAAAAATACTTGGTGTCATGAAATTAGCGAAAGAACATAATAAAAAGATTCCACTGAATGAAATCAAGAGACGAACAGATCTTTCTAAAGAGTTAGAAAAAAGAAAAATAAACTCAAACACTCTTATTTCTAAAAAAGACTTTTCGGATATGAAGAAAAAATATCCTTACAAAAATGTTTCCAGTGAGAGATTGAATGAATTATCTACCAATATTATTGATGCTGGTATACGCGTAAATTCAAAAGGAGAAAGTTCATTTGAAAAAATTACAGGAGAAAAAACAACCCTCAATACAACTATGGAAAAACCTAAAAAAAATAATGAATCAAAAAAAGCAAAAAAAGTCGACCCAAACGATCGTATTTTAGAATTGGAAAATATGATGCGCGATGCTGAAGATAACAATAATGAAAAAGCCTATCTCAAGGCAGAGTCTGAACGTAAAGAAATTCGCCAATCAATTATTGAGAAAAAGATTCACAAAGCTGAAAAAAATGTTCAAAAAATAGAAAAGAATATTGCAAAGATTCAGAAAAAAATTGATTCTATTCCAGAAGAGAATGCTAAGAAACATGAACTGTTAGTCGAAAAAGCAAAACTTGAACAAAAGCGTTTTGGTGCTCAAATGATTCTTAACCAAGAACAGCAGAACGATGCACGGATTACAGAAGAACAATCTTCTGATGCTCCTGATCCACATATCTTAGAACAGCTCGAAAAAAATAACACAGGACTCGATGCTGTTTCGTCACAATTGGCAGAGGATAGCCATGAGGATCATGTTTGGGAAACAATGGATGAAATCCATAATGGAGAGGATTCTAGCGATAAGGAAAGTAAAAATAATCTTGGTGAAGATGAAAAAATTGCACGAGAGTTAGAACAAGAACATGCAGGAAACTACCGAGCGCAAGCCCAAGAAGATTTTGGAAAAACCCCATCATTAGAAAAAGAGCAAGAATCTGATCCGAAAAAACGAGATGAATATGTGAAATCTTTTGAAAAAGAGCAGGCAGCCCAAGAAACAAAAATTATTATTGGTGAAGGTGAAGAAAAGTATATTCATATCGATCAAGGAAAACTTTTTAATCTGAGAAAAAAAGAACGAGATGGTGATATTACAGAATATGAAAGGAAAGAGTTAGAAGTCTTAGATACAAAAGATAAAGAATCTCGAAAAAAATATAACGAACTCCGAGATAAGGAAAAAGAAGGAACGCTTAATGATGATGAGAGAAAACTCCTTATGGCTATTACAGCTTACCGTGACAAATCAGCAGAAAGGCTAAATAATATCAAGAAGGATATTTATGAGAAAAAAGATTCTACCAACGAAAATAAGGTAGATCAAATTGAAACTGAAAAAGAAAAACGTGACCGAATTAATGCAGAAATGCGAAAAGATCATGAAGAAAACCCAGAAAAATATAAGGTATATAATGAATCTAGAAAATTAGAATCACAAGAAGAATCAGGAAGATCATCAAAACACCTAGATATTCTCCAAAGGCGTAGAGCAAATGCTATGGAGAGAGAAAAAGCGCTTAATCAATTTGCTACTCATAAAATAGATAAGGGTGAATTAACTCGCTTATTAGGACCAGAATATATTCAACGTCTAAAAGAATCAAAAGGTAATAACTGGAATGATCCATCAGTGCTAAAGCAAGAAGCAATGATGCAACGAGAAAAAATTGGAACGCTTGAACGACGTATAGGTAAAACTGAACGGCAAATTTCTCGTTATAAAAATCGGAATGAAAATTGGTTCAAAAAAGCTGGGGCTCGTATTGGAATCGCACGAAAACAATTTGGACGCTGGTTTGAAAATCCTCAGAATAAGAAAAAACTTCTCAGACGTGTTGCAGTAACAACTCTTGCTGCGACAGGTGCAGCCTTTGTACTACCAGGAGCAAGTATTCTAGGGGTTGGAGCAGCTATGACGAGTTTAGCTGGTGGTTATGCTGGTGGAGAAACGGCTCGAAAATTATATAATTTCTGGCTTCGAAAAAATAACAAAGACTATAGACAACAAATGGCAGATATACGGAGCGAGCGAGGTTCTATTATAATGAATCCTACACCTGAGAATGCGACTTCAGGAACTGCATTTAGTAGGTTAGGGCAACGAGGTCCTAGGGTTGAAAAAGTTTCATCAGCATGGATTGACTACCAAGCACGGCTTGATGGTATGGCTGAAAAAATTGTTAAAAAACAAAATACTTGGCGAAAAGTATGGGATACGACTGGACGTATGGTGGGAGCATTTTCTGCTCGAGGTGTATTTAATGAATTTTTTCCAAAGGATATTGAGATACCAGATACTACACCTGACACAACTCCAGATATTACACCAGAACCTGTTGATCCAACACCACCAACTCCAGAACCAAAGGAATCATTTATTTCAAAAGATGCCTTTATTAACAAAGGAGAAGGAATTACTCATGCTTTGAAGCGACAGTTAATCAATAATCCTGAAATTGCTCAGAAATTAGGAGTTCGGGGTAATCCAACAGCAAATGACCTTGCACGTATTGCCAAAGACTTTGGTTATATCAACGAAGATGGTTCTGATGTCCGTGTATTTATGGGCAAAGGTGCTGCCTATGAATTAACCTTAGATAAACATGGTAATCCAATAGTTCGTGAACATATTGGTGGACGTGTTGAGGGTGATAACTATGTTGGAGAAAATACCTTTCAAGAGAAACATCTTTATGGAAAATCACCGTTTGAAGGAGGTAGTCACGAGGGTCGTGGAATGGGAACCGGAGAATATGAATATATTGAAAAAGGTGGAAATTCAAATAACAACGGATTTAACCCAGATACTATAAAGCCTGATACGAATAATGATGGATTTAATCCTGATGATGCTGATGTTATTGAGAAAAACTCAAAGGTGCGAACCCTGCGTACCTATCCTGGACATCGTATGGTCGTGAATAATATGTTTGATGCCAAATTCGGCAATATGCACACTGACCGATCGGTGATGGAATTATTTAATGCTAATGGTGTTGCCTTTAATCAAAAGAATTTTGAAATGCTAGGTTGGAGATTGGCAGAAAATGCTGATGGAGCTAAAACATTCATCAATATTAATGATACTGGAGCGAATCTTGATAAGCTATATAGCTGGCAAGATATTTACGAGCAAACTGATTTCAAAAATATCAATACTCGATTCCCAAATCTTGAAATGTTAGAAAACACTAATACAGGATTTAATCCAGACAATACTGGAAATACGGGAGGATTTAATCCAGATAATGCAGAAACATTAGAAACTAATACCAATGAGCTGAAAGAAACCTTTAAACAAACAACAGGACATTTTACCGTTACTCATTATGAGAATGGAAGTCCTAAAATTTCTTTCGATCCAAATTATCGATTTGATGGAGAGATGCAAACAGGAGATTTCACAGGTCGCGAACAACGATTACTTGAAAAAGGTAAATTTGAAGCCTTTGAGGGAATGCCGCCTCAGGCTGCGATTCCAGAATTAGGATTGAATAACGCTGGAATTATCAAATTGAAAAATGGTCAATATGTATTCCAGAATATTATTGGGACACAAAATCCTGCTTCAGGATTAGAGGCTGGTAAACAACAGCTAGACACCGCAATGCGGATGTTGGGTATGCCAAACCATGTTGAGCATACTATTACTGATAGCGCTCCAATTAAGGGAACTAATATATATCGAACACGTGTCTTCACACCAATTTCAGAAGATCAAGCTCGATACATTGGAAAAATTTATACAGAAATTCGCCGTTACACCGGTATGAATAATTAATAATCATATGGATACACAACAACAACCAGAATATACTCTTGAACAAATTATTGAATCAATGTTTGATTTCTCTGACTATTCTGAAGAAGAAAAACAAGAAGTTATCGAGGAGACGACAGGTATGATTACCGAGGCAGCGCTATTGCGAGGTCTTGATCAGGCTGGAAAATCGGTACAAGATGCATTTAATGATTTTCTTGAAACAGAACCCAACGAAGAACAGATGATGGAATTTATCCAAACAAATATTCCAGATTTTGAAAAACTTATTGCAGAGGAAATTAGTCTTTTTGATAAAATGGGAGATGAAGAAATAACCGAGGAATAATCCTTGGTTTTTCTTTTTCAAAAATATTTATTTTTTGACAAATTCAAAATAAATACTTTTATTTAATTTAAATATCATGTATAATCAAAGTATGGAAAATCCATTTAAGAAAAATAAATCACATGAGAAAAAAGTAACGCTCAGTGATACAAAACAACGAACAGCACAAAATAATAGAGATGCTAAAAGACCACGTATTGAAAAGAAAACGCAAGAAAAAGTTTGGGATGGTCGCCATGCTGCATCTCAAGAAACCTATGGTCGGAAAAAATTTAAGGATATTGAAAACCTCAAAGTGCGTAAACGCTTAAGGTTTGATTGGAAACCAGGTTATTTTAAAGGACTTTCTACTAAAAAATTGAAAGAAGTTTTTGAAGAAACAAGACAACGAGTAGTTAAAAAAGCTATGGCAGCAAATCCTACATTCTTTGATAAAAAATCAAGGAAAATGTATCGAGAAAATTTTGACCGAGCACGTGCTGACTATAATAATAGCTACGCACCTCAAGCATACGATCTTGAAAAACGTGGAGTTCTTCCTGAGAAAAATAATGAAGTTAATGCACCTGAACAAACTCGAGAAGAGTATATTCAAGAAAATGCAGAAAATTTTGCTGACGGTATTGTTTCAGCAATTGAAGAAAAACAAGAACAAGAAATGCATCAATTCAGAGAATCTTTGGGTCAAAATGATGAAGGTTTCATTGAATTAGAAAATGACGCCAAAGAGAAATTTCAAGCAATGAACGCAGCTATTCGAGAATCTGGAAAAGATTCAGATGAGTATTTTGAAGCCCATAGCGAATGGATGAATGCACGAGCAAAAGTTGAAGCACATGAAGCTTCGTACCGAAACGAAGAAACAACCGAGGAATAATCCTTGGTTTTTCTTTTTTAAAAATACAGCTATACATTTTGGCTAGTTTTTTGCTCATTGGTATACTCGAATCATGAACTATCTTAATGGATTAAATGAACAGCAAAAACAGGCGGTGATGCATACCGAAGGACCACTCTTGGTCGTCGCCGGAGCTGGAACCGGAAAAACAAAAACGCTGACCCACCGCATTCTTCATCTGATTCATAATAATGTTGAACCATGGAGTATTTTAGCTATTACCTTTACGAACAAGGCAGCGACTGAAATGCGTGAGCGAGTTATTGATATGTTAGGGTCAGATGACCATATTCCAAAAATGAGTACCTTTCATTCGCTCGGTGTTCAAATTTTGCGGCAGTGGCATCAGAAACTTGGTATTAGTAAATATTTCAATATTCTTGATACTCAAGACAAAACATCGCTGATCAAGCAAGCGATGAAACATCATGATATTGATCCAAAACAGTGGGAACCTCGAAAAATAGCCAGCGTTATTTCCCGTGCCAAAGCAAACGAAAAAACTGCTGAAAATTATGAACCGAATAAAAATCCTTTGACGCAGTACGCAGCTATTGTATGGACAAAATACGAAGAGTTGAAACGGGCTGAAGGATCACTCGATTTTGATGACCTTTTATCAGAAACGTATTTTCTATTACGGGATGATCAAGAGGTACGAGAATATTATCAAAACTTGTGGGGTTATATCCATGTAGACGAGTACCAAGATACCAATACCATTCAATATAAAATTGTAAAAACATTAGCAGAAAAACATAAAAATATTTGTGCGGTTGGTGATGGAGATCAAAATATCTATTCGTGGCGCGGAGCTGATATGAAAAATATTTTGAATTTTGAAAAAGACTTTCCAGGAGCGCGAGTCATTATCCTTGAAACGAACTATCGTTCAACGCAAAATATTCTTCAAGCTGCTCATGACATTATTTCAAAAAATACCGAACGGATTGAGAAAAAATTAGTAACGGAAAATCATCAAGGAGAAAAAATTCTTCTGTACGAAGGATTCTCAGCAAACCAAGAGGCTTCGTGGGTTGCCAATAAAACCCAATACTATATTAGGTCAGGAACAGAGCCTAAAGACATCGCGGTATTATTCCGAACAAATTTTCAATCACGAATTTTAGAAGAAGCCTTTTTAAATCGTATGATTCCCTATCAGGTCGTTGGTGTGAAATTTTTCCAACGTAAAGAAATTAAGGATGTGATGAGTTACCTTAAAGCAGCCTTTAATCGAGAATCACTCTCTGATATTAGGCGCGTTATTAATGAGCCAAAACGAGGTTTAGGAAAAGTAGCCATTGCTCATGTTTTTGCCGGGCAAGCAGAGAAACTTTCTGCTAAGGCAAAATTATCATATGAATCATTTATAGGACTCCTTGATGCTATTTATGAATATGCTCAAACTAATGAGCCATCTGAAACGATTAAGTACATTATTAAACATACTGGTTTTGAGAAAAAACTCGGTGAAGGAAATGATGATGATAAAGAGCGACTTGAAAACATGAAAGAGCTCGTGACCTACGCGAAGAAATATGATGATTTAGATGATGCGTATGATAGATTTTTTGAAGAAGTCGCCCTACTGTCAGACCAAGATTCATTAGGATCAAATACCAAAGACTCAAATACGGTAAAGCTGATGACGATTCATTCATCAAAGGGTCTTGAGTTTAAACATGTGTTTGTTGTTGGGCTTGAGCAAGGGTTATTTCCATCTGAGCGCGACGAGGCGAAAAATAAACACGAGGACGAAGAAGAACGACGGCTGTGTTATGTGGCGTTTACGCGAGCTAAAGACCAATTACATGTTTCCTATGCAAAACTCCGAACGATTTATGGTCAGCAACGTATTAACGAACCATCAGAATTCTTACGTGACATCTCTGATACCTTGATTGATTATGATGAAGACTCTTACAGTAATATGAAAGGTTCTGATACCTCGGAGCGAAATTATTATAATCAAGATGATGATGGAGAGATAACAGAAACATTTTATCTCGACTTTTAAAAAATTTTTTGAATAATGTTTAAAAAGGGCGAACTGTAGGTTCGCCCTTTTTCATTTCCTCTATATACTAAATTTATATGTCACTTGAGGCCAAAAAATCATTAGGACAAAATTTTCTTAAATCAAAAAAGGCTATTTCAGCGATGATTAGCGCTCCTGAAATTTCGCGCGGTGACATCGTTGTTGAAATCGGTCCGGGAAAAGGAGCTTTGACAAGACCACTCCTTGAAACAGGTGCAACCGTGATTGCCTTTGAACTTGACCAGCGGATGGTGGGATACCTTAAAGAAGAGTTTACAGAATATATAGACAATAAAAAACTTATTCTTGTCCACCAGGATGTACTTGAGGTGGATATTAAAGAATTTACCAAAGGAAAGCCATATAAGGTGGTTGCGAATATCCCTTACTATATTACGAATCTGATTGTTAGAAATTTCCTTAGTAATGTTTATCAGCCGACGGCTATGTGTCTTTTGATTCAAAAAGAAGTTGCCGAGCGAATTGTTTCTCGTGATGGTAAGGAATCAATCTTATCACTCTCCGTAAAAATCTTTGGGGATCCTAAATATATCGCAAAAGTTGCTCGGCAATATTTCTCACCCTCACCAAAAGTTGATTCAGCAATTATTCTAATTTCAGATATTAATAGGCAATATGTTCCTAACAGTAAAGATGAAGAAGAATTTTTCGAGGTGATAAAAGCAGCTTTTGCGCAAAAGAGAAAACAGGCTATTAAAAATCTGAGTAAGCTTAAACCAAGAAGTTATTGGGAAGAGATATTTAATTCACTTGATCTTGAAAAAAAAGTACGAGCCGAAGATATTACTTTCCAAAAGTGGCTTCAAATAGTTGACAAATATAATGAAAACTAAATAATAAAAATAAGTATAACCTTAAAAAAAATCTCATGACAAAATATGAATATATGAAAGCGGAAAAACAACGTATCGATATTAATACTGAAACTGAGCCACATGTAATGGTAAATATTTTTAAATACTTTTTTGGAGGTATTATTGGGATTTGTGGAGTACTTATTGTTCTTCTGCAAATACCATTTTTCAATGTAAGTTGGTTTTCGGGAATATCTGCATTATGGATGACAGCCCTTGGGGTATTAATGTTCGCAATTGGTTTTATCCT
This sequence comes from Minisyncoccota bacterium, assembly GCA_022763365.1. Classification (GTDB taxonomy): domain Bacteria; phylum Patescibacteriota; class Minisyncoccia; order Phycocordibacterales; family UBA1006; genus UBA1006. The sequence continues at coordinate 9,540 of JALEGN010000019.1, read as the reverse complement.
TATTAATGATATTCAGCGGCCAATACTTAATTTTACTTGGATGTTTTTTGGTACCCTTGCCACAACTTTTTTTATACTTGTTTGGATATCAAGCGCTTGGTATCTTATACCGTTTGGAATAAGTATTGTCATTGGACTAACGTCTTTGATGGAGGCGTCCCATATAGAAATTACATAAGCTCCCGTGCGGAGCTTTTTTTGATATACTAATGCTATGAATATTAAAAAATATTTACCAAGCCCTAAGGTGAGAATTGGAATTCTTATTTTTGCCGGACTAGCGCTGGTCTACCTCGGATACTTTTTGGTGCAAAAATATTATGCACCAAACGAAGAACAAGCATTTATTGATGTTGCCTTCGTCAATGAAACAGAAGATACTCGCAGCGACCTCTATCTGGATTCAGATAACGATGGTGCATACGATTGGGAGGAAGCACTTTGGCCTGAACTTGATCCTAATAATCCTGACAGTGATGGGGATGGCGTTTCAGATGGTCGATATATTAAAGCTAAGCGTGCAGAAGCCAGACGCGCAGAGCTTGGCGATGATTTTGTTGAGTCTAATCTTACCGAAACACAAAAACTTGGGCGAGGAGCTCTCTCTGCATTAATTGCTCTTCAACAATCTGGTGAAGAAATAACACCAGAAACCGAAGCACAGATTACAGAAAATATTACTACCTATATTAATGAACTGACCTTGGGTGAAAAAATTTATACGCGAGATCAATTTAATCTTGTAGAAAATACGCAAGAAAATAGCTATACCTATCGTGATGAAATGACTGCTTTATTTAGGCAGTATCCTGTTGCAACCAGTGATATCGAAGTATTGGTTCAAGCGACCCAAGAAAGTGTAGAATACCAAGGACGTCTTCGGAGTATTGCAAAAAAATATAATGATTACCTTGGAGCCCTAACGACACTTGATGTGCCCTTTATTATTGCTGGACGTCATACAGAATTGGTAAATAATATTAGTCAGATTGCTGGTTCAACCAATAATCTTTTACAGGAAGAATCAGATGAACTTGTGGCCTTAGCAACCATTGTGCAGCTTGAAACGATTATGAATGAAACAGCCGAAGCTATCATTAAAATTAATACCTATTTTGAAATTATCGAAGATGAGAGTGTCTTTGAATAATTTGCGTTTTGTTAAAAATCTGTGTTATAATTATTCTATCGATGTAAAAAGGAAATGTAATCATTTCCCTTTTTATTTTCACAAGCGAGGAGCAATATAAATAAAAAAATTTTCTTTTTATTTATATTGTCCGAGCGCAGTGAAAACAAAGAATTTCTATAAATAAAATATTTTGAAATTCTTTGTTTATTCGAGAATTTTCATTATTAAAATAAAATAACAACAGAAAATATGTTTGATTTAAAAGTACTTCAATCGACTTTGGAACAGATTGAAAAAGAAAAAAATATTCCACGAGAAAAAATTCTTGAGGCTATAGAACACTCGCTTGCGGCGGCCTATAAAAAAGACTATGGAGCCAAAGGACAAGTTATTCGTTCACACTTTAATCCTGAAACAGGAGATCTTGAATTTTTCCAGGTTAAAACAGTGGTAGATGACACCTTGGTAAAACCAGCGCTCACCCAAGAACAAATTGATGATCCCGAATTTGTTGAAGATCCAGAGGAACTCGACGAAGAAGGTAATCCGATTGATCAACGTGTTCGATTTAATGTTGAACATCATATGTATCTTCCTGATGCAAAATTGATTAAAGCTAATGCTGAATTAGAAGACGAAATTATCTTCCCACTAGATAATCCACTAGAAGATAACGAAGAATTCGGCCGCGTTGCAGCCATGACCGCAAAACAGGTGATCATGCAAAAATTACGTGAAGCAGAAAAAGACGTAAAACTTGCACGTTATGAAAAAATGATTGGAACGGTTCTGACAGGAACGGTTCAAAAAATTGTTGAAGGTAAGGTTTTTGTAGAATTAGCTCCACGAACGATTGGAGTGATTGAACGGAAAGACCAACCGCGTGGTGAATGGTATACACCAGGGCAAACTATTAAGGTGTTCCTTGAAGCTGCTGAACCAGGAGTTCGCGGTGTTCGTATTACCCTTTCCCGAACACACCCAGAATTGATTCGAGAACTCTTTAAAAATGAATCCCCAGAGGTTGCAACAGGTATTGTTGAAATTAAATCAATTTCACGAGAGGCTGGGGCACGAACTAAAATTGCAGTGATGAGTCATGATTCTGATGTTGATCCGATTGGAGCCTGCGTTGGACAACGAGGATCACGAATTAATGCCGTAACGTCAAACCTAGGAGAAGAAAAAATTGATATCATTCTCTGGTCAGAAGATGAGTTATTGTATGTTGCAAACTCTCTTGCTCCTGCCCAAGTATTAGATATCGAAGGAGATGTTGAGAAAAAAGAAGCGAAAGTAGTCGTTGCCGAAGACCAATTATCATTGGCTATTGGTAAAGAAGGTCAAAATGCCAGATTAGCTGCACGATTAACCGGCTGGAAAATTGATATCTCAGGAACCAATGATAATCCTGATCTCATTGAGGAGGCCGAAAGTGATGAAGAATCAACTGATGACTTTGTTTCTTTAGGAGATTTAAAAGGTGCTATTGAAAAAGCAACCGATGCTCCAGATGAAGTTCAAGAAGGAGAAGAATAAAACTCTTTAACTAAAAAACACCAATTTGGTGTTTTTTATTTTGGTTCTTAGGTCAATTATTTTTTTTGAATACTAGTATTAAAAATATACTTTATTTATCCACAGGATGTGGCAGCCTGTGAATGCTTTTGTGCCATTTTAAAAGGTGGTATACTAAATCTGATTATTATTTATATCATCTTGCAACATTATGAATGACCCATTACGCGACAATCGTATTTTTCCAGAAGAAATGCATGACAAGCAACCTGAAAAGGAACCAACAAAGTCAAATTTAACCTGGCTTTGGACTTTGCTAATTATATGTGCAGTTCTTGCTCTTGTTTGGTTTGGTTATCGGTATTATCAAAAAAATCTTAAACCGGTACCAGAGCAATTACCAGAAACTCAAATTCCTGACCAAGAAACTCAACAAGAGGTTTTTGAATCAGTTCGTGATTCTGCTCCAGAACTCGAGCGAGTAGAACGACAAGAACGTATTAATACGCTCTTTGGTAATAACTAATATAACCTATGAATATTTCAATGAAAAAAATATATAGCGTACTTACAGCAGGAGCACTTGTTTTTGGATTTTTGGCATTTATGCCAGATGCTAAAAACGTGAATGCTCAAGCTTGTGCCGCTGGTCAAACTGCTGGAAACCTTTACGGGTATCTTGAAACAGATGAGATTGGTTACATTTATTTGAGTACTGAAACTTGGAATGATGATCCTTTAGGTGAAGGTCACGGGACAACAACTCAGCAAGTTTCCGTAAGTTATGATCGTCAAGCTGGAACCTTCTCAGGAAGAGGATGGAGTCCATATGCTGGATGGGTAGATTTTGGAGAAGTGAATACTTCAAATACTGCTGATGAAATCGCAGAGTTTGAATCACCAAAAAATGATCCAGATTCTTGGGGTAATTGGGATCCGGTTATTGATTTATCAGGAATTGGTTACCAAACAGACCCTGGAGGATTTACGGGTACTGCATTTAATGGAGGATATACCTATCTCCCAGATGGAAGTCAAGATGAATTTGTAGGTGCAGGAGATATTAGCTTCGAAAATGTTTCAATTATTGAACCAGTATGTTCTCAATTTGTTAGCTTAACACTCAACGGGGCTTCAAATATTTACCAAAGTTCATGTCCAGTTTCAGGAACAATTCAAATCAATTGGGCTTCTGAAAATGTCACTAACTGTTTCGTAGACAGTAGTAACTGGAATATTTCAAACAACTCAAGTGTTCCAGATGAGTATCAATCAGGTAATAACTATACCTTTACTGGTTCGGTGACAGATAGCAACCCAACAGATACCGTACGAATAAGGTGTACTGGTGGAAATGGTCAAACTATTACTGATTCAGCACTGGTGCAATGTGGATCAACGGTGACCCCACCAACACCAGGAACAGGAGGAACGGTAATCCCTAACTATACCGAAGTTTAACAACAAATCGTATGAAAAAATTCTTTACACAAAAAATTAATTTTGCCTATGTTGCTATTGTCACCTTGGTATTAACCGCTGGTGTTTCTTTGGCGAGTGCCCAATATGCTTCACCTGGACAAATCGGTGACTTAAACCCATTGATTCATCGAGGTGGTGGAGAACAAGCTGTTGATGAACTCCGTTTGGGTGATTGTCCTTCTAATATAAATCAAGCAAACTGTTTTCTAAATGGTATTGGTCTAGATGCTCGAGGGCCAGCTGGGGCTGTATCATGGTTTGACAATACAGCAACGAATGCAGCCTTTGCAGTGCTTCAAAATTCGTATTTTCTAGGAAAACTTGTTATTGGTCCAGACACGGCAACTATTTGGAATCAAATGCAAGGAGTAGTTAATGATACTTCTGGAAATCCGCTTAATCTTTTGAACCAAGTACAAAAAGTAAATGTTATTGGAAATACCTTGGCGACAAACTTACAAAACACCTCTGGAACTGAACGTGTATGTGTTACTAATCGAGGAGCACTTGTATTATGTCCTGATATTGAATACTACGAATATCAGTGTGATTACACGACCGGAAGCGGTCAGTGGCAACGACCTCAATACCGAGCTGCTGACGGTACCGACATTGGTAATGGTACGATCCAAGGTGGATTGGCAGTACTCGATTCATGTCCTGTTCAAACAAATTATGGCCGATTAAATGAATATGATTCAGCGGGATCATACACGACAGGAGATCGAGTATGTTCAACATCAACACCTAATCATGCTAATTGTACAACCACACCTGATCCTGCTTGGGTCTGTGGAGGTCTTAATCCAGGTGAATGGAATACAACTCGCTACGGTGCAATGAATTGTCCGTATCAAGATTATTCAAGCTCATCAATCTATGCTCAGGGTGATATTGTATGTAACCCATCAGCTCCTGATAATGGAACCTGTTCAGTGCCAGCTGATCCAGCATTCTTATGTCAATCTGATGGAACATGGTCACCTGCTCGCTACGGTGCAATGAATTGTCCGTATCCTGATTATCAAATTTCAGTAGCTTATCAAAATGGTGATCTTGTTTGTGCTGATTCAATTCCACCAAATAATCAGTGTGCGGGATCAAGTAATGGTCAATGTGGTTCAGCTGATGGAGGAACTTTCTCTTCAGCACCATCGAGAAATCTTTGTGCCTCAGGTACAGCCTCAACAGTTGCCGATAATACAACGACAGGTAGAGGGGGAACTGCAGATTATACCTGGACCTGTGCAGGATCAAATGGAGGAACAACTGCTTCATGTTCTGCAAACTATCAAGCTTCATCAACAAATGGACAGTGTGCTAATTTCCCAGGAAGCTACTCATCACAACCAGCAAACGCATCAAATGGTTGTTTAGCAGGTAGTTATCAAGATGAAACGGATACTCTAACAACATGGGATTGGTCATGTCAGGGTATTAATGGAGGACTAGTTGCTATTTGTGATGCTGATAGGGTAAGTTATTCATGGGATGTAGGTCCATGGGGAACATGTTCAAATGGTAGTCAATCACGAATTGTAGTGTGTCGAGATAACAATAATAATGTTGTTTCTAATTCGCTCTGTGGTTCACCAACTCCTGAAACATCAAGAAATTGTCTATCTCAGCAATGTCCAGGAGTCTTCCCACAATCACAACTTCCTGTCTCACCAGGAGGAAATGCCTGTGTATCAGATGGTCAGGGTGGTTGTGATTGTCAGTCATACTATGACGCTTATAATGTTTGTCCTGGTTCATGTGTGACGCAGCAAGGAAATTCTGGGTCAGGTTCATCTAACGGATCTTGTGGAGATGCATGTAATTCAAATTCTGATTGTGCATCAGGAATCTTCTGTTGGTATGGTGCATGTGATATGTATGACACCAACAATAATGGTCAAGCAGATGACTTTGACGGAATTTGTTAAGTAAAAAACACCTTTTGGTGTTTTTTTGTTTTCCACGGTTTCTATTCTTGCTCCTTTCTTTGTGAAAATGGTATACTATTTTCAGTTATTAACTTAGTATCACTATATGAAAAAACTTTTGCGTAAAATAAACACACAAACATCACGATCTATCGTTCTTGGTCTCGCACTCTCATTTGCTTTATTGGGAGGAGTTTCAAGTGTCTTAGCTTCAAATGTTGTTCCATTTATTGGAGGTGGAGCTGGGAATCTTATTGAAAGAAATGGTTCTTTAACTATCGGAGACACAACTTCAGCATCTTGGATTGTAAACCAAGTTCAAGATTGTATCGTAGCAGAATTAAGTGCGCCTGCACGAGAAACTTGTTTAGATGTTTCAGGAGGGTCTGCATTTATCAATTTATTAGTTGATCGTTCAGCCTATTTAACAGGAAAAACAGCTATTGGAAATTTTAGTGGTGGTAGCGCAACATCATTTCCTGGAGGAATCCCAGGAGCTTTTATAGTTCAAGCAACACAAGCAGGTTTTGATAGTATTTTAGTTACCGGACTTGCTAGATTAGATCAATCAGGGAATCTTGCTCCACGTGATCTAACAACACATAGCCGAGTATGTGCTCAACAAGACGGAACACTTTACACCTGTTCAGGTGGTGAAGTTACTGATGAACCATTAACCTATGATTGGCAAGTTGGAGAATATGGACCATGTTCAGATTCAAGTGCTGCTTCTTGTTCAGGATCATATACAACTACATCAAGTAATGGAGGCTCTTGTGAAGGATCATATACAACAACAGGTTCATCTAATACTTGTTCAGGGACATATACCACAAGTACTGGAGGTCAAAGTGAAGTAAATATCGATAGTGGTACTACAGAAGGTGTGGGTTCAAATGTGGGAAGAAATTTAGCCTCATATGATGAAGCAAATCATGTATATAATGTTGGATTAAATACTACTTATGCTGATGATTCGTCTGATCTCAATAATTTATATAGAATTGAAATTCCAGAAACACGAACATATACAATTTCCGGTACTGTTGTACGAACTAGTACCTCTTCACAGTATATTAATTCACAGTTGAGAATAAGAAGGACTAATAATTCTTTACCAGCAGGAGGTGAAGTTATCTATACTGAAATGGAAAATGGAAGAAATAGTTATACTTTTAGTTTTGAAGTTGATCTTAATGCTGGTGATAATATCCATGCCAATCAACATGTTCGCTACAATCCTAATGGTTGGTTTGCAAGTTCTAACTGGAGTAACCCTTCAAATCAATCAGCTGTTACAAATCAATACCACAATGATAGACGTAACTTAAGCTTGAATATTAATAGTCCTTCTACTTCAGGGTCAACTACGACGAATTCATGTTCTAATTTTGATGGAAATGAAGGTTTCTGTAATTTTTACTCAAGTTGTACTTGGGGTTCAGGTTCTACAACCAATTCATGTTCAGGACCAACATCGCAATCAGCATGTGAATCACAAAATGATAGTTGTACCTGGAACGCAAATAGCTCAACTACAACCAATTCATGTTCAGGACCAACATCGCAATCAGCATGTACGTCACAGAATTCTGCATGTAGCTTTACTCCTGCTGGAGAATCATCACGTGAAAGAGTGGTAACTTGTCAAGATTCTCTTGGTAACACGCATCCAGATCAAACATGTATTGATAATGGTACGGGTCCTAAGCCAGAAACATCCACAACAGAGGGTTGTTTCGCTTCACCGGTTTGTGGTTCAGCTAATGGGACAACTGGACCACAACCATCAGGTGATTCATTGTGTTCGGTTGGTACTGCTACGCAAGTTTATCCGTCTGCAGGTGCTCCAGGTTTCCCTACCACCTACACATGGAGTTGTAATTCAGGAGCAGAAACCGTTTCTTGTTCATCTCAATCACCTGTAAATAATGATACTTTTGATTGGGATATCGGAGATTGGGGAACTTGTTCAGGAGGACTACAGTCTAGTGGTTCATGTTCAGGAACACCAACAGGAGGACAAGGAGGAAAAATTGATTGGAATGGAAATCCGTTTAACTGGACGGATGGATACGTCTACAATACCCAAACAATTAATGATTACTGTCCACACCTGATAGATGCTGATATGGCAAATGGTGCAACAAATGCACAGCCTATCTCAACAAATGGAGGTGGTGGATCTGGTTCAGCTACAGCATGTATTGCTGCACAAGGGGCTGAATTCCCAACGCCACATGTCTATGAAATTTCTGAAGATGGTACCCGCTGGAATAGACATCATGTTTCTGATGGAAGTTACTATTCTAACGGATATGATGGAGCACGCGTTTATGCCGCAGGAAGTGTTTACCGATCAGATTATGGTTACGCCCCTGCTCGTGAAAACGGACGTCGATTTAGAGGGTCATGTCAAGATACTGCAGGGCAAAACCAAAACACCTCTTATATCTGTGCAAACGATGATGGTGAATGGGTTGGAATGAACGAATGGTGTTCACCAATAACTCACACATCTCTTCCAGCGAACCCAGGATTTAATGATCCAAATGGAACACAATCAATTTGTGTTCTCAGTGGACCATCAAATGGATCATGTAGTGGAGGTTCACAATCTACATGTGAATCAGTTGCCGGATGTAACTGGAATGCTGGATCAGGTGGTTCTTCTGGCGGAACTCAATCACGTTCAGTAGTATGTCGAGATCAAAATGGTCAATTAGCACCTGATTCAAGTTGTCCACCACCAAAACCTGATACAACTCAGAGTTGTGGAAGAGGTTCAGGTGGTTCAGGTACACCAGGATGTTATCCAATTGTTTACCCTAACGAAATATTCGGCGATTACGATAGTACGAGTTATAACTGGGCACGAACATTCTGTGATAACGCCACAACAAAAACTGCATGTATAGGGCCTGCCTATCATACAAATAATGTTGCCTGGCAGGGAACACCTAATAGCTATGGATCGCTCAATTCGGCTGTTCCACCAATAGAATGGGATCAAATAGCAAGGAACTCATATGGTAATACTAGCCACTTACTAGTTGACCTTGGTGACTTTGATTCTAGTGGATTCTCTTTACCTTATGACAATGGTGATGGTACCCATACAATAGGTCCAATTTGTATGTGGGGAGAATTAAGAAGTTAATGTAAATAAAAAACACCTTTTGGTGTTTTTTATTTTCCACATGTTTCATATAAATAAAAATGATATAATGAAAGGGTTAATTAACATAGTACATATGAAATATATCAACCTAAAAAAATTTTTGAAAGGTGTTAGTGTAGGACTCGCACTCTTAACTCTTGTTGTTATTGGTCAAAACTTTGTAGATGCCTATCAACCAATTTTTGGACAAACCGAGGCGCAACGCAACAACCGTTTCCTTGGACAATCTGGTAACGCTCGATCAGAACAAGCTGGATTGCTTGATATTTCACGTGTGCAATTGGCACCATTGAGTGAAC
>JALEGN010000018.1 GCA_022763365.1 Minisyncoccota bacterium | reverse complement strand
GGTTCTGGTTCTGGTTCTGGTTCTGGTTCTGGTTCTGGTTCTGGTTCTGGTTCTGGTTCTGGTTCTGGTTCTGGTTCTGGTTCTGGTTCTGGTTGATTATCAACTGGTTTTACTTTGGTATCAAGTTCCCAAGAACCATCAACTCCTTCAATAGTATATCCAACAATTATATTGTTCTTAATACTCACATTTACGCGATCAATTACATAATCCATAGTAACCGGAAAATACATATCATCTTCTTGAACTACGCGAACACTAACTTCTTTTTCATCTGCAACCTTTTGTGCAGCTTCTTTAGTCAGACCAAGATAAATATCATAATCATAAACCTTTGGTTCAAAATCAATAACCCCAGGAGTAGCATCAATAATTTCAAAAGAATAGTCAGTCCCTTCAATGTCGTAGGCTATAATAATTTCATCCTCAACTACAGCATTAACACGTCCGATTCGGTAATCTTTAGTAACTGGTAATCCTACATTATCTTCTTTAATAACTCGGAACATAATATTTGATTCTAATGCCAATGCTGTTGCAGCATCAACACTCAAACCAAGGAAATTTGGATATGCATTAATGTTAAATGTAGGTTCTAATTCAATTTCTGGTTTAGATGTGATTTGACCATCTTGTTTCGTACAATAGTGACCATACCAATACATATACGAACCACCCATTGCCTCACAGTCTTCTTGATTATCTGCCTCTAGAAATATTGTTCCCTCAGCAAAAGATAGAGCATGAGAGAAGGTAGCAAACCCAAAAAATATAAATATCAAAGCAAAATGTTTCATATACTGATTATATCAAAAATATGAAATTTTGATTTCTGCTTAATTGTATAAGAAAAAATTCCTATCTATTAAATAAGGATTTTTTGTTAGTGCTTGGGAGAATTACCCTTTTCATTTTTTATATATTCGCTTTGCTCATTATAAAAATATTCAGGACATAAACCTGACGGATAACTCTACATCGAATCAGAAAATAAAAACTACCAGCTTTTGCTGGTAGTTTTTATTTTTGTGCGGGTGGGGAGAATCGAACTCCCGTCCTCTGGTTGGAAGCCAGATATTCTACCACTAAACTACACCCGCATGTATATTCTCAGTAGGGACAAAAAATATCATAGCAAAACGCATAGCTTTTGCAAGCAGACCCGGTTCTTCACAGCATTTTTTGCTATACTGTAGCTAGCAATCATTTACGAGCTAAATGGGCTATATATTATTCGTATATTTTACTTTTACATTACATGAAAGCAGTTATTACTATTATTGTTTTAGGAGCTCTTGGAGTTTTGGGATATTTTTTCCATCAAAACATGCAAGATCTTAAAAACAAAGAAACGTATTATGAATTTACCGAAGGTCAGGAAATTCCAGAAGATGATACTGAGGACCAAGAAGACTTAGGTTTTGAAACCGAGACTGAACTAGAGGCAGAAATTCAAGCACAAGAATCAGAAGAGTCACAAGCCGAAGAAGATATTGAAAACCTTGAAGGAATGGACTTTTAATTATTAGTACTAATAAATATATTATGAAACATATTATTGTATTCGCCCTAGTAATCGCAGGAGCCTTACTTGGAACGGGCGTAAATGCTTTTGAATCGCGAGCAGAAATGAATATTCGAATCAGCGAACTCCGCGAACTCCACGCAGAAATGAAAGCAGAAGTAGAAGCCGGAACTCTGAGTCGTGAAGATGCGAGAGAAAAATGGCAAGAGCTTATTGCAGAACTTCGAGCTGAAAAAGAAGAACTCTTTGCCCAAAAACGAGCTGATATAGAAGCTCGAATTGAAACAGTTGCGGAGCGGAATCCAGAGCGAGCTGCTCTTATGCAAACGCGTATTGACGCTATGGCAGAACGTCATGCTGAAAAAGTTGAGGCACGTGCCGAAATCAGAGCCCAAGTAGCAAGAGGAGAAATTGACCGATCAGAAGCCCGAACCCTCCGCATGGAATTACGACAAGAAATGAAAGCTGAAGCTAAAGAACTGCGAGAAGACATCAAAAACGAACGATCTGAAATTCGCCAAGAAAGGCAAGAAGCACGAGAAGAAAATAGACAACAACGTCAAGAAATACGTAATGAGAATCAAAACGCACGAGAAGAAAATCGAGCCGTTAACGCCGAAGTACGGACGAATAACAGAATTGAGTTACAAAATAATCGACAAGAAGCACGCTCACTACGGATTGAAAATAGAAATAGCTTGGAGCTTAATTAACACAACAAAAAAAACGCTATAAGCGTTTTTTTTGTTTGGAACTAGTTTCCTGCAACCGTATCTTTCAAAGCCTTACCAGCTTTGAATTTTGGAACACGTTTTGCAGCAACTTGTACAGTTTCTCCAGTTCGCGGGTTTCGTGCTGTTCGTGCGTTTCGCATAGCTCCTTCGAATTTTCCGAATCCAGCGATATCAACAACTCCACCTTTAGCCATTTCTCCTGCCATTGCATCGAAGATAGCTTTGATAACAGCGTCTGATTGAGTTTTTGTTCCTCCAATCATATCGTTTACCATTTGTGCTAAGTCTTGTTTTTTCATAGTCTTTCTTTTTTATAATTAAGGTAAATAAATGTTAAAACCTAAAAAAGCTTTACACCCTTATTATACAAGGGTTTTACAGAGTTCCCAAGGAAAATAAATTGACAAATAATTTTTTATATTATTGAACCAAAACAAAAAGAAAGTATATTACTTTCTTTTTGTAATCACTGAATCAACAATTCCGTATTTTTTTGCCTCTTCTGCATCCATCCAATAATCACGATCCATATCTATTTCAACTTTTGAAACTTTTTGACCTGATGATTTAGCAATCATATCCCGCAGGATTTTTTTTGTTTTTAAGATTTGCTCTGCGGTGATAGCAATATCTGATGCCTGCCCTTCAACACCAGTAAGTGGTTGATGGATCATAACGCGTGCATGTGGCAAGGTAAATCGTTTACCTTTTTCCCCTTGAGAGAGAATCATAGCGCCCATTGACGCCGCAAGACCTACACACACCGTCGATACCTTTGGTTTGATAAAGTGCATGGTATCAATAATGGCCATACCAGCCGTCACCGATCCACCAGGTGAATTAACGTATAAGGTAATGTCTTTTTCAGAATCTTCTTGTTCAAGATGTAATAATTGAGCAACAATACTATTTGCCATTTCATCCCTGATTTGACCTTGAACAAAAATAATTCGTTCTTTTAATAAACGTGAATAAATATCATAGGCGCGTTCTCCTGCCTGTGTTTTTTCAATAACGGTTGGAATTAACATGGTTCCAGTATATGACAAAAAAAAGAGCTATCAACTCTTCTTAAATGCCGATATCCTCATCATCCTGAGGAGAAATCAATCTATCACTAAATTTATGCAAGGTAATTCCCGTAAAGAGAATCAACATAAGCCCAATAATAAGGGTTGCTGGCAGTCCAATATGTAGATGCGCCCACTCCTTAACGGTTTCACCTACCAAAATTCCACCAACGGTAAATCCAATTACTGAAAACAAGGTGTGATGACCTACAAAAATTTCCTTGAGTTCATTATTAATATGAATATTAAATCGTTGCCCACGTTTTCTTTTCATATAAAAAGTATAGCAAATCATTGAATAAATGATACGCTTAAAAAAACTAAAGACATGGAAAATAAAAAGAAATACGAACAATTACCTTTTGTTCCACAACCAACCGCATTGCTATGTATTCTTTTTGTCATAGTAGTTGGCGCTAGTTTGGTGGGTTTAATTCTAATATTTATAAACTAAATTATGATAGAAATTGATTTATCAAAAGAAGTAGCAGAAACAAACCGAAAAATTGAAGAATACAAAAATGAACATAAAAAATATCTTAAACAAAGAAAATCCGTAGATAGAATTCTTTCTTTCTTATTTATATGTTTTTCTATAAGTTTAGTTCTTTGTATTATTGAAATAGTAAATATCTATACACAATAGAAAAAACCTGCTTTTGCGGGTTTTTTTAAATGTATTATTTTTGTGATTCAAGGAACTTGAATACTTCTTGATGCGTTAAAATATTAGCAACATAAGCGCGAACATTATTTTCATCAATACCTTTTTGATCTTTATATTGTTCCATAATTTTTGAAACTTCTTCTTCAATCGTTTCATCTTTCGCCTCAATTTTTTCTGCCTCAGCAATATGATTTAACATCAATTGTGTTTGGGCTCGTTTGAAACCTTGGTCACGCCATTCTTTTTTATAATCATCACGTGTTTTATTAATTGATTTCAAGTACTCATCAAATGCCATTCCGGTCATAGCAATATTCCCTTCAAATTCGTGCATCATTTTATCAACCTCGTAATCAACCATCATATCTGGAACTTCAATTTCCGAAGCTTCTACAATACCATCGATAATAGCAATACGTCGTTTTTCAAGGTTCTTAGCCTCTTTCTCTTTTTGAAGATTATCAGTAATTTTTTTCTTAAAATCTTCAATGTTTTCAAAATTACCAAGGCTCTTTACAAATTCTTCAGTTACTTCCGGAAGGTCTTCTTCCTTAATATCATTCCATGACACTGGTTCTTCTCCTTCTTTTTGATCTTTTGCCATTTCTTGCTGAGCGCGCATCCGTCGAAGATTGTTAATAGCTTCTTCAATCTCTTTTTCTTCTACCTCATTTGACTGCTCTTTAGCATTTTCCTCCTTAGCAATTTTTTTGTAATCACCTAATTTAATTTCAGGTAATACCGCTGTCGTAATTTTAAATTCAAGATCTTCACCTTCAGCAATCTTCGTAATCATAATTTGTGGGTGACCAATAGCTTTGATTTCTTCTTTTTGAAGAATTTCAACATACGCTTTTGAAATAGCGCGCTGTGCCATTTCCTCCAATAATTGCATTGGTTTTATTTGTTTCATAGCAACATCTTTTGGAACATTTCCTTTTCGGAAACCATCAACCTCAACGTTTTCAATAAATGATTTTTCAACAACTTCCCGTTGTTCTTCTAATTTATCTTTTGGTAGCGTTACTATAATTTCAACCTGCGCGTTTTCTAATTTTTTTACATCAGTTTTCATACCACGCACTATACCAAAGGTGTTTTTCAAGTAAAGAAAATTAATTGGAAAGATATTTCCTTATCAAATAAACCGAGAGTTGTTTATATATATGTATGAGTGGTATAATTTTTTTATGTTACGAAAAAAAATTGTTTCTCTTATACTTGCGGTGTTTTTTGCTGTAGGTTCGTTTTTACCACAAACAACTTATGCCTTAGGACCTGTTACTGAAGTTGGGCCAAATGTGTTCACCAACATCTTTAATACTGGACAGAATATCTGGCAAGTTGTAGCAGAAGATGTTCTTAAACCTATTGCAATTGGAGTAGCCGATCAAATGCTCAGCAAACTTTCTACCGACGTCATTAATTGGGCGAATAATGGATTTGATGGTCAACCTGGGTTTATTAATAATTATGAAGAACTTATTCGAGGTGTTGAATTTGATAGTATTAATTCTTCGTTTCAAGTAGCAAACTCCATAGCTCAAATTCAAACTAATACCGCTGGAAACAATGGGGTTGATTTAGAATTAGCCTTATGTGAAGCTGACGCCTTTAACGACTATCAAGACAATCTAACCTTATTTACTGAACCACAAGCAGAATATGAATATGAATACGATCTTGTTCAATGCCAAATAGATGTTTCAACAAATGAGTCTGTAGCTTCGTACACACAATGTGTCACAACTAATGAACAAGCTGCTATTGATTATTCAACTCAAATAATGACGGGACCATCACAGCAGTTTTTTGATGATTTCTATGGTGGAGACGCAAGTATCAACTCTCCATATTATGCCGATTTAACAAGTGCCGAGCAATTAGAGGTCGCAGAAGATGCTGGTCGATACTATGAATTTATGTATCAAAGAAATCAGTGTTTCAATAACCTTGTTATTGATTCAACCGCAGGAGACCCTGGGCAAACAGCTCAAAATAATTGGGATCTTCTTGAATCAGGAAATGTTAGCTCATCTAGAGCTGTTGCTGAAACAGTTGCGAACTTTGGGGTTGAACAATTTAACAATAGTGAATTTGAACAAATTGCTGCTGGTGGAGCTGACTTGACATTAGCTCTCCTAGGCTCACAATCCCGTAAAGATGATTTTGTTAACGACATTACTGCTGGTGGTTGGGATGGAATTTTATCTCTTACTGGTGAAGGAAGTACTGAAATAGCTCTCACTAATACTGTGCGAGATGTTGTATCAGGAAATGTTGATGCAAAAGTTGCTGCAAAAGAAGCTGTGATTTCATTACCAACTCAAATTCTCAGTAAAACTGAATGTGAAGAATATAAAAGAGATCCTGTCACAGGAGATGTAACAGATGAATGTTTACGCGAAGTGACTAGTACTCCAGGCGATATTGTTGCAGGGCAACTAACTGGTGCACTTCAAAAAGATCAAGATTCGGCAGGTAATTTCGGTGATTCATTAGTTAGCTCTCTCGTATCAAGTCTCGGTAATATTGTTGGAGGTTTAGTCGACCAAGGGTTAGGTGAACTTAGCTCAGCAGCAGGGGAAGCATTCTTCTCAAATACCGATACTCAAAATTTAATAACTGGAAGTACCAGTGGAGGTGATTTCCAATCTCAGTACAATGTTCTAGGGATTGAGCCATCAACAAGTATTAATATTGATAATAACGGTTCAACAACCGGCGGCAGCACTGGTGGTGGATTACAAATCCCAACAGGAATCGGAGGACCAGAAGATGAAAATGTTCAAATTATTATTGATTTTAAATCAAACCTAGAAAATGCTATTGATCTTGCTCTAGAAGAAAAATCTTATTACGACCAAATGCGTGATGTAGTTCTAGATGCTGCTGATGTTATCTATGAACTTGAGAAATGTATTCCTGGACCAGACTATGACTGGGAAGAACGATTAGATGACAGTGTAAGCCTTGGTGGAAATGGGTGGACTGATGAAGAGAAAGATAGTTTCAAAACTCTTGCTATTAACGAAATGAAACAAATGGTTCAAGACCCAGCCATTACCATACCAGGAGCCATCGCTATGCGTGATCAAATCGATATTATTTTTAACACCAGTCGAGATAATAAATCACGAATTGATTTCAGAAGAAATGAATTAACAAGACTTATAAATACTCTTCAGTTTATCAAAAATGAAATAATTTCTGATTTCAACGAGCAAAGACTTGGTGAAAATCCAAACCTCGTACTTTTTGTAGAAGACTGGGAAACATTAGGGCAACCTGAACAAGAGTCGGCCTTCCAATACGCAGTTGATAATGGATATGCATTATTACAAGGTCAAAGTGTTACGGATATTGTCACTAATGACAATGAAAGAGCACGTAATGCTGTACTTGATGCAAGTTGGGACATTTGGCGAAACCAAACTGACCCAGTTAAAAAACTTGAGTTGCGACAATCGTATTACACATTACAAAACTCTCTATCAAATGAACAATTTATTACCATTGCAAGAACGCTCTTAAATGAAATCTCATCAAATATTACTAATTCATATGAAATTGCCATGGATTGTCTGAGTTTTAAATCCTATGCAATGGGAGCTGAGGTAGCTGAAATATCTTTGATAGTAAATAACGAGAATATTTCAATTGCAGAAAAAATCGTTAATCTAGCAGATACCTTTATTGATATTTATGAACCACCAATACCAGGTGGAATATTCGGAGGTATTAATGAATACAATACTACAACAACCCGAACAGATGCTGAATTAGTAAGTTTTATTCAATCTCAGGCAAATCTACAAAACAACCCAGGTTCAACCACCTTGTTGAAAACTCCAGTAATGACTAGTTCATTCGCGCTCAGTTCAAGTCTTCTCGGATTTGATACAGAGCAAGATAAACAAGATTACTTTGACACCTATTACGATACAGAAAACCTTACCTACCCTGGTACTGGAAATTTCTTAACTGTTAAAGAACTCTATGCTAATGATCGGTATATGTTCCGGGGGCGTCGAGGAGGACGAGCTGGTCCACGTACTACAGTGTTCTGTCGATTACCTGGTAAATTTGATATGTTTGGAAGCTCAAGCGGAGGAGATGATACCTCAGTATGTTTTATTAATTGGTCAGCGATTAGTAAACTGGATATTGAAGTAATTGTTTCTGATATCAGTAGTTAATACTAAAAACAACCCTTACTGGGGTTGTTTTTTATTTTCAAAACCTGAAGAGCTAGAGTCGGTTTAAATATTTTTGATAAATATAATCCTATAAAATAAAGAATTATAAATAATCCACATATGTGGATAAGTTTCTTTACATAACAGAATAAAAAGTGTCATAATAAATATGAAAATAAATAATGTATTAATCTCCTTAATCATGCTTGGAAAATAAGTCCCTGGCATGAAAGGGCAAATATACAAAAATGAAAAAGTTAATATTCCTTTTCGCTCTTGTTTTTGCTTTTACGTTTAACGTAAATGCTCAAGATGTTGCTATGGTAGGTACAAATTCCGAAGTAGTTAGTCTTGAAAATGTTTTGGAAACAAAACCTTATCTTGAAAACCTTTCTGAATTAAATGGAGATGAGTCAGGAAAGCACTTTACTTTCTTCACTGAATTTACTCAAGAAAAAGTTGGTCAATTTGTTCCCTTTGGTTTATTCAAAAATGAGCAAAACTTGGTTTTATTGGTTGGAACCCCTTCTAATAAGTTTTATATAGTTTACTCTGATTTATCCAAAGAAAACATAAACATTCAAGAAACGACACAAGAAAAAATCTTAGAAATAAGAAAAAACTCTTAAAACAAACTCGCCCAGGCGAGTTTTTTTATAAAAAATATTTAAAACATGATAAAATTTCATTATGAATGTTCTAAAGAAACTCTTTTTACCTTTTCTTATTTTAATTCTATTTCTTAGCCCAATTAGTATTGAAATAAAAAACCAAGCACCTGATATTGTTTTAAATACTGCAAGTGCTTTAAGTATAGGGGATTGTAATGCTTTAAGTGCTAGTACTTATGGTAACTGTTTTGCAAATGGAATTCTAACTTTTTATGAAATAGTAGTTTTTTATACAACTCAGATCCTACTTGTAATTATTGGTTTAATGTTTGATGCATTTTTATTCTTCTCGCTCGATAGTAATTTCTATCGCTCTGGATTGATAGAAGCTGGTTGGGAAATATTACGTGATTTTACAAATATAGTATTTATTTTTGCTCTCCTTACGATTGCATTCAAACTTGTCCTCAACCAAGACGATGGAAAAACAAAATCAACCCTTATTAAAACTATTATTATTGCATTAACAATCAATTTTAGTCTCTTTATTACCTACGCCATTATTGACTCTTCAAATATTCTAGCTCAAGTCTTTTACAATCGAATAGATGCCACAGGCCAATATTCTATAGATAATGGAGATACTGGGGATTCACCCGCGGATGCTAGTTCAATTACTGATTGGGTAGCAGAGATTACTGAGGGGCAAAAATCAGTATCACTTGCAGTTGCATCAAATATCAACCCTCAAAAAATCATTCAACAATCTGGTGCTAATAACTTTATCCAAGCATTCATTATTGTTACTTCAGCTGGAATTATGAATATTTTATTAGGGTATATATTTATAACCCTAATGCTCCTGTTCTTAGGAAGATCCTTGGGATTAATGATATCAGGTATTATTGCACCCATTGCATTTGCATCGTTGACCGTGCCGAGTATGCAAGGTCTCCCTTATGTAGGATTTAATACTTGGCTCAAAGAATTAATAAAACTGGCCTTTATGGCACCAGTATTTATGTTCTTTATGTACCTTATCGTTACTTTTCTGGGGAATGAGGGATTCTTGGCATCAATTACCAGTCGTTCAGGGGATGGATTTCTAGTCGTTATTATGTCTACCTATATGTTCTTCTTTATCATTGGAGGACTCCTCCTTATCGCCAAGAAAATTACCACATCTATGGCTGGTGAATTAGGAGGTATGGCAGTCAAAGGTATAGCAGGAGTTACTTCAGCACTCGTTGCAGGAGCTGCAATTGCAGCAACCGGAGGAGCTGCAGCTGCAGGAGCTGGTATGCGTGGATTAGGTGCTGCATCTAGGGGTGTAGGTAAATTAGCTGGGAATAGTAAATTTGGGAAAGCTGCTACTGCCGCAGGTAAAGGACTCTCTGGTACAGGGAAAGCTGCTATGGCATTCAAGGCTGACGTTACAAAAATTCCTGGGTTTAATAAATTTGCAGACCAGTCAGGAGTTAAGGGTCTAGGAAATATCCTTGGTAAAGTAAGTAATAAATCTTACGCTGATGCTGATGTTGCTGTTAGAACAGGGGCAAAATCTGCACTAGTAGGAGCAAATCAAATCCGTAAAGGTGTTTCAAATGCCTTAACTGGTAAAAACACTGATGCTGTTGATAATTGGCAAAACAGAATTCAAGATAGCCGTGATGATCTTACAAAAACACGTATTGAGAATGCTCAACGTGTTGCGGTTGATAAGGCGAAAAATGAAAAAGGATTTATTACAGGCATCCGAGAAGATGGAACACCTATTAAGGATAACCGAGGTATGCTTAAAGATAGACTGCAAGAATACCAAGCTAATCTTGCTAAGATGAATGCAGCTGATAAAAAAGCTGAAAAAGAACGTATCGAAAATGCAAAAACACCTCATCAAGATCGACTTGATTACCTTAACAATGAAATTAAGAAAACAAGTGATCAAGCAGAACGAGCTAACTTACGAAACCAAGCAAAAGAAGTTAAAGAAACGATTGAAAATATTGAAAAAACTTCAACTGAAGGAATTATTGGCCAAATTCAAAAACAACTTGATGGTGTTAAAAATGATGCTCGAGCAAATCTTCTTAAGAAAGATGTTAAAACAAGGTGGACTCAACAAGACTCAAGTCTGACCGTTAATAAAAAGAGGAGGCAAGAACGAGTTGAAACCCAAGCTGCACGAGTTGGAAGTGGTGAAATTGAAACAAAACCAACACCAACAAGTAAGACTGATGACAGTAAAGGTAAGAAAAAATAAAAAACCAGAAATGGTTTTTTATTTTTGATATAATCAGTATATCTATGAAACTTACTAATCAACAAATTCAATCTGCAATAGCTGAGCTCCCAGATAATATTAGAAAAGCTGTTGTCACCTTTGATTGGGGAACTGAACTATTAAATATAGGACATGAGCACGGACTCTACATGGATCAAATTGATGCGTTTCGAAATGAATCACTCATGATTATCCTTGGTAAAAAATCATCGACTAACTACGTTAATGCATTAAAACAAGAGCTCAACATCAAAAAACCTCTTGCTGAAGAATTAGTTGAAGCAGCTAATAATCGAATTTTTCATGAGCTTCAAAAACGAGCTTTTTCAAAAGATTTAGAGATTACTTCGCAAGCTCAGAGTGGTAGTTCCAATAATAGTGACCCATATTTAGAAGAAATTGGCCACGATGACTTACGTGGTCCAATGGCAGAGGAAGGGATTCATTTAATTGATGAGGAAGAATCCAAACCTCAAAATCCGCTCCAAGCTGAAATTGATGAATTAACATCAGGACTGAATGAACAAGAATCACAGGAATACGATGTTGACCCCCAAAAAGAACATGATGGAAAACTTCATTTTGATCCTTTTTCTCATGACAAAGCTCCGGTAGTTGAATTACCAAAAACAGATAAGGAAATATTAGAGACTACTGAATCAAATAACAACCCGGAAGTTAAAATCTCATCAGATATAGAAAATGATGTACTTAAAAGTGCAGAGATATTTAACCAAAATACGACGAGTACACTAGGAGAAAATAACTATCAAGAACCTCTTGATGAATCTGATTTCAAAGGTATTTCAGGACACAGAACAAAAACAGAAATTTTGAAAACCCAAGATCACGTACACCCTGACCATGCATTCTCTAATACAAACCTTCACAGCAAAGGGGGTAGAGATTTAGGACAAGGAATTCTTGATCAAAGTCTTGAAAAAAAATTAATGGAAAACCCTCATATTGCTAGAAATAACACTCTCGATGTTTCTCCAACCGAGCAAGAACAAATAAAAGAAGAAGGTGATTTCCTCAAAGCATTAAAAAAAGAATCGTAAGATTCTTTTTTTAGATTTAAATAATTTAAATGATATACTGACAGTATGCGATTTGAAGTCCCTCAATTCATCAATATTCCTGATAAACTCTTTGGACCATTTACCTTTAAACAAGCCCTCTTTTTAGTAGGTGGTGGAGGTATGATTTATGTAATCTACCGAGTTGCACCATTTTCTATTACCTTTCTGTTAGGTTTACCGATTGCAGCCTTTACTGGTGCTTTAGTTTTTTATAAACCAAACGGTCGGCCATTTATTCATATGGTTGAATCGTGGATACTGTATACCTTTAGCCATAAATTTTATCTCTGGAGACAACGTGACCCTGAACCAGGGGCACAAGACGTAACTCAAATACATCAAGCTTTTCCAGAAGAAGGAGAAATACCAGAAGATAATAGGCAAAAAATTTCAGACCTCGCATGGTCGCTCGACATTTTGGATTTTGATGAATAAACCAGAAATGGTTTTTTTGTTTTAAATGACAAATCTAAAGATGATGTAGTATACTAGTACCAGTTATGGCAGATATTAAAAAATATACCGGTCCTCGAACACAAGATTTTATCCCTGTAAAAGAAATTCGTGATGGAATTATTGTTTTAGAAGACGGAAGTCTAAGAGCTGTCCTGTTAGCATCGGCGATTAATATTGCCCTTAAGTCTCCAGATGAACAGCAGGCAATGATTATGCAATTTCAAGGTTTTTTAAATTCTGTCGAATTTCCAATCCAAATTTCAGTACAATCACGAAGATATGATATTAAGCCGTATATCCTTACTCTAGAACGACGTATTGAACAACAAGAAGAAGAGCTCTTAAGACTTCAAACACGTGAATATATTGAATTTATCAAATGGTTTACAGACTCAGTAAATATTATGTCTAAGAAATTTTATGTTGTGGTTCCCTACACTGGTTCAGCATTCACTGGAAAAAAATCTGGTGGAGGGCTCCTTGATGCATTCCTAGGAGGTGGTAAGAAAAAAGGTAACTTCCGAGAAGAATCAGCAAAATTTGAGGAGCAACGAAGTCAATTAGAACAACGTATCGCTATCATTAAATCAGGTTTAGGTCAGTTTGGTGTTCGATCAGAGCAACTCAATACCGAACAAGCTATCGAAGTGTTCTATAATATGTTTAACCCTGGAGAATCTCATCGAAACATTCCTCAAATTCAACAATAGTTAAAGCTCTTTGTGAGCTTTTTTTGTTTCCGGTATAATAATGACAGATGATAACTCAATTATCGAAAAAAATATCTTGGTTACTTTTAGGTTTTGTTTTTTTTGCAGCACCTATTTTTTCTCATGCTCAGGGGTTTCAATTGTATTCTGCCGATGACATCCTTGTAGAAACTATTCCTGAAATTCCTGGACCTAATGAACTCGTAAAAATTAATATTAATAGTTTTAGTTTTAATCTAAATAATTATTACATTGCTTGGTTTAGAAATGGTAACCAAGAAGCTGCAGGTTTTGGAACACGTGATTTTCAATTTAGAACAGGTGGTAGTGGAGAAGTAACAAATATTACTATTGTCGTAGATTTTGAAGGTCAAGTTTTTAGAAAAGAACTACGTTTTGCACCATCTCAAATTGATCTTTTATGGGAGGCAACAAATGCATATACCCCACCATTTTACAAAGGTAAAGCTCTACCACTAAAACAAGGAGCTGTTCGAGTGACCGCTATTCCAGAAACACTCTTGATCGAACCAACTGATGCTCCGAATCTTATTTATTATTGGGATAAAAACTACCAGAGACAGGTTGCAAGCTCTGGTTTCGGTAAACAATCGTTTGAATTTGATACTGAGGTTCTTGGAACCAGTGAAAAAATCACGGTTACTTCAAATGATCGACGTGAAAATTCTTTTGCTACTAACACTATTGATATTCCATTTGGTGAGTATGAACCTAAAATCCTACTCTATGAAATTAATAATGATAATAGATTAATGACTAACAAAGCATTAAATACCAATAATATCTTTACAGGCGATACTATTAAATTATCATTTCACCCTTTACATATGACCAGTGTTGCAGAAAACTTTGTTGATTTATTCGTAACCTGGAGAATTAATGACCAAAGTCAGCCACCACAAAATTTTGATAGACAGAATGAACTTTTTATAACCACCAGTGGTCAAGCTGGGCAAGTTAACCTTGGTGTTGAACTTGAAGGAATACAAACATTATTACAAAAAGCGAGTGTAAATACTGATCTTATTTTTCAGGGAGAATAATCTTTTGATTATTCTTTTTTAATTAAAAATAGTACTATATGAATATGAATAATGTATTTAAAAGAATTATATTTCTTTTTATTTTTTTAGTTGTTGGTTTTTCATACCTACCGTCTTCAGCTGATGCTGCATGTAGCATTAGTTCAGTTACATTTTCTGAAGTAACAGGTATTGTTGGTAATTTTGAAGAAAACTTCACTAATCTAAAAATTACTACTGATGACTGTTCAGATGGTATTAGGGTTCAATTAATGTCAATGAATGAAGCCGGTCAACCAACTCAAAACAGGATAGATGGTCTACCTGGTATCTTCTTCCCAGACCCTACAACTCAAGAGGTCCACATGAAACTAAAAACTGACGAGGATACTTGTTTTGGTAATAATAATGAAAATGATGCTGGTCCCAATTGGGGTCATGAATGTGTAGTCTTTACTGAAATATCAAATGTTAATAATCAACCAATCTATGATGGTAATTCACCAGCGCTTGTACCCTCTGAAGTTGAAGCGGTTGATACTGATGCTGAAAGAGCAACATATAGAAATCGTGGTGTTCTTTTGGGAAACTGTTCAGGATTTTGTGGTGCTGGTTTATTAAATGAAGACGATGTAGATAACTGGGATTTTATTCAAATATATCAAAATGGAGGTAGTACTCCTGATAGTGCAAATTGCCAACTTTCTAATCAAAGTTCAAACCCTGATGTTTATTTTGATGTTGTCCCTGGTCAAAGCATAACCGACAGACAAGTTAAACTAAATATTAAGACTGAAGGGAAATGTGAATCGATACCGTTAAAAATTCAATTATGGGAACAAGATTCAGTGGGTGACAATACTATTGATATTGAAAATTCTGTTAACGGTGATTATCTAGAAATTGTTCCTCCTACAGATGAAGATTTACATATCGTGTACGATGCTAACGAAGATGATTGTGACGGAGACGATGATCCTGGGGGTTGGGATTGTGAACTTTATGTAGAGATTTTCAAAGACGGTAGTAGAATTTTTTCCTCAGAAGAATTCTTAAATAATACTGGTACTCAAAGCTTTTTAGATAATATAAATTTTAAAAAAGGAGTTATTGTAAGTGAATGTGAAGATAATGGTGATTGTAGAAATTCAGGAAATGACTGGAGGTTATTGGATAGTAATGGTTTTTTTGAGAACGGAAATGATCCAGCAAATGTATCAACAGTAACCCCAACTTTTGACACCACAAGCCCTTGCTACCAACAAAATGCTAACAATAGTGGGCAACCTGGATACAACAGAGATTGTTATGAACTCCTTGCCCCTATCCCAGGGTTACAAAGCACTAATAACGATGGGGTGAGTAATATTATTGTCCAAGAAGATGGAAGTATTGCCATTGCACGATTATCTGAATTCAAACTTGGTGATTATATAAACTCGCTATTTCAAATTGCATTAGCTATCTTAGCAGTATTATCAGTTGTTATGATCGTTGTCGGTGGAGTACAGTACATGACAACCGAGGCAATATTCCAAAAAGAAGCAGCAAAAGGCTATATAAGTAAAGCTGTTTTAGGGCTCATATTAGCTCTTGGAATATTTGTTATCCTTAACACCATTAATCCAAGATTATTAAATATTAACTTTGGTGAAGGAGTTGAAACAGTTGAAATCGATACAGGTGATGGTGGAGTAGAGCCAACAGGAGGTGCTGAATTTGGGATTGTTTCAAATAATAACTGTAGTGAATTTGTAACCATTAACCAACCTGATGCAATTACTATAACTAGATTCGATGTATGTAAACCAATTGAGCAAGACATTATCGATTTATTAGCAGCTGCAAAAGCAGATGGAATAATTCTAACTGCTTACGGGGCTCGCTCTAGCACAAGACAAATTGAATTACGACAACAAAATTGTGGAACATCTCAGTATGATGTATACCAAAAACCACCAAGCCAATGTTCTCCCCCTACGGCAATACCAGGAACTTCTTGGCATGAAAGTGGTTTTGCACTTGACTTCCAATGTGTATTAAACGGTCAAGAAGGTGCTGTTAATGTTCATGCGGGTAATACAAACGGAACTAAAAAACTATGGACTCAACCATGTTGGAATTGGTTATTAGAAAATGCAAGAGATTATAATCTACAAAATATTCGGAGTGAAAATTGGCACTGGAATTCATCACGACGTTAAATAAAAACCGCCTTAAGTGGTTTTTATTTTTTTCCTATTTAAAATAGCGTATAATAAAACTAACTCATGCAAATTAATCGTAAAAAAATAATATTTGCGGTCCTTATTGGGTTTGTTCTTTTTTTGATTGCCGGATATTTTTTCATTCTTTCAAATCAAGAACAAGAAGATGCTATTGATAGCACCCAAAACCTTTTTCCTTTTGGAGAGGTAACCCCAGGAGATTCACGTCCAGACATTGATTCGCAAGGTACTATTGGTGATGAAAACAATGATATTCAAGATTCTGGTGACCCTGATGATTTTGAAGAAACCCCTGATGGACCACGACTCCGGAAAATCTCTGATTTCCCAACAGGTGGATTTACACCAATTATTAGAATAGAAGAACAAGAGGTTTCTGATATTGAAATAGATAATGATGGGAATACACTCCAAACAACTCGAACCGTTGAAGTAAAAAATCAATTTGTTCGCTACAGTGCTATTGAAGATGCAACGGTTCACGAAACAAAAGTTGAACCTAACTTTTTAGACAGCGAAATCATTGTTGATAATTTCATCCCTAATGCTGAAATTGCTCATTTTAATAACGATGGTACACAAGTATTATTCCAATACTGGAATAATGAGGAGCGTACCCCAGAGAGTTATTTGGCAGAAATTACGCCACTGGTGTTTGAAATCCCATCATGTCCGATTGATTTTTCACCTATTGAAATCGGCTTAGACGAAGCACGTGTTATTGGAATTCATACCTTCCTTAATCAAAACCCACAAACACGTGTTGCCGCAACCGGTCTAAACTCTCCAGGGAATGAAAGTTCGCTTGTTACTGAATCAACCATTACCGCTATTAAAAACTTCCAAAGTCTGTATCAATTAGATATTGACGGAGAATTAGGGCCAGCAACCAGAGAAGTTATGACTAGCTTATGTGATGAGCAAGAAGAAGTACGTGCTCGTGCCGAGTTTGAAGCCCAAGAACGGAAACATACTATTTCTGGATTTTTCCTAACACAAGGAATTACTTCTGCAGCCATGTCACCAGTAGGAAATGAACTCTTTTATATCCAAGAAGGACGAGATGGGGTTTCAGGTATTAAAAGAAATCTAGAAAACGGCAGCGATGAAACAATTTTTGAATCTCCATTTACCGAATGGTTGAGTTCATGGAATAATCCAGACTCAATTGAGTTAAGTACTAAACCAAGTTATCTAGCAGAAGGATTTAGCTATCAACTTGACCCTTTAACCGGACGATATTTTAAATCACTACCTGAACGTGATGGCTTAACGGTTTTACCAAGCCCTGATAATAGGAAACTTCTTGTTATGGAAGCTGAGGAAAATACAATTAAACTATCAGTACACACAAGAAGTTCAAACAGAACACGGCCTCTCAATATTCAAACCTTTGTTGAAAAATGTACCTGGAGTCCAGATAGTCGAGATCTGTATTGTCTGGTACCTAATGCATTATCATATGGGAATGAATATCCAGATATTTGGTATCAAGGAATCGAATCCTATACTGATTCATTATGGAAAATAAATACACGAACCTTCGAAGAAGAAGTGCTTTCTGATTTTATTAATGATTACGGTGTCGATATTGATATTGAAGGTATCAAAGTTGACCCAGAAGAAGAATATCTCTATTTCCTTGATAAAAAAACCGAGGAATTATGGAGTTACCGTCTAAATTAAAATACACTCAAGGGTGTATTTTTATATAGGTGAAAATTGAATAAACAGCTAGTGATGTAGTATACTGTAGGTATCATGTCTATTCTCTCAGAACTTATTAATGGACCTTCAAAGAATAAAAAAGCAGAAGTTAAAAAGACAGCTGTTCCAGTACTACCTGGGGAAATCTATCGGACAGCTAAACTACAGCTTCAAGATATCTTGGCTCCAGCTGCCCTTGAGGTAAGTTCAAAATCAATCAAAATAGCAGGGAAAACATCACGAACTTTTTTTGTTATGTCTTATCCTCGTTTTCTTACTGATGGTTGGCTCGCACCTATTGTAAATCTTGATAAGGTTTTTGATGTTGGTATCCACATTCATCCCATCCCAACAGAAAAAATCCTTACGGAATTTAAAAAGAAAGTTGCTGAAGTCCAATCGCAAATTAACGTTCGAGAATCTAAAGGTCTTGTGCGTGATCCTATTTTAGATACCGCATATCGTGATTTAGAAGCTTTGCGTGATTCCTTGCAGCAAGCGCAAGAAAAGATTTTTTCAGTAGGTCTTTACATTACTATTTATGCTGACTCAGAAGACGAACTTTTCAAATCAGAAAATGAGATTCGATCGCTCCTTGAATCTAAACTTATTTATCTAAAACCAGCACTGTTCCAACAAATGGAAGGGTTTATGTCGGTATCACCAATTGGACGTGATCAATTACAGGTACATACGAAACTTAACACTGGTCCCGTATCATCCTTTTTCCCATTTATCTCATCTGAGTTAACTGATAATAAGGGTATTCTCTATGGTATTAACAGACATAACTCAGGACTGGTGATTTTTGACCGTTACTCACTACCAAACTACAACTCGGTAATCTTTGCGACATCCGGTGCAGGAAAATCATATTCGACGAAATTAGAAATTCTTCGAACCATGATGTTTGATACTGAGGTGATTATTATCGACCCAGAGCGAGAATATGAATACCTTGCAGAGGCAGTAGGTGGACGATACTTCAACATCTCTCTTTCATCAGAGCACCACATCAACCCATTTGATGTACCAAAACCTCTTGATGATGAAGATCCAGCTGATGTATTGCGGACACACATTATTCACTTAGTAGGTTTGTTCCGAATTATGTTAGGAGGTCTTACTCCTGAGGAAGATTCTATTGTTGATCGAGCTATTACGGAAACTTATGCGCTCAAAGATATTACCCCTAATTCAAATTATGGGAATATTGAACCACCACTCATGTCTGACTTTGAAATGGTACTTTCTTCAATGGAAGGATCTGAGTCACTCTTAACCCGATTAACAAAATATACGCGCGGTACCTGGTCAGGATTTATTAATAAACCATCAAACGTTGATATTAATCGAAAACTCGTAGTATTCTCTATTCGAGACATGGAGGATGAATTGAAGCCAGCAGCGATGTACATTATTACGCAATTCATCTGGAACGCTGTTCGAAAAGATATTAAAAAACGTCTTCTTGTGGTTGATGAGGCATGGTGGATGATGAAATCAGATGATACTGCCTCGTTTTTGTTTATGATCGCAAAACGTGGACGTAAATACTTCCTCGGATTAACAACTATCACCCAAGACGTTGGTGACTTCATTAAATCGAAATATGGAGTTCCTATTATCACGAACTCCTCAATGCAGCTCCTCTTAAAACAATCACCAACAGCAATCGACAGATTACAAGAGGTCTTTCGTCTCACTGATGAAGAAAAATATCTTCTTATGGAATCAAGTGTTGGTGAGGGAATCTTCTTTGCAGGACTTAAACATGTGGCGATTAAAATTATTGCGTCATATACCGAAGATCAAATTATTACCTCAG
Source organism: Minisyncoccota bacterium (assembly GCA_022763365.1). GTDB lineage: Bacteria > Patescibacteriota > Minisyncoccia > Phycocordibacterales > UBA1006 > UBA1006. Next base: position 18,792 of record JALEGN010000018.1, on the reverse strand, counting down.
ACCCTGCACAAGTTATGGCGATTAAAAAATCAAAAACTGAGCTTAAAAATTCTCAGGAAGAATCTGAGTTTGTAAATTAAAAAACCTAGTGAGCTTAGGTTTTTTTATATACAGAAACTCCTCTTTTTTTATTTAATCGAGCAATTTTAGACATCTGGAACCAATTTGAGAAAAGTATAGAATATCCTTTTGTAATAGAGGTTCCAGGGTGATACATGTGTACCGGTTCACCAAGAGCACCATTAAGCTCTAAGACCTTAAAATTTCCATTTTCAAGATCTTTTAATGAATGTGCTTTTACATCATAACGTCCATAATAAAACTCTGGAATTTCTTGAGTTATTGCATCAAAAACACGTGATATTTTTTCTGTAATTAAGTGATTTTTATCTAAAAAAATAGTTCCTCCACTATGAGCCCCAACAAAGCTCGCTGAGATAACTTTATCTTTTGGTACGACAGATGCTAACTCTTTATTAGAAAAAACCTCTTGCATGCGCTTAGTATACAACCAAGCACGTGGATGATGAGATATAAGATTCCATAGTGTGGTATTTCCATCACCAATAAATTTCATAAATTCTTTTTGAACTAACGAAGTAACTTTTCCAGTAGGCTCATTTGGATAACGTATGTAAAACACCGCATATTCATTTTTATAATCAGCGTATTCTTGAATTACGTAATTCCGTGCATTGTCATATTTTTGTTCGAGTTCTTCAAATGAAGTAACTTTATAAATATTTAAGCCTCGCGATCCGCAATCAGGTTTTATCACAAGAGGAAATTCTAATGATGCTTTAGTTATTTTTTCTACTAATTCGTGAAGAGAAATACCTTTTTCTCCGAATACTGAAGATATTGAATATTGTGACGGTATTTTTTTTAGCAAATAGTTTTTTGAATGTTCAACAATACCTGAGAGATAAATTCTTGGGTTTACATATTTAATCCAATAAAAATCTCGTAACTGTATCGCAACAAACAAAGCATATAGTGCAATCGGGAAATAGAGTTTTGGAATACTAAAAAACTCAAAATGAGTTTGTTTGTACCACCACACTTTCACCTTAAACCAAATGCTTTCCATGTATACTATTGTAGTTGGTATAAAAATGAACACAATATCTTGCTCCGAACTAAAGCCTATGTACAATGAACATATGCATAAAACAGGAACACTTATTTTGATGGCTTACCCCGACACCTTTGTAAAGCCATCAAGTGAATTTATCTGTAAAATTACCCCTTATCTTGGTATTGGAACAAAAGATTACACTAAAGCTGGTCATGCAGCACTTTGCCTAATTGAAAACAAAACAGGTGAGATTCATTATTATGATTTTGGAAGATATATTACACCAGGTGGTCATGGACGTGTTCGTAGTAAGATTACTGATGTTGAATTAGAGGTTCCTTTAACAGCTCAATTTGAAAATGATATCTTAGTAAATAGAAAAGAAATCTTGCGCTGGTTACGAGACCATCCAGAAAAAACTCATGGGGATGGTGATTTGTATGCTTCGATACTTTATGAAGTAGATTATGAATATGCTCATCGATTTATTCAAGCTATTCATAGACGTGGGAGTATTCCATATGGTATTTTTGTAAAACAAGGAAGTAATTGTGCTCGTTTTGTAGCCGACACCGTTATAGCTAGTACCACCAATAAAAGTATTCTCAAGAAAATGAAACAAGAATCCCTCTTCACCCCAAGCCCACTCGGTATTGTAAAAAAAGGAAGAAATTCAAGAGAGATTTTCGTTATAACAGAAACTGATATGTATCATATAACAAACCTTTCATGGTTAAGTAATATGAAAAATTTTCTTGCAAAGAAATACCGGATTGAAAATTCAAGTGAGGGAAGTCAGAGAGAAAATACTGATGGACTTCATTTGTTATCAGGAATAGGGAGTAGTGCGTATTTTCGTATTCACCACCTAGAGAATAATGATTACCGTATTTCACGTTTTAATCATTTAAAAGAAATGGATTTTGAAGATGTATTTATACTTTCAAAAGAAGGTTTTAATATTACAGACGAATATTCATTTGTCTACGATAGTAACTGTGACCACTGTCATATTAAACAAGGTGAAATAATCTATCACTTCAAAAGGAAAAGAACATAATCTCTATGTTCTTTTTTCTAATCGTAATCTTCGATCCTTACCAACACCTTCTGAAATACTATGGAGTTCAGGATATTTTTTTAAGTAACTATGAATAATCATTCGTTCATAAGCATTAAGGTATCCAAACTCATAAGGTTTATCAAAAAACAACACTCTATCTACAGCTATTTGAGCTTTTTCTTTTGTGAAATTAATATGTTTTTCCTGGATACCATTTACATCAATAATTAAATCTTTATGGATATTAAAAGTATTTTTTATATGAAGTTTAAAAACCAAACCAAGATCACGTAAAAGTTCTTGGTGATTATCGGTGAATAGCTCAATATCGTTTCCTCGAATTATTAAAGAAAGGATGGTGATATGAATATCATTATCTTGAATAAGTTTAATATCTTTTGTATGGATACCTAAGGCATCCATATATTTTTGTATTTCTGTGGTAAGGATTTCTTGGTTCATAGCTATAGTATAAACATCATTTATTAAAAAAACAGTCTATGACTGTTTTTTTAATTTATTCTGAATAACTTTTTCTTGAATGATCATAAAAATATTTGAAGTTACCCAATACAACGCAACTGCACCACCAATAATATAGGCAAAAATCGTAATCATAATAGGCATTGTGTATTTCATTGATTTTCCAACCATAGCCATCATTTGCTCTTGTTCTGTTTTATCTGATTGATCACCACCCATATCTTTAAACGATGCAGAAAGAGAAAGGTGAATATATTGTGTTAATCCTGTTAACCCAGCCAAAAGGATACTTTTTTGAGTTAAATCAATACCAAAATCAGTGAGTGAAATACTCTCTGGTGCAGAAACAAAAGAATAAAGGAGTTCAGGATCAATTTCAACACCACCATCACGAAATACCCAATAGAGTGCAATGATTACAGGAAACTGAACAAGAATAAGAAGGAAACTCGAAAAAGGATTAATACCTTCTTTTTTATATACCTCAAGGGTTTTACGTGCTTGTTCTTGCTTATCAGTAATTGTTTTTTTAATTTCTTTTAGTTTTGGTTGTAATTTCTTTGTTTTTAATTGTGTTCGGATAGCTTTATACGAAAGTGGAGAAATAATTAATCGTACTAAAATTGTTAAAATAATAACCGCTATAAAAAGTGAGTTATTTGGAAGAACATCAACCAAAAAAACAAGACTATTATATAGTGGCTTATAAAAAAGTAAGTTCCATAAATAAATCATATAGTCTGGATTTTAACAGAACGACAATAAAAAAACAGTAATGATTACTGTTTTTTTATCTTCATATTTATTAACAACTCATCAAGTTCATTTTTCCAAGAAACATCATCAGTTATATCTTTAGTAAGCCAGAAAACACAATAAAAATTCTGTTGAAGATCAATATGGGACTTAAGGTAGGCGAGAACTTTTCTTTTTAAAGAATTTCTAAGAACTCGTTTTTTTATAATCTTTTTTGGAATAACTACGCTAATAGCCGGATATTTGGTCTTTTTTTTATATTTAACGCGAAACGATGGAGAAAAATAGGTTTTTGATTTCATAATAGTTCCAAATAACCATGATGAAACTCTGTTTTGTTTTTTAAACATAGTATAGATATAAAATAAAAACTTCCTTTTGGGAAGTTTTTATCGTGCAAGATTCTTTCGACCTTTTCGTCGACGGTTTAAAAGAACAGCGCGTCCACCTGCAGTAGACATACGTTTAAGAAAACCATGGATTTTGTTTCCTTTTCGAACTTTCTTTTTTCGTAATGTTCCTGATTTAGCTTTCATAATGAGATATCGTTAAATAGATAATAACACCATCATAGTATCCTAATACTAAAATTAATCAAGAAAATACATAAACAATATAAAAATTTTAATATTTTTTATCCACAGGTATACCCACATATTTTTAAGTTTTCCATTTTATCCACAGGGTAGTATAATACGTTCATAATTGCTATATGAATACCTTAGAAAAGACATGGAAAGATACTTTAACAGAAATTGAACTTGAGATTTCTCGTCCAAATTTTAATACCTGGTTTAAAAAAACATTTCCGATAAAACAAGAAGATGGGGTTTTTTACCTTGGTGTTCCAAATGAATTTAATAAAGAGTGGCTTTACACAAAATTCCACAAAATGATTCTTGAAAAAATTCGAAAATTCGATGAAGGAATTAAAAGTATTGAATATATTGTCAAAAGACAAAGTACCCAAGAATCAACAACAATAACAAAAAACATAGAAACGATTGGAAATAATTCACTCCCGCTTGAAAAAAATTCAGTTAATAAATCAAGTAACCTTAACGAAAAATATTCATTTCAGTCATTTGTTGTTGGGCCCTTTAATGAGATTGCTTATTCAGCTTCTCAAGCAATTATTAAAAAACCCGGTGAATATAATCCATTATTTATATACGGACCAACTGGTTTAGGTAAAACTCACCTTATCCAAGCAACCGGTAACAAAATGAAAGGGAATTACGACCATTTAGAAGTATTCTATACAAGCTCTGAAAAATTCTCCCAAGATTATGTTAATGCTTTAAAAAATAATTCTATTATTAATTTCAAAAATAAATACCGAAATTATGATGTCTTAATTATGGATGATATTCAATTTTTCTCTGGAAAGGAAAAATTACAAGAAGAATTATTTCATTTATTTAATATTCTTTATGAAAAAGGTAAGCAAATTATTTTTTCATCCGATAAACATCCTAATTATATTATTGGACTCGAGGATCGACTGCGGTCACGTTTCTCTCAAGGAATGATTATCGATGTTACTAAGCCCGACTACGAATCACGTGCTGCACTCTTAAAAACAAAAGCAACACAGAAGAAAACCGCTATTAGTGATGAAGTTATTGATTACCTAGCGTCAAACCTTGAAGGTAATATTCGAGAACTTGAAGGAATCTTAAACGCTATTAGTATTCAAACAGAATTACGAGCAAGGAAACTTACTATTAGTGAAGTAAAATCACTTATTAAAAACAATATCAAACCAAAAAAACACCTTGCTCTTGAAGAAATTATTAAAATTATCGCTGGGTTCTATAGTATCGCTCCAGAACAGATATATGAGAAAACTCGTAAAAAAGAAATTGTGTATGTGCGGCAAGTGGTTATGTATATTTTGAGAGAATATTTCAATATTTCATACCCAGCAATCGGGAAAGAGATTGGTGGCCGAGACCACACAACAGTCATTCATTCTTATGATAAGGTTTCGCAAAACCTTAAGGATGATCCAAATCTTAATAAAGAAATTGAACAACTTCGTGCAGTCCTTGATGTGTAAAAACCTGTGATTAAATTACTAATAACCCTGTGAATAATAATTACTTATCAACATACTATAGAAAATAGTAGTAATTATTAACAAAATAATCTAATTTATATCACTATATTATAAACAATAATATTTTAATTTAACCCTTAAAAATTAGGATATTATTAGTTATACACATTACCAACAACCTTAATAATAAAAATAATTTTTAAAAATTAATTAATCAATTATTTACCATGAAAATAGAAACAACCTTAGAAAAAATTAAAGATGCCGTTTCACGGATACAAAAGGTTTCAGCAAAAAACCTTAGTTTACCTATTCTCGAAAATGTTCTTATTACTGTGAAAGACAGTGTAATGACTCTCCGAGTTACAAATCTCCATGTTGGTACCGAAATAACCGTTCCAGTTAAGGTTATTAAGGAAGGTGAGATTGCAGTAAAAATTGATGTATTTAGTTCAATTATTAATTCACTTGGAAATGAACACAAGGTAATACTTGATCAACAAGAAAACAATCTTCATATCAGTACTGAAAAATCTGATATGAATATTAAACTCTATCCACACGCTGATTTTCCAACGCTTCCACGTGTCGAAGATGCTAGTGAACTTATGGTTGATATTGAAACACTTATACAAGGAGTTCAATCGGTAGTCTATAGCGCATCTCTTTCAGATATTAAACCAGAAATTTCAAGTGTGTATATTTATCCTGAAAATAATGAATTGGTATTCGTAGCGACCGATTCATTCCGACTTGCAGAGAAAAGAATTGTTGCTAAGGGTGTAAATGATTTTGGTGGCGTGATTATTCCGGTAAAGAATATTCAAGAATGTCTTAAAATCTTCTTAGGGATATCTGGTGATGTTTCGCTTAAAATTGGTAAAAACCAATTATCAATTGATTCAGAAGATATTTACTTCACTTCACGAATTGTTGATGGGAATTATCCTGACTATAAGCAGATTATTCCAAATGAATCAAAAACTGACGTGGTAGTATTGAAAGATGAATTAATAAAGTCTCTCCGTCTAGTAAATGTATTTTCAGATAATTTTAACCAAATTTTAGTTAAAACCAATAGTGAAAAAGGTGTTCTTGATATTCACTCGCGTAATACTGATGTTGGAGAAAATAATACCGCAATTGATGCAGCTATTACTGGTGAAGGTATTGAAATGTATTTAAATCATAAATATCTTACTGATGTATTTTCAGCAACATATACCGATAGTATTCAATTTTCATTCACTGAAAAAAATAAACCATGTATTGTACGGTCAGTAGGTGATTCAAGTTTCCTCTACTTGATTATGCCTATGAATAGGTAATTGATATGAGTTTTAATATTAAAGATCATATAGATCGTCTCAAACAACAGAGGCAGTATCAAGATCCAATTACACACACAGTAACAACAATATTAAATAAATTTATTCCAGGAATTTCACGAGGTAATTTTGAATATCACTCTGGTATTATCTTTTTAAAAAAAATATCTCCTCAAAAAAAAATGTTTATTAAATTAAATAAACAAAAAATTATTGTTCGATTAAAAAAAGAAGATATTATTGTTCGTGATATTATTTAACTATGAAAGTAATCGCTATTGATCCTGGATATGACCGATTGGGTGTTGCAATTATAGAGAAAGACACCTCTTCAAAAGAACGTTTAATATACTCTACGTGTATTGAAACATCACCTGAGAATATATTTACAGAACGCTTAAAGAAAATTGGTCAAGAAGTACGATTGTTGATTAAAGAGTATCAACCAGATTATATGGCTATTGAAGATTTGTTTTTCGCTAAAAACACCAAAACAGCATTAAAGGTGAGTGAGTCACGTGGTGTCGTTATTTTTCAAGCAGTAGATAATAATATTCCAGTTTGTGAATTTACTCCAAATCAAATAAAAGTCGCTGTAACAGGATATGGAAAGGCAACAAAAAATGATGTGTACACGATGACCATGAAACTTATTAAAATTGATAATCAAAAACGTAAAGACGATGAAATTGATGCTATTGCAACAGGGCTTACTTTTTTTGCAACACATAAAAACTACTCATAAATTATGAGTAGTTTTTATGTGAATAATTATGTTCAATAGAGAGGTTCTATGTATAATACAAAGTATGTTCAGTCGAAAACGATCAATTGATAAATATAGACGAGCACATTTAAAACGGCAAAAAATAAAAGCGCAGCGACATAGAAAGTATATGGAATTACGTCGAAAGATTCATGCTATTGAGTCTGAATCATATCCTGAAAATTCATTTTCGGGAATTCGAAAATTCTTTATTATTATCGCAAGATTTTTAAAAATTATTGGTATCTACTTTAAGAACATAGGTAGTTTTATTTCTACACAATTTCAATTAGGGTGGAAAAAGATATATATGTTTTTGGTAAAATCGCGATATCAATTTTTTGCTCTTTGCTCATTTATTAAAAAAGATATTATTCAGGTTTTTAATGAACGCACATCTATGAATACAAGAAAAAAAATCCCTTCAGCAACCGAAGGGTTACATGTACGTAAAAAAAGAAAAAAACACAAGAAAAAAAATAATATTTTTTCACTCAAAAATATTTTTCTTGGAATTCTTACTTTAGGACTACTGGTACTTGGAGCATTTTTTGTGTGGTTCTCAACTCTTGAGATTCCTAGTGTTGAAAATTTTGAAAACCGTAAAATTTCAAATTCAACAAAAATTTATGATCAAACAGGTGATATTCTTCTCTATGATATTCATGAAGATATTCGTCGAACCGTTATTGATTTTGAAGATATTAACCAATCAGCTAAAGACGCTATAGTTGCTATTGAAGATCATACCTTCTATGAACATAATGGTGTCGTATGGCGATCAACCTTCAGAGCGGTAGTACAAACCGTCCTCTCAAGATTAGGTCTTTCAAACGAAGGGGTTGCCGGAGGTTCAACCTTAACTCAGCAGGTGGTGAAAAACACACTCCTTACTCGTGACCGTGATGTTACGCGTAAGGTTAAAGAGTGGGTTTTGGCATACAAAATTGAAGATCGACTCACTAAGGATGAAATTTTAGAAATCTACTTAAACGAAGCACCTTACGGCGGTACTATTTACGGAATCCAAGAAGCCTCAAAACGATTTTTTGGAATCCCAGCATCTGAACTGTCGGTGGCTCAATCAGCCTACCTTGCGGCTATTCCAAACTTACCGACATTCTATTCACCCTACGGTCCAAATAAAGATCTTCTTGATCAACGTCAACAAACCGTTCTTAGAGAAATGCAACGTTATGGATTTATTTCAGATGCACAATACCGTGATGCTTTGAATGAACAAGTAGAATTTCTTCCAGAAGAAGATGGGTTTGCAAAATCATTACACTTTGTTCAATACGTTCGAGCTGAGCTTGAAGAAATGTATGGTGTTGATATGGTCCAAAATGGTGGTCTTCAAGTACGAACAACTTTGAATTATGAACTTCAACAACAGGCTGAAACTATTATTAGGGAACATATTGAAGAGGTAGAAGAAGAATACGATGCATCAAATGCAGCATTGGTTGCTGTCGAAGCCGAAACAGGAAAAATTATCGCTATGGTAGGATCACGGGATTATAATGATACCGAAGATTTCGATGGAAACTTTAATGTTGCTATTTCACCAAGGCAACCAGGGTCATCATTTAAACCATTTGCTTATGCAACAGCTTTTGAAAAAGGATATCTTCCAGAGAGTTCTATTTTCGATACTGAAACACAATTTAATAGTCGTTGTGAAGCTGATGATAGGACGAGCGAAGACGGGTGTTATTCACCAAACAATTATGATTTCCAATTTAAAGGTCCGATGAGTTTCAGAAATGCTTTAGCTCAGTCACGAAACATTCCAGCGATTAAGGTAAATCATCTCGCAGGATTACCTGAGGTGATTGAAAAGGCTCGTAATTTAGGTATTACTTCATTAACCGAAAGACCAAGTTTCTATGGTCTCGGTTTAGTTCTTGGTGGTGGAGAAGTCTCACTTCTTGAAATGACTGGTGCGTATTCAGTTCTTGCTAACGAAGGAATTAAAAATGATATCGTTGCTATTGAAGAGGTAGCTGATATTAATGGAAAAGTTATTGATAAGTTTGTATCAAATGAAGAGCGTGTTATTGAACAAAATGCTGCTCGAATGGTAAACGATATTTTAGCCGATAACGAAGCACGTACACCACTTTTTGGCGCACAATCATTTCTTTATTTTGGTGAACGTGATGTTGCTGGTAAAACAGGGACAACAAATGATAATCGAGATGCATGGTTGATTGGATATACTCCTGAAATAGCGGTTGGTGTTTGGACAGGTAATAATGACAACTCACCAATGAAACGTGGTTCATCAATTTCAGGAAAACCATGGCGACGATTTATGGATGAGGTACTTAAGGAATATGATGGAAGCTCATTTGGTTCATATGAATTACCTGATGATATGAGTACCTACCCAGCTATGCTTCAAGGAAATTGGTTTGGTGGGGAAACAGTCTTTATTGATTCGGTTTCAGGTAAACTGGCTACAGAATTTACTCCAGAAGAAACGAAGGTGGCAATTCCAATTCCTGATCCACATACTATTCTTCATTGGATAGATAAAGATAATCCACGAGTGCTTAATACTTCGCAAAACGATCCACAATATGAGAATTGGGAATTCTCAGTTCAAGAATACGTCCAGCAGAATTTTGCAGAACTCGTCGGTATCGATTTTGATCTTCCAACTGAATATGATGATGTACACGGACCAGACACCGTAGGTCAACCAGTCAATTTTTTTGAAATAGAAATTGAGGGAATTGAAGAAGATATTGTATATGATTCAGATACCTTAATTGAAATAGAGGTAAGCTCACCTGACCGGCGGAATCGAGAAGTTGAAAAAGTTCAATTGTTTATCAATAATGCCTACATTGGTGAAGATACCGGTGGGCCATTTGAATTCAACTTCTTCCCAAATGAATTACAATATTTTGATGAAGAAAATATTATGCGCGTTATCATGATTGACGAAGATGGTGAACGTGCAAGTCAAGAAATTAATTTTAGCTTGAATCTTGTAAACTAAAAAACACCTTAGAGTGTTTTTTTGTTAAATATTTGCAGAATGATAAATATCTTGTGTATCATCATGATCCTCTAGTAGTTCAATAAGGTGAACAAGGTGTTCTTTAGTATCCTCATCAATATCCATAGGGGTATTTGCTATCCATTCACGATCTTCATTAAGTGTGAAATTCCATGATACTGAACCTGAGGTTCCAAATGAACCACCATTTTTCGCTAAAATATCTTTAATTTCAGGGCTTGTTCTATTGGTGTTATCTGTAAGACCAGTAATAATTAAACCAACGCCACCAGGTCCATAGGCTTCGTACATGACTGGTTGTGTATCTCCTGCTTCAGATGCCTTTTTGATTGCTCGTTCAACAGTGTCTTTTGGCATATTTTCTTTGTAAGCTTTTTTGATAGCTGCAGCAAGTCCTGGTGAATTAACATCGCCACCTGATTTTTTAGCTTCAACTTGAATTAGTCGTACAAGTTTCCCAAATATTTTTGCTTTTTTTGCATTATTATCTGCAATCTTTCCTTGTTTTTTATGTGATGATCCCATATAGAAATAATATTAATAGCGAATATAAAAAACGGCAAGTAGTTAGAATAATCTTCTATAATAAAACAACCCAATTGGGTTGTTTTATTTTTTCTTTATAAATTCTTTTCCAAAATGTTCATACCCTTCTCGAGTTACAACACGTCCACGTGAAGTTAGTTCAAGGAGACCTTTTTGAATCAAATATGGTTCAATAACATTTTCAATAGAATCAATTTCTTCATGGGTTGCGGTGGCAATCGTTTTAACGCCAACAGGGCCGCCATCAAATTTTTCAATAATGGCTAATAAAACATCTCTATCTGTTTGACGAAGGCCAATATCATCAACACCAATCATGGCAAGTGCTTTTAAAACAATATCTTCAGTAATATCTGTTTCATGAACCTCAGCATAATCACGCACACGTTTCAAAAAATAATTTGCGGTACGTGGTGTTGATCGAGAGCGTCCAGCAATAGCATGAACACCACCATCGGTAATATCAATTCCTAGTTTAGCTGCTGATTGATAAATAATTTGTTCCATCTCGTTATGAGAATAGAATTCTAATTTAAAGACACCACCTGAAAATCGAGAACGTAATGGGGAAGAGAGCATTGCGATTTTAGTTGTTGCTGCAATTAGTGTAAAAGGAGGAAGATCTAATTGAATCGTTCGCGCTGATGGTCCTTTACCTATAATAATATCAAGAACACCTGACTCCATGGCTGGGTAGAGGACTTCTTCAATACTACTATTTAATCGATGGATTTCATCGATAAATAAAATATCACCTGTTGAGAGATTAGTAAGGATACTCGCTAGATCACCAACTTTTTCAATTGCTGGCCCAGAAGTAATTTTAATATTGGCACCCATCTCTTTTGCAATAAGGTGAGAGATGGTCGTTTTCCCAAGTCCCGGCGGTCCATAGAAGAGAAGATGTTCGGGTTGGTGTTTACGTTTTTCAGCAGCTGTGAGGAGAATATGAAGATTATCTTTGATTGATTCTTGTCCAATGTATTCATCCCAGGTATTAGGACGTAATTGAGGGTCAAGTATTTGATTAACTGGCATGTCTGACATAGACCTATTATAACGTATGAAAATACTCTGAATAGGTGCTTGCAATATTTTTGACACTATGTTAATTTTATAGTCGTTCAGCAAGAGATCCTTTACAAAAATATTTATTCACATATTATACACAGCTCCTGCTAGGTAAATATAATAGACATGTTATATTCATAGTACTGCCCATTTACGAGTGCAGTAAAAACACTTGACAAATTTTTCATATATGATAAATTTATAAAGTACTTCGATAATTACATATTTGAGAGCAATAACCTCTAAACAATCAGATCTCGCGAATTTGGCTATTCGGATAGGAATGTTTGGGACCCACCTTAGTAGTGGCCATCCTGAACATCTCGTTGAAGGCTGGTCAACCTTATTTTTTAAGTTTTTTTTCTGTTGTTTAGAGATTATTGCCCTTAAACCGAAAAACACTCTAAATCTAGAGTGTTTTTTCTTTGCTTGATACGGGTTATACTATTGGTATCTATGGTTGATTTTGATAACACCGCCCAATCGAAGAAGGTTCAGGAAATTAGAAATAAAGAAGAGGAAGTTTTTGTTGAGCGTGTTTCGCAAAAATTTGGTCTTCCGTATATTGATCTTTCGGGTGCGAATATTGAAACTGATGCTCTAGCAGTTCTTCCTGAGGCAGATGCACGAGCAGGTCTCGTTGCACCATTTAAAATTGTCGGTAAGGATCTCTATATTGCTGTTAAATCACCAAATCTTAATCAAACCAAAAGCGTTCTTGCTGAACTTGAGAAAAAATACAATCTTGGTGTTCATATGGTATCTACGCGAAGTCTTGAGAAAGCTTGGGATCGCTATGGTGACATGTCTCACGCACTTTCTACCCAAGGAGGTCTTTTGGATATTTCTCCTGAGAAACTAAAAGAACTTGCGGAAAATGTAAAACGAAACAGTGATATTGCAGCTGAGTTTAACAAGGTCTTAGAAGGTGACAGCATCAAAAAAACAACCGAATTCATGGAGGTTATTTTTGGTGGTGCTATTGGTACCAAATCTTCAGATATTCATATTGAGGCTCAAGATGAACAGGTTCGTATCAGATTCCGGCAAGACGGTGTCCTCCAGGATGTTGCGGAAATGGATCATGAATCCTACAAAAAACTTCTTTCACGAATCAAGTTGCTCTCAAATATGAAGTTAACCCAAACTAAAAATGCCCAAGATGGTCGTTTTACGATTGACTACGATGGTAAAGAGATTGAGGTACGTGTATCAGTGATTCCAAGTGCCTATGGGGAATCTTTTGTAATGCGTATTTTAAATCCTGATGGAATTAAGGTAGGAATTGAAAATCTTGGGATTGAACCAAAGCTTTTTGAGATTCTTATGCAAGAAATTGAAAAACCAAACGGTATGATTTTGACCACAGGGCCGACTGGTTCTGGTAAAACAACAAGTTTGTATTCGTTTATGAACAAAGTCTACTCTCCTGAAGTAAAAATCCTTACCATCGAAGACCCTATTGAATATCACCTTGAAGGGATTAGTCAAACTCAAGTAAACCGACAAAAAGGATATACCTTTCTCTCTGGATTGCGCGCGGCACTACGTCAAGATCCTGATATCGTTATGGTTGGGGAGATTCGTGATGGCGAAACAGCATCAATTGCTGTGAATGCATCACTAACAGGTCATCTCGTTCTTTCAACACTCCATACTAACTCTGCAGCGGGAGTTATTCCGCGTTTAATTGATCTTGGGGTATCACCTCAGATTTTAGCCGCAGCCCTATCAGTTTCAATTGCACAACGACTTGTCCGAAAAGTTTGTGAACATTGTAAAGAAGAAGTACAACCTACTGAAAAAGAAGAAGCGACTATTCGAGATATTCTCCTTGAGGCTGATAGAAATAATAAAAATCTTCATGATTATGGACTGGCTATTGATCAAGAGATAAAACTCTTTAAAGGAAGAGGGTGTGAAGCATGTAATGGAACAGGGTATAAAGGTAGAATTGGATTGTATGAAGCCATCATCACTGATGATAAAATTGAGGAACTCTTAAACCAAAAACCATCAGAACAAGATGTTCGAAAGGTGGCTGAAAAACAAGGTCTTCTTAATATGCGGGAGGATGGTGTTGTTAAAATACTTAATGGTATTACTTCGCTCGATGAAGTAAAAAAAGTTATTGATTTAAACATCAAAAATATTACTCAAGATGATTCTGATGAAGATTCTGAAAATAATATAAGTTCAAAATTAGGTAAAAAACAAACCATCATTAATACTCAAGAAATTAATCCAGAAGCCGTTTTCAATACAAAATCTGTTGAAATTTCATTGTTGATTGATTACCTGCGTTCACTCGAAGACCGGCAACGTATTGATCCAGAACACGACATCAGTCATCAAATTCAAAAAGTTCAAACGACTATTTTAGAACTCCTCAAACATTCCCAGGCCGAAGAAACCTTTAATGAATCAAAAGATTTTGCCAAAACACATAAAAAATTCAAAGGACTTGCTGATGATCTAGAGGAAATGCACCAGCATCAATTACATAATCCTGGAATTGATATGTCAGATAAAATACGACAAATTAGAGAAGAAATTGAACATCATGATGTAAAAACAGTTTAGAAAACTGTTTTTTATATATTTACTAATGGGGAAAAATAATTGACATAATAAATAATTCTTGTATATTTTAAACAAATCTGTTTAATCTGTGTGTAGTATATCTATATACAAAAATTTACAATTAAATGAAAAATATATTTATTCTTTTGATTTTTACAATTTTGTTGAGTTCTTGTGGTGTAAATCAGGTCATCGTAAAAGAAACTAATGTTCCTTTTACTGATGAAGCAATGGCAGCAACTAGAATTGATACATCCTCTATTGTTGGTACGTATCTAAATCTTGATCGTGATATTGTTTTCTTTAAAGACCCAGCTGCGTTTAAGCAACCCGATTCTGTGTCAGGTGGTATTGTGTATCGTAAAGATACCTATTCTGGGGAAACTCTTATTGTTCCTTCTCGATTTTTTGTAACCGATGAAAAAGGGAGAAAAATTTTGAATAATAGTGACGTTCCTATAACAGCTCCTTTCTTGAATGAAATCACTGGTTTTGTAGCTGATTCAACTGGTCATGCGCGATATAGTGAAGTTCATTTGAAAATTGACGGAGGTAATGAGATAGGTGGAGATACCTTTCTTTTTATCCCTGATGTACAAAGACAAAATAGATATACATCAAACCGACAAACATCGAGTAGTTCACATGTTATACGTTTAAGGCGAGCAACACCCACCATAAATCAAAATAGACAATATCAAACATCTGATGTGCGATATCGCCTAGCTTTGTTGACCTGTGGTCAAGGGTGCAACCCAAATGAGGTGTTTCAATCTGGTTTTCTTATTGAAGACAATACAAGGCGTATTTATTTTATTTACGAAGGAAGGAAGTATTACATTACAGTATCGCTTTCTAATCAGGAATGGTGTGTTCTTGCAGATTCTGCAGGGGTTGCCATTAACGGTTTTTATCTTGAAGTTGATCAAAATGATAGTCGAAAAAAAGATGTTGCTACATCAAAGCGACTAGGACAATAACGGTATTTACAAAATTACATAAACCATCTTCCTATAAAGAAGATGGTTTTTTACTTGACAAATTATTTAAAATATGATAAATTAATTACAGAGTCAAGTTCCTTACAAATCAATATTAAATTTTTCCTGAAAGTTCATTTAATTTTTGATGGAACTTGTACTCTGTAATGTTTGCAAATTATTGTTGGTATTACAGAGTACATGCTCTAAAAAACAAAATTAAATAACAATTTAAAACTTTCAGATATGAAAAATGTAATCTTAACATTCGTACTTGCTATTATGGCAATCGGGCTTAATGCTCAAAACACTACTAATCAGTATGCAGTTCTTACACCGGGGCACAATTTCGCAAATAATGATGTTGCCCGTAATTACGCCGCTACTGGTAATTTACCAAACGGTTACTCTATCCAAACAGCGCAGCAGATTGCTAATGCTAGAGGATATGAAGGTATGTGGGTAGAATATAACCAAGCCGCTCCAGTAAACACTGAAGTAAATGGTGGTCACTACCAAAATCCAGCCGAAAGATTTATCATTATGCCAAATGGAAATATCCATTCAGCAGTGACTTGTGGAAACACAATCAAAAATATGAAATTCTACGGCAAGATAGAAATCGTTGTAAGACCTCAAGTTAATGTAACAACTCAGGTTGTTGATTTAACTGAAACGAATCAGAAACTAGATAATTTAACTGCTGGTCAGGCTCAATTGGGTCAAAACCAACAAGTTATCTTAGCTGAAGTTCGTAATAATGGAAATGCTATTGCAACAATTGCAACTCAGAACGAGCAAATTCTTGCTAATACTGAAGCTGCAGCTAGATATGCAAAGCAAAGTCGTAACTGGGCAATCGCAGGAACTATAGTTTCTGGTATTGGCGCTACGGCTTCGACTATTGATTTACTTAATGGTGATGGTAATGTTACTGTTCAAAATGTAACTCGTTTAATTGAGCGTACAACTACGAACAATAATTATTATAATCAAGGTAATGGTGGTAATACGGATACTGGAGGACCTGGTCATAACGGTAACGGTGGTGGAACTAATACCAACACCAATACTAACGGAGGACCTGGTCATAACTAAAAACAAAATAGATTTTCATAACATGATTATGAAAACAACCCTACGATTTCATTCGTAGGGTTTTGTTTTTTGTTGAATCTGTGGATATCCTGTGAAAAGTGTTGACATTTAAAAAATTTATTGATATTTTATTAAATGAAATCATTCTCATTAATTTGAAATACAAAATATGTATAACCTTAAAAATTAATTAATTTTGAAAAAAATACTCACACTTTTTGCTGTTTTGTTGATAGGTTTATCAGCTACAGCACAACAGAAATGTTACTGTAATTTGGTTTCAAATTACACAAACCTTGCAAAAGTTGTCAGAACGGACCTTGGCGAACAGAAACTTCAAGTCCAAGCCGGTCAAGAATTACTGGTGACAATGTCACCAGCAGCTTCTTGGAACCAATGTGAAAACGGAGGTTGTAGATTAAAACCGGGAGACTGGTATGTTGCTGATAGAAATGGTACGCCAATACGAGCGTGGGAATGTGGTAATACTATTATCTCATCAACTATGTTTATTATTAGCAATACCACCAGTACTACATCTACTACTAGCACCACAAGTTCTGATACTATAATTGTGAATGTAAACTGTTCTACTTGTCCAAACACTAATGGTACAACAAATACTGACACAGATACCAGGGCAAATCCTTATACCTTAACGACTGGTTCAGGAACCGGTATTTATGGGGATTATGGATATGGTCAGCCCTATAATGATTTTAGTCAGGTAACTGTTGTAAAGAAAAAAACTGATTGGGGTTGGTTATGGTATGTAGCTGGCGCAGTAGTTGCGTATTCTTTGGCAGATTGGATTATTGATGGAGAACCTTTTGAATGGTTTGATCAACCTTTTACCAAGGATCCAAAGGTAGTATTTGTTAATCCGGATGGACCAGGTGGACCAGATCATAATCCAAATGGAGTTAATTTGTCGAGTTCTTTGATTCAATATCAATTACAAAGTCAATTAAATTCAATGATGCCACAGGTAAATGCGCCACGAGGTGTCGGATTTAGCTTCGGATTTAGTTTTTAAAACAAAATATTCTTAAATAAGGAATAAAAAAGGAAAGAAATCATATATACTATATATGTATGCTGATTTCTTTCCTTTCTATGAATGAGTGGTTAATAGATTTCTATTGAAAACTCATGTATGGAAACTTGACAAATATATTATTTATGATAATATATTTAGTATTAGTAACATTATTTAATTATCACATTATTTATCATGAAAACATTTATTAAAAATATTCTTAAAACTGCATTTGTGGCGCTACTCCTTACAGGAGGAGCTTCTTTTGCAGCGGCTGGAACCTTTGATAATAATCCTGCAAACAGCTCAACGCGATTTGTTTCGATTGCATCAAACGATTCAGCAAACAGTGCGAATCAAAACGATTCGTTTTCAGTAAACATTCCTAACTATGGAGATACTGATGAATTTACCGTATTTATTGATTTCCGAAACGAAGGTTCAGGAACGATTACGAATACCCGAGGAAAATTCAATAATATTACAAACTTAATCACTAATGGAACCATCACGGGTACCTTAACTGGTAACAATGCAACAAACTCTGGTTTAAATGACCAAGCGTACTTGCAAAACCTTCCACAAGATTTTGAAATTGAATTTGTAAATGCCTATATTGAAAATACTCATGGGACAACCGACCCACAATTCTGTGCTGGGTATAACCGAAATGATCCTGTTTCAGAATCACAACTCTTTGGTTCAGGTGCTAATATTGGTGACCTTGATGACTACCAAAATGGTTGGTGTGACCAAGGATATGTTGTTGCTAACTTCCGAATTGAAAATACAGGACAAGCACCATTAAATGTAGAAATCCGAACCAATAACGCTACTAACGTTGATGAAAACTCAGCAGTGCTAAATGGTGAAGTTGAAGATGGTAATGATGTAGATGTATTTTTCCG
>JALEGN010000017.1 GCA_022763365.1 Minisyncoccota bacterium | reverse complement strand
CTATCATAAAAGAATATTATGTTTTTATGATTGACTTCTTAAGCCAATATCAAACAATTATTCATTATTCTCTTCATTTTATTTTTCCAGCTTTTCTTACTTTTGTATTTTTTAGAAATATATGGAAAAAAGCATGGTTGATAATGATTGCAACAATGATTGTTGACTTAGACCACCTATTCGCAAATCCAATTTTTGATCCAGAGCGATGTAGCATTGGATTTCATTTTCTCCATACGCCCTACGCAATAGGAATTTATTTTCTTATGTTATTTGTGCCTAATAAGTATTTTAAAATTGTTGGTATTGGATTATTGTTCCATATGCTTACTGACTATATTGATTGCCTATTGATGTAAAAAACATACAATTTCATTTACTATTGTTGGTAATTTAAGTATTAATGTATTTTAACTATTTTGCTACTTAGTATTACTTTACTCTTCAAACAACCAAGAAATTCTCGCTTCTCGTCAACAGACCCCTCTTGCAAGATAAATTTTCCATAATCTCGTACATCAATCTTTTTAATATAAATCTGTGCTTTCTCGTCGAGCATCATTGAGTAGAATTTCTTAATTCGTTGTACTTCGTTAGTAATTTTCTCTCTCATTGGTAATGAAGTAATTGAGAGGTCATCAATGAGTTTTTTAAGCTGTAATATTAAATCAGTTTCATTGATCGCTGGGTTTTTACAATTCTGATCTCGTGATTTACAACAACGATAGTAAATATGACGATTAACCCCTCCGTCTTTCAGTTTCTTGAACTTCTCGTCAGCAGTGATACCTGAGCCACAAGATCCACATTTCATGATTTTGGTGAATGCAAACTCTTTTTGCATTGCTCGTGGTTCAAGGGTTTGGCTTTGTATTTGTTCTTGAACAATCTCAAAGAGTTTCTTGTCGATAATAGGTTCATGTACTCCGTTGTACCAATCTCCTGAATTCTTTGGGTATTCAAATCGTCCATAGTAGAAGTGGTTTTTCAATATTCTGTATAAATTACCAAGACTGAGATGTTTTCCATGTTCTGTCCTGAAATCTATTTCTTTTAGCCATCTATGAAGTTTGTTTCCACTCCAACCATCTAATCCAATTTTTTCAAACATTTGTTTAATTACGTCTGCACGATCTTGATCAATGACTGATACACATTTCTGCTCTTTCAGTTTTGACTTGGTATATCCTGTTGGAGGTCGACACGGCCATAATCCCATTTCACATCTGGCTCTCATTCCTCGTTTTACATTGATGCTCTTGTTATCATTCTCTAACTTAGCTTGTGAACACAGAATCATGAGTAAGAACTTTTCATTTGGTGAATTACTGAATGTTCGTCCATAGGTCTGTATATGAATGAGTTTCCCTTGATCCATGAGGTCAACCAGTGAACCCAGATCGCCTGCGTTACGAGATAATCGGTCAGGTGCCCACGTTAATATTCCATTGTATTTTTCTTCAGAGATCTCTTTGATAATCTCTGCAAATACAGGTCGTTTACCTGAAGCTTTAGCGCTATATGATTCTTGTTTAACACAAAGAATATTGAGATGAAGTCGCTCAGCGATTTGTTTCATCTCATTAATTTGAGAATCGATGGACAATGCTTGTTTTTCATCTGATTCAGTTGATTTTCTGGCGTATAAGCAGTAACGCACACGGGTTGCCGAGTGCGTTATATTTGAAGATATTTACTGTGTTGTATTTGTTCGTTCCATGTATCTATTATGTCGCAAGATGGGTTTTTGCTAAGCTATGCAGAGCTAACGGTAGGTAGCATATTCGCGTATCTTGAGGTAAAAAAGTTACGTTACACTGTAACGTAATATGTGCTACCAGTGTCACTTTTGTAACTTTTTGAAAAAGCTGTATGAGTGTCACATTTTCTTGAAAATAGTAGACACGAGAAGGGTTATTCAGGAATCTCAATTTGTAGTTAAATAGGCATTACCTCACAATGAATTTATTGGGTCGCATCTGTTGAAGGCTCACAAAATAAAAAGTCACAGTCTCTACTATGGCTTTTTATTATTTCCAAAATCATATTATTTCTTGGTGCTTAGTGTTTCTGAATTCCTTAATGCCATTCATGCTACAATCCCATTCTAATATTTCAGTTGCTACATTATCGATATAAGCAATTTTTTGAACTGGCTCCACAATACCAATTGCGTAGGCAAGCTCTACGCTTACTACCTTTGCATTATGCTGGTTGAGTAATTGTTGAGCTATGTATTGTGCATATTTGGCTCCACTACGGTCAACTTTGGTCCAATCTTTACCTGAGAATGCACCACCACCGACAGCTACCCGTGGCCCATATTGATCAATGACAATTTTACGACCCGTAAGACCTGTATCAGCCTCAAATCCACCTATAGACCATTCACCAGCTGGATTAATTAAAATTTTAATTTCTTTTATATGTTTTTTACTTTTCAACCATTGATAAATCATCTTTGTTAATTTGTGTGTTTTGGTTCCTTGAAAACTTGCAACAAGGTGCGTAATTTCGTGTTTTTGATTAATCGTAATTTGTGTTTTTCCATCTACTGGATATTTTTTATATAAATAGCCACATAATGATTTTGCGAGGTAGAATTCCTGAGGAATCATTTCTTTATTATGATTACAAGCGTAACCAATGACGATACCCTGATCACCAGCTCCACCAGTATTTACTCCAGTTGCAATTTCAGAAGACTGCTGAACAATATGAACGATTACTTCATAACTATCAACACCAGTAATATCAGCAACAATCTGTTCGTATTCTGATTGTTTTATTGTTCCTGAACTGGTGACCTCACCAACAATAAAGACTTTGCCATGTCCACCAAGCGTTTCAACAGCAACACGACTGTTTGGATCCTGGTTAGTAAATTTTTCTAAAATAGCATCTGAAATACGGTCACACATTTTGTCAGGATGTTTCGGTGATACGTATTCTGCAGTAAAAACTTGATTAGTTTTTTTCATAAAAAATAAAAGTATATTAATTGAATAATATACTTTCATCGATTTCTCTGAGTTTGGGTCATCAGCTGTAAATGGAGCACCGTGGAATAAATTCTCGGTTGCTGGTAGGTAATAGAGTTACATCTCTCGCTACACTCTCGATGAAAGTACCACTAGTATAACATAAAAATCAATTACTTCTGATTGGTTTTTATAAATTCTTCTTTTTGAATTTTCGTCATTTTTTTGATGCGGGACTCTTCCTGACTTGCACTGCTACGATTTTTGAATGATTGCTGATATACCATGTAGACTGGTCTGCGGGCATGTGTGTAACGCGCTCCCTTCCCTACAATCTCTCCATTATGTTCCTTAACTCTACGTTTAAGATCAGTAGTAATACCTGTATATAGCGAATCGTCAGAGCATCTGAGGATATAAACGTAATACATACTTATTCCTCTTCTTTATCTAATTCTGGATTATATCCACCCAGATTTACAACGTTTTTAAATCCAGCATCCAACATTATCTTGCGAGCCCGTTCTGCCCGCTTTCCTGATCGGCAATACAAATAAATATCTGCATCTTTTGAATATTCAGGTAATAATTCATCCTCAAATAACAGTAATTCGTGATTCACTGCTCCATCGTAGTGATCATCAAAAAATTCTTCAGGTGTTCGTACATCAATGAGATATTCCATATACAAAGTATAACAAAAAATAAAAACCCTAGTTATAGGGTTTTTATTTTATAATTCGTCTTCAGCCTCTTCGGCTTTTTCTTCAGCTTCTTCGGCTAATTCAATGGCGTCATCATAGTCTTCATCATCAAATGCTTCTTCTGCCTCTTCTAGAAGCTCTTCAGCTTCTTCTAAGAGTTCTTCTGCATCATCGACGTCTTCTCCGTCATCATCAGCTTCTTCGATAGCTTCTTCGGCTTCGTCAATAGCGTCTTCTGCGTCCTCGATTGCTTCTTCAGCTTCGTCTTCTTCATCCTCTCGGTCTAGATCGAGTTCGTCATAAAGGTCTTCTAAAATATCATCGAGATCGTTTAGTACATCACGAACATCTTCGTAATCTTTATCTTCAAATTCTTCCTCGGCCTCTTCTAAGAGCTCCTCAGCATCATCAAATAAATCTTCAGCTTCATCGACATCTTCTCCGTCATCTTCAGCGTCTTCAATTTCATCTTCAAGATCATCGAGTTCATCGTCGTAGTCTTCTAATTGTTCTTCTAGGTCACCTTCGCTATCTTCTTCGTCTTCGATAATTCGATTTACATCTATAATGTACTCATCCGCACGATCTGCATATTTCATAGCATCAGAATCTTTACCAGAAATAAGTGCTGAAATAGCAAGTACAAAGTTACGTAATGCATTGTCATATTCCTCCTCTGCATCATCAATATCGACACCATCATCATCAGCTTTTTCAAGATCATCATCAGCATCTAATAAATCTTCAGTAGTATTTTTAATAAAGCTTGGGTAGCCACCTGATTGTGAATTAGACTGGCTTAGTTTATTAATCTGATCTTTTAGTTCAATAATTAATGCTGCTTCAGATGCAACAACAGTATCAACAGTTGTTGATGAATTTACCGATGAAGTAAGGGTTGTATCTGATTGATAGGCACGTCGTGAACCTGAACCAAAAATACCGTCAGCGGTAAGTCCATTTCCTCGTTGCCAATCCATGACAGCATTTTTTGTTAAGGTTCTAAATTCATCGGTTTCTTTTCCGGGTGAACCAACACCAGAAGAAGCAATTTGATATCCTTCAGAGTTTAAATAGCGTTGTAGACAACGTACGTCTTCTCCCTCATCTCCTTCTGATAAGGTACGCGTGAATGTACACGTTGCGGCATCAACAGCAATTCCACCTCCAAATAAGATGAGGGTAGCAAACACCAAAGATGAAAATAATGTATAAGGTAATTTCATAATATAATATATCGGTTAAATAATAATATAACCTTAGTATACCATTTGAAGAATCAAAATAAAAAAAGCTTACGGATGTAAGCTTTTTTTATTATTAATTATCTGTTTCAAATTCTTCAACATCTCCACATTCAAGCGTGTCGTCATCGTCCTCGTCTTCATATTCAACACAAATACGGAAAAAATGCTCAGTATCATCATCAAGATTAAAGATTTCTAAATCAAATGCATCATTACCATCAAAATTTGTTTCAACTGATTCTCTCTGGAGGTCATCACCATCTTCATCAATATCACTAAACCGATCTTCGTCCTCGACTTCTTCAACCATATCTTCGTCTTCTCCCCATACAAAGAATACACGACCATCGTTGAAGTCATTCATGTCAACATCACCACGTAGTTCTGCAGAATCATCATCAATATTAATTGCTGAGATTGTATCGACGTCTGGCTCTTCATCATTACCGTTATTATCGTCGTCTGTTTCAAAATCTTCGACACTTCCACATTCTAGGCGTTCATCATCGTCCTCGTCTTCATATTCAACGCAGAGTACAAAATAATATCTTTCATCTTCTTCTAATCCATCAACCTCTTCTTCGAAATCATCGTCACCATCGAAATTACTGTCGACGCGCTCTACCTCAAAATCATCATTTTCTTCGTCATCTTCGACATCTTCGTATTCATCATAGTCATCTTCGACATCTTCAATCATGTCTTCATCTTGACCATAAACAAAGAAAACAATTCCATCACGTGCATCATTCATATCAATTTCTCCACGCAATTCAGCAGAATCATCTTCCACATCTCGGGCACTATCAGTTTCTACATCAGGTCGATCAAAGCTATTTGAAGATGAGCTTGATGATGAAGACCCTGAAGTTTGCGTATAGGTAAAGCCTGGTGTTCCCGCTGAGGAGTTATAACCAGTATTATAATAATATGTTCCTGGATTATAGAATCCTTGATTACCAAAAGAACCTCCATAATACAGACTTAAAATATACTGGAAAAAGGCATCATCATTTTGGAATGAGTTTAATGGGCTTGCAAAAGTATTAAATTGATTTGGATTATAGAAAAATGTATCAGTTGTTTGTGCTGTTGCAACCGAAGACATTACCATAACAGTAAGTACTACTGCAAGTGTTTTTAGAATTTTTTTCATAATTAATAGATATTTAAATTACACGAATAAAAAAGAGTTCTTATTTATATTTAAACACTTATAATTTAAAAAACAAGTAATGACCCTCTTGATTTTTCTGATATAGTACGTGATATGAATATTCTAGCCATTGAAACAAGCTGTGATGAAACAGCGATTTCCATCATTTCAACTTCAAATATTGACCATCAAAGTCCAAATTTCAAGGTACTTTCTGATGTCGTTATTTCACAAATTGATATCCATAAAGAGTATGGGGGTGTATTTCCAGCACTCGCAAAACGTGAACATGCTAAAAACCTTGTTCCCCTACTAGAGCAATCGTTGAAAAATGCTGACTTATATATCAAATCTACTGAAACTCTAGAAAATAAAAATGAATTTGAGCATATTCTTGAACGTGAGCCTGAACTTTATAATCATTTCATTGAACTTTTAGAAAATATTAAAAAACCTAGTATTGATATGATTATGGTAACCCACGGACCAGGACTTGCTCCAGCACTATGGGTTGGTGTTAATTTTGCTAAAGCCTTAGCTAGAATATGGAACATCCCAGTACTCCCGGTAAACCACATGGAAGGACATATTGCATCTATTCTCCTTAAAGAAAACTATCTAAAGCAAGAAGATGCATTATTAAATATTCAAGATTTTAAATTCCCAATACTATCTCTGTTAATTTCTGGAGGCCATACGCAATTAGTTTTGGTCCGTGATTGGGGTGATTATGAAATTATTGGAGAAACTATTGATGATGCTGTTGGCGAAGCCTTTGATAAGGTTGCCCGTATGTTAGGTATGGACTACCCTGGTGGACCTAAGGTTTCCAAAGCAGCTTTAAACGGAAAAGAAAATGAATCAATTAATCTCCCGCGACCAATGATTAATTCAGGTGATTATCGATTTTCATTTTCAGGGTTAAAAACTGCTACTCGGTACCTTATTGATGATTTGAAAAAAGAAAAAACTTTAGATAAACAAAACACCTCTGATATCTCACGTGAGTTTGAACATGCTGTAACTGAGGTTCTAATTAAAAAAACACAAAAAGCTATTGAAGAATTTGATGTTAAGGGTTTAATTATTGCTGGTGGTGTTTCAGCTAATATTTTTATCGCGGAAAGTTTTAGATCATTATGTTCAGAATATGACATACCACTGTACCTACCTGAGAAAAAACTCTGTGGTGATAATGCCCTCATGATTGCAACAGCTGGGTTTATTAATTACTGGAAAAATAATAATATAGCGATTTCTGAAGTTAAACATATCACCGCAGTAGGAAATTTGAAATTATAAAAACACTCATAATATGTGAGTGTTTTGGATTATCCGAGATACCAAAGTTGATTTTGACGTTCTTGGTAAAGATATTCAATTTCTATTAAAGGGTTTCCGTTTCCTTGGAATTTAATAAGATTCTTAAAGATCTGATTTAATGTCTCCAAGTGAGGAATCATATCTTTCATCTTTTTACCAGCAAATCTATGCTCATAGAGTTTTATACCCAATAGCATTGAAAGAACATGAACCTTACCTGGTTCTGCATTCGGCATAAAAGAAAAATACTCTTGTATTCTCTCCTTAAACTCAAGGGGTACTTTTTGAAATAAATCTCGAAGCAAGACCTCGACATCTTTCATATGTTGTAAAACTATCAAAGATTTTTTGACGTTTGGCTTGTTTATTATTTCTTTTTTAAGCCGTAGAATAATTTCTTTATTTTTCATACGTACTTTTTTTAGATGTATATTGTTTGTTCAATTTAATTAAATCATATATAAAATAATTTACAAATAATCTGTCTTTAAAAACATAGGGCATATGCTACTATCAACTACATGAACGAAAAATACTTACAACCATATAATGCAGAAAATGTAGAAGATGCTATCTCAAAAATCTGGGAAGAATCTGGGTTTTATAATCCTGATGAAATGATTAAAGCTGGATTAACTGACCCTAATGCAGAAGCTTTTTCTATTGTGTTACCTCCTCCGAATGTAACCGGTACTTTACATACCGGACATGCCTCAATGTTGGCTATCCAGGATATTATGGTTCGTTATCATCGTATGCTCGGAAAACGTACGCTCTGGTTACCTGGAACTGATCATGCAGCCATTGCAACCCAGTCAAAGGTTGAAAAGCTCCTCCAGAAAGAAAAAATTCGTAAACACGATCTTGGACGCAAAGCATTTTTAGAACGTGTAAATACCTTTGCTCAGGATTCACATGACACTATTGTTTCTCAGTGTAAAAAAATGGGGGCATCCCTGGACTGGTCACGAGAAGCTTTTACCTTAGATAAAGAACGAGAACATGCCGTGTATACTGCCTTCACACAGATGTATAATGACGGGCTAATCTATCAGAAAGAACGAATTGTAAACTGGGACCCAAAAGGCCAAACAACTATTTCAGATGATGAAGTTGTACGAGAGAATAGAAAAGGAACTATGTATACCTTTAAATACTCCCACGACTTCCCTTTCCCTATTGCAACTACTCGTCCTGAAACTAAATTAGGAGATACGGCTGTTGCAGTTCATCCAGAAGACAAACGTTATCAAGAATATATTGGAAATGAATATTCATTTAATTTTGCTGGCGAAGACGTGACGGTTAAAATTGTTGCTGACGAACACGTTGATCCAGAATTTGGTGTTGGTGCTCTTGGGGTTACGCCGGCTCATTCGGTAGCTGACTGGGACATTGCACAGCGTCATAATCTGCCATTAAAACAAGTCATTAACGAGTATGGAAAAATGATCGTAGGTATGGAAGGTGTTAAGGATGTTAAGGTAGCTGCCGCACGCGAAGCTGTAGTAGAATGGCTCAAATCTGAAGGTCTTCTTTTGGTAAAAGAAGATACTATACAAAGCGTAGGTACTGCAGAACGAACCGGAGCTGTTATTGAACCATTACCAAAATTACAATGGTGGATTGATGTGAATAAAAAATTCCCTGCCAAAGATTCAAAAATTGAGGATATTGAAAAAGGACAAATGGTAAGCCTCAAAGAATTAATGCTCCATGTTGTTCGAAATGAACAAATTGATATCCTGCCATCACGTTTTGAAAAAACCTACTTTAATTGGATTGAAAACCTACGTGACTGGAATATTTCAAGGCAAATTTGGTACGGTCATAGAATCCCAGTTTGGTACAAAGGTGATGACATATTTGTAGGAACTGAAGCTCCTTCAGGTGATGATTGGAAGCAAGATGAAGATACCTTAGACACTTGGTTCTCATCAGGATTGTGGACCTTCTCAACCCTAGGGTGGCCAAATACTGAATCTGACGATTTTAAAACCTATCACCCTACCAATATTTTAGAAACAGGTCATGATATTATCTTTTTCTGGGTAGCACGTATGATTTTGATGACGACTTACCTTTTAGGAGATATTCCATTTGAAACGGTTTACCTTCATGGACTCGTTCGAGATGCTAAGGGGCGAAAAATGTCAAAATCATTGGGTAATATTATTGACCCTGTTGATCTGATTGGAAAATATGGAACCGATGCCTTACGTATGGCATTGATTGTGGGTAATGGCCCTGGTGGAGACGTAAACCTTGATGAAAATAAAATCAAAGCCTATTCTAAATTTGGAAACAAGTTATGGAACATTACTCGGTTTGTATTGACTGAAACTGAATCCATTAATCTAGATAAAGATTTTGAATATTCACTACGTGATCAAGAGCTCATTAAAGAGCAAGAAGAGTTGTTTCAAGAGCTCACAAAGGAAATGAACGAGTTTAAATATTATCTTGTTTCTGAAAAATTATATCACTACACCTGGGATACCTTTGCCTCAGAAATTCTAGAGGAATCGAAAACAATATTTGAAAATGGTAGCACTGAAGAAATTCATTCTCGAAGACAATTCTTACTCCATTCATTAAAAATGATTGTAACAATGCTTCATCCTTTTATGCCATTTATCACTGAAGAAATCTGGAAAGACCTCAAAAACAATGATGACCGTGATATACTGATGACAGTATCATGGCCGACCTTATAACAAGCGAAGTAGTTTGGACACTCCTTTTATCGGGAATACTGCCAGCCTTGCTTTGGTTGTTTTTTTGGTTGCGTGAAGACCGATTTCAACCTGAGCCTCGTGGTCTCCTTATCCTCACCTTTATTGCTGGAGCACTAGTGGTCTTTCTCATTACACCTTTTGAACAATTTGCTAAATCATTTGGGCTTGTAGGAACTGAAAAAATACTTTTCTTTGCGACGATTGAAGAAATAGCTAAATTTGCTGTCGTCTTCTTGATTGATTTTAATTCATCCTACCTTGATGAACCTATTGATTACGCTATTTATTTGATTACCGGCGCTATTGGTTTTGCAGCGGCAGAAAATGTCCTTTTCCTTCTCGAGCCAAGTTTACAACAAGATATTTCATTCGTTATTGAAACAGGGACATTACGATTTTTGGGTGCCACCATCCTTCACAGTATTCTTGCCGCCCTCTTGGGATTGATTATTGGTTTTGTATTTTATAAAAAGAAAAGTACTAAAATACTCTTTGGTATTTTAGGACTTGGTATTGTAATTATATTGCACACGCTATTCAACTACTTTATAATTAAATATGTAGAAATAGACGGATTGCTAACTCTTGCGATACTGTGGGTTATTACCCTCTTTATTATCGCAATGTTCGAGCGTTGCCGTCGTGTAACCCACTAAAAATATTATGACAAACAAAAAATCATTTTTTGAAAAACTAACAGGAAGTATCAAATTCAACTCTGAGGAAGAGGAATTTGATACTATGGATGGAGAATATCTTGAGGCTGAAGAGGAAGAATTTGAAGAGGAAGAAGATGCGTATGAAGAAGAAATTGGAGAACTTTCAGTTGATATGTACCGCGTTAATAATGCTATTATTATTAAAACTATGGTGGCTGGAATCCAAAAGTCAGAAATTGATATCACTTTAACCCGAGATCAAATTACCATTGAAGGATCACGTAAAAACGATCCAGAAGGACGTATTGATGAACATTATTACGAAGAACTGTTTTGGGGATCGTTTGAGCGAACCATTAACCTTCCAGAAGAAATTGATATTGAATTAGCCGAAGCGCATGAATCACATGGACTTTTAACTCTTGTGTTACCGTTAGTTGATCGTGATCGACAAGCCAGACTTAAGATTAAATAAAAAGCCTATAGTAAGGCTTTTTTGTTTGTTAAATATTCAATTGTTAGTACACATAGTAGTCCCACGGTATACGCTACAAAATCGTAACTATCAAATGTTCCACCAATAATCATTTTACTCAAGAAATTATCTTGTGTTTCAAAAATTGCTAAATATTGAATGGTTTCAATACAAACAGCAATAAACGCAGTGACAATAAATGACATAAAGACGGAGATGCGTATGCATCTGAAAAAGAAATAGACGTACATAACTGCCAAAATATCACTTACATATGAACGAATAAATTCATTCGTTTTAATGTATACAAATACAATTTCTAAAACAAAAAATAAAAGAAATAATGAAAAGTAGTATACTTGGCTTTTATTTATTTTTATTATCATTGAATTATATTTTTTATTTAATGATACGTAAAATAATAATTATGTAAATTACGAGAGTTTATTTTACAGATGGAATTTATTGTACGATAAAATTTTATGTAAAAAGAACCAAGTTAAATTGGTTCTTTGTTTTTTATGAAAATCATTTTTCAGACATAATTTCAATTGCACTACCTTTTAAAGGTCCATCTTCTTTTTTGTGTGGATTCACTTCTGTTGCATTCACCCAATATCTTTTACCGGTTTTTTTAATCGTTTTCCAATGCCCACGTCTCTTGTGGTAGGCTTTTTCAGAACCAGATCCAGTAGAAACTATATACTTAGACTCATATTGTAAAAATTTACCATTATTATCTAAATATTTAACTTCTGTTATTGGAACCTTATACCACTCAAAATCCTCAAAAGAATCTTGTCCCTCAGACTGTGCCTTATCGTTGATTTGATCTACATGCTCTTGAGCAGGAATTTCAGAAATTAATTTACAAACGCCATTAATAATTGAGAGTACTTCTTTTGCCGTAGTTATTAAGGAAGTTGAATTATCTTCAAAAACAGCTTCAGCTTTTTCAAAATACTCTTCTTCAACAAACTTTCCATCTTCATAACTATGAATCTTGAGATTATTTCTATTAATTGAATAACCCATAAATTCAAAGCCACATGGTGTCTGTTGAGATACAGCCAGCTCCATCAGTAAATTTGGAGAAGGTTTTTTAGGGTTTCTAATGATTTTTTTCATTTTCTTGATCTGATTCTTATCAGGCAATAAACCCTCCACGCTATATGGAATAATTATAAAATCAATAAAATTATCATCAGAACTCACCATAATTGTAGAAACTGGGAAAGAATAATCTCTATCACTTAATTCCACAAAAATATCAAACGGCTCATTAAACTTAATTATAAAACTATCATAAGGAAGGTATTCCAAATAGCTTTTTTTATTAGGTCTAATTATGGGAAGCATCCGAAGATTTTCAAATAGAAATACTTTTCTAGTTTCCAACCAACCATCTAATATTAATGGTAATCGATAAATAGAAAGTAAATGATTTGATCTAACATAAGAATATCGTTCTTCTACAGTTGAACTTAAATCTTTTGGTATTCTTGGTATGAAATTATTAGGATTAAACGGATAATCTTCTTCAATATCACGTTTTAACTTTTCGTAATGCCTAAAACCTCTTGCAAGAAAACCATTTTCATCTATTTCTGAACCTATCATAGGAGTTGATTTATATTCTTCGCCTAATAACGAAAGCATATTAGCTCCCAAACTTTTGTTCATTTTTTGGTAAATGACTTCTGCAAATAGATTTGCATACTCCCATATTGCTAGAGTATTTTTTAAATCGTTGATGTATAAATGTCTCATTTTTATTAAGTTTTTATTTAATGAGACATTATCATAAATATTGATATTTGTAAATATTATTGCTTAATTTATTTAAGTTCAAATCTGTACTTGTATTAAGAACAACTCTAAATTAAAGACTAATAAAAAGCCTTATGATATAAGGCTTTTTTGAAAATATTATAGTAATTACAATTTGTGCTCAGGGGCAGATTCGAACTGCCGACCCCTTGTGCTTCAAACAAGTGCTCTAACCAACTGAGCTACCTGAGCATGTTAGGTTCTATGAACCAAATACACGTTGAATCAAATCAACATCCTTGAATAATGAACCTGGTTCATTAATAATTTCAGACGATCGTTCAACCGTATCTTTAAAATCATTATAGGTGTTTACTGCCTGATTAATATACGGCTTTGAAAAATACAATGCCGAAGCAGTAACACCAATAACAATAATCCAATATACATATTTTGCAACCATCGTTCGTCTAATATGTGATTGAATTTTTTTGATTTTTTTCTCATTACGCTGTGCTATCTCTAGATTTTTGCGTAACAGAGATTGGTTTTCCTCGATAAGTTTTCGAAGATCTTGGTCCATGTGGGATAAGTATATCATAGCTACTCTGGACTGCAATCATATAGAAAGTGTATTTGCGCTCTTTTATTCACGTACTATAATTGCAACATTGTCCCTATAGTTCAATCGGATAGAACAAGAACCTCCTAAGTTCTAGATCCAGGTTCGATTCCTGGTGGGGACACAAAATAAAAAACACCTCATGGTGTTTTTTATTTAAGCTTCTAAAAGCTCTTTAATCTTTGCTTCGTTAAATCCAATAACGAATTCTTCTCCAACTTCAATTACTGGAACTCCCATTTGACCAGTTTTTTCCATCATTTCTGCTCGTTTATCAGCATCTTCAGCTACATTAAATTCTTCATACTTAATTCCTTCTTCATTGAAGAAATCTTTTGCCATGTGGCAAAAGTGACAACTTGGTGTTGAATAAATTTTTACGTCTTTCATATTTTTTATACGTTACACTAATAATATACCTTAACTATAACAGAACTATTCAAAATAAAATAGACCCTGCAAGGATCTATTTTATTCAATAATTTTGATTATTTTCTCTCCTTCTTTTGTAACATTAAAACGTTTACGCAACTCTTCTTCAATCCCTCGTTCAGTTTTAAGGTGTTCAATTTTTTCTTCAAGGAGTTCTTTTTTCTCAACTAATTCATCAAAGCGTGTTTGATATTTTTCACGTTCTAGGTCTGCGGTGCGTTTCTTTGAAAATGAGGCGTAAGCAGAGCGTACAAAAAGACCCAGAACAAGAACAAGCACAAACAAAAAGACCCAAGAGTGATAGAAAGGGTTTTTACGTTGTTTTCTTGTCCTATAGTCTTTCATGATATACTATTAGTATACTATGAATTTATTTAGCAAAAAAGGACGGAAACGAACCAAGAACTTTATGATTGTTATTGGTATCCTTGTTTCAATCAGTATGGTCCTCCTCTACTCATTTGGAGCGGGTGCAGGATTTTAAAAATAACCTCCATAAGAAGGTTATTTTTTATTTAACTATTATTTTCTTAAAATTACAGGATCATAAGGCAAAATAAATATGAATGAAGGAGCAGTAGTTACCTACTGTGACCGAGAGAATATTTATTTTAACGAAATAATCTAAAAATTTTATGGAAATAATTATTTTTTCATCATTTTAAGAAACACATCATGAGAAATATTAACCTTCCCCATTGCTGCCATTTTCTTTTTCCCTTTCTTTTGTTTCTCTCGGAGTTTCATTTTCCGCGTGATATCTCCACCATAAAGTTTAGCAGTAACATCTTTTTTCAAAGCTGATAAACGACGCGAAGCAACAATACGTCCGAGAACCTTTGCTTGGATTTTAACCACAAACATTTGTCGTGGCAGCGCCTTATACAACTTTTCAACAGTCTCATCAGCCTCAATATCTGCCCTTCTCGTTGAAACAATGCGCGCGAAGGCTGCAACAGGTTCTTCAGCAACAAGCACATCAAGTCGCGTTACATCGGCCGTTCGCATTTCTTTAATTTCATATGAAATCGAAGCATATCCAGAGGAAACTGATTTCAAATTATCGAAGAAATTCCTCATGAGTTCTCTCAGTGGCATCATAACCATAATCTGTGTTCGTCCGTCTCCGAAGGTCTTCGTATCACCTGTTTCCCCCTCATGTTCGTACAACAAGGTCATAATCCCACCAAGGTATTCACCAGGAGTGATAATTTTAATCTCCACCCACGGCTCCTCTACCATGCCCACATCACCATGATCTGGAAATAAGGCTGCTGAATAGACCGTAACCATATCACCATTTTTCTTCATGACCTCATAGGTAACCGATGGTGAGGTAATAATAAGATCAAGATCAAATTCACGCCGGAGACGCTCTCCAATAATTTCAAGGTGGAGCATTCCAAGACAACCAACGCGAAATCCTCGACCTAAAGTACCTGAGACTTCTTCCTCAAAAGATAACGACGAATCAGATAATTGCAGTCTCCCTAGTGCTGTTTTTAATAACTCAAAATCATCAGTAGATTCTGGGTATACCGATGCCCACACAACTGGTGTTGGCTCCATATATCCCGGAAGGGTTTCTAATTGGTTTTTAAACAACGTTACTGTATCCCCTACCTGCGCTACCTTGGCCTCCTTAATACCCGTAACGACGTAGCCAATCTCACCTGCTTTTAAAGTATCAGTTGATTGAGCGTCTGGTTTAAAAACTCCGACATCAAGAGCAAAGAATTTACGCTTTGATGTCCCAAATATCATTTGATCTCCTTTTTTAATTTCACCGTCAGTTAAACGTACGTAAATAATGACTCCTTTATGATTTGAATATTCAAAATCAAATACCAATCCTCGGGAGCTTTTGGTATCGAGAACTATTTCTTTGGGTGGCTCAATTTCTTGAATCAATGTATCTAACAAATCAGAAACTCCCTCACCTGTTTTTCCTGATACGAGCAAAATATCGTCAGGATCAATATCCAACAGGTTCATGACTTCTTCTTTAATCTCATCAACGCGTGCAAGAGGTGAATCAACCTTTGAAAGAGCTGGGATAATTTTGAGACCAGCTTTTTTTGCCATTTCCAATGTGGTAAAGGTTTGCGCTTGAACACCTTGGGTTGCGTCAACCAATAAAATTGAACCCTCTACTGCCTTCAGTGCACGCGATACTTCATATGAGAAATCGATATGACCTGGTGTATCAATAAGGTTTAAAATATATTTCTTTCCCTCAAACTCATGCTCCATGCGTACGGGTTGCATTTTAATGGTAATACCACGCTCTTGTTCGAGCTCCATCGTATCAAGCATTTGATCACGCATTTTACGCTCTGGAATGGTTTTGGTAACCTCAAGCATGCGATCAGCCAAAGTTGATTTCCCATGATCAATATGGGCAATAATTGAGAAATTTCTAATATGAGATAAATCCATGGACCATATTCTAGCAAAAGAACAAAAAGTATAAAGGAATATAATAACTATTTTAACATATTTCGTTCCAAAATACTTTACAAAAGTATTTAAATCAGTATATTAAAAATATTATGGAATGGTTAACTCAAACAATTATTACTCTTAGCCCACTCTCGCTCGCAGTACTCCTTTTTGCTGCGATGTGCCTCGGATGGGTTATTTATGGACTACGCGGTTATAAATATTGGTTGCGGCGTTTTCATCACTACAAACTACCGCGAAGACGACGTTTAAAGAAAAACTATGGTTACGTTGAATATGTACCCGAAGTTGTAAACGTTACCCCAGTACCTCGTCCTCAACCTCGACAACCACAGGTTATTCATAAGGTTCAAAAAAATGAACAAGCACGGCAAATGCGAAAAGAAATTCTCTCTACCAAAGATGATCTTCAGGTCGTAGAAGGTATTGGGCCTAAAATTGAGGAAATCCTTAATAATCAAGGAATTTATACCTGGCGAGAATTGGCGGCTACACCAGCCTCAAACATTAGCCATATGCTCGAGCGTGCCGGTAAGCAATTTACTCTCCACGATCCTGAAACGTGGCCACAACAAGCCAACATGGCAGACCAAGGAAATTGGGATGAACTTAAAAAATGGCAAGACGAACTATATAAAGGAATTCAATTAAAAAAAGCCTAACCTAGGCTTTTTGTTTATGTAATTATAAGTTCTGATTTTTGCGAATTCCACAACTCTGCGTAATAACCATTCTTTTCCAATAATTCAAAATGGTTTCCATCTTCAACGATTTTTCCATTTTCAAGGACAATAATTCTATCCATTTTTTGAATGGTAGAAAGTCGGTGAGCAATAACAATAGTTGTTCTGTTTTCAGATAAATCCTCAAAAGAATCTTGGATATATTGCTCTGAAAGTGTATCGAGTGAACTTGTTGCTTCGTCCATGATTAATAATGGAGCATCCTTTTTAAGCATAGCTCTAGCAATACCAATACGTTGTCTTTGTCCTCCAGAAAGTTTAATACCTCGCTCGCCAACCATGGTTTGGTAACCGTCAGTAAATTCTTTTACGAATTCATCAACATGGGCAGCCTCGGCAGCAGCATATACTTCATCGTTACTTGCATCAGGATTACCATACGCAATATTTTCATAGATGGTTCTGTGGAACAAAATAGTATCTTGCGGAACGTATGCAATGGCTTGCTTCAGCTCTTTTTGTTTAAGCTCTTTGATATTGGTATCACCATAAAGGATACTACCTTTATTTGTATCGTAGAGTCGTAACAATAATTTGGTAATTGTTGTTTTTCCAGAACCAGATTTTCCCACAATTCCTACTGATTGTTTATCAGGAATATGAAGATTGAAATTCTTAAAAACAGCATCGCCATCAGGATAGGTAAAAGATATGTTATTCATAACTACCTCACCTGATTTTGGTACAAAATTGCTTCGAGCGGAATCTTCATCAGTTATTTCTTGTGGATGTTCAATTAATTCTATTGCCTCTACGCAATCAGAAATATGAGACACAAAATCTTTGACTGATCTATTAATTCTCCATATTTGATTACTGAAATTATTTCCAAGAATAAAAACGAGTACTACCGATCCAACCGATAATGAACCTACCGATGCCAAATATATTGCATACAAGGTAACCATACCAGTGAAAAGCGGTGGTAAAAAACCAATACCATCTTGGTAATTTACTGCCATTTTCCATGCTCGGTAACGTTTTTGATGAAAATTTTCATTAGAATTTTCAAATTTTTCGATTTCTCTATCACGCGAACCAAAAGCTAATACTGTTTGAATATTTGTAAAAATATCAGAAATAACTGCGTTAAATTTTGTCTTTGCAGCTGAACGGTCTTCATAAATTGGTGACATTTTTTTGCCCATCCAACGTACAATTAAAACATAGAGAATAAGAAATCCAACAAACGTGAACCCTAAACTTACGTTTTCAATAAATAACAAGGTGAGAATACTCCCAATCGAGATAATTAAACCGAAAAAATTAAATAAAAGAATATCAACAACAGCAATAACACTGTTTCCTATACGCTTTGACTTTTCAACGAGTGAACCAGTAAATCGTTGTGTATAGAAATTATACGAGTGACTTAAGAAACTTTTCATAGATCGTGTATTAAGATCACGAGAAGTTAACGATTCAAAGTATGAAAGAATACGTATAGAAACAAAGAGGCAGACCCTTTGAATAACGTAGAGTCCAATAAGCCACCCAACGGCAATAAATGCATTATTATAGGATGCAGCCTCAAGAGCGTTGGTAACGCGCTTTATATATAAGGGTACCAGTGCATCTCCAATGGCAACAAAAATACCATAGAGGACAAAGGTGGCAATAATATACCATGTGTACTTTTTAAGTTCCTGCCACATAAATGACAGAACAGTAATTGTTTTTTTCATAATGTTAATTTAATGAGTTATTCATAGTATATAACGTTACTAAGTTCAAAGTATTACAATAAATTTTATTAAATAACTTATTTAAATTTTGTAAATAAAAAAGATACTACATATCACTATGTGCATCTAATTTAGTTTTCCATAATTTCTTTTTAATTGCTCGAGAAAAAATACTAAATTCTTCATTCTTGATAGCTCTTAGGAAAATAATCGCTATAATAATTGCCAGAAGACCTGAAAGGAGTCCATGCCCAAAGACACCAATAACCGTTTCTTGGCTGAAATAAGGATCAAAGAATTTAAGTCCATAATAGGCAACGATTGCCATGATAGTCGATGTCGCTAGTGATTGAACCATGGATTTTTTAACACCGTAATTTTTATCTATTTTGAAATCTCGCTTAAATCCTTGCCAAAGAAGTATCAAATTAATAAACATTCCAATTGAATACGCTAGTGGCAACATAATAACACTCGAACCTTGAACACTACTAATCCGTAAGAAACTTTCAAAAAATGCTTTCATAAGAGGAAGGCTATTATACGCTGTCACCAAAATATATCCCAAAACAATCGTCAGAATTGAAGATACTAGGGTAATCCATAAGGGCTTCCATGTCTTCCCTGCTGCATAGTACGCGCGGATAAGAAGAAGAATAATACTTTGCGCCACAACTGAAATAATAAACAATGCCAGTGCCGCAGCCGTTAATCTGGTATCGCTCCAATCAAAGTTTCCTGTTCCTAAAATAACTCGTACAATTTGAGCTCGCAAGATTACAAATAAAGCAATAACGGGCAGTGACCAAAATACAATTTGCCTAACAGGACCCATAACATGAGTCATAAATTTACGATGATTATCAGAATTATAGTAATCAACTAATACTGGAAAGGCAGCTACCGAATAGGAAACTCCAATGATTGCTAAAGGCACTGACTGCAGGTTGTACGCTAATGAAAACACTGAAATACTTCCTGAAACAAGAGCTGATGCGATTGATACAAAAATTAAGAAAACAATTTTTGACATTGATAAAGTAATCGTACGTGGAAGTGAATGCTTAACTACTTCTTTAATATGTTGCCAATCAATAAAGCGGGTAAAAGATGGTTTAAACCCTTGTTTTAGAACTACTGGTAATTGAATCCCCATATGCAAGGCTGCACCTAGAATTACTCCATACCCCAAACCAATAATACCGAAAATTGGGTAGAAAATAACAATACCAATAATAATTCCTAGATTATAGAATACTGGTGATAGTGCATATACAAAAAACTTTTTGAAAGCTTGCGTGATGGTGGCAAAGAGATTTGAAACTCCTAAGAGAACGGGAGAGAGCAACATCACACGCGAAAGCAGAATGACTTCTTTCATTTCAACCGGATTAAATCCTGGGAAAAGATATTCAGCCAAAAACGGCATAAGAATTATGGTAATTAATGCCGCAAAAGTAATAAAAATAAAAAATACGGTAAATATTTCATGAATAAATTGTTTACCTGTTGCTTGAGATTCTTTCAATTTAGACTTGAAAAATGGCATAAGAATCGACACTGACACTAAGGACGCTCCAAGGGTAAACAATAAATCAGGAATTCTAAAGGCTGCATAATAGACGTCCAAGGTACTCCCTGCTCCAATACTTCCAGCTAAAAATCGATCCCTGAAAATAGCCAAAATTTGTGACATGAACGTAAAAAAACCAAGGACCATAGCTGCCTCGGAAATTTTTGAAAATTCTCTATTAAAGAGTTTCATAATACGCTCCATGAGTTACCTTTAGTGTACACGAGAATATTTTGAAATCAAAAAACCACCTAAGGTATTGGTGGTTAATATATATTAGGATTGAGCATACGAAATATACCCTAAATTAATATGAACATCATAAGAAATATTTTTATGAGTATCTTGAAATTTTTTCAAAGATTTTACCACAGCCTGAGCAAGTAAATCTTCCTGCTGGTCTTTTTCTAACCTTTGTTTGTAGGCATGTACACATAATTCAATCTCAATATCATGATGTAGTGTTCTTTGAATTTGGTGCAGACGAAAACTGAAGTCATTTTTATGAAGTACTTTTTCATGAAAACTAAGAACCTCAGATAAAGATTCTTGTAATAATTCAATAAGAATATCTTCATCTTTTTCCTGAAAAAGGTCTTTGAAATAAATATTAACTTTTGGCATAATAATTCTTTTAATTTATTTAAATTAAAACATAAATAAAAAATAACACCATATTTGGTGTTATTTTTTTGCTTGTCGTCGCATACGTGCGCGGTCTGATTCTTTCAAATATTGTTTTCGCAATCGAATAGCGTCTGGTGTTACCTCTAAGTATTCATCTTCACGCATCAATCCCATAGCCATTTCAAGGGAAAGATCAAGAGGCGGAGTCATTTTAATATTTTCATCTGATCCAGAGGCACGCATGTTGGTTAATTGTTTACCTTTGGTTGGATTAACATCCATGTCAGCACCCTTAACAGTATTCCCAATAACCATTCCTTCATAAACTTCTTCAGCTGGGCCGATATATAAAGTTCCACGTTCTTGAAGATTTGCTAGTGAGAATCCTAATGCCTTCCCTGTTGCCATTGATACCATTGAACCAACTTCTGTTTTCTGAATATCTCCTGCATGAGGTTTAAAAGCTTCAAAAATAGTCGTCAAAATTCCTTCACCTTTGGTATCAACAATAAATTCATTTCGATATCCAAGAAGTCCACGTGTTGGAACAGAAAACACCATACGTGTTTGGCCATTATCAACCTGCATATCATTCATGATACCTTTTCGTTTTCCAAGTTTTTCAATAACTGAACCTGAGAATTCTTCAGGAACTAAAATAGTAACTTCTTCAAAAGGCTCGTGTTTCTGACCATCAATTTCTTTAACGATAACTTCTGGTTGAGATACCGCTAGCTCAAAACCTTCTCGGCGCATATTTTCAATAAGTACTGCAATATGTAATTCTCCTCGCCCAAAGACCTTGAATTTTGAGCCATCAGTAGTATCAATTTTTAATCCAACATTTACCTCAAGTTCTTTTTCTAAACGATCTAAAATTTGTCGTGAAGTTAAATATTTACCAACCTTTCCTGAAAATGGTGAGTCATTTACAAACATATTCATCGAAATAGTTGGTTCATCAACAGAAATGGCTGGAAGTAAATTATCAGTATCCTCAGGCAATATGGTTTGCCCAATAAAAATTTCAGGAAGTCCTGCAATCATCACAATATCCCCAGCAGTAGCTTCATCCACCTCAATACGTTGTAATCCCTTAAATGAGAAGAGTTTTGCAATTCGCCCTTTAATGGTTCCTTCGCTTGTTTTTAAGAAGATATTTTGTCCGTTTTTAATAGTTCCCTCATAAATTCGAGCAATTCCCATACGTCCTAAGAAATTATCATAAGCCAAGTTAAAGACCTGTCCTTGTAATTCCTTTTCGATTCGGTCAGCTGTTCCAACATTTGGAACTTCCCCCAATACCAAATCCAATAATGGCGTTAGATCTTTCATTTCTTCATCCATCGACAATGCTGCAACACCATCACGCCCAATAGCATAGACTGTTTTAAAATCTAATTGTTCATCATTAGCTCCTAGATCAAGGAAAAGTTCATAAACATCTTCTTGTGCCTTTTCAACATCTGCTGCTGGTTTATCAATTTTGTTCAAAACTAAAATTGGCTTAAGACCAAGCTCAAGTGATTTTTTCAATACAAACTTTGTTTGTGGCATTGGCCCTTCGGCTGCATCTACAATCAATAGTACTGAATCAATAGAACGCAAAACCCGTTCTACCTCTGATCCGAAGTCTGCGTGACCTGGTGTATCGAGGATGTTAATTTTCGTTCCTTTGTATTCAACTGAAGTATTTTTGGCATAAATAGTAATCCCTCGCTCTTTTTCAAGATCATTTGAGTCCATTGATACTCCACGCTCAACCATTCCGGTTTGTTCCAAAATAGCATCGGTGAGTGTTGTTTTCCCATGGTCAACATGGGCAATAATAGCAATATTTCGCATTTCCATAATGAAACTAATGTACCACACATTTTCTAAACAAAAAGAGCTGCATCTGCAGCTCATCTTTTATTTACTAGCTAATTCTATAGCTTCTTTTGAAAAATCTAATTGCCATTTTTTGGCTTCCTCTAAATTTTCTTCTGCCCACTCTTTCATATAGTCGGTATAGAAATGTATGCCGTCAAAAAAGTGTTTAGTTCCCTGCTCAATAAAACCTGTTAAGTTCTTCTTGGAATGTCTTTTGAGTAACTCTCTCATCAAACCTACAAGGGCTTGGTTTCG
Organism: Minisyncoccota bacterium; assembly: GCA_022763365.1. Taxonomy (GTDB): domain Bacteria; phylum Patescibacteriota; class Minisyncoccia; order Phycocordibacterales; family UBA1006; genus UBA1006. The sequence goes on along the minus strand of JALEGN010000017.1, from coordinate 40,984 downwards.
CTTATCCTTGTTCTGAATACCAATAATCCCAATATGATCGACATCACGAGCTATTTCTATAAGTAATTGAAGATTGGTAAATTCCTCTTCTGGCACACCAGAATAATACACAATCTCTTCAAGACTCTGATATTTTTCATACGGAGCAGCAGTCGCCAATATAATAGTTCTTGCCATTTTCCAATCAACGGACTCTTTTGGTAATTTACAATAACGCTCAAAAATTATTAATGCTTTTTTAACGTTATCTATATCATGTTCAAATTCACCGTTTGAATGACCTGCATCATGAAGACTCATTGCATGAGCATAAATGACTTTTAACCTCTCAGATAAACCAAAACTTTTCATAACATCAAGACCCTTAATAACAGTCCATATAGCATGAAGAAAATTATGATAATATTTTTCTTGCCCATCGTAATATGGTTTATACGACTCTGCAATTTCTAAATAGTTTTTCATATAATAAGTTGTTTGATTCTTATTCATTAAAACACATAAATTATGAATTACAATAAAAAATAATCCGATAGGATTATTTTTGCTTTCCAAGATCAAATATTTCATCAATTCTAATGTCTTCCATAAACTCCTCGTCATGACTTATCACAATCATTCCTCCTTCATAATCATGTAATGCCTGTGCAATAACTGGTAAATGCCTGAAATTAATATGATTAGTTGGTTCATCTAGTACCAGTAATCCAGGCTCAAGAAGTACCAATTGAGCAAAAGCAACAAGACCTTTTTGACCTTCAGATAAGGTCCCAATTTTGTTATTAATTAGCTCTGAAGTAATCAAGAAACCAGCCGCAACCGAGCGTAATTTTTGCTCATCAACAATTGGCATAACTGAAGCTAATTCTTGGTAAACCGTTTTTTCAAAATCAAGACCTCTGAAATCTTGACGATAATATCCAATGCGGACTTCACTATGCGTTGAAACTCCCTCATCATTATCTTTCGCCATTTTCTCAAGGAGTGTTGTCTTCCCTATTCCATTGGGCCCAATAATACGCAAGTGATGGTTTTTTCGAATGTGAATATCAGTTTCTCGTCGTTCTTCTTTTCCTTTTGCGTTCATTCGCGTATACGAAGATATCGTCATTAAATCTCCGGTGATTTCTTTTTGATGTGGAATGATGAAATTACGAATAGTCTTATCTTCTTTTCGTACATCAACCTTGTTATCCTCAAAATCTGCTACATCTTCACGCATTTGTTTTGCCAAAGCTCTCAAACGACCTCCTTTTTTCGCAAAATAGTTTGCCTTATCTTTTTTATCCTGAATCGATTTTTCCAATCGTGCATTTTTAGATTTTTCTTTAATAACTCGAGCACCAATTTGTTCTACCACGTCATGATAATTTCCCGTATATTGTTCCATTTTTTGTGTACGCACATCAAGATATAAAACTCCCGTTGAAAAAGCATTCAAAAATTCAGCATCGTGGGAAATAACAATGACTGTCTTATTATAATTTTTCAAAAACTCTGTTAAGTGTTCAATACCATCAGTATCAAGATTATTCGTTGGCTCATCCAAGAGGAGAATATCTGGATTCTGAATCAAAGCTGAAGCTAATAGAATTCGTGCTTGCTGACCACCTGAGAAATCATAAATATGTTTTTCTTTGTTGGCTTTGAGATTTACTATCTCAAGTACCTCATCAATTCGTGGATCAATATTGTAAACGGTTTCTTCAAATTGCGATTGAAAATATTCTCGCAGAGTCATTTCCCATTGTTCGTGTGGGATAATTTGCCGTGCGATCGCAATTTTTGCCTTATGAGCAATATGAATATCACCATCGGTTAATTCAAGCTCACCTAAAATCATTTTAAATAGAGATGATTTTCCCGCACCATTTTGACCCATCAAAGTAATTTTTGCTCCACGCCGAATGGAGAAATTTACTTCATCTAAAATAGTATGTACCGCTGAATATTTAAAGGTTACGTCTTCAAAACGTAGTATAGATCCATTATGTGACATGCTTGTCATTGTACATATTTAACTAAAAGAAAAAACCCTTAAGGTTTGTTATGAAATAATTTTTCCTTTTCCTAGCTGCCAGTATCTATATCCTAGCCAAGCAACATATAAAGTTGCTAATAATGACAGGAATACAAAAATTCTTCCAATAAAAATATCATAATCAAGGAGGCGAGTTTGTCCCAATAAATAAAACCAATCATGACCACCTGGGCCACCAATAAGTTCAAGTCTTTGCGCCCGAGCATCTGATACGTAGATACTAACACTATAAAAAGCGGTCGAGAGCCACCACCATGAAAAAGCTTGACCAGGAATATTATCTTTCATCCAAAATGAAATAATAAAAATAGTTGGCATGAGAATCTCTCCAAGGGTTCCCCCAAGGACATATAAAAATTGTCCAAAAATAAAAAATATCCAATGCCCCGCCTCATGGAAAAGAATATTGATTGAATTAATAATCCATGGCTGTGCGTCTGTAAATAAAAACCAGAAATTAAATAGTACTAATCCACCGATTCCTAATAAGGTAAGTGTTCTTTCACTCTTCATAAGATTAGTATACAAGGAGCAAAAGAAAAACACACTATAGAAGTATGTTTTGATCAACAGAATCGCAAGCTACCTTATTTAAATAAAAGTCTTCTGTTTCGAAGTTAATATTATTGATATCTTCATACATATAGACACCATTTTCATGTTGATACTGAGGAATGAATACTTCTTGATATCCAACATATAATTTATCATCAGTTATTTTATAGAGACGTTGTTCTTGCCAAGTCATACCTTCTGCGGTTGCTGTTGCAACCACATTCGCGAAACCATCAATAATAATTCCATAGAAGCTTGCTCGATTAGTATCGATTCCATACGGTAAGATTAAGTGCTGACCGGTTGTAACACCATGTTCGTTAACACTCATCGTAATATACTCTCGATTGATTTCAAATTCTCCCTCAGGGGTTTGAACATCTGAAACTCCTTCATAAAGGTAACAAAATGTTTGTTCGTTATTTGTAAGAACATCTTCTTCGCTTGAGCTTTTTGACTGAACAACATAATTTAGGACTAAAGATAAAATCACAAGTGCAAGGATGAATAATGGTAACCACTGTTTTTTAATAAATGACATAGTATCTTTGTACAAGAATAGTATCAAAGAATCAAGTTTTATTTGATAATAACTAATATTAAAAAATTTATAAAAAAGAAATTGAATCAAATAAAAACCCTTAAAGGGCTTAATATCGCAATGAAGTTATTTCATCTAGATGATGACGTGTTTTTTCTAGATCTGCATAATCATCATTCTCTGATCTATAGCCTAAAGCTACAATTACCGTTGCATGAAGATTATCTTCATGCAATTCAAGGATTTCATTATATTTTTCAGGGATAAATCCTTCCATAGGACAAGCATCAATTTTCATTTCAGCACATAGTGACAAGAGGATACCTAAAACGATATAACACTGTTTTTGATTCCAAGTAAAAATCTCATCATCAGTTTTTCCATCAAGGAATCCCATAATCATATCTTGATAACCTTGAAGGCTCTCAATTGACACCCCACGCAATTGGGCAGTACGTGATATAAAATCCTCAACGTATTTTTTAGAAATAGTTGTTTTAGCTGCAATCACCATCAAGTGTGATGCATCAGTTATTTGAGGCTGATTATAGGAGTGTTCACGCAACTGTTTTCGTAATTCTTCATTTTGAACAACAATAAATTCAAATGGTTGCAATCCCATTGATGAGGGTGCTAAATTCATTCCCTTTAATAATTCTGTAATATTTTCTTCATCAAGTTTTTTTGATGAATCAAATTGTTTTGTAGCATAACGCCATTTTAAATGATTTATTAATGCCATAGTTAGTCTTGTTTTAGATAATACGATACCACCTCATCCAAATCAGTATGTTTTGGTAAAAAGAGAATATCTTTATAATGTTCTGATAATATATGTTGGTCCACCAACATTTCTCGCCCGAATTCGCCAAATTTTATATTTAACATCCATTCATGGATATTCAGGTAAAATTTAGTATTTTTAACAGCTCCAATAGCATGCGCAAAGTCTTTTTGAGTGTGACTACGAGTACTAACACCATTAATTATTGATGGACTATCTTCTGCTTTCATCGTTTGAATATATAGTGTTACAAGATCACGAATATCAATCCATGGCATATGTTCCTTGCCAGTTCCTAAAATTCCTCCTATTCCAAATTTAAAAGTCTTAGCTGCCTCAGCCAACATTCCTCCAGCACCAATAATATGTCCATTACGAATACAGCTAACATTGATACCAAATTCTTGAGCCCGCAAATTTTCATTTTCCCAAGCCTCAACTACATCAGATAAATAGTAATAATTTTTACGCTCTGACGATTCTACCAATACCTCTCCTGGCTGGTCTCCGTAAAAACCAACGGCAGAAGCAGCGACAAGTGATTCAGGTCTATATTGTTGCTGCGAAATAAAATCGATAAGATTTTTCGAACCTTCAACTCGAGAATCCCAAATGGCTTGTTTATGTTCTTCAGTAAATCGTCCAAAAATACTTTTCCCTGCAAGATGAATATACGCATATGGGTTCTCCAGCAATGAATAATCAACATTTGTTGCAAAGGCATGACCAAGATCCTTTTTGAAAAAAGTCACACCTTCTTTTTCTTCTCGTGGTGGAAATAAATCCATGATAATTATTTCATACCCACCCATTTCAAGAAGTTTATTAATAATCTGTGTTCCTAGAAAACCCGATCCTCCTGTAATAATAATTTTCTTCATACATATATTTTAGCATGCTATAGTTCAGTCATGAATCAGAATAAAAAAGTTATCATTATCGGTGCTGGTATTGGAGGATTGGGTACTGCAGCCCTTCTCTCAAAACGTGGATATGATGTCACGGTTATTGAAAAAAACGAAAGCATTGGAGGACGCGCTAATATCTTCACGGCTGAAGGTTATACCTTTGACATGGGACCATCGTGGTATTTGATGCCAGATGTCTTTGAGCATTTCTATGATTTAATGAAAGAAGATATTAATGAACATCTCAACCTTGTAAAGCTTGGACCATCGTACAAAGTCTTCTTCCCTGGAGATCCTGATTACCCTGTTGTTAATATTCATTCAGATCTTGATAAAGATTTAGAGACGCTTGAGCAATTCGAACCAGGTGTATCAGATAAAATCAAAAAGTATCTAAAAATCTCTGGTGAACAATATAAATTGGCAAAGAAATCATTTATGTACAGAAACTATGACTCTGTTCTAGACTTCTTTAAATGGGACATCATGAAAGAAGGTCGTCGGATGAATCCATTACAAACGATGGAAAAATATTTGAATAAATGGTTCAAGGACGACCGGGTTAAAAAGATTCTTGAATATACTCTCGTATTCCTCGGATCAGAACCAAAGAAAACGCCTGCCCTCTATAACATCATGAACTTCATTGATTTCCATTATGGTGTGTATTATCCCAAAGGTGGAATCTATACGATCATCGAATCATTGAAAAAAATGAATGATAAACACGGAACTAAAATAATGACAGATACCGGTGTATCGGAGATCCTTGTAGAAAATAAAACAGCTGTCGGAGTCAGATTAGAAGGTGGAAAGGTTATCAATGCAGATTATGTTATTTCAAATGCTGACCTGCATTTTACTGAAACAAAGTTAATCAAAGAGTCTAAACATCAAACCTTCCCTCAAAAATATTGGAACAAAGCGGTTATGGGGCCATCTGCATTCATTATGTATCTAGGGCTTGATCGTGAGGTACCACATCTGACTCACCACAATCTGCGATTCGCTCAAAATTGGAAAGATAATTTCAAAGAACTCTTTGACGAACCATCACTACCAAAAGATCCGTCATATTATGTATGCAAACCAACGCATACTGATACAAATATCGCCCCAGAAGGAAAAGACATTTTATTCATGCTGGTACCAATTGCAGCAGGTATGACAGTGACCGATGAAATGAAGAAACAGTATCGCGACAAGGTCATTAACATGATGAAAAAAGACCTTAACCTTCCAGACCTTGAAGAGTCAATTGTCTACGAACGATCATATTGGGGAGATGATTTTGGACGTGATTATAATGCTTATAAAGGAACAGCATTAGGAATGGCACACACTCTCAAACAAACGCTATTACGTCCGGGTAATAAATCCAAAAAGGTTAAAAATCTCTATTATGTAGGAGCCGGAACAAACCCTGGAATTGGAATGCCAATTTGTCTGATCTCAGCAGAACTTGCCTACAAGCGACTTGAAAATATCACACATCCACATCCACTAACTGATTTAGATGGTTAGTAAAAACCAAACATATGTTTGGTTTTTTATATTGACAAAATTTATTTAAGTTATATTATATATATGAATTAATTTAAAAAACTTTTGATTATGAAAATTCAAAAAACATACGAAATTCACTGGCTTACAAGCATTATTTTTGGTTCATTATTTTTAATTTTAATCTTATCAATGATGTTTCTTGGAGCAGTATTAGTCCCAAATATAAATGCTTTAGGTGGGTTTATAATATCAGCCTTATCTTTCATACTTACCTTTTATATTTTATACAAAATAAGATTTCGAATATGGTATTTTATTTTCAACAGAGAAAATAAAGATTTGATGGAATATAGTGAATTTAAAAAAGAAGTAAGGTTACTAGAAACAAGAAAATAACTTAAAAATAAGAGTCAGATACGTTTCTGGCTTTTTTATTACAAAATTTAATACCTAATGTATTATATAAGTATGAAAATCTGGAAAATAGTTTTAGTCGCTCTTTCTCTCATATTCTTCATCATAGGAGTTGGGATGAGTTTTATTCCCAAGGAAATGTTTATAGAAACAGGTTCAATAATTGCTGTCACGATGATTTCACTTCCTGCTTTTTATGGAATGTATAAGATATATGGAAAACGTGGAGTGCTTGCCATCATTCTTCTAGGTCTTTTTGCCCTCACAATTGAATCAATTGGTATACATACCGGTTGGCCATATTCTTTTTTTGAATATACCAGTGATTTTGGTTATCGACTATTTGGAACAACACCATGGACGGTCTTTATCGCATGGAGTCCATTGGTAATTGGTGCATGGTTATTAGCAAAAATATGGTTTAAACGAAACTGGTCACAATACCTCGTCTATTTAGGAATCCTTGTTGGAACAGATGTTATTTTAGATCCCGGAGCCGTAGCTCGTGGTTTATGGAAATATACCAATGGAGGACTGTGGTTTGATGTACCATTACAGAATTTCTTTGGCTGGGTTATCTCTGGAACCATCGCCTACGTATTATTACGATTCATTACTAAGAATAAGGAAGGTGTTAATCAAAAATATATTTGGATTAGTTCGCTTTCTCTCCTTCTCTCTATCTTTCTCTGGACCGGAGTCAACGCTGGATACGGACTCTGGTTACCTGCAATCTTAGGGATTGTGTTAGGTAAAATACTACTCCTTGGATTGTTTGATGCAGGCAAAAAACTATCACGTTAGTGATGGTTTTTACTATATTGTATAGCGATCTTCGTTATTTACTTTTAATTTTGACAATACAGGATTCTTAACCTCATCGATAACTACATTAATAATTGAATCAGGAATAATATTTTTTATAAATTTAATTACTAAATCTGGTTTTTGATCTATATAAAGTGCAAAACGAACTCCATTTTCAATATCAGTCGCATTTTCAGCTAGTAAATTAACATTATTTTCAAGAGCAAATTTCCTAATTCTACCTCTGAGCATTATTCCATGAATAATACTCTTTTCTGTTGTTATTTCATAAATAGTCCATTCTTGCATAATTATAGATTTTTATTTAAAAATAATTCTAAAGAATTTAAGTCTTTTTGTATAGGGTCATAATAGTATGTCGTGATACCTAGTGACCGTGCTGTTTCTGTAGCATCTCTATTATGTTCAAAATAAATGACACCATCAGAGTCTAAGTGATATTTTTTTAAAAGAGTTTCAAAATATTTTGGATTAGGTTTATTGGGTTCATGTTTCATTGTGAACAGCTCATATGGGATTGTATCTAAGCCAAATTTTTTGATTTGATTATCATCAGCATTCGTAACAATAATCTTTTTGTTAGGATAACTTTCCAATAATTCATACATTTCCTGAAATACACCGTTCTCCTTATCCACAAAAGTATTTATTGCATCTACAAGTATTGTTTTCATAAACTTATTGTAACAAAAAAAACTGACACAGTATTATCAGTTTTTAATTATTTTTTTATATAATAAGATATTTTCAGTTGATATCATTTTTCCAATAAACATTTGTCTTTGATTATTATCAAGGTTTTCTAGTTCATTGATTGAATATGAGAAAAAACCTTCTCCTGCACCCTCTTCTGGAACAAGTTCTTTTAGGGAACCAAAATATGCCAATGCATAAATATATCGGATTACATTATTCCTCTTACCTGTCTGACTATCTATTGCATCAACACGAGATTTTTCCATAAAAATTAATTCATCTCCATCGACCAAAATACCTGCTTCTTCTTGGATTTCTTTTAATGCTGACTCTAAAGGTTTTTCTCCCATATCAACATGACCTCCAACAGAGGCATCAAGTAAATTAGGAGCAGTATCCTTATTCGGAGATCTTTTTTGGAAAATAATATTTCCACTTGGTGTATATAGCCAAACATGTATCTCTCGATGGAGTAAGCCCTTTTGATGTATATTATCTCGTGTTTCTTGATAAAGAATATTCTCTTGCTCGTCAATTACATCTAATTTTTCTTTATGTATATCCATATTTTTTAAATTATTTCTTAAATAAAGTATAAGCCTTAGGAATCAAATTACAACAAAAAATCACAGTTACTTATGGTCTTTGGTAAAAAGTTTATAAATAAACTGTTTATTTAAATTATGATTCTGCAAAGTATCTTTATACTCATCTAAAGTTAGCACTAAAACACCACTAACATCTATATCTCTATTTTTATCGAATCGTTGCTTAACTTCGTCTGAGTTAATAGAAAGTTCAACCTCAAAATAAAAACAAATGTTTGTATATCCACCTCGAAAAACTGCAATTAAATTATTTTTTATTATTTCTTTTTCTAAAACTCCTATCTCTTCTTTTAATTCAGATGATACGACCTTAAAGATATAATCTGAATCAAGGTTAATATTCGTTTCCATTATTCCACCAAGTACCTCAATAGTATTCATATTCATTGATTTACCACTTAATCTCACCATAAGGTATTTACCGTCAGCAGTTTTTACAGTTGCACTGACAAAACATCCCATTCTATATAAATCAGTATGTATTCCATGCCTTCTGTGAATTTCTCTTAATCCGAAACGTTGTCGAAATTCCATTTCTTGAAAAACAATGTGTAGTTTATTATTCTCTTTTTTTATATCTAAAAGTCTGTATGAAGTACCATTATATAAATTTAAATTGTTTTCTTTAGCCTCTTTAATTTTTTCTTTCCAAATATCATCAATTTCTTTTTCAATATCATCAGTAAGGGTAAACTTTTTTGTATTGAGTCGTACTGAGATATCCTCTTTTGTAAAATTTCCTTCTACTAAAATTTCTGGCTCTAGCATGTAATCATATTAAAAACTTAGCGACTAATAGAAAAAATAAAACCATTCCAAATGCTGTATTTACCAACGGGAATTTTTTATAGATCCAAAAAGATTTTTCTGGTTTAATAATCGCATAGAGAACCATTCCCAAATAAACCAAACCAAGGAAGAGTGGGATTACGCCAAGGTGTAGATATCCAATAATGGCTGCAGATAAGTATGCAAAAAAACAAAACCATAGTGCGCCTTTCTCTCCTAATACTGTTGCAAGGGTTTTTACACCTCCTTTGGTGTCAGCTTCGATATCCGGAACGGCCGAATAGGTTTGCATGGCTGATGCCCATAATAAACCTCCGACAACTCCTAGCCATGAAATATCGGTATTACCAGTCGCAAAAAATCCAACAACTGCAGGCGATATATAAATAACTGAAGAAAAAATGATATCCAGTGGTGGATTAGCCTTTGCTCTGACTGGCGATGCTGAATAATACACAGACGCTAGCAAAAATATAGTTAGCGCAACTGCAGCATATGACGGAATAAAGAAATTAATAGCTGCAGCTAAAAAAGTCCATACCATAATATGCCTCGCTAAATATCTGTGTTTGTCAGGAGTCACTAATTCTTCGTATTCAAGTTTTTTTAGATTATGCTTATCCGTTTCGTAGTCAAAAATATCGTTAATTCCATAAATCAAAATATTTGCAGGATAGGTAAAATAGAGAAAAAGGATACCAAGGACTATTAACATTTCAGTCGATAACAAACGTGGGTCACCAGCGGCAACAACCCCGACCATAAAAGTACCTAAAACATAAATCCAAAATCGTGGACGTGAGATATTTATTAAACGTTTTGATTTCATAGTCATAGTATACCGTAATGATAAAAATGAGTTAAAAGAAAAACCAGAATAATCTGGTTATAAACTTATCTCACCTATTTTTGATTAAATTACTTTCTAAAGAACAACATTGGATATATAAAAAAATTAGAAATAAGAAAGTATAATTTCATTAATTTTGAAACTCGTATCTTTGAATCAAAAATATTATAATTTCGTTTTTTTAAGATTCTAATATTATGACGATAAATACGTGTCGCCAGGAAAATCGAAAAACCTCCATTTTTTAAAAATCGAATACCCTTAATTCCTTTGGTGAATAGTTTTTCTGTCCGATCTACATAGTGTTTAACAAAATTTTCTAATTGCGGGTTCATCTTTTGCTCAGCAACCATTTCTTCGGTTATACCAAATAAATACATGTCTTTGGTTGGTAGATAAATTCTATTTCTTTCCTGATAATCTTCATTGATATCACGTAAGATATTTGCTAATTGCATCGCCTCACCAAGGGCTCTGGCATTATCAAAACATTTTGGATCACTATAACCCACGATAAAGGTCATAATGTGACCAATGACTGATGCTGAACCCCACATATAATGTTCGAGTTCTGCGTAACTCTCATATCGTTCTTTGGTAATATCTTGTTTCATAACTTCAAGAAAATCAAAACTATAGTCGAAAGGAATATTATATTTTTTAAACACCCAATAATTTGAACGTAAGATTTTATGAGTTTCTTCGTTTGGTCCATTTTTTATAACGAGCTCCCATTCTTTGATAAATTCATCAATAGTTACATGAGTTTGCCCTGGCATTTTTTGCTTTGGATTATCAACAATCTCATCCGCGTAACGTACAAAGGCATAAAATATAATAGTTGCCTCGCGAATTTCTTTTGGAAAAAGTCGCACCCCAAGAGCATAATTTGAACCAAAAGAAAAAATGAATTGTTTTGTATATGCTAGGTCATTTTGATATCGAGAGTTCATATACGTGTTATAATCAATCATATATTAAATCATTATACCTAACTTATGACCACGAAAGAAGAAATTAAACATTTTCAAAAAATCTATAACCCAATTTTTATAAAAAGAGTAACTGAACTCCTAGAAGAACAATCAGAATTTTACCCGACAAAACTTGATAATCAAATTAAAAAGACGCTACTTGATTATTGTAATTCAGGTAAAAGAATACGTCCTTTTTTAATTTATTTTTTTTCTGGTGAAAATTTAGACAATGAAAATTTACGTAATCTAACACTTGCGAGTGAATTATTTCATTTAGCAGCCCTTCTTCAAGATGATGTTATGGACGAGTCATTAGTAAGAAGAAACGTGCCAACAATTAACGCCTTTGGAAAGACACTTGCTGATAATAATAAAAATCTAGGAGATCACTTGGGTATCTTACTAGGAGATGTATTTTGGACAGCATCAATGGAACATGCATCATATTTACCTCGTCACGTATTTAAGGAATTTATGACCATGATTCAAAGAACCGTGCGAGGTCAATTTTTGGATGTTGTAGGAATGAATGAAGAATATGGTAGTACTTCTGAATCAGATGTTTTAGCTCGTCATAATTTAAAAACAGCATGGTACACCTTTACTTCACCGGCTCGTTTAGGTTGCATGATTAGTAAAAATGAAGGTGAAAAATATTTAGAAGTTACAACACCTATTGTTAGAGAACTCGGTTTATTATTCCAAATTCGTGATGATATTATTGATTGCATCGATGAAAATAGTGGAAAGGCATTATTTGGTGATATTATGGAAAATCAAACAACCTGGGTCACCCTGTACATTAAAAAACATCACCCTGACAAATTTAAGGAAATTCTTAAGGCAAAGCACTCAGGTAACCGTGTACTTTTAAAAAGTATTTTTGAAGAAATTGACTTAGTGGCTCCTTATCAAATTGAATTTAAACAACGTGAACATATGATTAATGATATTTCAGAAGATCATAAAAATATTAAACAAAAAGCTCAAGAAGTTTTAGATCTCCTTACCCTATAAACTAAGTAAAATAACGTATCAATGTACTAGCACATTGATACGTTATTTTAAATGTAATACTTGAAAGTAATAAAAAAGTTAAAAAGTCGTATAATAAGGATATGAAAACCATCGGACTTATCTTTCCCCATCAACTTTTTCAAAATCATCCGATTTTTGAAGAAAATTGTGATGAGATGTATCTTATAGAAGATAGTCTTTTTTTTGGTGATAAACATAGTCATTTGAAATTTCACAAACAAAAATTAGTTCTCCACCGAGCAAGTATGCAAGCCTATAAAGATGAGCTTAAAGGAAAAGGAATTTCAGTTACATACATTGAATATGATCCAGAAAAAACAATTGTTGATATCCTCAAGGAGCTAAAAGCTGAAAAAGTTATATGTGTAGACCCGACCGATTATTTGCTCAAAAGACGATTAAAACGAGTAGTAGATGAAAAGAATCTCACCTTCCTTGATTCTCCTCTTTTTATAAATTCGAAAGAAGATAATCAGGAGTATTTAAAAGATGGTAAGCTTTTCATGCAAAACTTTTATACCTGGCAGCGTAAACGTCTTGATATTTTAATAAATGAAGACGGTAAGCCAACAGGAGGACGTTGGTCATTTGATGATGAAAACCGAAAAAAAGTTCCAAAAAGCCATTATCCTGAAATTCCCAATGACCCAGGAACACGAACAAATGATTATGTAACAGATGCTATTAAATATGTGGAAGAAAAATTTCCTGATAACTATGGGTATACTAAATCATTTTCATATGCCATCAATCGTGAACAAGCCTTAGCGGTGTTACGTGATTTTTGCAAGGAACGACTCCACCTTTTTGGTGATTATGAAGATGCTATTGTAAAAGATAAATCTCAGCTTTATCACAGTATGCTCTCTCCTTACCTTAACATAGGACTACTCTTACCTATGGAGGTCATTGAATCAGTTATTAATTACGCAAATGAAAATGATATTCCTATAAATAATACTGAAGGTATTATTAGGCAGATTATTGGTTGGCGAGAATTTATTCGCATGGTCTATGAAGAACATGGAGTATCAATGCGAACCGAAAACCAATGGAATCACCGCAGACATCTCAGCGACTCGTGGTATTTAGGAACAACAGGTATTGATCCAGTCGATACGACTATTTCAAAGACGCTGGATACCGCCTATGCGCATCATATTGAACGCCTTATGGTGATGGGTAATTTTATGTTTTTATGCCGAATAAAACCCAATCATATTTATAATTGGTTTATGGAAATGTATATCGATGCCTATGATTGGGTCATGGTGCCTAATATCTACGGTATGACACAGAGTACACAAAAAGGACTGATGACAACGAAACCCTATATCAGTGGCTCTAATTATGTTAAAAAAATGAGTGATTATAGTAATGGACCATGGGCGAAAACTTGGGATGCATTATATTGGACCTTTATCATTGACCATCTTAATGAGTTAAAATCAAATGGGCGTATGCATTTTGTCACATCTCGTGCAGCTAAATTTTCGACACAAGAAAAAAAAGACTATGCTGAAATAGCCGAGGAGTTTTTCAGATCACTCTAAAATCATGCCTGATAAACGGAAGAAAAATATTATAGCCCATACTAAAGAATCAAAGATATGTCCTACATGTAATCGTATTTTTTATAATCGTAAAAGATGGTCATCGCGTGGTATCTGGGACGACATAAAATACTGTTCAGAAAAATGCCGTAAACAAAAAACCTCTTAAGAGGTTTTTATTCTATCTCTATTTTCTCACCTCTAAATTCCGGATCATTAAGAAATATAAAATCATAAATAATTTTGACGCGAGCTGCGATTTCACGAATACGATATTTAATCGTTCCATTATATTCCTCTGATGGATATCCATAGGTTTTGATGCCAAGCATGCGTCCAATCATCACTGCACGAGGTATATGGTAATCTTGTGAAATAATGACAATTTCCTCTTGTCCAAAAATATGTTTAGCTCGATAAAGGCTATCATAGGTATCGAACCCAGCATGATCAAGGTAAATATCACCTGAAAATACCCCTTGTCGAAGTAAATAGTCTTTGACAGGCTCTACCTCATTATAGGTATTACGTGAATTATCACCTGAAACTAAAATATTTTCGATTTGTTCATTATCGTAGAGTGCTATAGCTGCATTTACGCGATCTTCTAAATAGGGTGACATTGAGCCGTCATCTAAAACACCAGCACCTAAAACAAGTGCGGTATTTATATTTTGATTTTTCCTGAGTGTATATATTTCTGAAATGACAATAACGACAGCATTCCATAAGATAATCCCAGCCACACCAAAGAGGAAAATTTTTTTGGTGATATTAATTGTTTTTTTCATATTCATTGAGTGAATGTTTATAGGTTTCGATGGCACGCTCGCGTGCCTCTTTATGATCTACCATCTCAGAAACATAGCCAACGCCGAAATACTCCGGAACCCACTTGCGGACGTATTCTTGATTTTTATCGAACTTCTCAAACTGAGTATGTGGATTGAAAACTCTAAAATATGGCTGCGCATCAACACCAGAACCTGCAGTCCATTGCCAGTTCCCTACGTTTGATGCCATTTCATAATCGAAGAGTTTTTCTGCAAAATAGCGTTCTCCCCAACGCCAGTCAATAAGAAGGTGTTTGGTAAGGAAACTCGCTACAATCATACGAACGCGATTGTGCATATATCCTGTTTCGTTAAGTTCGCGCATGCCTGCATCCACAATTGGATAACCCGTCTTCCCTTCTTTCCATTTTTCAAACTCTTCCTCATTGTTTCGCCAGGCTATAGCATCGTATTTTTCTCTAAAAGCTTGGTCTTTCGTATACGGAAAATGCCAAAGGATTTGCATGAAAAATTCACGCCAAACAAGCTCGTTCATAAAAGTATAACCTGGACCTTCATAAGCTTGTTTCATAATTTTTCGAACACTGACTAGCCCAAAACGTAAGTAAGTGCTTAGTTTTGAGGTACCTTCTTCGGCAGGAAAATCACGCGTGTCAGCGTAATCACCCATAAGATTATCGGTAAGAGTATATGATGGCGCCTTAATATCTGATCGAGTAAATCCCATATCAGAAAGGCTAATCTGTGGTAGTCGCGTATTTTGGTAAAAATTCTGACCATAACGACCTACGTCATAGGTTTTAAGATCACGTTCAGAATTAAATTTCTCACGCCATTTATTTTTGTACGGTGTATAAACAACATAAGGGCCACCATCGTCTTTTACTACTTCATCTTTTTCAAAAATCACCTGGTCTTTAAAAGTATAAAATTCAATATCTTCTTTTTCAAGAAGTTCTTTAATTTCCTTATCACGTTTTTTTGCATAAGGCTCATAATCGTGATTGGTAAATACTGATTTTACATCATAGTCACTAAGGAGTTCCTTCCAGATTTTTTCAGGTGTACCATACCTAAAATCTATAGAGCTATCCCATTTTTCTTGAAGTTCATTTCTCATCTCTTGGAGTCTATCGTAGATAAAGCTAACGCGGTGGTCATCCTCAGGCAGTTCATCTAAAATATCTTTATCAAAAATAAAGACTGGGATCACTGGAAGCCCATCTTTAAGTGCTTTATATAAACCATGATTATCATCAAGGCGCAGGTCGCGTCTAAACCAAAAAATATTTACTTGTTGTTTGGTTGTCATATATATTAAGTATAACAAAAGCCCATTGTTTGGGCTTTTAAATTATTTTAGTAAAGATCTAATTCTGCATTTGCCGAGGTTTCTGAATCAACAGAAACATCGTCGTTCATTTCCATAGAGCTTTCTGAATTAACTTCAGCTGAGGTTTCAGCGGAGCTAGTATCTTCATCATTTGATGAGTCATTCATAGAATCTTCGTTCATATTGTCACCTGAATCATCAGTATCACCAAGAATAATAACTCCTGAGTCGACATTCACATCGAATACTCCTTCATTATTAGCTTCAGATTCTGTCTCTACGTCGTTATCAGATTCTACCATTGCTTCGATATCTGCTTCAATATCTGCAAATACTTCTTCAATATCATTTACAATAGCTTCAACTTCAGCCTCTACTTCTGCTGCTGTAGCATCTGATTGAGCGCTAATATTAGCTTCTGCCTTTGCTCGAGCTGAAGTCACGCGACGCCGAAATCGATCCAGTTCAGCTTTAACTTCAGCTGATACTTGGGCTGATTCTGATTCAATCTGAGCTTCTAAGTCATTTAAGGTTTCTACTGCTGCATTAATTCCAGCTTGAGTTCGTAATGATAAATTAGCTCGAACACTTGATAGAGCAGCTGTAACATCTGCCTCAAGTTCGTTTACTGATTCGATCATAGCATCAGCTTCTGCCTCAGTTGTCGTTATAACAGCTGATTCATCAACATCTACTGAAGTTCGATTATTAACGGTCGCATTGTATGCTGCATATCCTCCTACACCAATAATGGCAATAATAACGATTGCGGCTACAACACCAATTCCTTTTTGATTATTTAAGTTATATGTATTCATAGTATATTAATTATAGTAAATATTAGTTATTAGGGTCAATAGCATCAGCAATGTTCTGTCGCACTGAATCAACTTTTTCTTTAGTTGATTCGACCACATCTTCTACCTTTTCTTTTGTTTCCTCTTTCTTTTCTTCAATGGTATTTTTAATATCTTGTTTTTTATCTTCGATATTTTTTTCAAGCTGTTCTTGTTGTTCCTCTTTTGCTAGTTCTAATTCTTTTTTAGCGTTATCAATATGTTCTTGAGGATCATTGTGAATATCTGTATGTTTCATAATTTTTGTGTAATTAGGGCTAATAATAATGATTAATCTATTTTATCTCTGATGCGATAAGATTCTGTTCAAAGTCCTTACCATCTAAAATTGAAAGTGTTTCATCAAAAGGAATTTTCAAATAATTACCGTCAATTAGATAAATATCTTTTAGGTGAATATTATGTAAAGTATCTAGAATTTTTGATTGGAAGTTTTTATGTATAGATGCTGGTGCCATAATAATTAAATGATAAATATCTTCATCATTGTTTTTAACAAAATCTTGGATTTTTTCAGATACTAAGGTAATGTATTCAGCAATTTCTTCTTCATTATCACGTTCGTACACCATTCCTGTCTTCTGAAGATTTCCTGAAGGTGATGTTTTTGATAGTTGTCCGTGTTTTTCGGGATACGGCAATAATTCAACTGATATATCATCTACAAATTGGGATGTATTTTTATCAAGGTGAAATAATTTCCCTTCATGTGTTGATGATACAACACAGAGTGTATTATTATTAAATTTTTGTTTTGATTGAGTAAACATTTTTATATTTCTATTATTTCGAATAATTATTTTTAATTAAAAAATAAGAGAAACAAGGAATAGGATAATGAAAATCGCAAATAAGATTTTTGCAATATAGGCAAAACCACCAGCAATTTTTGTAAATCCAAAAATTCCAAAAATAAGAGCGGCGATTATAAAGTAAATTGCGTACTGTAACATAATAATATTTAAAATTAATCGAATAAAATTTAAACAATCATGCGCGTGATTATCTAACCACTTCTATTCTATCATAATTATACTAAATGTACAATTAAATCAATTTGTAATTTATAGTTAATAAGTATATAATAAAATTATTAAAAGAAACTAATTATTAAAACTATATATGTCAGAAGAAAGTAAAAATCATACAACTATTGTAAAAGAATCATCAGGTGGTGCTGCCGGATGGTTTGTTGCAATCCTCCTTCTCCTTATTATTGCTGGAGGGACTTGGTACTATTACAACAATGTGGAGCAAGATACAGGATCAATTGAACTTAATGTAAATGTTCCTGAGTCACTTAATCCTGAATCAGGTACTAATTAAAATATGAATTATTCAAAAGATACTACTGTTTATTGGGATTGGGGTAAGGGGACCGCATCAGGAAATATTAAAGAAGCCCACAAGGAAAAAGTTACAAAAACCATTCAAGGGAATAAAGTAACTCACGAAGCAGATGGTAATGAACCAGCCTATTACATACAACAAGAAGACGGAGACCACGTTCTCAAATCACACTCTGAAGTAAGAAAAACAAAAAACACCTGAGAAGGTGTTTTTTAAAATGTATACCGTGCATTAACAAAGTTTTCAATGTATCCTTTTTCGTTCACCTCTATTCCCTCTTGTTTATAAAGTTTCATCCTTTCCTTATTATAATCGTGATGGAACCAAACCTTACCACCACTATATACAATTCTATGCCATGGAATATTTTTTACTCCGTTTCTCTCAGCTCGAGCTAAAATACCAGAGATACTACGAGCGGCTTGGCCACTACCTCCACAAACACGGGCAATATCGCCGTAGGTCGCAACCTTTCCTGATGGAATAGCAAGAGCTGCATCTATAACACGTTCACTAAAAGTTTTATCCATGATTTAAGGATACCATAGCTTTTACATTCAATATTTGACTATATTTAATTAAATTATTAAAATTTATTTTAAATAAACAACATTATATGAAAAAGATTATTGATCCGGATACGGTAGCTGTATCATTAATAGAAAATGACATACCCTGCCGCAGTATCAGTGGTAATAACAATGGTAAAAAATTCTTAGCTGCGATTGAGCCTTATCAAGAAACATATAAAGGCGAGATGAGTGAATACGAAAGTAATATCAAATACATTCATAAGGTTCTCAGTATCATTGATGTACATGATATTGAAGAAATTGAAATCTTTATTGATATTCTTCAACACATTACCGAAATTGGTAAAGTCAGTGAAGCAAGCTTTCTTAAAAAAGAAAACTATACCCTTGATGCAAACTTTGTTTCTATCGGTAGTGTTATCAGAAGATACTATGTTAATGAAGAAGAGCGAGAAGAATTGAGTGGTATTGTTTTGACTTTTGATGAACGTGCCTGTCAGCACTCTCGTTATTCTCATTTGATTTCAGAATTCGGTGCGCAAGAAATAGGTGAATATTTCCACGTTGAAATTCCCTTGGGATGCATTCATACCCTAAAAATTAAAGAAGATTTTATGTAAAACAAAAGAGCCTATAGCTCTTTTTTATTTATGACCAATCATCTGAATCTCGCTGCCAAGTCAATGTTTTAAGGAGCCATGAGAGTTTTGTGGTTGCAACCCCAACAACCGTGTCAGCTCCTCCATAGTAAATTAATAAATCATCTCCTCGCACTGAAGCACCACATGGAAATACCACGCGATTAATCTCACCTTCGAGTTCCCATTGTTCTTCAGGTTCAAGGATGAAATCTGATGTCCGTCCAATGATATTTCCAGGATTATCCAACTCCATAAGCATGGCTCCAACTCGATAATATTTATCAGTTGAAACTCCGTGGTATAAAAGAAGCCATCCAGCGTCAGTTTTAATTGGTGGACCGGCAATACCTACCTTTAATCCATCCCACATACCCGAGCGTGGACCAATCAACGGAATACATTTATCAATACGTGATTCTGAGAAATCAAGTGACGGCACCGTATCAAAACAAATATGATGTGCGACCCGGTGGAACACAGCATACTCCCCTTTAATTTTTTCTGTCAGTAAACAGGCATCTTTATCATCTACCGTGTCAGGTGTGACAAGTTGTGGCGTTGACCATGCATCCCAATTTTTATTCTCAAAATCTTCGATTGAAATTGAACTGTATGCCACCTTTGGCACCTCGATACCATTATAGGCGGTATAGAACATGTAAATCGTATCACCAATAATGGTGGCTCGCCCATCTTCACAGCCTGAGTTCCCTGTTGGATGTGTTTTCTTCATTTCAAAATCCATCCGTGGAACATAAATCGGTTCAGGGAATCGTTCGTCAATAGTGTAACCATCGGTCGTTAATGCTGCTCCCATATATGACGTATTATCTTCTGACATCGCTCGATAGACAATATAGGTTTTCTCTCCAATATCAATTGTTGTTGGATTAAAGACCAATTTTGCCTCCCATTCATTTTCTGGAATTGGTAAAAGAATAGGATTATTATCGTAACGAACAACATGTTCTTTACGTTTTTCAGGGTTCATCGAGTCTAAAAGATGTTCCAAGTTCACCGTCGCCATACAACACACCGAATCAGCACCACCATAGTAAATATCTAATCGATCATCATGAATAAGGGCTCCTGATGGAAAGGCAATATTTTTGATCTGCCCTTCTTTTTCATAGGTTTTCTCAGGTACTAGCATTGGACCGGTTGTTCGCCCAATAATTTTTTTAGGATCATTATGATCAAGTAATAATGCTTCGATTCCAAAAATTCGATTATCTTCCTCAAAATAATTTTGAATATGTGAATAGACCAATAACCAACCTCGTTCTGTCCAAACTGGTGAAGCTCCAATCTCACAATGATCATCTTCTTTTTTTCGTGGATCAAAAATATGATCATCAATATTAGCGTACCAATCGTGCCAATAACCCTGATCCCACATCTGTTCTTCGGTATCAAATTGAATAAAAGCAATTTTTGACGGTGGATTGTCTGGATCAACTGTTAAGAGCGCTGTAAATTTTCCATTAATTTTTTTTGGAAACAAAGTCATCGCCTTGGCATTAAACGGCGTAACAAGTTTCTTTTCGTCGATCGTTTTGAAATCTTTGGTGGTTGCAACAGCCACCTTAATACCTTCAGCTGAAAATGGATAGGTAGAGAGAGCTGTGTAGAAAATGTAATAGGTATCCCCTATTTTAGTTACTCGGGGATCTTCACACCCATAACGTTCCCATTCATGCTCAGGATAAATAAACTGCCGGTAGTTAATGAAATGCTCTTCGTCACTACTATTTGTATATCCAATAGATGAAACAGAAAATGAGGGACCTTTTGATAACAGGTCGGGTTGTGTCATTGCACGAAACAACGCATGAATCGTATTAGATTCTGTATCATGCCACGGTGACCAGTTAAAAGCAGCATAGGACATCCAATGCTTTTCTTCGTTTGGTCTAATATAGGGATTATGATCTGATCGTTTTGTTATATACATAGGTCATTAATATTTTTAGTCTTAATAAGTTCTGGTTTGATGTAAGGATCTTGTTTGAGTTTTTCTATAAACTCCTCTAGTGGCGCCTGAGCCAAGCAAACATATTTATCTGATCCACCATAATAAACATTGAGTATTCCGTCACGTACAACTGCTCCGCAAGGATAGGCGACCCCAAACTTATGTTCATTTTCATACCACTGACTTGGTATCATGATTGGATAATTACTTCGGTATAGCACTTTAGACGGATTATCTTTATCTAAAATCATTGCACCTACCTTATACCGACGATCATTTGATCCTGCTCCTTGGTAAATTAACAACCATCCTTCATCAATAGCTATTGGAGCGGCAGCAACAGCAATTTTATGACTATCCCATGAGTCTCCGCGGGCTTCGATACGGTCAAGTTCTTTAAGATATTTTTTCTTAGGCCCAAATTCTAAATCATCAACATAGTCAATTCGGATATGTGGCCACATCCGGTGATACAGCATATATTTTCCGTTTACTTTTTCAGGATGTAAGACAACGTTTTTATTTCCCTGTCCATGATATTGTGGTACATCAGTCATAGGCTGTGGTACCGACCAGTTCCATTTTTGACTAAGAAAATCTTCTTTAGTAATTGAAGTAATTGCTGGTCTGGCTTGCTGATAGCCATTATAGGCCGCATAAATAATATAAAGTCTCCCTTCTATTTCAGTAATACGTGGATCCTCAACGCCATGCCAATCATATGAGTGTTGTGAGTGATATTCATAATGATTGTATCCAGACTTATAACTTCCTCGCGAGAAGAGTTTGGTAATACGCGGATCGACGTTCACTCCTTCAAAATCCATACGTGGAACGTAAATAGGGTCAGCTAATCTATCAAAAGTAACGCCATTATAACTTTTTCCGTATCCAATAACTGAGAGTCCAGCTGATCCTTCAGCGCGATACAAAAGATGCGTTATATTATCTATTACAATAGCAGTTGGGTTAAAGGTTGTATGGTTTTCCCAACTGTGATGTGGGTTAGGTCTAAGAATTGGATTGTTTACATATTTTTTAAGAAGAGCTTTTTCAGGATGTGGATCACGTCGTGAATAGGGTTCATGTAAAGCAAGAGTATAAATATCTTTTGATTGAGTATCGTAGAAGTAGACCTTAATCATATCCTTGTTAAGGTAGCCACCTAAAGTAAACATATTATGCCGCTGGAGCGGGTTTTTTACGTCAGCAAAATAATCCCAAAATGGCACTTCGTCGAAAAAAGCACGCCAATGAGTATGCGAAAGATTATCATGAGATAGTAGTGCTGCTCCAAAACGATGCGTTGCACAACCATCTAATTGATATGAGGTATCGTAGAGCACAAATACACCATCATTAATAGTAAAAGTAGCCACAACCGCAAGTGGACTATGGTCAAAGGAATCATGACGAGGTTTAAGATGGGTATCATGATATTCAATAACCCGGTGTTCGAGGTCTAATTTTCGATAACAAATTTCTCCATCAATAGAGGTTAGTAATGCAATATTACCATCAGTATGCACAATGATTTTTGTTGGTGAACCATTAGGACTCCTCACCATTGACCATGCAGCAAAATGCACCCCATCAACAGATGTTAAGTAGAGCGTTCTATATCCAGAACCAAAAGTAATAGTACATACCAATCCATATTCTCCATTTGGTAATATACAAGCATCCAGATCTCTCATCGAATTAGTATAACGAGATACGTCTTTGGAGAACTTAATTTTTCTGTGATAATGACGATGGTGTGTATCACTCATTAAAAAAACATCTTTTCCTTGACGCATGAAAAAATAGACTTGGTTTTCAAAACGTGCCGTTCCAATAATATCGCGGTTTAAATACAACCCTTCTGGTTGTACCCTAAAGAGTTTTTGTATCCACGATATAAATTGTGAAAAGATGTTAGTAAACATTAATAATGATGTGATTATCTAGTAAGAGTTTAGCGATTATATTTATCTTCTAAGCGCACGATATCGTCTTCATCAAAATGTCCATATGCAATTTCTAATATAACCACAGCGTCAGTAGGTGCTGCAATCCTGTGTTGTTGTCCTTGGGTAACAAAAATTTCTTGACCTGGCTGCGCATCAAAAATTTCGTCACCGAGGGTAATTTGAGGGTGACCTTCAAGGACATACCAATATTCTTCTCGGGTTGTATGAGTTTGAAGGGAGAGAATTTCTCCTGCATTGACATTCAAGGTTTTAATAGTGGTTTGCTGGTTCAAGGTAAACTGCCTAAAATGTCCCCATGGTTTATTAGTAACTTCTGATGGCTTCATAGTCTTTATGATACCACGTCTTTTATACCATCTTCAAGAATCCTATTGATAAGAGTCATGGTTTCTTCAGGACCAGAGGTATTATAAGTCTCGATGACTGTCTTCGTTGCTGCATAGTCGTTCCCTCCAGGAATTATTTGGTCTCCAATAAAGAGACCTTTGTTGATATCAAAGCCTGTATGTTTATAGAACTCATTAATCCCAAAAGCCTTATCAATACCTTTAAGCGTAATATCTACTGAAGTTGTTCCTCCTATTTTTATATCAAAATCATCTTTAAGATGATTAAGGAAACCTACAAGTTCCCTACGCTTCCTTTGATCAGGGTCCCAATTTTGCTTTACCTCAATTGGTTGTTGTTGCCCTAAAGCAGAGAGTGTTATTTGTGTCTCGCGATCCTCGATTTGTTCACCAATAAGTTCATCTGGAGAAATGGTAAACGATACTTGATTGTCTAAAGTATGTCTAAGACTCGAGATAATTAAATCTTTTTGTTTTTGAGTGAGTACATGTTCATACACCATATCCCATACTTGATTAACCTTATTATACCTATACATACTTGATCCACTGGTTGGCATAATATAAACATTTTCTAATTGGGCATCTTTCAGTAGGTTATCAATTACCTGCGTACGAATCTGCTTAAGTATACCACCAGTAATAATCACAATACGTAAGGATTGACTAGCGTGAGAAAGCGTTTCAGCCATTTCAGCATTAATAGCTCGTTTAGATTCAGCCAAAGTACCATCTAAATCAAAAAATAAGGTGTCGTAATTCTTCATAGCTACAGTATAACAATACCTGTTATACTATGCATGTTGATAAGAAAAGGTTTCCAAGATATGAATTCAGGTTTATTTACTCTAAGCAATTACATAATTTTCTATGAATGAAAAACCAATTACTGTTGCTGTCTCAGGCGGCTTTGACCCAATACATATTGGCCACGTACGGTATTTACAAGAAGCAAAAAAACTTGGTGATCGCCTTGTTGTTATTATAAATAATGATAACTGGTTACAAACTAAAAAAGGTAAAAATTTTATGAACGAGCAAGATCGAAAAGAAATTCTTGAAGCTTTCGAGTGCGTAGATGAAGTTATTATAACGAAACATAGTATGAACGACTCAGACAAAAGTGTCTGCAAAGCACTTGAAAAGATTATGCCTCATATTTTTGCCAATGGTGGTGATCGTTTTGCTGATGATATACCTGAGTTCATTTTCTGTAATGAACATAATATTAAAATGGAATTTAATGTTGGACATGGTGGTAAGGTACGGAGTTCCTCTGAACTCCTAGCTGATTATCATGCAGAATAAAAACCGCTTGAGCGGTTTTTATAGTGGTCGTATATAGTAATCATTTGAACCGTAAAGAGTGTAACGCCCATCATCAGTAGGTAATGCATACACCTCAACAGTAGTCCCAAATGGTATGTCAGGATCCTCAAAACGTCCTACCGGACCTGGTGCCCAACCAACAATAGTCGTAATCCGTTTACCATCAACAATTGCGTAACATTCACCATCTGCAAAACATCCTGTTCCATATTCTTGGTATTCTCCACTAAATCTTACTGGCTCAATAAAATCACTTCCCCGCGTTGGCAACTCGTCGCCAAGCGGCATATTATTTTCATCAACTAAAGGTTCTTCATCTTGAATTTGCTGAGGTTCAGTTGGAGCAAGCGCTTTTTTCTGTGCAAAAAAGCAGTACCCTACTGCACCGACAATACAAGCAATGATAAATAAACGTACAAATTTCATAACGATATCAGTATATCATTTTTTAATAAATACATAGTTATGAGAATCTGATTCTTGTTCTGAAAAAATAAAGTCACTTGTATATTTTTTTACGTGCTCGGGTTGAGTAAGTTTGTTTTTAATACAAAAATCGAGCATCTTCCCGCGCTCTTGTTTTGCATAGACTGAAATACTTTTTAATTTTTTGTTTTTGAGAATATAAAAATCTACATTAATAATATTAGGATTATCACCGAGCATTTTTGCATATTCACTGGAAGCAAGGTTTAAAATATTTTTTTCACTACTAAAATAGTTACTTACTTCATTCTGCCAATATTCATATAGATTTTTATATTCATCATCCTTATAAAAAATCTTATCGTTCATATCAAGCCTATGCGCCGCAATAGAATCAAAGGGTTGAATAATGCCATAGACTGCAGAGAGAATTCTCAAATTATCTCTAAGGTATTCTCGTTCTTCTTTTGAATAACCCTCTACAGATAATTCTTTGAATGATGTTCCAATAAAACTCGTGAGAGCAGTTCCGTAAACTGAATCTTGATACTGGGAATATGTTTGATCAAGAATATTATTCTTAATCGATAGTATAGTGGCAAGTTCTTTTTTGCTCAGTAACTTCATCCTCTTTAAGATCTCTTTTGATTTTTGAGGAAAAAGTATCTTGGTTGCTGTCTGATTATCATAAGCAGTCATTTCTTTACTTTTTGATGGGGCAAAAATAATTTTCATATATTTCTAGTATAACAAAGCACCTTAAAAAGGTGCTTATTTTTGTTGTTGTTTTTTCTTTTTCGCTCTTCTTTTCGGAAGAATATTTCCAAATACCTGTTGTATTTTTTTGCTAGCATCAAAAGGCTGACGTAATCGTTGTTTTATTTCTTGATACCCTTCTTCATCAATAACATAATCATAGAAAATAAGTTTTTCATGTTCCTTTTCTGTATAACGTTCTAGTATATTTACAAATTTTTGATGAAGATAATTATTGCTTGTGAACTGAAGAAATAAGGAACGTGCTTGATTTGAATAACTGTATGCTTCTTCGCCTAAGACTTGCTTCCATTCTTCGCCGTCAGTAAAAATGAGTTTTTTTTGTTCAGGGTCAAAAGCATGAACAAGTGATTTATCAATGAATCGATTAATCCAGTGCCTATCAGGATATCCAATGGATCCGGCAACTTCGTCATGGTCATAGTAGTGAGTATTTTCAATAATATTCATGACTTCGTCTATATTGCATTGTTTTGATTTGGGGGGTTTATGTTTACTTATATAAAATAAGATAACCGTAAGTTCCATAATTTTTAATTTTTAACAGTATATACAGAGCTTTGAAAATATAACAAATCTTATCCCCAGTTTAAATCATCCCAAGGTAAGGATAGCGAACACGCCTATAAAATGTTTCTCCTTTTAGGAGCGGGTTTTGATAGGTAATAATATTCTCTTCTTTGTTAATATGTGAACTCAGAGATTGGGGGGTTGTTAAAGTACTAGCCAAACGAATAACTGGTTTTCCAAATTTTGCATCAAGGATATCAATAGCTGAATACATACCTTCTCTTTTTTCACTATTGATACTCTCTCCAAACAAATCAATTTGCAGATAATCCTTTTTAATAAGACCAGAGAGTGTTACTGAAACATAACGATATCCTTTATTATTAATATATATTTTATTAAATAATGTTTGTGCAATAAAACCGATGTTATCAGGGTCACGACTTGCTGTATCTAAACGTATTTTAGAAGATACACGTTTACGCTCAATATCACCCAAGGAAACGTGTACTGTTTTAGCAAGCATGTTCTGGCGCCTCATTTTTTTTAATAATGATTCAAGATTTAATACTAACTGTCCATATACCTCATCTCGGCTAAACGAGACCTTAAATGATCGAGCACGATTCATACTTTTTTGATCTTCCTTTTTACTATTCCGTAATGGTGGATATCCCTGTAGTTGATAAAAAATATCGTCAGTCACCACTGAAAAATTCTTTCTGATGCGAGGATATTCACGAATAAAATCTCGAATATAAACAATACCAAAACCTGATAATCGTTTACACAATTGTGTTCCTAGTCCATTTACTTTTTTAATTGGATAGCCTACATAATCTCTATTATTTTGAGTATCAATAATAGTCAATCCTGATGGTTTATGTATGCCTGAAGCCATTTTTGCTAACAAAGGTGATGAGGATATACCGATTGAAAAGGTACATCCTAATTTTAACTCAAGCTCTTGTTTAATATTAAGAGCAAGTTCCTTTGCTTCCTGAAAATCTTGAACATCATCTGAAATATCTCCGTGACATTCATCAATACTACTCTGAGTAATTTCCGGTATATATTGTTTAATAATTCGCTGCATTCGTGCTGAAAAAATTCGATACATGAAATAATCAGAAGCTACCATCTGAACCATAGGAAATTCTTCTCTAATTAGGTGAATTGGCATCGCTCGCTCTACACCAAGTGCCTTTGCCTCATAACTCATAGCAACCGCAACTGAACCATCACGACCGGTCACAATAGGTTTACCACGCAACTCTCTATGTAAACATTGTTCAACCGATGCAAAAAAAGCATCCGCATCAATATGAATATAAATATTAGTCATACTTGCGGACGACACCCGTTACCCTAGCATGGAGAACAAGTTCTTTTTTAGGATGCATATCAGGATAGCTGTCATTCGCTGCCTCAAGATATTGCCTGTTATTTTTTACTCTCAAATATTTTAGTGTCCACTCTCCGTCAATCTCAGCAACAACAATCATTCCTGGTTTAAAATTAGTTGTCATTTCAGCAACAACATAATCTCCCTTATGAATACCAGCATCAATCATGGAATCCCCTTCCACCTGAAGAAGGTAACTCGCATCAGGGTCAGTAATGACCCAGTCATCCAATGACATTGCCTCATGCATCACCTCTTCACCTGCTCCTGGAAATCCAGCTGAAATAGAACCAAGGAGGGCAATTTTTTGATAATCGTTATGTGGAATGATTTTACCAGCTGAATCTTTAGAGAGTTCTCCTTTATGGATAAATTTTTTAACCAGATTATATGCCGCATTTTTCGATTTAAATCCATAGAGAGATGCAATCTCGGTATAACTTGGCATACGTGATTTATTTTTTAAAAAGGAATATATTTTTTTTACACTATGATTCATATTTTATATCATATATGAACGTTCGTTCACTATCAAGTCATATTAAAAACAACTTTTATATAAAGTTGTTTTTAATTATTGCTTCTTATCTATTTTTATCGTTTGATATAAAAATCTGTGTACCCTATCTCGATGCAATAACCATAACCCGAATAAGAACATGGCCATTCCCTGTAGAAGACTTACATACATGGGAACTTCTTCTAATCCTGGATGAGGTACTGAGTTTTGACATACTACACACATAGAATCATTATTTCATTTTTTGAAAAAATTCTCAAATAAAAAACCGACCTCAGTCGGTTTATGTAATTTTAAACAATAATGATGTATAGAATTAGATAGTTACTTCTTTATTCACTGCTATTTTATACAAATACTCCATGCCACGCTGTGCGTGATTGCTGAATTGTTTAAATTCATGTTTAGGTAAAAGATTCAATACCTCCCACATTCTCTGATACGATGTTACTTCAGCGTCACCCATATCAAGATCACGTTCAAACCATAATGGATCATTAAATGACTCAACAATGACTATTTCGGTTCCTAAGGCCTCAAATTCAGAGCGCACGGCATTAATCATTTGATACTCTTGAGTATTAAATACATCCAGCGACAGTTCTGGCGCACCACAGCCGCAATCGCAAAATAAAATAAATTGAAGTCCATATTTATTGAAGACTGCATTTACTAACTGCATATTACGCTGAGCCAAGGCCATTGACTCAAAGACCGAGTGAAAAGCAAGCATTTCTTTAGTCTGGATGCGCTTCCATGTTTGAAGCTCAAGTGCACTAAAGGGAATAACTGGCCAGTCATACAAACCATTGTCTTTACGTTTACCTCGAGAAAATAATTCCGTAAGGGCAATCAATACGGCCGGTTGCGGTGTGTGATTATCAGTAATTGCTGCATAAAGCTCATCAATTACTTTTGGGTTAACTTCAGGATATTGCTCTTTTACAATTCCTACATCTTTTTGGTTAATCGGGCGATCATAATTCGCTCCAGTTGCTACATGACACATACTATTAAATTTTAGTTGTTTTACTTAGATACAATAATAATTGAAAGGATATTAAATGCAAATTTTTTGCAAAGAAATTCTTTATTTATAATACAAAAAAAAACAATCATACACAATTGTTTTTTTGTAAGTATTATTTATTTTCTAAACGACTTTGTTCAAATTTTTGAAGCCTCGGCAAGGTATCAGAATAAGAAAATCGTTCTTCAAAAGACTCTAAAATATCTTCAAGTACTTTCTTTGTATCAGCTGTTATACCTGAGAAATCTCCATGAATAATACTGGTGTCTACCGGAATATATCCGACAATTGAATCAACAAACTCTTGATTGATTTCATCAAGGAATTTATTTTCTGCAGCCTTGTTAACGATAATACAGAAAGGAATTTTTAGCTCTTGCGCAATAGATCGTAATTGCTTAGCTACCCGAATACTGTTTGGTTGTGGCTCAACAATTATCGAAAGAAAATCAACGGCCACATACACTCCTGCATGTAACATATCCGCACCTGCAACACCATCAATAACAATATATGAATTACGAGCATCTACGAGAGATAGATAATATTTTAACGATGCAGAGTGGCCATGGGCACAACGCTGTGAATAGAGGACATCATCAGCACCTAAACCAACAATCATTAAATCAGTTGTATCATTGATTGTATGTTTAACACGCTCTGAGTAAGTATCAGCCTCTTGACCTACTGTGAATTGAGGTAAGATTCTGCCATCTAATACAATATTGGACCAAGCTTTATCTTCCTTTTGTCCCACCTCCAAACGAAAATCATCATGCAATCGATGAAAGGTATTAGTTTGATCAGTAAAATCAAAATTAAAATGACTGGTTAAATCCATATTATGATCCGCATCAATGGCGCAAACATATCCTTTTTTATCAGCAATAGTATTAGCCATCATCCAACTGACACTACTTTTTCCGCTTCCTCCTTTTCCTATAAATGCAATTCTCATATAGTTTCAATATTAATAAAATACTTATTTAATACAAATGTATTAAATTAATGCTTCATTTAATTTTCGATGTATTAGTTCTTTATCCATATCAACGCCAATAAAGACTATTTTTTGATGCGGATTTTTTTTACCACTTTCGTCTGCTGTCCAAAATCCATACGGATCAATATTCATAATGTTTCCTGCATGGTTCCATAACATAGCTCGCTCTGGTTCTTTATCTATCCAGACAAATCCCTTTGATCGAACAACGCCGGTAAGCGTAGTATCGTCCTGAAGAATTTCAGCTAACTTATCATGATCAAATTGTTTTTGAGATTCAAACACAAAGCTTGAGATACCGTACTCTTCTGTTTCTGGAATATGTTCACCACGTAATTCTTTTAACCACCCTGCGTTGTTTGCAGCTCTATCAAAATCAAATAATCCAGTATTAATAATTTTTTCCAAATCAATATTTCCATATGATATTTCATAAATCTTGGCGTCAGGATTAAGTTTGGCAATAACATCTTTTACCTTTCTTATTTCTTCTTTAGAAACAAGGTCAATTTTTGAAAGGATAATAACATCAGCAAACTCGATTTGATCGACGAGTAAATGAGCAAGTGTTCGTTCATCCTCAGGAACAGCCGCCATATCTAAATCAGCTAGAGTATCAACCGTCGCAAGATAGGTAAAAATATTTTTTGTATCAACAACCGAAACCATTGTGTCTAAACGTGCTGTATGATTAAGCATAAATCCATTTTCGTCTTCAAAGGTAAATGTTTCAGCTACTGGTAACGGCTCTGAAATACCACTGGATTCAATAACAATCGCATCAAATTTTCCTTCTTGCGCTAGACGTGATACCTCAATCAATAAATCTTCACGTAAGGTACAACAAATACAACCATTAGACATTTCAACCAGTTTCTCTTCAGTTCGATCAAGAGCTACCTCGTTATTTTCAACCAACTCGGCATCAATATTAACTTCACTCATGTCATTAACGATAACCGCGACTCTCATTCCCTGCCGATTTTTTAAAATACTATTTAATAATGTTGTTTTTCCTGCCCCAAGGAAACCAGATAACACGGTTACTGGTACAGGATTTTTTTGCATATTATTTTCCATACATGCACTGTATCAATATTAATATTTTTTGCAAAAATTTTGCAAAAATAAAAATCCTAGAAAAGGTATTATTTTTAGGCTATTCCTCGCAATAGGTATCCTACCAAAAACGAAATTCCAGCAGCTATAGTTCCTACGAATACCGTCCTAAGAATATTTTTAATGTGAGAGACTCTTGCAATCTGAGCCCCAATATAACCAATCAAGATAAACGCACATAAAGCACACAGCATTGAAAGCCAAATATCAATTCCCTGAAGTTCATCAAAAAAGATACTGAATAAAAATGGCAAAATTGGCAACAGTCCGACAAGTACGAAAGAAACGAAGGTAGCAACCCCTTTTGATAAAGGCTTTTTCTGATTACCGTCTTCTCCGTTGACTGAATTATTCTCTAGTTGATTTTCAGAAATTGAGGAAAGGTACTCACTTGATCCCATAGACCACGCATCAGCTAAAACGTTTGCAATCCCAAGAACAAATATTACTGATGAAGATAGCCCTGCCCCAACAGCACCGGTAATGATTGCAACGGTTGTGACAACACCATCAACAGAACCATACACGAATTCTGGTAGATATTTATGAATTATTTTTTTCATGTACAAAGTATATCAAAAACCACCCTATTCCTAGAGTGGTTTTTTCTGAATTATAAGCCGAAATAGTGCTCTTAATTATCTTATTTCAACAAAATAATCCATTCCATATGCAGTGTCGTATCCGCCACAGATAGCATCGGGAGCTGGGCTAGGTTCAGATTTAAGATTAGCCATCAAAATTAAATTACCATTGCATGGATACATCATATATCTATTAGAATCAGTTCCAACTGTTGAAACATTACGAAGTGGGTCATTAACCTCTTCACTAATATATCCTCCATTAACAAGACAGTCTTGAATAGAACCTCCAGATGCTCCGTAATCAGCATCGTACCAACCTATAGCATCACCACCTGAACCTGCACCACAACCGCTATTTTGTAAATTAAAAGGAAGGTTATTATCAATAGCAAATGATATCATTGCTTTTCGTATTTGATCTATATCTGATTTTCTTCGAGCATCTCGTGCTTTAGTTCTTGCTTCATTTAAAGAACTCAAAACAATACTTGCTAACACTCCTATAATAGCAACAACCACAAGTAATTCGATTAGCGTAAATCCTTTTTTAGTTTTTATTCTCATTAATGTAGTATACCAAAAAGCACCCTATTTCTAGAGTAGTTTTTTAGATGCTGGCAGACTGGGATGATGTTCGAACTTTTATTTCTAAGCAACATAGTCATCTTCAGCACATTCATATGTAAAAGTATCAAAAAAATCATCAGCTGAACTACCCCATCCTTTATTTATATTTCCATTCATATCAATACAATAAAACATTTCTTCTCCAGGCTGAGGGCTTACTTCATATTCTGCAAAATCATTAGCATAAAAAACTATTCCAGCGGCAACACCGGCTGCATCTACAAAACATGACATTTCAGATTCGTCCTGCATATTAATAATTCCTGATTTATCTGCGATCAAAGAAACTTTATTGAAAACTTCTTCTCTCTCAAAAATTGTTTGAGGATTACTATTAAAGTTCGACGGACATTCATCTTCGTTTGAACCAGATATATTAGTTGATTCAGTACCAAAAATGAGTAAGTCATTTTGTAATTGACGGAGTTCAAGTTTAAAAGAAGAATATCTACTCTTTTTCCTAGCTTCACCCAACGAACTTAAAACTATAGTAGAAAGAACACCGATAATTGAAACTACTACAAGTAATTCAATGAGTGTAAATCCTTTTTCTTTTTTAAGAAATTTCATAGAGTTAGTATACCAAAAACCACCCTATTTCTAAGGTGATTTTTTTAGATGCTGGCAGACTGAGATAATGTTCGAACTTATTTTACTCACCATTCTTAGGTATTCCCCACATCCACTTTGGTTTTTCTCCTTTAGAATAAGCAATTCTAAAGAAGGTTATAGTAAGTAGCACTACTGGTAGAATAAAAGTAAATACTATCTCGCGTGCTGCAGAATCCTCACTAATCGTGAGTGCGAAAAAGAGTACTAAAAGAATGTACATGAGAGTTACCAGCCACCCTTGCCATGTAGCAGGTGTCCAACCCCAGCCATATAGTTTTCTTTTAAACCAATAGCCTTTTGGATTATCTTTAAGGTATTTTATGTATTCTTTCATAAGGTAATTATACCAAACTAGGATTCTCGAACCAAAAATCACCTTAAAGAATAAGGTGATTTTATCATTGCTGGGAGACTAGGATGATGTTCAAATTTTTATAGAGAATCTTGAATTTTTGGATGAGGACTATCAACACCCAATTTACCAACACCAAGAATAAATACAGCAGATAAAGTTCCAAAGAGTGTCACGTGTGAGGTTACATCTTCACCAAAATAGAAGAATGACATTGATAAAATAATGAGGGCTGCGACAGCTGCTAACCGTGTCCTAAAACCAATAAACAACATAATACCGACAACAAACTCAATAACTCCTGCTGAGAAAGCCCACATCATTGCGGAGACAGGAATAACATCAACGAGACCTGTTGTTTCAGCAACCATAGCTGCAAGCTCTGGAGTAAGTATTTTCTCAACAATTGCTAGATATGCCATTCCGATACCAATCCCCATACGTAATATCGTAGGAAGGTATTTCCGTAGTTTTTTAATGTGTAAATAATCAGGGATACCAACGATATCATCTACCCCAGGACGCCTACTATCAAGAGCAAAAAGTGAGAGAATTAATCCTAAAATATCGAATGAACCAATCAAATACATATCTTGAGTCAGCGCATATATAAATAAAATTAAAGCAACTATTGCTGAAATTCCAGTCATAAAACCTGCCATCAGGAAGAACCCAATAATTAATTGTAAAATATTCATCCAAACGAAAGGTGTTTCAAGGACCGGAGAAATGAGGAACTCATTTGTTGCTCCGCCAATTAAAATAATTCCTAATGATAATCGTGTAATCCACGGAATAAATTGTTTATATGATTCCCCTACATGTGCCATGTGTTCAGTCCACCTATGAATATATTTATTATGGTCACAAAACCAATACACAATAGCAACCAATATTAAAGTCGCAATAATCATAACAATATATTTAGGTTCTTTCAGTGGTGATAACAACAAGGCAAAATCGATTTGAGATAATGCGGCTTGCTCTGCTTCAGTAGCTATGTAACGTACATGAGCTAGTGTAGTATGCGGTATTGAAAAGACTCCAATAAGTAAAATAAATAATTTTTTCATAGATTTAATCGAGCAAATAGCTCACTTCGATAGGATTATTATTAATTGACCAAACTGAATGATCATTAGCATTAAGACTGATACGGATTGTATTTGAACCATCAACTAAATAATGATTATCAAGGTGATACCATGAGCCATAAACTCGTGCCACCTTTTCATTATTCACATAAATATGTGCATGACCTTGATTTTGAACGTTTTCCATATTTGCTAATTCTGGAGTAAATTCAAAATGCTCAGTAACGAGATTGATATTGTATCCAGACTTATGGTCTGGAAAAATATTTGCTGAAATTGATGGGATATTTTCAGATAACACAGGTACAGGTTCGTGTAGGTGCATAGCATGCGGACTATGTTGTATTGCTACCGTATGATTTTTATTTGAATAAGCATCAAGAGTGATAAATGTGACATACCCAAGAGCAAACCCAAAAAGTAGAGAGATGATAATATATTTTTTCATAATAATTGTGGAAGTGAGGTATCATATACGTCACTGGGATTAATAACGAGAACACCCTTGAGAATTCTATGAGGATATTTTTGAGAAATAATATTCTGAATCCAAGAAAATACATCTCCCGTTTCTTGGTATGTAACAATGCCTTTAATCTGAATCCCTTGTGTTTGCGACCAACAACTCAAACTTACATTTGGATTCTGGAGAATATTATCAATAGTATTTTTCATGAAATAATTACAAAGAATAATTTGCTCATTATTAATAAAAATTGTTGATACAGGGATAACATGAATATTGTCTCCGTATGTTCCTAGGGCTTTTGATTCAGCATTCAATATGAATTCTTTTTGAATATCTGAGAGAATCATACTAGCATTCAAATGATTTACTTAGTGAGCACCCAGCTTCACCAATATCATCTAACTTAGTGTATACTCCAGGTTCCTTACCTGAGTAGATATAGTCTTCGACATTTGTTGTTTCCCACTCATGAGGGTAGTTCCACATATTCCAATCATATCGCCATTCATTCCAACCAATACCAAGCTCTTTAACAAAAATTCCATTATCAGCGAGCATATTTCCAATTTTTCTACCTGACATACATGAAGTACTGTAACAATAAATGATAACTTTTTTGTCTGGATTTTTATTGATCACATCGCGAAATTCCATGATAATACGTTCTTCCTCATCATAGGCAGAAGTGTCAGGGTCTCGATACACAGGCACATTTACGGCTCCAATAATATGTTCTTGTTCATATTCCTGTGCGGAGCGAACATCAACAAGAATAAAGTCATCTTTTCGTTGTTGTATAGCTTTTCTAATGCCATGCGGTGACTCTAGTGTTGCGACTTCGCTACGATAATAATGAGTTTGCAATTGAGAGTCTTGTTGTTGCATAAAGTGATACAAACCAATAACCGTTACTGAAACAAAGAGGCTAATAACTGCTGAGATAATATATATAATATTTTTTTTCATAGTAATAATTTAATTAAGTAATAAAATGGATAATTAAATTATGAAATTACTATATGACTGCGAGGGAGTTGTATAAATGTAGGTGGACTTAGATCTGTAGCGTAGTACTGGGAAAAATCAGTTTTTTGTGGAGTAATATTTTCCTGAATAAGAGATATGAATTCAAAATCAATAGCTGCTATGTCAATATGGATACTTGTGATATCGGTATCTTGTTCAATTTCAACAGCAACATCTCCAATATAAGCAATGGCACAAGGGTTTGTATATAGATTCTCTAATTCACATTGTTCTGCACTGGTATCAAATGTTTGTACATTTGTGGCAAAAACATTACTTAACAAAGTTAAGACAAGAAATACAAAAGTTATTTTTTTGAATGATAACCATTTCATAAATTTAGTATACCAAAAACCACGCTATTTCTAGAGTGGTTTTTTATCTGCTGGCGGTTTGGGATGATGTTCGAACTATCTACAAGAAATACTAGGTAGCCCATCACAAAAACTAGCTGATACATAAACACTATTTGCAGTATCATAACAACCAGTCCACTCCGGGGTATAATCATTACACCTTCGCTGATAACTTGGTGTAGCACCTGTGGATTCACTAGTATTGCATGCAGGTGCAACTAAGGAATCAATATCTTCTACCATTACTTTTTCAGCTGTACCTAGTGAATTTATACAAAAACCATCTTCATTCATTGCATATGCTGTTTCTACAAAATTATTTTTTACTAAAGCACTAGGTAATATTGCAACTATTCTATAATTATCTAACCCATCATCACAAGAACTAACTTCACCACCTTGAGATTCAACATAAGATTGAAAATCACTAGATCCTAACGAAAGGCAAAGTCCTGAGTAATCTCCATCAGGATAATCTAACTCGGCTTGATTTCGATAATTTGATAAAGTATTCATGACCGCAGAATCTTTTGCTTTAGTTCTCGCTGAACCTAAGCTAGCAATTATTACAGTAGCTAATATACCGATTACAGCAATAACAACGAGTAATTCAATCAATGTAAATCCTTTTTTAAAATTCATACTTTTAGTATATCAAAAAACCATCCTATTTCTGGAGTGGTTTTTTATCTGCTGGCAGACTGGATGATGTTCGAACTTATTTAATCTCTCTTGTGATCATTAACGAATGATACTTAAAATATTTAAGAATCATATCCAGTAGGAACTTCTTCATAAATTCTTACATTATCTAAATGTCCTATATGAAAATTAGAATTAGTAAAACGGCTCATGAAAACAACAGGTCCACTAAATGGAGTATCTCTTATTGCCATAAGATGAAACCACTGATTCTCAGGTATAAAAGTACTTGTTGTTGATGAATTTACAAGCTCACCATTAATGTATAATCTATCCCATGCTGATCCTACTCCACTATAGATATATCCAGAACTAAGTGCTGGACGAGCATCAATATAGTAACGTGAAAAATCATTTCTTGTCACCTTAAACATTGCTGATATCGCTCTTATATTTGTAACACCCGTAACTGTAACACTGTCATTTCCATCAAAATAAAGCGCATTACCCGCAATACCTTCTTGAATTTCTGGATTGCCTACAATAGCTAAGTCTTGGCCAAAACCTCCGGTTGAGGATATTTGAGTTGGTGAAACCCCCTCTTCGTAATTGTTGAAATCATAACTAGCAATAACCGAACTACCATTTCCAGAAAATATTGATAGTTCTTGACGTATCAACGCTGCATCTTTTGCATTCTGTCGCGCATTAGATAAAGAAGTAAGAATAACTGCCGATAATACTCCAATAATTGAAACGACAACAAGAAGCTCAATAAGTGTGAATCCTTTAGATTTAAATTTCATAAATGTAGTATACCAAAAACCACCCTATTTCTAGAGTGGTTTTTTATCTGCTGGCAGACTGGGATGATGTTCGAACTTTTATTAAATTTCAGCACCATCTGGAAAACAATGGTACGGAGGAGTAACTTCTCCAAACTCTGTATTTTCACTTGAACCTGTCTGCATTTCATCAGCACCGCCGCCAAGCCCCCTTTTAATTTCTCCAGAAATATCAACACAAAGAGTAAACCACACGTTTCCGCTAAAATCGAAATCACCTTCTGAAGAACGTAAGTCGTTAGCCATAACTCTAAATATATACTCATTTCCGCTCGGGCTGGTATAACAAGAAATTTCTTCAGTTTCGGTTGTATCGGAAATATTTAAGGTATTTGCGATATCTGTAATTATTTGAAATATTTCATCCGATTGAAATAAATTTGTTGGACTTGATGACGCTGATGTTGGGCAAACATAGTTATTTTGCACTGAAGAATAATCACCATAAGTTAAAGAATATATTTCAGCTTGTGTTTGTAATTG
This sequence comes from Minisyncoccota bacterium, assembly GCA_022763365.1. GTDB lineage: Bacteria > Patescibacteriota > Minisyncoccia > Phycocordibacterales > UBA1006 > UBA1006. The sequence continues at coordinate 1,881 of JALEGN010000017.1, read as the reverse complement.
TCTTAAAGACGCCTTAACTTTTGCATATCTTGCTCTATCACGACTTTCACCTAGAGAACTTAAAACAATAGTAGAAAGAACACCAATAATTGAAATAACTACAAGTAATTCTATCAAAGTAAATCCTCTTTTGTTTTTTAGAAATTTCATAGTTGTAGTATACCAAAAACCACCCTATTTCTAGAGTGGCTTTTTGCTAGCTGGCAGACTGGGATGATGTTCGAACTTTTGTAAAAGAAAAACTGAAATAATCAGTTTTTTCAAAAAAGTTAGTTAATAATATTTACGTTGCCAGTTCTAAAGTCTGAAGCAGGTGTCGCAATAAAGGTCGTGTTTGGTAGTGAGGTAACTGAGCTAAATTCAATGCTATCAATACGTAGTCGGTATGACCCGGACATTCCAGGCTTGTAGCTTGCTGATAAAGTAAGGTTTCTTGTTTTTCCTTGATCAAATTGATAGTAACCATTTGTCTCACGTGCATTACTTGAGATTGAGGCTACCATTGTTCCTGTTTGATCTCCACGTGAATCAAATACTACTTCTCCTGTGCTTGCATCAATAATTGAGTATGCGATAGCAGTAGCAACGTTTTCTGATATGAATGCATTTTGTTTAAATGCGGTAATATCCATTTGTACTTCAAATTCGGCAATATCGTTATTGTCTCCTGAAACACTTTGTAGTTTTCGGTAAGTTGAGGTAACTACAGCGTTAATTCCTTCAGTAAGGAGTACGTATTGATTTCCTGTTACTGATCCTTTTAATTGACCAGCTTCAAGATCATCAGCACCTTCCATTTCCCAAATATCTACGATAGTTGCTGGAATAGATGTGGTAATCGTTACTCCTTGTTCGTAATTTGTTCCATTTGCTGACTTAAATTCAGCAACAATAGATACCTTCGTTTTCTTGTCATTTTCAAAAAGAAGATCTCGTCCTTTCACATCAAACTCGATAAGAGCTTGGGTACTGTTAGCATTGTAATCAATTCCACCATGATTTTTGTTCGCAAATGACCACTTGGTATATCGATTGCTTCCAATACGCAATTCAAGATCATTAATTACTTGAGATACGTTAGCACCAGCAGTTTCAACAGCAACGAAGATGGTATCAGCTTCGATATCTGATGAGTCCTCACCTGCTTCTACATCAAAATCGAGAATAGTTTCAAATGATGACCGCTTATCATCTTCAACTTGAATAATTGATTTGGTATCTTGCTCTGAACTATTTCGAATAGTAAGTTCGTCTTGAGTACCTTCTTGCTCAATAACGAATGTTACGTATTCCCCAGCAGTTCCAGAACCTTCGGTGATGAAATGAGTAAATCCTGAACTATCTCGAAACCGCATTGATTGCTTATCAAGTGCGAAGACCCATTCTGATTGATCATCACTTCCTAGTTTTATTGAGTTTGCAACATCAAGAGCTACAGTAATGGTGTGTCTTTTATTTTTCTTAAGAACTTCATTAATTCCTGAAATACGGAATCGATTTTCTTTTTTATCAAATCCTGCAGATCCATAGTCACCACCAACGTTTTGGTCAGACCATGATCGTTTGTTGTTAAGACTTACGGTTGAAACAGTATCTCCATTTACCATCACGTGTGCTTTATTAAATACCTTCCATGCATCATCTTCATCTGAAGATTCATCTCCAATGTAGTTGATGATAAGGTCAAAACGTTCAAGGGTCACATCAGCTTCATCTACTTGTAATTCGATTTCAGCAACTTCAGCTTTTTTGTCACCTTCAGCAAGCGAGTCATTATCAGCTGATGAAAGTTTTACTCGGCTAATATTAGCTTCGTTACCTCGTGAGATTGTGAGGTTTGTGTTTGTGTTTGTGTTTGTGTTTGTGTTTGTGTTTGTGTTT
>JALEGN010000016.1 GCA_022763365.1 Minisyncoccota bacterium | reverse complement strand
CCTATGAACTACGTTATCTAGCAGATATTGACCCACTGACACCAGCTGGAGAATATACTGCAACCTTAACGTACACTATGCATGCTGTGTTTGATTAGTATAAAAGACACAATTGACTTGTGTCTTTTAACTTGCGTCCTTTATAAAAATAGATGTATAATGATGTCAGCTACATGAAATACATTTATTCATATTAATCATGTACAGATTTAAATAAATTTATTTTAATTTTATGAAAAAAACATTTAACAAAATCGCATCATTTGCTGTTGCAACAGCTATGGTATTTGGGGTGAATGTTGTTGCAGCAAATGCTGCTAACGCTGCTAACGCATCAGATAACATGACGCGACAGAAAATTTCTGAAGCATCAGATCACGTAATTCAATTTGATCTTCCAACAGCACTTGCTAACGGAGAAACAATTACAATTACCTTCCCGAATGGAGCAAATCAATTTACAGGAACTGCTGCAACAGGAAGTGCTGGATGGGCAGCTGGACCAGGAGCAAATCAAGTAACCTATACCTCAACAGGTGACGCTGCAGATACAACCTATAACGTAACGGTTACAGGATTGATTAACCCAGATACGGCAGGTAACCAAGTTATTGCAATTGCAGCTGATAATGGAGATACTGGAGAAATTACGGTTCCTATTATCGCTGATGATCAAATTCAAGTTACGGCTCGAGTTAATCAAGTGCTCTTCTTCGATGTGCGAGATGGTATTACAGGAACAGCTACTAATAACACTGTAGGATTTGGAGATCTTGATTCAACAAACGTTCGATATGCAACTGATGATGCAACAGGTACAACTACCGAAGCAGCATCTTCAGAGCTTGAAGCAGGAACAAACGCTCAAGGAGGATACATTATTGATGTAACAGGAGAAACGCTTGTTGCTATGGATGGTTCAGGTAACGATATTGATGGACTCTTTACACCAACAGCAGCACCAGCTGCAGGAACTGAGGCCTTTGGTCTAAAAGCTGCAAAAACACAAGCTTCTACTGGTACTGACCAAGGAACTGTTACTGGAGATTATGATGGTACTTTCCACCTTCCAGATTCAGGAGTTACTGATACTTTAGCTTCAAATCCAGGACCTTCATCAAATGAAATTTACGACATTACCTATGTTGCAAATATTGATGCATTTACACCAGCTGGAAACTATACAACAGCACTGACATACACAATGACAGCAACATTCTAATCTTGGAAAAACTGTTTAAAAACTACCTTAAAAGGTAGTTTTTTGTTATCAAAAAATCATATATAAGGTATACTGAATCCAGCAATCGCATACTTATTATCTTATCTATGCATCGCAGAATTATCGAATTATTATGAAAAAATTTTACGCAAGCTTTATTACTCTTGCTGCATTGTTTGCAGCTCTTACTTTTTCACCGTCAGCTAGTGCCTTAACAGTTACTCCCGCTATTTTAGAAATCTCAGGTGATGCTGGGACAACACTGGTAGGAACGGTACGCCTCTATAATGAGAGTGACCGAACACAAACTTTTTTTACTAGCTATGAAAATTTCGAACCATCAGATGACTCAGGAACACCGCGATTTATTGGTGCTGAAGATGGTCTTGCAACATGGATAAATGCAACAGCTTCGGTAACCTTGGCACCACAAGAACGAACAGAAGTACCTTTTACGGTAACTATTCCGGCTAACGCAGAACCAGGTGGATATTTTTCAGCAATCTTCTTTGGAACCCAGCCACCATCACCTGATGGAGGAATCGTTGCTATTGGAGGTCGGCTTGGAATTCTAACGCTCTTGCGGGTAAATGGAGACATTCCAGAAGCTGGAGGGGTTCTTGAATATGATACCGTTGATGGAGAACGTTTCTATACTATGCCACCAGTTGAATTTGAATTTCGATTTTCAAATGATGGAGGTGACCGCGTGATCCCACGTGGAGACATTGAAATTAAAAACACCTTTGGGCAGGTTAGGGAAACAATCCTTGCCAACACGGTTGAAGGAAATGTACTTCCAGGTTCAGCACGTCGTTTTAGAACAACGTGGGAAGCGAATGAAGCTGAACCTCAAGGATTTTTTGGAAAGGTGAAGGCTCAATTTAATGATTTTCATTTTGGATACTATACAGCTCAAATGAATCTTGGTTGGGGATTTACTAATCAATCTTCATCAAATAGTGTTTCATTCTTTGTATTACCATGGCAACTTCTGATTACAGTTATCGCCGGACTAGGATTACTCTTCGGTATTCTTAAATTTGGAGGACGTGCCTACCGAAAATCATTAATGAAGCAACTCGAGGCGCAACAAGCAATCCTCAAAAAAGAACAAGAAAAAATAGAGGAATAATATATATGAAACCTTTTAAACACAAGTTCATAACTCGTGTGATGACAATTGCACTGATCCTGTTTGGTATCAGTGCTTTTGCTGTTTCAGGAGTCTTTGCACAAATGATTGGTGCAACAGAAGTTGATGGTAACTCAGATATTCAAGTTACTGCACGTGTTCAGGGTTGTGGTGATGGCGTGGCTCAAACTGGACTTGGTGAACAATGTGATGGCACTGATTTAAACGGTCAAGATTGTAGTGATCTTGGGTTTACTGGTGGAACCCTATCATGTCGTCCTAGCTGTATTTTTGATGTGACGAGCTGTACCAACAATACTGGTTCAGGAGGTTCAGGAGGTTCTGGATCCCGCGTGCGAGGTGATGATGACAATGACGATGAATTAGATCCAGGCATCAGTACCTACACCATTCAATTTAATGGAGAGTCTGATCCAAATGACATTATTTTAATTTTAAATGACGGACAGTTTTTTACCTTTGGTATAGCTGATTCAAATGGAAACTTTAATATTATTGAAACTACACCAGAGTTAGGTGATTATTCATTCACTTTTATAGCCCTTTCAGCTGAAAAAGGGGTTTCAATTCCTGAATATTTCAACATTACTTTAGAATCTGAGGCAACGGTTGAGATTTTTGATATTGATTTAGATTACCAAGGAGAGCCGACTTTTGATATACTTATAGATACTAATACCATTGATGTTCCTGAAGAATTTACTGAAATAATTGAGGCAGTAAACCCATTATTTGACGTCTTTGTGGTAAATGTTATCGAAGATGATTCACCGGTGATTCCTTACCTTACTTTGACTTTTGTAGGACTCTTAATGTTGTTGTTAGGTCGTTTGTTCTGGTGGTTATTACGTCCAAGAACAGATAAATATATCGATTATTATGATTTGTCTAAATAGCTTCAGAAACATATTTCTTGTGGGAATTTCGGTAATAATGATGTCTTTTTCATTACCAGTTTTTGCACAGAATGCAGCACCTTTGGCATCAAAATTAATGACCACTGGTCAACTAACCGTCGGTAAGGTTGCTCCAGGTGAAGATTTACCACTACAGGTGCAATTGATTAATTTTGGAACTCCTGAAGAACGAGTTGATGTGGTGTTGAATTATTCAGTCAAAGACGAAACGAATAAAATTGTTTTAACGAATACTGAAACGGTAGCAGTTCAAACTACTGCATCTTTTGTAAAAAATATTTATATTCCAGCTGATTTTAATTCAGGTACTTATACTATTGATTTAGTAATGGCATACCGTGATCAAGATTTCCCAGCTATTTCTCAAGCTCAATTTAAAATTCAGAAAAAATATTTTGGATTTTTCCTGAGTGATTGGTTACGAGCTATTCCATTTTTAATCATTCCATTTATTTTTGCCTTTTTCTGGGGACGAAGGAAGAAGAATGTTACGGTATTACGTCCAAACTATGCTCACATCCCAGAAGACGAAAGGACTTATTACGAAATTGTACATGATATTATCACCTCAATTCATTATCATGTTGGGGATCGAGAAATGAATAGGATTATTAAAGAGGTTCCAGGAGTCACACTTGATACAACAAATATGTATATTGAAGAACTCAATGGTTCAGTAGGAACTATTATCGCTCAGTTGATCCATGAATATGAAATTATTACGGGCAAAAAAGCTAACGTAATCATGCAGGCTAATTATCAGCATAATCGCGTTCGATCGCATTAAACAAAATTATGACGACACAAACACAAAAACGAATATTGGTTGTAGAAGATGATCAGGCATTAAATATGGCCTTGGTTGAAAAACTGAAAGACGCTGATTATGTGGTGGATACAACCTTTGATGGAGAAAAGGGTCTTGAAGTTGCTTTGGCTAAAAAACCAGACCTGATTCTTCTAGATTTATTGATGCCGGTTATGGATGGTTATGAATTTATGACTTCACTCCGTGCGGATGAATGGGGAAATACTGCTAAGGTTATTATTTTAACTAATTTTAGCATGTCAGAAGAAAAGGTAGCCCAAACGGTGATTGATAAAAAACCACTTTCTTTTTTGGTTAAATCATCGACAAAATTAAAACACTTGGTTGGATACATTAAGGAGGCATTGAGTAGTAAATAAATCTATGCCTTTTTTTTCATTTAAAAAAATACTTAATACGTATTTATATTCAGTCGCAATTCTTATTTTTCTAATTCAATTGTGGTATTTACTTTCTTATTATTTTTTTGGGGGGCAGGAAAGCGCCGCTAATCTTGATACTTATACGGTTTCTACCTTTCTTTGTATTTCAATTGGCTTGTATTTTTTTGCTCAATATAGAAGGATAGCAGGTATTATTGGTCTTATTCTTATGGTGATTTCTTTCTTAAAGATTATTGCTATGTTTGGAGGACTTGATTATCAACTATTTGATTATTTTCTTGGAACCAATACTAGATCATATATTCCTATTTCAGCTATTTTAATTGCAACCGCGTTTGTTTCACCTCTTATTGATTCTAAAAATGACTCCCATCTCCCAGAGGTTACTTCATTAACTGTCTTTTTCTTATCTATATTTGGATGGTTTATTTATATTAATGGAGGTTTTGTATCATCACTAGTATCAGTTAAATCATTACAGTCTTTGATTTTCTTTATTCTCCTTAGTCTTGGTATTTTCTTGGTATATCATGAAAATTCAATTATAAAATTCAAAAAAAAATCACAATTTCAGATAATTATGGTACTCATTAGTACCGTTGGAATTATGCTTGCGGCAACCTTTGTTTCAGAAAGATTTATTTATAATTCACTACAAAGGCAGTTTGAAAACCAAACTACTATCATTAAAAATGAATTTGCTGAGCGCCTACAACTATATATTTCAGTACTTGAAGGAGGAAAGGGCTTCTTTAATGCCTCTGAAAATGTTACGAGAGAAGAATGGAAGACTTATGTTGATACTCTTGATTTAAATACAAACTATCCAGGGATTCAAGGGGTTGGTTATTCAGAAGTTGTAAGTCCTCAAGACAAAAGTGACTATATCAGACGTATTCGTAGCCAAGGATTTCCTAACTTCAAAATTCATCCAGAAGGTAATCGTGATGTGTATACCAGTATTATTTACCTAGAGCCCTTTGATGAACGTAATAAAGAAGCCTTTGGGTACGATATGTTCTCAAACGAGGTTCGTCGAGCAGCCATGGAACGTGCCCGTGATACTGGTGAACCAGCGATGACTGATGGAGTATTATTAGTACAAGAAATTGATGATGATATTCAGGTAGGGTTTTTGATTTATGTACCTTACTATAGTACCGACGCTGATCTTTCTACAGTAGAATCACGGCGTCAAAACCTCATTGGATATGTGTATAGTCCATTTCGAACAAATGATCTCGTTGAAGGAATTTTCAAAAATTTTGATGTAGGAAATATTAATTTCTCAATTTATACCTCAAATATTATTAATGAAGAGAATAGACTCTATGGAAAACTTCCAGATATGAATCCTCAAAATGATGAACTTCATCGGAGTACCTCCATGTCTATTGCAGGAAAAGAGTTGACGCTGTATTTTACAGCACAAAGTAACTTTGGCCGTAACTTTATCTTTAATACGGCACCTTTCTTTATTTTGATTACAGGATTAGGAATTAGTCTGCTTTCAACCATGGTGTTTTATGCGATTGTTTCCTCAAGGCAACGTGCAGAACTCTATGCCTCACAATTAACCAAAGATTTACAAAAACAAGTAACAACGTTGAAATCAACCATCAATGAAAAAGATCGCTTCAGCAACATGTTCGAAAAGGCCTTTATTCACTCACCGATTGGTATTTCAATTGTGTCACTCGATGGTAAATGGATTCGGGCAAATGATGAATTGGTCCATACCTTGGGGTATGACACTGATACCCTAACGGAAACCTCAATCGAAGATATTACCTATCCCAAAGATTGGTTGGTTGAAGAAGCATTAAATCAAAAATTGATTAATGGTGAAACGAATGCCTATCAATTGAAAAAACGTTTCATTCATAAAAAAGGTCACGAGGTCTGGACAGAAATCTCTGTTGGATTGGTTGAAGACAGTAATAAAGAAGATCGTTTCTTTATTATGCATGTGCGTGACATCACAACCGAAGAAGGGGTTGATCAGGCTAAAACAGACTTTGTATCATTGGCCTCACACCAAATGCGGACACCGTTATCATCAATTAATTGGTTTGTTGAAATGTTGATGGACGATAAAAAGTCATTAACGAAAAAACAACAAAGCTATCTTCAACAAATTAATCAAAGTAGTGAACGTATGGTGACCTTGATTGATAATTTGTTAAATATTTCTCGGGTTGAATTAGGAACCCTCGTCTTTAACTTCAAGGAACTCGATACCAAAGAAATTATTTCTGATATTATCGATGCCTATGCAAAACGAGCCAAGGAAAATAAGATTGATTTCAAACTAGAAATATCTGGTGACCAGAAAACAATTATTGGTGATGAGGTGTATATGAATATTGTTTTTGATAATATTATCGCCAATGCGGTGAAATATGCTTTCCCAGAAACAACGATTGATATTGATGTTAAATATTTCCCTGCACATATGACTGTTTCAATATCAAATAAAGGATACGGTATTCCATCAGGTGAGCAATCTCAAATCTTTTCAAAAATGTATCGAGCCAATAACATTAAAGCCAAAGATTCTGAGGGGTTTGGTCTAGGACTCTATTTGATTAAAAAAATTATTAATCAACTCAATGGAACTATTGATTTTGTTTCAGAAGAAAACGAAACAACAACATTCAATGTTACTTTACCTTATGATCAAGAATAAAAAACGCCGGGTGGCGTTTTTTATCTGTGTTAGGGTTACTTATTCCCATTCAGTTTCGTCATCATCGTCAAAACCATCATCTTCATAATAGTCATCGTCTCCTTCGTCATCACCTTCATCCTCATAATCGTCGACAGGGTATCCATCTTCATCATATTGAGTAAAAGCTGATACATGAGCATACTGAAGCTCAAGAAGCGCTAAGAAATTAAACAGTGACATAATAATCAATAGTAATAATTAATTTAAACATTACATTAACCAATAATAAGCTAACCCCAAACGAGGTTGCTTGGATTATTATTCATTTTTATTTTTTTTGCAAGGATTATTGCACCTGCTCTCTCCTCCTATATACTGAGTGTATGAATAAACAACATCTCGTTATTTTAGGAGGAGGATTTGCAGGATTACATACTTATACTTCATTACCACAATCAGTGAAAAAACAATCTACGATAACTATTATTGATAAAAATAATCACTTCCTTTTTACACCGCTCTTACCAGAGGTTGCTGGATCAAGTCTGCATCCACATAATATCGCTTTACCTATCAAAGACGTATTAGGAAAAGAAGCTAAATTCATTCAAGACTCAGTTGAATCAGTAAATGTCCGCGAAAAAACAGTACGGTTATCAGATGGTCAAAATTTGAAATACGATATGTTGGTCTCTGCCTTAGGAGCGAATACCTTTTTCTATGGAACACCAGGAGCTGAAGAACATGCATTAACCTTTAAAAGTCTTGAAGATGCAAAAGCTTTGAGAAATCGCTGTATTGATATATTTCAAGAAGCTTCAGAGCTTGAATCACAAGAAGAACGGCAAAAACTCCTCTCGTTTATTATTATTGGTGCTGGGCCAACCGGTGTTGAGGTGGTGACGGAAATTGCTGAACTTATTTTTGGTACCTTATCATCAAAATACAAGAATATTTCACTTGAGGATATTTCAATCACTCTTATAAATAGTGGTGATCGGGTATTACAGATGTTTGATGAAAAACTCAGTCATTACGCCCAAAAGTCACTATCAAAAGAACATATTCAATTATTAAATAATATTCGAGTTACTGAAATCAAAAAGGATTCGGTGATGACCAATGATGGTAATGAAATATTTGCGAACACTATTTTATGGACAGCCGGTGTGAGCGCGATTGATTTAAATTGTGCCTGCGGAACCTTTAAAAAAGAACGAGGGCGTATCCACGTTCAAAAAGACCTTAGTCTCGAGGACTACGAACATACCTTTATTTTAGGTGATATGGCGCTCTATCCAACCGAGGATGGCCGCGGTTTACCAATGACCGCACAGGTAGCGCGGCAACAGGGAATACATACCGCAAAAAACATAGCACGTATACTCAAAGGTCAATCGACAGAGGTCTTTGTGTATAAAGAAAAGGGACTCTTGGCTTCACTTGGTTCATTTAATGCTATTGGACAAATTAAAGGAATACATTTTAAAGGAGCTTCTGCATGGATTATGTGGAGAGCTGTGTATCTGATGCTCTTTAATTCATGGAAAAAACGATTTGAAATTATGGGAATTTGGTTTAAAAATTTATTTAGTAAACGAGACATCACGCGATTCCAAAAATAATCAAAATAAAAATCCACCTCATGGGTGGTTTTTTTCTTTAAATTGAATCGTACCAATTTCAAGGGTATTAATTTGATAGAGGAATTTACCATGTAGTGGTGTTACAAAATCGTAACCTTCGATTTTTTCAGATTTGGGTGGAAAGTGTGATTCAATCACAAGATGAGTGACATCACCTCTTTCGTTTCGAGAAACACTCCAAGAATGAAAATCTTTACTGTGAATAAGACATCCTTGCCGCAGATATACTGCAATCAAGAGCTTTTTTCTAGGTTCATGTAAATGTATTAGTAAATGCTCAAAATATCCTTGAAGATATTCTTGTTCAATTTCTGTTAATTCTGGTTCTCTAAAGATTGAAATTTTTGAGAATACAAAACCTAACTCTTCTCTGAATTTAATTCCATAAATTTGTGATAGTTCCATTAAGCCATGTTCTGCTGAAAAACGAGAGGTTGAGGTACAAAATCGTAGATTCATATAATTTAATTTTTACTCCTTTTTATTTAAACATAAATTTTGCTTTTGATACATACCATTGAATAATTATGCTCCAAGGTTATACTTTATCTATGAATATCTCTACTGACAAAAACATGATTGAAACGGTGGTAAACCGTGGTGTTGAACGAATTTTCCCGAATGAAGATTTTCTAAGAGCGCGATTATCAGAAGGGAAACAACTAACTATTTATCTTGGTATCGATCCGACTGGTCCAACCTTGCATATGGGACATATGATTCCTTTGATTAAACTACGTCAACTACAAAACCTTGGACATAAAATTATTCTCTTGATTGGTGATTTTACGGCACGTATTGGAGATCCTGATAAAAAAGAGGCCCGCAAGCAATTAACCCATGAAGAGATTTTGGAAAATTGTAAACTCTATAAAGATCAGGCCTCAAGTGTTCTTAATTTTGACGGTGACAATCCAGCTGAATTAAAATTTAATAATGATTGGCTTGGAAAAATGAATTTTGCTGATGTTTTAGAATTAGCATCACAAATGACCGTACAGCGTATGTTAGATCGTGATATGTTCCGGCGCCGAGTAGAATCTGGAACACCGGTGTATATTCATGAATTTATGTATCCACTGATGCAAGGATATGATTCAGTTGCTATGAATGTTGATGGTGAAGTTGGTGGAAATGATCAAACTTTTAATATGCTCGTAGGACGTGATTTATTGAAGAACCAGTCAGAAGCTAAAGAAAAATTTGTAATCCCGATGAAACTTCTTGTCGATAATAATGGTGAGAAAATGGGAAAGACGACGGGGAATATGTTATCCTTCCTCGACTCAGCAGATGAAAAGTTCAAAAAAATTATGACCTGGTCTGACGGGATGTTACGAAATGGTTTTGAGTTATTAACCGATGTTGATTTATCTACTATCGATGGGCGATTGGATTCTGATGAAAATCCTCGTGATATTAAATTTGACTTAGCGCATGCAATTGTAAGTCGATTTCATTCTGAAGATGAAGCTGATACTGCCAAGGTTTCTTGGATTAATGATGTTCAAAAAGATAATAAACCATCAGATATCCCAGAAATTGAACTTGAGAGTGATATTATCGAAACCCTGGCAAAAGGAACAGAGGAAAGTAAATCACAAATTAGACGTTCATTGAGTGAAGGTGCTGTAAAACGTGAAGGTAATAAACTATCAATAGATGACGAATTAGTATCAGGGGATACTATTCAAATTGGTAAAAAACGCTGGTTCAAGATTAAATAAAAAAGTCAGTTCTACTGGCTTTTTCTTTGCAAAAATTATGAGCTCCACTATAATTTTACATATGGGAAATACATCAAAAAAACGTCGAAATCGACGCCTTTGGACCGGAGGAATTATTGCGGTCGTAGCATTATTAATTATTTCATTTTTTGTATCACAATCAGGTGATCCAATTGATGAAGCGGCATTTGCTAACCTTGAGGTGAGCGCCCTTGAACCGCGTATTAAAGGAAATGCAGAAAGCGGGAATATTCTCATTGAATACTCAGACTTTCAATGTCCAGCGTGTAAGGCAGCAGCTCCAGCGGTAGATGCCTTGGTAGAGCAATATGGTGATCAATTCGCCCTTGAATATCGTCACTATCCATTACGTTCAATTCATCCAAATGCACAACTTGCAGCTCAAGCTGCTGAAGCAGCAGGGATGCAAGGAATGTTTTGGGAAATGCATGATCTTTTGTTTGAAAATCAGTCAGAATGGTCACAATCATTTAATCCAGAACGATTTTTCAGAACCTACGCACTTGAGTTGGGACTGAACGAAGATCGATTCCGATTTGATATGGAATCAGATCAAGTTAAAGATTTAGTAAACTCACACTTCGATGAAGCTCAAGAGTTAGGAATTCCAGGAACACCAGGATTTGTATTCAACGGGGAAATCGTTGATGTGAATACCTTTGTGAATGAAAACCTTGACCTCAGCGTCGGCGTAGAAGCTGAATTGGTCACCGAAGGTGAAGAATAAACAGAAGCTTAATAAAAAATAACTCAAGAGTATTGAGTTATTTTTTATTTCCTTAAGAATAGAGATATGAAGATATTAGAGCATGTATCGCTACAACCGTATACGACGTTTATGACACAGTCAGAAGCTCGATATTTTACTATTCTAGAAACCTTGGGTGATTTCCATGAATTAATTAAGACAAATGTATGGGTAAATAATCCTTATATTTTAGGAGGCGGCAGTAATATTCTTTTTACCAAAGATTATAATGGACTAATTGTGGTTAATAAACTCAGTGGCAAAGAAATTGTTTATGAAGATGAAAAAGTGACTGATGTTGAAGTGTTTTCAGGTGAATCATGGTCTGAGTTAGTATTGTGGTCGGTGGAAAAGGATTATTGGGGGATAGAAAACCTAGCCCTTATCCCAGGAACCGTCGGTGCAGCACCGGTTCAGAATATTGGCGCCTATGGTGTTGAAGCCAAAGACACCATTATTTCCGTTAAGGTGTACGATTTCAAAACAAATGAAATCATTATATTAGGTAATAGTGACTGTAATTTTGGCTATCGAGATAGTATTTTTAAGCAAGAACCTCATCGCTATTTTGTTATATCAGTAACATTTCGTTTATCAAAAATACCTCGCTTGAATCTTGAATATGGAGCTATTGTAAATACTTTAAAAGAGCATGGCATAACTGACCCATCAGCAAAAGATATGGCATCTGTTGTTACTGAAATCCGGCAGCGTAAATTACCTGATGTTGGTGAAATTGGTATGGCAGGAAGTTTCTTTAAAAATCCAGTAATTTTAGAAGAGCATTTTCAAACTATTCAACAAAAATATCCAGACATGCCATTTTATGAACTTGAAAATGGGCAGGTTAAAATCCCAGCAGGATGGATTATCGAAACGCTGGGATACAAAGGTATTAAAGAGGGAAATGTAGGAACTTATGATAAACACGCCCTAGTGTTAGTTAACTATGGAAATGCTACAGGTGAAGAGGTTTGGGATTTTGCCCAAAAGATTATTAAAGAGGTTAAAGAACAGTTTGATATTATTTTTGAACCTGAAGTTATCATTTTGTAATATACTGTAGATATGATTCTCCTTCCTCCTATTTACAATTCATCAATGCCGAGGCCTCACCGTCCAAATTTTGAAGAAACATATCTTGTTCCTGATACTGAAAAATATCCAGAGTTTTGGAATAAATTTTATGATTATGTAACGTCATTAAAATTTCATTCACCAGTCCTTAGGAATATCAAAAATTACATCAACCCATTATTTGGATATTTTGGATACCGTGTTCATCCGGTAACCAAAGAACCACGTTATTTTCATACTGGTGTATCTCTTGATTTAAAATCAGGGAGAAAAATTCATGCAATTTTACCAGGAATATTAGAATATTCCGGTTTTGGAGCTATCAATGGTCACTATGTTCTTATTTCACATCCTCAAATTCAAACCGAAGACGGATATGTTCTTCACAGTATGTACTGTCATTTGAAAAAACCTTTAGTTAAATTTAACTCTTATCAAAAAATGTTACGTGAAATCAGTTTAGGAAGTTATCCGGAGCTGCCAATTGAAACCAAGGCTATTTTAGGAACAGCTTCGACATCAGGATTATCACGCGATCATTATCCAGGCCTTTATCTACAATTAAGCTTTCGAAAATTTGGAGAAACACCTATCGTCATTGATCCTCTGCGGGCCTATTTCAACGAAATAATAGTAAATGAAACAGCAAATATGCTGAGTCAAAAAAGTATCGAACGAGTTTTTAAAAAGAAATCACCAAAGTGATTTCTTTATTTTTTAGGTCACGTTATACTAGATATGTTATGGAACAAAAATCACACGTAAAATTATTAATGTATGCAGGAACACTTTTCCTTGTTGTTCTTTCGGTACTAGCTATTGTTGGAACTATTTTTTTAACCAAAGGTAGTCAACGTTACGATGAGAATACAATCTCAGTATCAGGAACAGCCGAGGTAAACAGTGCTCCAGATATTGCGAATTTCTCATTTACCGTCAAAGAAACTTCAAAAACAAACAAAGAAGCTCAAGATGTTATTTCAGAAAAAGTATCAACTATTTTAGACGGTCTTGAAGAATTAGGTATCAAAGAAAAAGATATTAAAACACAGTCATATACTATTTATCCTAAATATGAATATGTACGAGTAGAGCGTGAACAAGAAGTTGCGGTAGATGGAACTATCTATTTCCCAGGAAATGATCGTCAGCGTGTTCAGACTGGATTTGATGTATCTCAAAATGTGAGCCTTAAATTACGAGACTTTGACCAAGTAGGAACCGTTCTTGAGCTCCTTGCTGAAACAGGTGTTGAAAACCTAAATGGTCCAAATTTTGATATCGAAGATCCAGAAGCTCTGCAAGAGGAAGCTCGAGAAGAAGCCATTGATGATGCTAAAGATAAGGCGAAACGTCTTGCTAAAGACCTTGGTGTAAAATTAGGTGACGTTGTTTCCTTTAATGAAAATAAAGGTGGTTGGTATCCACAACCATATGCTCGTATGGAACTTCAGGCAGTATCATTTGATATGGAAGATAGCTTTGCCCCTGAATTACCGACAGGAGAGAATACGATTAGTTCGAATGTAACTATTACTTACACTATTAAATAATTTTAATTGACTAAAAACCTTAACAGGTATACAGTTAATCTATATAAAGACCCCTTGGAATAGAACAAGCGGGTTTTTAGATTGCAAAATCGCTAATGGTTTTGTTAAAACAGTATTATGAAATTTCTCAAACAAGTACAAGCAGAAATGGCAAAAGTAGTTTGGCCAGATAAAAATACCACCGCACTCTACACCTTCGTAGTGATTGTGATTTCACTTTTTGTCGCATATTACCTCAGTCTTTTTGATTTTATCTTTACTAATTACGGACTTAACTTCCTTATTAATTAGTTTGGTATATGTCAGATCAAGTTAAAAGAAAACGCGGTTGGTACGCGATTCATACCTATGCTGGATATGAAAATGCGGTAGAGCGAAATCTTCGCCAACGTATTGAATCCCTTGGTATGCAAGAATTAATTTTTGATGTATTAGTGCCAACAGAAAAAGTCATCAAAATTAAAAACGGAAAACGTACCGAGGTAGATGAAAAAATTTATCCTGGATATATTCTCGTGGATATGATCGTTACCGAAGATTCATGGTTTGTCGTTCGAAATACACCGCGGGTAACAGGGTTTATTGGAGCAGGAGGAACTGATCCGGTACCCGTTAAAGAAGCTGAAATCAATGCTATTTTCGATCGTATGAAGAAAGCTAATATCAAACAAGATTCTGAGTACGAAATTGATGAAACAGTTATGATTATTGATGGTCCATTCTCTGATTTTGAAGGGAAAATTAATGGTATTGACACTGAACGAGGAAAAGTTAAACTTTTGGTATCTATGTTTGGTCGGGAAACACCGGTTGAACTTGATTTCTTACAAATTAAGAAACTGTAAGGTTTTGGTAAGAAAATGCTTCTACAAACACAAAAATGAGTGCTCAATTTTTGTATTTAGTAATCATTAATTAATATTTTATGGCAAAACTAGTAAAACAATTAAAACTGCAAATTGATGCAGGTAAGGCTAATCCAGCTCCGCCACTTGGACCAGCGCTTGGACAAGCCGGAGTAAACATTGGAGAATTCGTTAATCAGTTCAACGCAGCAACCCAAGACCAAATGGGAAACAAGCTGTCAGTTGTGGTTAACGTTTACGAAGATCGAACTTTTGATTTTGTATTGAAAACACCACCGGTTGCAGGACTTATCCTGAAAGCTGCTGGGATTAAATCAGGATCAGGACGACCAAATGTTAAAAAGGCAGGGAAAATTACTGATGCTCAATTAGCTGAAATCGCAGAAATTAAAATGCCAGATTTAAATGCTCATGATATTGATGCTGCAAAGAAAATTGTTGCAGGATCATGTCGATCAATGGGAATTGAAATCGTAGGATAAAACAAAAACACCATCATGGTGTTTTTGTTCTATAAAAAAAGACCTTACTTAGGCCTTTGGGATAGTAATTTCTTCTGATAAACAAAATGATTGTTGAATACACATTTCTAGTTGTTCCTCATCACTTATTTCAAACATTTTTTGATATGATGCTGCAATATGTGATTCATTCACTGGAATATGTTTTCTTTCTCCTGTTTTCATATTTATTTGTTTATAGATAAAAGGATGTTTTTCACTGGTAAGCTCAAGTTCTATAACATCAGTGTCTACCAAAGAACAATTTGTGATTTCAAAATCAGGAAAGGTGATATTGATAGTATTTTTATACATAACAATGGTTGCTTCAAAAGGTTCTTTATCGTAATCAGTTTCTGAAATTTCATAAATTTGAAAATTACCATACTCAAATTTATGAATGTATAATGTTGAAAGTAAAGCCATAAGATAACCTTTATTTTTTTTAATTATACATTATAAAATAAAAAAGCGAAATCGTTATAACGATTTCGCTTATATAATTTTAAACTTCTTCGAGGATATTATCCTTTTTTGTTTTCTTTTTGCGGGTCCATGTTTGGTATTGAAACTCAACATCATTTTTCTTATCAAACATCATGTCTGACTGGAAAGTTAGCTCAAATTCTTTTTCAAATGAAGGGAAAAATTTGTTTGCCTCTTTATCTGAGAAGATACGAGTAACTTCAATTTCTTCGATAACTGGCATAAACAAACTATAAATCTGTTCACCACCAATGACCCAGATATCGCCTGAATACCCACGAGCTTTCGCAAGGAGTTTCATAGGGTCGTCATAGCTAAAGAGTCCAACTTCTTTTTGAACAGAATTTCTTGAAAGAATCTTATTGATTCTCTTAGGAAGTGGACGAACACTTTTTGGAAGGGATTCATAAGTCTTTCGACCCATGACAACAACCTGGTTTAGGGTGAGGTCTTTAAACCGTTGCTGGTCAGCTTTGATATTGAAAAGAATTTCATTATCAAAACCAATACCTTGGTTATTTGTAAAGGCAACAATTGCTTTGATCATACGTGTAAATTTTAATGAATTCATATTTAATATAACAATTAATTTAATTTTTGTAAAATTATTAACTGTTATTTTTTGAAATTCACTACTATAATAATAGTACTATGAATGACTCAAAAAATCAGCGACCTAATTGGGATGAATATTTTATTGATATTATGCAATCGGTTGGTACACGCGGAACTTGTGATCGTGGTCAGGTTGGATGTGTAATTACCAAGGAAAATAGAATTCTGACAACTGGTTATGCTGGTGCACCATCAGGGTTGGCACATTGCGATGATTTAGGACACGAAATGCACAGTGTTACCCATCTTAGCGGCGAAACCTCGGATCACTGTATTCGAACAATACATGCTGAACAAAATGCTATTGCTGCTGCTGCACGTCACGGCGTATCAATTGAAGGTGGAACATTGTATTGTAAAATGACACCATGTTATACTTGCGCTAAAATGATTTGTGCTGTTGGAATTTCTCGGGTTGTTGCATGGAAAGACTATCATAGGGGAGAGCGTTCACGAGAAATTTTTGCTGAAGCTGGTATTCAGTATGATTTAATAATTAATGAAGAACAAAAATATGATTAATCTTCAACAACTACAAAAAGACGTTTATCAAAATAAAATCGATAAAGGATTTAATACCACCGACATCGCTCAGGAATTCTGCCGCGCTCATGAAGAACTTTCAGAGGCATTTAAAAAATACAATCAAGACGAATCGGGTGTTGGTGAAGAATTGGCCGATGTTGCTATTTTCTTGTTAGGTATTTCTGAAATTATGGGATTTGATCTGCAGGAAGAAATACTTAAAAAAATTGAAAAAAACAAAAAACGAAAATATAAAACTCATATTAATAAAGAAGGAAAAGAGGTGTTCATACGTGTTCCAACTGATGACGATAAATAAAAAGCTAATTACTAGCTTTTTATTTTTTTTGTGATTTAATTAAGTTAAATTATTAAAAAATTAAAAAATGAAAATGTATTTTCAATTAATTCTGTTATGTATTTCTTTTTCTGTATCAGCTCAAGATACTTTAATATCTTTTCCTGAATTAGGAGATGATACGTATTTGTATGATGAAGCTTCAATGTTTTCGGAACAAGAACTTCTTGACGCTCAACAGTATTTACAAAGATTCAAAAACAATTCTGAAATTTCTTTCCGTGTTATTGTTATTGATTCGTTGGCTCGGTACGGTGTTGATACAAAAGGCACCGCACTTAGTCGTGCCCGTCATAATAATCTCGGTAGCTATTTGTATAAACTTATTGGTGCTTGGGGATTATATGAAGCAGATAATCAAATCTTTTTTATATTATCAACGAGTGACAGAGTCTTTGATTTAAAGTATCGAAGCGATCTAATAGATCCTTCTGATATCAGCGATATCAAAAAGCAAAATAGAAATTATTTCCTCGAAGGGGATAACAAAGAATTTCTCAATTCCGTCACGAATGAAATCGTTAGTTTGGTTAATAGTACTATAGCTCATCAACGTGAAATAGAACTTTGGGAACAACGAGATAAAATTTACCAACAAGAACTCTTAGAACAAGAACGCCTGCAGCAAGAAATCGAAGATCGTGAGAGTCAAGAATCACTTGATAAATTTCTTACAGTTTTAAAGTATGTTGGTATAGGTATTGTTGTTTTGGTTATTATTGTATTTCTCTATCGCGTGATTTTTCGTTTTGTAAGATTTATTAAAAAACGATTAACATTCAATAGAAAACTACGAGATTATGGATTGGTAACTTCAAAGGCTCGAGAGATTTTCGATGAACTGAGTGGTTTTAAATTTGATATACTATGGGCTCAGCAAATATATACTGATATCTTAGAAAAATTGCAAAACTCACTGCATAGTCATGAAAAAATCTTGTTAGAACTGAGGAATAATGATCCAAGAGATTCTTACTCCTCATATGATTATGATTTTCAAGAATTGCGACAATTGTTTGAAAATAAAAGGCAATATCTAATAGTTAATCTTCCTAAAGAACTAAAACTATACGAGCTTGTCCAGAAATCATACTTTGATCTTGATGCTTATCTTGTTAAAGCCATTAACCAGATTCGACTTCTTGAGAATAATACTGCTTATAGGGCAACTGCTTTTTTCAAGCGAATAGATGAAATAAAAGCCCCTCTTTCAGAAGAAAAAGGAAGTCTAAGTAATCCTGGAAGTTTTGAAGAGATACATCGTAAAATCCAAGAATGGGATCAAGAAATTCAAGAATTGGTTGATACTGCTGAAAAAAACGCAGAATTACACCGTTCTGAGATCAATACCTTCCGAGATTTAAAGCAAAAGTTTGATTATTTGCCAGTAGACGATGCTCAAGAAAAAAGCCGTGAACAGGCGCAGAAACTCATTTCAGATATCAAGAAATTTGAAAACGAAATAACCGATAAGGAATTTGAAAAGTTTTCTAAACTTATTGAAAGATTCAAAAAAGTTATGGAAAAATTAATATAACTTCTTTACAAAAAAACACCGCATCAAAAAGATGCGGTTTTTATTTTGTTTTATTGCCAAAGATAGTTAAATTCTTCAGGTGTTGTTTTGTATGACCAGCGTTTATCAATATTTAATTCAATAGGCAGTACAACCTTAGGAGCACTTGTGCAATTACAATCTAATTTTGGGGAAATGGACCGCTCAAGTTTTGAATAAAGAACAATCTGACCTTTAATAGGTTGTTCTATTAAATCACGGCGTACTAAGACATTTTCAATTCCTAATTTTCCTAGTACTTTGATCATCCCAAATACAGTATTGTCAGAAGAATCAGTATTTCTGATACTGTCTGATACAATTTCTGCAGTCGTATACAAGTCCTTTCCAGTGTCATTATCCACAAGCGTATTAAGGTTTACTTTATATAATCGAGAAATCTCATATTCATATAAAGAACCAGAAGATTGTACACCATCATACAGAGTACTACTTTGTAATGTCATGTGTATGTATTTTTTACGAATAGGAATTGAATCATATTCGACTTCAATTCTATCCATCCGTTCTGTTACAGTAGAATCAATGTATTTGTAACCTACGATTTGATTCGACTCCATGGGGAGTACGAAGAATCGTAAATCCTCAACATCAATGGTGTCAATTGGCTCTACATTTTCGATTGCTCGTACAGTAATGAAATCCTCGTCACCCATATGAACTGAATTTTTATTAATTGGTTCACACGAAGTCAAGAAAATACAGACAATAATAAAATAAAAGAGTTGCTTCATTATGTTTAGTTTTTAGTGTTTATTTAATTTAACTATAAATTTTTTTTTAAATAAGTCAATAATTTGGGTATTAATTTAGAATTTTTCAAGAGTTATTTTAGATGTCTTTTGATATACTAAAATTATGAAAGATACACGTGTAAAAAAATTATTAGCAGCAGAAAAAAAACGCCAGCAATCAGTTGTGAATTTGGTGGCTTCAGAAAACTATGTTTCAGATGATGTGCTTGAAGCATTAGGGACTGAAACAACCAATAAATACGCCGAAGGTTATTCAGGTGCCAGATACTATGGAGGAAATGAAATCATCGATCAAATAGAAGATTTAGCCTGTGAACGTGCACTTAAACTTTTTAAACTCAATCCTAAAAAATGGGGAGTGAATGTTCAACCGCATTCAGGATCACCAGCAAATATTGCAGTCTACTCGGCCTTGGTACCCAAAGGAGGAAAAATTATGGGAATGAGTCTTGATCATGGTGGACATTTAACCCATGGTCATGGTGTTTCGTTTTCTGGAAAATTTTGGGAACAAATTCCTTACGGTGTTGATAAAAAAACAGAAAAACTTGATTATGACGCACTTATAAAAATCGCTAAAAAAGAAAAACCAGATATTGTGGTTGCTGGTTTTTCTGCCTACCCTCGAAAAATCAACTTTAAAAAAATGCGAGCGGTTGCTGATGCAGCTGGAGCATATTTAATGGTTGATATGGCGCACATTTCAGGATTGATTGCCGGTGGTCAGCACCCATCACCATTTAACTATGCTGATATTGTCACCACAACAACTCATAAGGTATTGCGAGGCCCACGTGGAGGAATGATTTTTGCACGTCATGATTACGGTATTGGTAAAAAGGCACCAAAGGTGAAAAAGGGAGCTAAACAAAAAATGGCACCAACCTTATTCCAGCAGATTCAAAAATCTGTCTTCCCAGGAATGCAAGGTGGTCCGCATATGAATCAAATTGCAGCTTTGGCTGTTGCCTTAAAAGAGGCTGATTCAGTATCATTTAATAAATATACCCAGCAGGTCGTTAAAAATTCAAAAGCACTCGCTGGTGAACTAAAAAAACTTGGTTGGCGAATCACTTCTGGTGGAACTGATAATCATGTATTTTTGATGGATGTATGGAAAGAAGGTATCACTGGTAAAGAAGCCTCAACCAAATTAGAAAAAGAAGGAATCATTGTAAACATGAATACGATTCCTTTTGATACACGCTCACCATTTAATCCTTCAGGTCTCCGCCTAGGAACAGCTGCTGAAACAACACGTGGTAAAAAAGAAAAGGATATGATTACATTAGCTCATCGTATAAATGATATACTAAGAGCATAATCATATGTTAAAAAACAATGGGACATATGTTCTCATTTTTTTCTTGCTCAGTGCGTGGACTGGTTTATTGGTATATGTTACCTATACAGAAAATAGGCAACCAGAGTCAGCACCTGTGGTAGTGGCAGATGCTAATTACTCAACGCGTGCCTATACCTTGGATCAGTTAGAAGATCTATCACATCAAGAAAAAAATGGAGAAAATTTAGCTTCTGAACCATTGGCAGAAGAGTTTTTTGTATTTACCGATGATACATCTAATGAACAAATCCAATCAGAAGAAGTGTTCATGAAAGAAACAAATACTTCATATGATAATCCATACCAAAGTGAATTAGCTCTTTATGGTAATGTTATAAGTACGCAATCTAACATAATTACAGAAACAGAAACAGAAACAGAAACAGAAACAGAAATTATTATTGAACCTATTGTCACGTATGAGGGAAATAATAAAGAAGATGATATAGAGAAATATTATTCTGCCCAAGATTTTCTTGATATCTACAATAATTTTGAGGAAAACAATTCAAATCTGAATTTTCTCACAAAATATATTTATAATATTGATGAAGTAGATGATTATATCGAAGCAAAAGCCAAGGAACGTGGGTATAGGCAGCGAGGTTTTGCTGATGAATCAGAGTTAATCTATTTTGAAAACGTACGAACGAGGCCCGAAGTCAAAGATGCTTACGTTAAAATGAGAAATGACATGTTGAATGAAAATATACGTTTACATTTCGTTTCAGGATATCGTTCATCGTCATCTCAGCGTTATATTTTTACTGATAAAATGAACCTCACCAATCCAGAAGAAGTCCTTACAGGTATTCATGACGAACATCTAGATAATGTATTATCTCGCTCAGCAATCCCAGCATATTCAAAACACCATTCAGGGTATGCCGTTGATTTTGGTTGTGGGAATGATTATTTGGTTTTTGCTTTTGCAGATACACCGTGTTACGAATGGATGTCAGCAGATAATTTTGCCAATGCACGTGAATATGGTTTTATTCCAAGTTATCCCTATGGAGTAGATAATTTGGGACCTAATCCGGAACCCTGGGAATATGTATGGGTAGGAGTTGATTCGTTAAAATAGATAAACTACTGCGTTAGTTTCATTCTTTATTTTTTCACTACAGGGAACTGTGCCTCAAAAATTAAAGAATTCATTGTCTTGTATTTCATTTCATTTTCACAAATCAAGTATTGAATTTTGAAATAAATATAAATAGAAAAAGCACTGCCTTGGGCAGTGCTTTTAGGTACCAACTTGTTTTAGTGGTTCCGTGTTCATCAATATTGAAAAGATGAAACTCTCTGATTGGTAAGGTATATAACCTTACCCAAGGGGTACCTAATTATTTGATTTTATATTGAAACTTCTCCTTTTATTACGGGATGTGGATCGTAACCAACGAGCTCAAAGTCGTCATAACCGAAGTCTTCAATATCATTAATTTCAGGATTCAATTTCATCTGTGGAATAGACCCTTTTGAATCGCGGGATAACTGCTCATTAATTTGATCTCGATGATTATTGTAAATATGAACATCACCAAAAGTATGAATAAACTCACCATACTCGTATCCACACACTTGCGCCATCATCATGGTTAATAAAGCATAGGATGCAATATTAAAAGGTACTCCTAAGAATACATCTGCACTTCGTTGATAGAGTTGGCAAGATAGTTTTCCATCTCCCACCCAAAATTGAAAGAAGGCGTGGCATGGCGGTAAGGCCGCTTTACCATTAGCAACGTTTTCAGAAAATGATACTGAGGTGTCTGGCATAACACTTGGATTCCAAGCGCTTACCATAATACGCCGTGAATGTGGATTGGTTTTAAGATCATTTATTGCTCCCTTTAGTTGATCAATTCCGTCTCCATTCCAGTTTCTCCACTGTTCACCATATACTGGCCCAAGATCACCATTTTCGTCTGCCCATTCGTTCCAGATGCGTACACCGTTTTCTTGAAGATACTTAACATTAGTATCTCCTTTAATGAGCCATAATAACTCATAAATGATTGACTTTAAATGGACCTTTTTAGTAGTAAGAATAGGAAAGCCTTTTGAAAGATCAAATCTCATTTGATGCCCAAAACGGCTTTGAGTACCGGTTCCTGTACGGTCTTCTTTAAAAGTCCCTGTATCCTGAATGAGCTTTAATAACTCATGATAAGAAAGATCAAAGGGATTTAATTTATCTGTGTTGTGTAACATAATATTAAAGTATTGATTTAATTTAATAATAAAATTTATAAAAGTTCAGTCAATAAATTTAGTATTTACAGATTGTAAAATCTGCTTCATATTTTTTTACATTAGGATCTTTAACGAATTTTCCATCAATGAGTTTTCCAGTACGCGAATTAATTTCTTTATAAACCTCATCCATAACCTTTGATGGATTGTAGCCAAGTTTTGCAATGCCACCCGTTGCGTAAACGATAATATCTGCCAAAGCATCAACGATTATTGTTTTATCTAATGGGGTGTGAGTAATTACTTTTTCCGAAATTTCTTCAGATTCTTCTCGAGCTTCTTCACTTTCGATCACACCAGTACTTTCTAGTAATTCTTCAATAATAAATGATGCCTCTTTTTCATGGTTAAAACCTTTTTCGATTAATCCTCGTTCCTGATTCCAGGCAACAATTTTTTCAAACATATCCATGACTTAATTATATCATGTACAAAATGTTATAATCTTATATAGTTAAAAAAACTAAAGTTAAAAATTATGTCAAAAAAAGGAAAACTCATAGTCATAGACGGAACTGATGGTTCAGGTAAGGCAACACAAGTTAAAAAACTTAAAGAGCGTCTAAAACAAGAAAATTATAAAGTGGAATCATTAGATTTTCCTCGTTATTATGATAATTTTTTCGGAAAATTCATAGGAGAAGCATTACGGGGCGAATACGGTGATTGGAAAAATACGCACCCGAAAATCGCTTCGATTGTATATGCTGCAGATCGTCAAGAATCAGCATCTACTATCAAACAATGGCTTGATGAAGGAAATATTGTTATTCTTGATCGTTATGTTTCTTCAAATCAAATCCATCAAGGTGGGAAAATACATAATCAGGAAGAGCGTAAGGAGTTTATGAATTGGCTCGATACCATGGAGCATGAAATCATGGGTATTCCAAGGCCTGACCTGATCCTCTATCTTAATGTACCTATTTCTGTGACTCAGAAACTCCTTATTCAAAAAGGAAACAAAGAATCAAAAGAGTATCTTGGCGGTAAAGGTGACCAGCATGAAGATGATCCTCAGCATTTAGAGGACGCTAAACAGTCTGGATTAAAAATGATTGCCGAAAATAATCACTGGATACAAATTGACTGTGCGCCAAATGAAACAATGCGTTCAATTGAAGATATCCATGAAGATATTTATGCACAACTACAAGACCTTCTTTAAGGTCTTTTTTGATACACTGGGTTATATGAAAAAAATAATTATTTTACTATTAGTAATTACTGGCCTTGGTGTGCTGTGGCATCTAGGGTCACCATTATTTATTAACGAAACGGTGAATGAAGATGTTCCATACACCACTGAAGGAGAAAATCCCACGGTGCTCATTGATCCTATCTCTACAAATGATCAAGGTGAAATGATGGACGATATTATAGTTGGGGCTGATGTTGAGGTAACAGAGCCAATGATAGAAATGCAACTAGAAATGACGGTTGAAACGCGAGGTAGTTTTGTTGGTGCTGATGCTCGTCATCAAGGTGAAGGTGAATTAAAAGTCATCAAAGATGGTAATCAAACCTTCCTTCGTTTTGAGAATTTTTCTGTAACGAATGGACCTGATTTATTCGTTACCCTAAATAAAGGCAATGACCCAAAAGGAGAGCATGATATTGTTGCTCCATTAAAAGGGAATATGGGAAATCAAAACTATGATATTTCATCCTTTGATATTGACGACTATCAATCAGTATCAATTTACTGTCGAGCTTTTACAACAGAATTTGCGACAGCACAGCTCTAATAAAGACTCAATAAAAGTCTTTTGTAATTTAGGCTATACTATCATTATGAAATCAACTATTATCCTCTCTGATTTGCACTTGGGTGAACGGGTTAATAAAAAAAGAAAACGCGCTTTTTTGGAAGCGTTTCGTAATTATGATCGCATTATTTTAAATGGAGATTTTCTTGATGATTATTGGGATTATTTTAAAACCCGAAATTCAGGATGGTCACCAGTATTTGAGTTCTTAAAATCAAAAGAAGTCATTTATGTTTTTGGAAACCATGATCGAGATTCTGTTGAGTTACGTCAGGCAACTGATGACTTTGTTGATACATATTGTGACGAATGTTTTTTACCTGTAGGGGAACATGAACTCGTGATTCGACATGGTCATCGTATCTATCCACGTCCTGATACTATTTTATATACACCAGCAAATAATATTTTTCAGAAAATTTTGAAATGGTTTGTTAAAGGTATTTGGAAAATTATCTATCCAATTATTCTTATTACTCGTTTTTCAATTGAGAAATATCCTAAAACCTTGGCTTATTTGCAACGATGGTTTGTAAAACCTCAAAATCGTCGCATGAAAGCATATGCCAAAGAAAACCTTGAACCGCATCAAATTTTAGTCTGTGGACACAGTCACTACGCACAGGATCTTCGTGATGAACAATTTATCAATGAAGGAGCCAATTCGTACAATCGCATTGAATACCTCAGTATTCGTGGCGATGAAATGAAATTGGTCGTAAAAAAACTCTAGATTATCTAGAGTTTTTATTTGTTATAATTGAATTATGAAAACATTAGTATTAGGTGGAGGATGCTTTTGGTGTCTCGATCCTGTATTTCAAAAAGTCCCTGGTGTAACTATGGTAAGAGTTGGCTATGCCGGAGGAAAAGAAAAAAATCCCAGTTATCGTGAGGTCGCGTATGGAAGAACGGGACATGCTGAGGTGCTGGAAATTAGTTATGACGAATCACTTCTTAGTTTGAAGGAGTTATTAAAAATTTTCTTTACGATGCATGACCCAACAACACTGAATCAACAAGGGGCTGATAAGGGAACGCAATACCGCAGTATTGTTTTTTATTCTAATGACGAAGAGTTATCAATTATCAGTGAGTTAATAAAAGAATTAGATAATTCAGGCGCCTATGAAAACCTAATTGTGACAGAAATTAAACCTTTCACTGATTTTTATCCAGCCGAAGAAGAACATCAGGATTATTTTAATAAGAATCCGGAACAGGCTTATTGCCAAATAGTCATTGCTCCTAAGATGGAGAAATTTAGTAGGGTATTTAATAAATAATATGAAAATCTATTTTGCAGGATCTATTCGGGGAGGTCGGGCTGATAAGGAAAAATATAAATTTATAATTAATGAACTTAAAAAATACGGCGAAGTTCTCACTGAACATATTGGATTAGATTCATTAACCAGTGATGGTCAGACAGAATTTAGTGAACAGAAAATATATAATCAAGATACTGACTGGATTCGAGAATCCGATATTATTATTGCTGATGTATCGCAAGTCAGCCTTGGTGTTGGTTATGAACTTGGTTTCGGAGAATCACTCGGTAAACGAATTGTATGCCTTTACCAAGCTCAAGAAAATAACTCCTTGTCAGCTATGATTCGAGGAAATAATTATTTTGAACTCATTGACTATACAGATATCAAGGAGTTACCTGAAATAATGAAAAATATTTTTATGGAATAAAACTAAAGAGTGTTCTTTAGTTTTTTTATTATGCTCTCGGGTATAATAGAGTTATGAACGGATTAACACAGAAAGAAGCTCTCTTAAAACAGCAAGAATTTGGATTAAATGAACTTGTTGTGAAGAAAAAGAAATCATGGCTCAGTATTTTTCTTCATCAGTTTACCGATACTTTAATTATTATTTTGATCATTGCGGCGATTATTTCAGCCTTTCATGATCCTACCGAAGCCATTGTTATTGGAATTATTATTCTCTTAAATGGAGCGGTTGGTTTTTTTCAAGAGTTTCGAACAGAAAAAACCCTTGAGGCATTAAATAACATGATCAGTCCAAGTATCCGTGTGCTGCGCGATAGCAAGGAGCAAATGATTGAAACGAAATATCTAGTTCCTGGCGATATTGTTATCCTTGGGGAAGGTGACAAAATCCCAGCTGACGGAATACTGGTCAATGCAAATAATATTCGCATTGAAGAATCAGCACTAACGGGCGAATCAGTACCTGTTGAAAAGTCATCAGATGACGAGGTGTTTATGGGAACCTCAGTGGTACGTGGTTCAGGAATGATGGAAATTACGAAAACAGGTCAATCAACCCAGTTTGGGGAAATTGCAAGGCTTAGCACCGAGACCCAGCAATCAAAATCACCAATTCAAAAAGAACTTGGTTCAATTGGTGTTTTTGTAGCAAAAATGGCTGGAGCCATCTCCTTATTAATTTTGATTGTTCACGTTCTTCGGAATATGAATGGAGAAGAATCATTATTTTCAGTAATTGTTGAAGGATTCCTCTTTGCAGTATCGGTTGCTATTGCGGCGGTACCTGAAGGGTTACCAACGACGATTACGGTTGCTTTGGCATTAGGTGCAGCAGTACTCGCTAAAAAAAATGCCATTATTAAAAAACTCTCTTCAGCTGAAACCTTAGGAACGGTATCAACTATTTGTTCGGATAAAACTGGGACCCTGACAAAAAATGAAATGACGGTACGTAAGGTGGTCAGCTCTGATGGTCAGATCATTGACCTCGACGGTGTTGGGTATAATCCAAATGATGGAGGTATTGCTGATGAAATGAAAGACTATCGTGAATTCCTTCGTATTGCAGATATTGCCTATTATTGTAATGAGGCAAAACTTGTGACAAATGATACGGGCGAATATTCAATATTAGGAGATCCTACCGAGGCTGCACTTCTTACGATGTCAGAGAAAATTTATAAAACGCTCGATGATGAAACCACCAGTTATGTACAAGAATCAGTGTTTCCCTTTGATTCTGAACGAAAACGGATGTCAGTTATTGCGACTGATACCTATGAAAAGTCTTTTGTCTTTGTAAAAGGAAGTCCTGATCATGTATTAGATATCTGTACTCATTATTGGGATGGAGAGTCTTCAGTTGTATTAAATGAAGGTACCAGAAAAAAAATACAAGGACACTATGAAGAAATGGCAACTGATGCCTTGCGGGTATTGGCAACTGCTTACAAACCAACCGATACTCATCCTGAAGACATGGAACAAGCTGAATCTAATCTGATTTTTACTGGATTGATCGGAATGATTGATCCACCGCGAGAAGATGTCAAAGCCGCTATCAAGGAAACTAAATCAGCAGGCATTAGGACAATTGTTATCACTGGAGACTACGGAACCACTGCAGGTGTTATTGCAGAAGAGCTTGGTTTGATTGAGTTAGGTAATTCACGCATCATCACCGGATCTGAACTTGATACCATTGACGATGACAAATTACAGAAAATACTCTCTGATAAAAATACCGGAGTTTTATTTGCGCGTTCACTACCAGCACAGAAAATGCGTATTGTAGAGGCACTACAAAACAATGGCGAGGTAGTAGCGATGACCGGTGATGGTGTGAATGATGCACCAGCCTTAAAACGAGCTGATATTGGTGTTGCTATGGGAATCACCGGAACTGAAGTGTCTAAAGAGGCGGCAACCTTAATTCTGTTAGATGATTCATTTTCAACGATTGCTAGAGCAGTCAGGGAAGGACGACGTATTTATGACAATTTGAAAAAATTCGTGCTCTATACTTTGTCATCAAATGTTGGTGAGCTTGTGGTAATTTTCCTCTCTATTCTCTCAGGTATTCCATTAATTTTAACGGCTATTCTAATCCTGACGATTAATTTAGGAACAGATATTTTACCAGCTATTGCTCTTGGGGTAGAGCCTGCTGATGATGATCTCATGTCGCGTAAACCACGTGACCCAAAAGAGCGCGTATTAAATCATTCATTTGTACGCAGATTATTTATGATTGGATCGGTTATTGGAATTACCGTTATTGCTGCCTTTATTTATACTTTGATTCGAGATGGATGGACTTGGGGAACTGAATTTAGCGATGAGGTGTTGATGCATGGACAGACACTTGCCTTTGCAACCTTAGTTATTTCTCAACTCTTTAATTCATTTTCAGTAAAGAGTGAGCAACCATTATCATGGCATCATATTACGCGTAACGCTTTCCATGGTGTTGCTATCTTAAGTTCATTCTTATTAGTTCTTGCAGTTGTCTATATTCCATTTATGAATCGATTTTTGGGAACAACAACACTCGATACTGAGGATTGGATTGTGGTAATTATTGCTGCAGCTATTCCTATTTGTACCTTTGAAATAGTAAAACGAATACGATATAGAAATAAAAAAACAGCCTAGGCTGTTTTTTGTTTTTGAAAATGACGGTGGTATAGTGACGATATGAAACGACAAACAACATGGGATTTATCACCACTGGGTAAAAAAATAAATGACTCAGCCTTTCTCAAAGAGCGAGAATTAATGGCAAAAAAATATTCTGATTTTGCGCGAAAATGGAAAAAAGATAAAAGTTTTCTTACGGACGAAAAAAGTCTTAAAAAGGCTCTTGATCAATATGAAAAATTGTCACAATTAGGAACGAAAGAAATGACCTATTTGTCACTACGAAAAAATGTTGAAACAACAAATATTGATATTCAAAAAGCAATCAAAAAAGCAGAAGAGTTCTATAGAAAACGAATCCAAGAAATTAGATTTTTCGGCCTTGAGCTTGGTGCTATTGATAAAAAACAACAAAAAATATTTATACAATCACCAGAATTGAAAAAATATAAACACTATCTAGAAATGCTTTTTAATGAGTCACGATTTTATCTTTCAGAAAAAGAAGAAAATATTCTTTCATTAAAATCTGGTGTAGCTCATGGTAATTGGCAATCAATGCTTTCAGAATTTCTTTCGAAACAATCACGTGAAGTATATGTAGAAGAAGGGAAAAAAGTTATTAAAAAAGAACAAACTTTTTCTGAAATTCAATCACTGATTCATCATCCAAAAAAGAAAATTAGAAATACCGCTGCAAAGGTAATGCATGGTATTTTATCAGAGCATTCAGACATCGCAGAAAAAGAATTTAATAGTATTTTGGAAAACGCAAAAATAAATGCAGAACTTCGTGGGTATGAACGGCCTGACCATGGACGTATCACGAGTGATGATATCACCTTTGATATTGTTGATACGATGGCTGAGGTAGTAAGTGATAATTTTAATGTATCAAAGAATTTTTATGCATTTAAGGCAAAGGTGCTTAAGCAAGATAAACTAGCTTATCATGAACGAAATCTCGAGGTAGGGACATTATCTGGAGAGCATGATTACGAAACATCTATTAGTATTGTTGATGCAGCATTATCAAACGTTGATGAAGGCTTTGTAACTATTTATCGAGATATGGTTGATACTGGAAAAATTGATGTTTATCCTCGCAAGGGAAAACGTGGTGGAGCCTTTTGTTCATATTGGAGTAAAGACAATCCAGTTTATGTAATGCTGAATCATACGAATCAAATCCTTGATACAACAACATTGGCTCATGAAATTGGTCATGCTATTCATGGAACTCTAACTAAACAAGAATCTGCTATAAATTACGATACTCCAATGTTTGTTGCTGAAATTGCATCTAACTTTTGTGAAGAATACGTATTTGATGAAATTGGTGAATCGCTTTCTGATAAGGAGCAATTCTTATTAAATATAAAAAGAATCGATGCTTTTATTTCAAGTGTCTTCAGGCAGATTGCTGCCTATAATTTTGAACGAAATGTTCATGACGAATTTGCCAAGGAAGGGTATCTTTCAAAAAAACAAATTGGAGCATTATTTACCAAACATATGAAATCATATATGGGATCAAGGGTTAACCAAGATCCAGGCTCTGAAAACTGGTGGGTATATTGGAGTCATTTTAGAAGTCCATTTTATGTCTATTCATACGCCTCCGGTTTATTGTTAGCTAATGCTATGCGAGCAAAGGTAAAAGAGAATCCAGAATATATAGCCTCCGTTAAAAAATTCTTTTCAACTGGAACTAGTATGTCACCACAAGAATTATTTGATTCAATTGGAATTGACATTACCGATCCTCATTTCTGGCAATCCGGGATTGATGAAATTAAAGATCTTTTAACAGAGACTCAAAAACTCGCAAAGAAATTAGGAAAGATTTAACAACGAATATTCGTTGTTTTTCTTTTATATAAAAAATGTACAATAAGTTTATGATGATTACAGACATAATCAAAAAATCTATTCAATCAGCTCTTGTCGAATTGGATATTTCTTATGATGGAGATATTACTATTGAACATCCACGTGAATTGTCACATGGCGATTTTGCAACGAATATTGCTATGGTTTTGGCTAAAAAGGAAGGGAAAAATCCACGAGAACTTGCTGAGGCTTTATCAGAAAAAATCACCGCGCCAGAGATTTCATCAGTAGAAGTCGCAGGTCCAGGATTTATAAACATCAAACTTATAGATGAATTTTTCTCATATGAGTTGAAAGTAATTCAAGAAAAAGGTGATTTTTATGGATGGAATGATTCTTGGGAAGGTAAAAGAATACTTGTTGAGCATTCATCTCCAAATTTGTTTAAACCATTTCATATTGGGCACATGATGAACAATACGGTTGGTGAGGCAATGACTCGATTGTGCAGGACAACCAGTGCTGAGGTAACCATGATTTCATATCCTTCTGATGTATCCCTTGGAATTGGAAAGGCGGTTTGGCAGTTTCTACAATACGGAATCGAAAAAATTAATGAGTTTAAAACGGTATCTGAAAAAATGGCGTTTCTTGGAAAATGTTACGCAGAGGGAACCCAGGCTTTTAAAGATAATGAAAATATCGAACCACGTGTTCGAGAAATAACTCAAGATATTTACGAGCATCGAGATACCGAAGCCCATCAAGCTTATAAAATAGGACGAGATTTAAACCTTGAATATTTTATCCAGATGACAGCACGTCTTGGTTCGGCATTTGACGGGTTTATTTTTGAATCAGAAGCAGGAAAAATAGGAAAAGAAATTATTACCAAACACACACCGTCAGTTTATACCGAATCGAACGGAGCCATTATATTTGAACCAAATGAAAAAGATTTAGAAAAGAACAAATCACTGCATACACGTGTGTTCATTAATAAAGATGGTAATCCAACCTATGAGGCAAAAGATACCGGATTACTAAAATTAAAATTTGATCGTTATAATCCAGAGCTTTCGATATTTATCACTGACTCCGAACAAGGTCCATATTTTGAGGTTGTAGAAACAGCAGCAGGTAAGGTACATAAAGAATGGCAAGAAAAAACCATTCATAAAACCCACGGACGTATGCAGTTCAAGGGGCAAAAAATGTCCTCACGTCTTGGAAATACTCCAATTGTTTCTGATATTTTAGATGCCGTAAATGAAGAAGTATATGTCAGGGCAGGTGATCGAGAATTATCACAAGACCAAGCTGATATGATCTCAATCGCTGCGGTGAAATACGCGGTATTGCGAACTCAAGCAGGGAAAAATATTAATTTTGATCCAGATACCTCTTTATCATTTGAAGGAGATTCAGGTCCGTATTTGCAATATACCTATGCGCGCTCTCAATCAATGTTACGTAAGGCACAAGAGCAGGGAATTGAGGTCTCAGCTAATCGTCCAGAGGATTGGGAAACAACTGATATTGAACGTTATTTATATCGATATCCAATTGTGGTTGAACAAGCTTTTAAAGACCTCGCACCACATCACGTGGTTACGTATATTACCGAACTCGCACAATTATTTAATTCTTGGTATGGGAATACTAAAATTGTTGATGCTGATAATCAGGCGAGTGGTTATAAATTAGCCTTAACTGATGCAACGGCACAGGTAATTAAAAATGGATTGTGGATTTTAGGCATCTCAGCACCAGAAGAAATGTAAACAACTTTTGAAGTTGTTTTTTATTTACATAAATATTCTTCTTGGTACGATATTAATATGCAAACAACAGCAATCATTATTAACATTATCGAAACAACCGCATAGTATTCGGGTTTCTTTTGATAATTAATAATAATTGTTTCAGGAGCGCCCGAAAGGCGCTCCTTTTTAATCAACATGTTAAAATATCATCATGAATCAAAACGAAAATAAAAAGTCGAAAACAGCTCAATCAGAAGAATCAATTCTGTCGTTCTGGCAGGAAAACAAAATCTTTGAAAAATCTTTAGAAAAAGAATCATCAAACGGCGATTTTGTCTTTTACGATGGGCCTCCATTTGCAACAGGATTACCGCATTATGGGCATCTCCTTGCAGGAACAATCAAAGATATTATTCCACGTTATAAAACGATGCAGGGGTACCGCGTTCCACGAAAATGGGGATGGGATTGTCATGGTTTACCCATTGAAAACCTCATTGAAAAAGAACTTGGTCTAGAAACAAAAAAAGATATCGAAGAATACGGTGTTGATAAATTTAATGATGCTGCACGTAATTCGGTATTACGCTATGAATCAGAATGGAAGCGATATGTCCCACGTTCAGGACGATTTGTTGATATGGGTAATGCCTACATGGCAATGAATCCGTCATACATGGAATCAATTTGGTGGGTATTTGGACAGCTGCATAAAAAAGGCCTGACCAAAGAAGGGTTTAAGGCTATGCACCTGTGTCCACGATGCGAAACGACGCTGGCAAACTTTGAGGTAAATCAAGGATACAAAGACGTCACTGATATTTCAGTAACGGCAAAATTTGAATTAACTGACGAACCAGGAACCTTTATGTTGGCATGGACAACAACGCCATGGACACTACCAGGAAACGTAGCGTTAGCAGTAGGGGCTGATATTGATTATGTAAAAGTTTCATCAGAGGGAGAGAAATTTATCGTAGGAAAAGAGCTCCTTGAAAAAGTATTTGAAGGAAAGGAATATGAAATCCTTGAAGAAATAAAAGGAAAAGAGCTCGAAGGGAAATCATATATCGCACCTTTTGATTACTACCAAAATGATCCTGAAGTAGAAAATTCAGAAAATGGATGGAAGGTTCAAGTTGCTGATTTTGTTACCACCGAAGATGGAACAGGTATTGTGCATATTGCGCCAGCTTTTGGGTCTGATGATATGCAACTTGGTAAAGATAAGGCCTTACCATTCATTCAGCATGTAGCAAAATCAGGAGCTTTTAAACACGTTTTTGCAGAAACCATTGATGGAGGAGATTTTGCAGGAATGCTGGTGAAACAAAAAAATGATTTGATGTCGACTGATATTGAAATCATTAAACGGCTCGCGCACGATGGGAAACTTTTCTCAAAGAAAAAGCTCGTTCACAGCTATCCACATTGTTGGCGTTGTGATACACCATTGTTGAATTACGCAACGACCTCGTGGTATGTAGATGTCCCACAAATTAAAGATCAACTGATTGAATCAAATAACAAGGTTCATTGGGTACCAGATCATGTTGGAGAAGGACGATTTGGAAAATGGCTTGAAGGAGCGCGTGATTGGGCATTATCTCGATCGCGATTCTGGGGAACACCACTTCCGGTTTGGCAGTCACAAGACGGTGAAGAAACTTTTGTTGCTGGTTCATACGAAGAAATGCTCTCTCGTATTAAAACCTCAGGTAACCAATATTTTGGATTGCGTCATGGAGAGTCAGAATCAAATATTAAAGGAATTATTAATTCATATATTGGTACTGAAAACCCATTGACTGAAAAAGGACGACAACAAGTCATTGATTCTATCGAAGATATTCCAAAAGATCTTGATTATATCTTTGTATCACCAATTCAGAGGACCCAAGAAACAGCACAGATTATTAAAGAACACTTAGGTCTTTCAGATGATCAATGTATTACTGACCAGCGATTGACCGAAACAAACCTTGGTTCAGAGTGGGAAGGAAAAAAATGGGAAGATGCTCATAATCAAGAATATTTTGCTAGTAATGAAGATTTCATTGATCTAAAACTTTCTGATGATGCTGAGTCAATTAATGATGTTTATAAACGTTCAATGGAGTTCCTTTTTGAACTTGAAGAAAAGTATCACAATAAAAAGATTTTGATTGTATCTCATGGTGGAATTCTTCGAGCAATGGAATTTGGAAATCATAAATACGGACGCCCAGAAATGGCTCATGCTTTTTGGGATGAATATCGACTGCCTAAAAATGCCAAAGTTCTGCCATTTAATTTCAAACCATTCCCACATGGTCCAGATTATGTCATTGATATTCACCGTCCTTATATTGATGAGGTGGTAATTGTGTCAGAGGATGGAGAATCTGAACTTAAACGTATTCCTGATGTTTTTGATGTTTGGTTTGATTCAGCATCAATGCCGTACGCTCAGCAACACTATCCATTTGAAAACAAAGAATCATTTGAAAATGCTTTCCCGGCACAATTTATTGCTGAAGGGCTTGATCAGACACGTGGATGGTTTTATGTAATGACCGTTATTGGAAATGCTCTTTTTGACAAAACACCATTTGAAAATGTCATTGTGAATGGTCTGATTTTGGCAGAAGATGGTAAAAAGATGTCAAAATCTCTCAAGAATTACCCTGATCCATACGATATGTTTGACTCAGTCGGAGCCGATGCAATTCGATTGTATATGATTAATTCGCCGGTCGTACGTGCAGAGGAATTTGCTTTCTCTGAAAAAGGTGTTCGTGAGGTTTCATCAAAGGTGATGGGGCGACTCCGAAATATCTTGTCGCTTTATGAGATGTATAAAGGTGAAGTAGAGCACGGACCACAAGTTGATTCAGAAAATATTCTTGATCAGTGGATTGTTGCACGACTTGCCGAACTTGAAAATGAAGTTCGCAATGGACTTGAGAAATACGAACTTGATCGAGCGGCACGTCCAATCTTTGATTTTGTTGATGATTTCTCAACTTGGTATGTACGTCGTTCACGAGATCGATACAAAGGTGATGATGCTCTAGATAAGAAATATGCATTGGGGACGACACAATACGTGCTCCTTGAAACAGCCAAAATTATCGCACCATTTACACCATTCATCGCTGAAGAAATTTGGCAAGCCATCAGAACTAATGATATGAAAGAATCTGTTCATCTATCTGCTTGGCCTGAATCTAAAGAAGTTAATGAGAAAATCATAACGATGATGCAATTAGTACGTGATCTTATTTCTGAAGGACTGCAATTACGATCCGAAGCGAAAATCAAGGTTCGACAACCACTTCAATCATTTACTGCTTCACTAACTGATATTGATGAATCATGTCACACACTTATTACCGATGAATTAAATGTGAAAGAATTAATTGATGGAGAACTTGCTCTTGATACGACTATTACTGATGAATTACAGGCTGAAGGGAATATGCGTGAATTACTCAGGCAAATTCAGTCACTACGTAAAAAATCAGGGCTTGAACCACAAGATGAAATTAATTTGATTGTTCAAACTTCACCTGAAGGTCAGTCATTGGTTAAAACATTTAGTGATGAAATTAAATCTACCGCAGGAATTAAAGAATTTAATTTTACAGAAATTGAAGGAGAAGAAATCACTATTGAAGATTTAGTATTTGTTATAGTTATAGAAAAATAAAAAAGGCGACCGAAAGGTCGCTTTTGTTAATTACACAGATGCTAGTTGCATCTTTTGTCGAAGTGAATGAGTAAAGGTATCAAATTGATATCTACTCATTTTGCCACATGAAGACTTTGAAAGACTGATATTTCCTGTTGATTTGCTTTTTTTGATGCGGACACCCTCGTTTCTGGTTCTATAATTCATTCCTTCGAGAGAACCAAGAGAAAGTACTTTATCGGCTAGTTTTTCGGGACAGTCTTCGCGTACAAATCCTAATTCATTCACGAGCTTCCCGTCAGTTGTTCTTTCTACCACCGAGGCTCTAAGTTCTTCATCGCCTTTAAGCATACGGCATACAATTACTTCGAAATTATTCATATTCTTATTTTAAATTAAACTTAATTTTCACAATAACATTTTTGTGTATTTTGGCAAATTGTACTGAATAATGACTAACGTATACTAGATGTATGTCACACGCTATTTATCAAACTGATGCGGTAATTTTAAAAACTAAAAATATGCGTGAATCAAATAAATTGATTGTTCTATATACTCAAAAATTTGGTTTAATCTATTGCTCGTTACAATCAGTACGTGAATTAAAATCAAAAATGAGATTTCATACGAATCTCTATTCATTGGTAACCGTTGATCTTGTTCAGGGTAGAGATATTTGGCGAGTTACAGGTATTCATGAAAATACTTCCTCATTGTCATTTACTGAAAGCCATTGGTTTAGTATCCTCGCTAAATTTAGCTCGCTCATTAATCGCCTCTGTAGTGGTGAAGAACCTCATGAAGAAATTTGGCAAAAT
This sequence comes from Minisyncoccota bacterium, assembly GCA_022763365.1. Classification (GTDB taxonomy): domain Bacteria; phylum Patescibacteriota; class Minisyncoccia; order Phycocordibacterales; family UBA1006; genus UBA1006. Next base: position 36,412 of record JALEGN010000016.1, on the reverse strand, counting down.
ATTGAATATCTTTTTGATCACTATGATCAAATCACTGAAAACAATACTGAGTTCATTGAAATTATTTTTACGATTCGTATTTTATCTAGTTTAGGATATTGGGAAGGAAATGAACCATTTCTTGAATCTATAGAATATTTTAATAATGTTTTTTTTATGTTTATTACAAAAAATAAGAAAAAGCTTATTGCAAAAATTAACCAACGCCTGAGCGATACACAACTCTAAAAATCATTAGCCACCTTTTGTGCTTTGTTTTATACTAGAAGTATGAAAGACGATATTACTCCTAAAAAACCAGATGAACGTATTGAGAAACTTGAGCGTGATCTTTATGACCCAAATAAAGATCATGGACAACGTGACCGACGTAAAATACATGATCGAAAGATTGAACTTGAAAAAGATTTTACTGATGATGAGTATGAACGTCTTTTAAAAGAGCGAAGTAAATATAATCTTCCAACGTCACTATTTAAAAAAATATTCTTTGCGGTGCTTATCTTTTTCTTTGCGACCCTTGCGGTTGCAGGAGTTACTTTATATGAAGGGCAAACAACCGTATCAGAAGAATTAATTGCTCTTGAGATTTTAGGTCAACCATTTGTTGATGGTGGAGAAGAGCTCGAGTTACAAGTCCGTGTTCAAAATTTTAACGAACAAGCCTTACAATTGCCAGACCTTGTTATTTCCTATCCTAAAGATTCTGGTGTTGATGCAGAGAGGGTTTTCTTACGCCGGTCACTCCAGGATATTGATCCTCAGGGACGTGTGACGGAAGAATTTGACGCTACACTTTTTGGTCAAGAAGGAGATATTAGGGAAATTGAAGCAACTCTAGAGTATCGTATCGAAGGTTCAAGTTCTATTTTCGTAAAACAAGGAACTCATCAGGTTATTATTCGATCAACACCAACGCAAATTTCAGTGATCGCTCCTGATACGATTGTCCGTAATCAAGATGTTGCCTTACGTGTAGATGTTTCATCAAACTCTAACCAACAGATTAACGATACGCTGTTAAAAATTGATTACCCACGAGGATTTGAATATGTGAGCTCAAGTCTCTTACCAAACTTTAATAATAATACTTGGTATTTTGATAATATTGGTGATGATGTTCAAAGTATTGAAATTATTGGTCGCCTTGCAGCCTTAGAAGGTCAGGGTCAATCATTTAATTTTGAGTATGGTAAACAAAATCAATTTAATAAAAATGAATTTGAAACCGTATTTAATTCAATTATCCATACTATTGATGTACAAAAATCATTTATTGAATCATCGATTGTGGTTAATAGTGATGCTTCAGACCAAAGTAGTATTCGCGGAGGTGATGATTTAGATATTCGAATTAATTACAAGAATACCTTAGAAACTGATTTAAGAAATGTTGTACTCACAGTAAATCTTGATGGTGACTTATATGATCCAAGTCAGGTGAATCTACAAAACGGGTTCTATAATTCAAGTAATCAAACTATTGTTTTTGATCAAACAACAAATGAACGATTAGCATTACTCGAACCAGGAGAAGAAGGAGATTTCAGGTTTACGATTGGAGGGAAAGAACTTGTTGGCGCTAGTGGTGTCCTCAGTAACCCTTTTGCAGAAATTACTGTTGATGTCGAAGGAACTGCCAGCAATGGTCAAAAAGAAGAAGCTTTTGCTGTAGCACGCCATCGTGTTCTTGCGAATTCTGACATTTCAGTTATTCCAAAAACACTTTATTACGAAGGTCCATTCAGGAACCAAGGACCAATGCCACCAAAGGTAAACGAAACGACAACTTATACCATGGTCTTTGAAATTACCAATTCTTCAAATGCGGTAAGTGGAGCTGAACTTTCAACCTTCCTGCCACCCTATGTTGAATGGCTCAATGTTATAGCACCATCAGTAGAGCGTACGAATGTTTCATTTGATAATACGACACGAGAATTGGTGTGGCGATTAGGTGACCTGCGTTCTGGTCTAGGAGTTGGAACGAGTCAACCGAGGCAAGTATCGCTCCAAATTCGTGTGACCCCATCGATTACACAACTTGATGAAGATTTTGCTTTGACTGGAGATATTATTTTAAGTGGTGAAGATACCTTCACAGAAACTGAATTAAATTTCCGAAAAACACCACTCTTTAATCGCTTAGAAAATAGACGAGCGGTAGGAGCTGATGGTCGGGTAGTCCAATAATAAAAAACAGGAAACTTCCTGTTTTTTTATTTGGTATCAACTTATTTTTGAATATTTTATTGCTTCAGGTACACTGTTTTTATGAATACTGATGAACAATTGATGGAAAAAATTATCTCACTGTGTAAAAACCGAGGTTTCATTTTTCAGGCTGGAGAACTTTATGGAGGACTCTCAGGTATCTATGATTATGGGCCGCTTGGTTCACTGTTAAAGAATAATATTAAAAATCTCTGGATTAAGAAATTTGTTGAAGAGAGGCGAGATACCTACCTCTTGGACTCAGCAATTATTATGGGTGAAAAAGCTCTCACTGCATCAGGTCATGTAGGTGGATTTTCTGATCCTTTGGTTGATGATGTTAAAACTGAAAAAGAATATCGAGCTGATCATCTTTTGGAAGATGCTGGTATTAATCCTGAAGGGATGAGTATAGATGAAATGTCGCAAGCTCTGAAAGACAATAACATTCTCTCTCCGGAAGGGAATAAATTAGGCGACGTGCGAGAATTTAATCTTATGCTCAAAACCCAATTAGGTTCATCATCTGATTCATCATCTACTGCCTACTTACGTCCAGAAACAGCTCAAGGGATTTTTGTAAATTATAAAAATATTATGGATTCAATGCATCCAAAGCTTCCTTTTGGAGTTGCACAGATAGGGAAAGCCTATCGAAATGAAATTACGCCAAGAAACTTTATTTTCAGACTACGTGAATTAGAGCAAATGGAAATTGAATATTTCATCCATCCAGATGATTGGAAAAACCAATTTGATTACTGGAGAGAAGAAATGAACGAGTGGTCGGAAATGATTGGTATTGATATGAATAAATTGTATGAGGTAGAAATTGGAGAAGAAGACCGAGCACATTATTCAGAACGCACCATTGATTTTGAGTTTGACTATTCTTTTGGTCAAAAAGAACTCTTTGGTTTAGCCTATCGTGGTGATTATGACCTTAAAAAGCATGCCGAATATGCCAAGGCAAAATTACAATATACCGACCCACACAGAGGTGAAACCTTTGTACCCCATGTCATTGAACCATCAATGGGATTAGATCGAACAATTTTAGCTATCTTAACTTCTGCCTATACTGAGGATGAAGTTGATGGAAATACTCGTTCATACCTTGCTTTGAAACCAAATGTGGCACCCTATAAAATTGCCGTGTCACCTTTAGTAAAAAACAAAGAGCATATTGTAGAAAAGGCTAATGAGGTATTTGGCATCCTTAAGGCTGAGTTTGGTAATGTAGCTTGGGATGATAATGGAAATGTCGGAAAACGTTACCGTAGACAAGATGAAATTGGAACACCATTTTGTGTCGTTGTTGATTACGATACCTTAGATGAAGACCACGCGGACTTTGCGACCGTATCAATCCGTCACCGTGACACTGCAGAACAAGAACGCATTTCCATTGATGAATTAAAGAATTACTTCAAGGAAAAATTATCTTTATAAAAAACACCACATCGGTGTTTTTTATTGGAAGAGTTCATGAATTATGTACAATAAAAGTATCATGACCATGAAACGTCTACTCTATATTGTCGGACTCTTTTCTCTAGGAGCGATGGTATTAAATATTGGTCGCCTTGGCTTAGCGGATAATTTATCCTATGCCTGGCTGAATTGGAATCTTTTCTTGGCGTTGGTGCCTATCTTTTTTGCATGGTTGTTTATGTACGTTAAAAATGTTTATGTAAAACTTTTAGCCTTTATCTTATGGCTTGGGTTTTTACCGAATTCTCCTTATATTGTGACAGACTTTATCCACCTGGCTGATGTTGGGCCGCGATCAATTCTTTGGTATGACGGAATAATGATTTTCTTATATACGATTGCTGGAATGGTTTCGTGGATTGGAACAAGTCACCTTATTAAAAAACATATGAATTGGGGATATTGGTTTATATGTATTATTGGTGTTCTTTCAGGATTTGGTATCTATTTAGGAAGATATATTCGTTTTAATACTTGGGATGTTGTACGTGACCCAAATAATCTCTTTATGACGGTACATGAAGCTGTATTGCAACCAGCACTACATAAACCTGTTGTGCTAATGTCTGTCACTTTTACCTTTATATTCATACTTTTTATGGCTATTCCAACTATTTATGAAAAAACCAAAAATTAAAACACTTCCAAATGGACTCCGGATTATTGCTTTACCTCATTCTGGGAAATCTGTTCTTGTAGAGGTTTTAGTTAAAACAGGAAGCCAATATGAAACGAAAGAAATGAATGGTATTTCCCATTTTCTTGAGCATATGTGTTTCAAGGGAACTGATAATCGTTCAGGGCGAGAGATCATGCATTTTCTCGATGGTTTAGGTTGTCGTACAAATGCTTTTACTGATGATGAAATTACGGGTTATCATGTTAAATCAGCAAGACGATATTGGAAAAAAACACTCGCTGTTGCACTTGATATTTTCCAAAATCCTTCGTTTCCACAACCAGAAATTGAACGAGAAAAAGGTGTCATTATTGGCGAGATAAATATGTACAATGATGATCCAAGTTCAGTAGCAGCTGATACTTTTGATGAAATACTCTACGGTGATCAGCCGGCAGGACGCACGATATTAGGTCCAAAGGAAAATATTCTTAAATTCAACCAAGAGGATTTCGTGCAGTATCACCAAAAATATTACATTCCTGAAAATACTGTAGTGATTGTTGCTGGTGATATATTAGCCAAAGAAATTTTTCAAACAGTGGCTGAAAAATTTTCAGATACTACAAAGAGTTCAAAAACAAAGAAGAAAAAAACCAAAATTACTAAAAAATCAGCGATAAAGGTTATTACTAAAAAAACTGAACAATCTCACCTTGTTCTTGGTTTTCCAACAGTTGGTAATAACCACAAAGACTATCCAGCACTTTCATTTCTGGCAGTCGCACTCGGTGGTGGTATGTCATCTAGGCTCTTTGAAAAAGTCCGAGAAGAATTAGGGGCAGGGTATTATATTTCTGCTTATCATTATATGCATACTGATAGCGGTTCATTACGTATTTCTTCAGGACTTGATTCAAATAGAGTCTCTGAAGTACTTTCTCATGTCGTGGGTATTTTAGTGGATATTAAAGAAAATGGTATTTCAGAGAAAGAACTTAAGAAGACTCAGAAATATTTAACTGGTAATTTGATTATGAGTATGGAATCTACGAGTGCTCAATCTCATTTTTATGGCTATCGATTATTACAGGAACGGCCACTAGTATCTTTAAAAGAATTGATTAAGGAAATTAATGCTGTTACTGCTGCTGATATCAAACGTGTGACTCGTAAATATTGTAAAAATGAACTACTTCACCTTGCCATTGTTGGTCCTCATGCGCAAAAAGAAATAAGATCATTTAAAACAGCACTAAAAAAACCACTATAAGGTAGTGGTTTTTTTGTTTTGACTTTCTAGATAGGCTTGTTGCCTGAGGTATTGAGGTTTATACCAGAACATCATAACTGAGGTTAAAATATTAATCACTAAGATAGTAATAATCACCGTGATAACAAAATTACCTTCAGCGCTGATGAGTCCGGTATCGGTTGCAATCCCAAGAACAACAAAGGCAACAATATCGTACGGCAGCATTCCAAGACCAAGGAGTGTTGCTTCATGTTCTGGTAATCCGGAGGTTTTAATGCCGGCAAAATATGCAGACCAAAACTGGAAGAAGGCAACCATAACTCCTGCAATAATTCCATAGACAATAATATGACCAGCCTGCGACCAATCCGCTACTAATTGTGAACCAAGGTGGATAAAGAAAATAGGACCTATCCATTCTTGAACAAAATAGAAGAATACCCCAAGGTTTTTATAGGTAATTGGTGTTTCTTCATGAGTAACATCGCTTACTTCTGTCTCATGATACATCTCAACGTGGAGAATGAGTCCGGTCAGGTAGGCAGTAATAGCAGGGTGCAGACCCATATGATGAGCCAGCCATGCTAGTGAAAAAATCAACAAAAGAGTCATGGGGATACCAATCCGAAGGTTTGCCATTGCTTTTGATACCTCATAAAATCCTGGTGCTTTACGTAATTTATATACCATGTAGGTAATGCGGGCTAAAATACCATCACGTTGCATAAAATTCGGCACATTCATACGCATATGCATTCGCGCATCAGGAAGAATAAGAAGTCCAAGAAGCCCAAAGATTCCAAAGGCTCCAATAATGAGCCCAACTTGTTTCGCTAAATCAATCCAAATTTCAGCAAATGATACATCACCACCTTTAGAGGTAATTAAAAGAGCATAGGCTGGTAGAATTCCTACGGCTAATAAAATAGAGAGAAAATTATCAGCCACTGATGCTGAGGTTGCAGCTTTGGCAGCCTTGGTTTTTTCAAGTCCTAAACTCCTCAAGACACCAATCGTATAGGGAATCGCTGTTGAGGTGAACACAAATCCAGCAACAATGGCTTCCGTAGTTGAAAAATTTAAGAGGTAATAGGCTAATAATCCACCGAGGAAGGGTCCAATGGCACCAGTTAAGGCAACCCATTTATGTTTCCAAATACCGCCAATAAATGAAAGTAAATCTTCCCGCCAACCTGCGTAGAACATAATAAAAATAACTCCTAAGGTAGCCCAATTATCCAACAATCCACTATCAATATGAAACACATACTGTGTTCCTACCAGACCAAGGAGAATATACCAAAGAATGTCTACGGTTCCAGTAATTTTCGCAATAACTTTTGAAGCAAAAATAATAGCAACCAGCATTGTTAAGAGTTCAATAAATTCCATATTGGTATTGTAGCATTATTGAAATACGAAATATAATATTTGATTTATTCTAAATAAATACCTAAAATAATTAAAAATAAAAACAAATGAATTATATCAATACTAAAGAAGCTTTTGATACAAGACAGAATCAACATCATACTTTAGAATTTATTAATATTCTTGATAGTGCTGATAAAAAAATCAAAATTCTTACTAAAAGTACAAGAAAAAGTATTTGTACTACAGGCTCAGAAACACGAACGAACCTCTTAAAACCTTTTAAGAAAAAAGATCTTGTACGATCAGCCACAAAAGCTTTTGAGATTTTGTATGCACTACCAGTACCTTCTAGTAAGGATTCGAAATCTGATATTGTTATTTATCTAAATGATAATAAAGAACTCCGATATCTTGGAAGAAGCTGGCTAGCAAATAGTTTATATCATAGCGCCGGTGCATTTTCTATTGAGGTGTTACCTCCAAATCTTCGTATAAATATATAACCATCATTATTGATGGTTTTTTTCTTACTATTAATCTACGCTGTGATACTATAAAGATATGAAAGATGTACGTATTCATTTTGATAAACATAATCTTTTTGAAGTCGCTCTTATTGGTATTTTAATTTATGCCTTATGGACGATTGGAGATTTTTTACTTGTTCTTGGGGCAGGGTTAATCTTTTCAACTTTTATTGAAGATTTTGTTCAGACCGTTAAAAAATATAAAATCCCTCGGGTCCCAGCTGTCGTTATTTTTTATGTATTGGCAATATTAGTATTTGGAATTACCTTCCTTTTCGTTATTCCGGTACTAGCTCGAGAAATTGCTGATTTAGCATTGGTGTATCCAGAATTACAAACCTTTATCGAATCAAATACATTATTTTCACAAATAAATACAAATCTTGATTCAGCAAGTATTGGTAATGTATTAGAACAATTACAAAACGAAGAAATTCGTGAACAATTTCAAACATCAGCACTTAGTTTTTTCGGAGGAGTTCTTAATTTACTCATTATTTTTGTGGTTTCTTTTTACCTAAGTGTTCAAGAAAAAGGAATTGATTCCATGTTGCGTATTTTCACACCTTTAAAGTATGAAGAAGCTGTTGTTTCTCTTTGGCATCGCGTTCAACGTAAAGTAGGTTCATGGTTTAGAGGTCAGCTTATTATTGCTTTGATCCTTACGGTGCTTACCTATGGAGGACTTGCACTCTTTGGCGTACCCTATGCCTTTATTTTAGCGCTCTTAGCGGGAGTTTTTGGATTAGTTCCTTATGGTATTTTCTTAGCACTCTTGCCAGCTGCAGCACTTGGAGCAGCACAAGGTGGTATTTGGATGGGTCTTGGAATTATTGCTTTCTATGTTATTTTGCAACAGATTCTTGATCTTGTTCTTGCTCCATTGATTGTAAATAAATTAACAGGGGTTCCATCATTGTTGGTTATTATTTCAGTATTCATTGGAACTAAATTATTTGGATTATATGGACTAGTACTTGCAATACCACTAGCACTCTTTGCTATGGAAATTATTGCAGAATCAGAAAAAGTGAAATCAAAACAACGAGAACCACTTATTGAGCATGAAGAAGTAACCGTTATTGTTCCAAAACCAAGAGAAAAATAGTATGAAAACACCACAATATATAACAACAACGCTACCGTATGTAAATTCAAAACCACATGTTGGTTTTGCTATGGAAATTATTCGAGCTGATGCTTTGGCTCGTTACTACACTCTGTCAGGACATGAGGTGTTTTTTAATACAGGAACTGATGAACACGGGGTAAAAATTTATGAAAACGCTCAAGCAGCAAATCTTGACCCACAATCATACGTTGATCCTTACGCTGAAGACTTTAAGGGTCTTATTGAATTACTTCATCTCAAAGAAGATATTCATTTTATTCGGACAACCGATGAACATCATATCAAGGCAGCTCAATCATTTTGGCAGCGATGTAATGATAACGGTTATATTTACAAAAAATCGTACCAAGCAAAATATTGTGTAGGTTGTGAACTGTATAAAACAGATTCAGAATTAGTTGATGGAAAATGTCCTATTCATCCAAATCGAGAAATTGAAATAATTGATGAAGAAAACTACTTCTTTAAATTCTCTAAGTGTGAAAATTTCCTCAAAGAATTATATAAAGAACGTCCTGATTTTGTGGTACCTGATTTTAGATTTAACGAAATAAAATCATTCGTTGATGGTGGATTACAAGATTTTTCTATCTCACGATTAAAAACAAAAATGCCATGGGGTATCCCGGTGCCAGGAGATGATGAGCATGTTATGTACGTATGGTTTGATGCCTTAGTGAATTACATTTCAACCTTAGGATGGGATGGCGACCTTGATACCTTTGAGAAATTCTGGATAGAAGGGAAACCTATTCAATATGCCGGGAAAGATAATCTGCGCCAGCAATCAGCCATGTGGCAATCCATGCTCCATGCAGCTGGATTGCCTAACAGCCATCAAATTATCATTAATGGGTTTATTAATTCAGGAGGACAGAAAATGTCTAAATCGTTAGGGAATGTTATTGATCCATATGACATTGTTGAAAAATATGGAGCTGAGGCCTTGCGGTATTATTTACTCAGGCATATGAACTCCTTTGAGGATTCAGATATGACGATGGAAAAATTCCACGAAGCCTACAATGCAAACTTGGCTAATGGTTTAGGGAATCTTGTTCAACGTCTTATGAAAATGATTACCAGTTATGAAGTAGATATTTCTGATATTAATTTTGACCATGAACCAGTATTATCTTTTCACTCATCGACTATCGAAAAAGAACGAGATTTTAATAAAATGATGGATGAAATTTGGCGATTGATTGGAGATATGGATCAATTTATTGCTGAACATAAACCCTTTAAAAAAATTAAAGAAGATCCTGAAACAGCACACCGAGATTTAAAACACCTCGCAACTGAATTATCTCGTCTGGCAATCAGCCTCTATCCAGTGATGCCAGAAACCGCTGCAACAATTCAAAATTGTTTAACAGAGGTAAAAATCCCAGAACAACCTTTGTTCGTACGCATGGATTCATAAGCACTAGTAAATAGGTGCTTTTTTTGTTATGATTTCGCGGTATGAAAAAACGCATTACTTTTAATATGCAAATCTTAAAAAAACTCAAAACAGAGTTTAATTACCGACTTCATCTTGATTGGAAAAAAGGTGATTTTGGTTGTATTGAGTTTGATAATGGAGTCAAACATTATATTACGCGAGGTGATATTCGTGTGAATCGAATAGGTCCGTATATGCTTGCGGGGAATAAACATTATACTGATGCCTTTCTTAAAAAGAATAAATACCCAATTATCAAAAGTGATGTTTTTTATTCTGAAGATTACTGTGCGGATAATGGTATTGATAAGGGTATTGTCGAGGCAATTCAATTTGGAAATAAACTCTCATATCCACTGATTGTTAAACCAAATGAAGGATTACAGGGAAATGGTGTAGAACGTGTCGATGATGAAAAATCTTTGAAGAAAGCACTTTTTAAACTCTTTAAAAATTATGACAAGGTTCTTGTTCAAAAATTCTTCACAGGAGATGATTACCGTATCTTGGTCTATAACAACAAATTTATTTCGGCCTACAGGAGAATGCCATTAACCGTAACAGGTGATGGAGGTTCAAATATTCAAGAACTCTTAGATGAGAGAATTGTAGAATACCAAGACTCAAGTAGAAAATTCGCCCTTGATATCCAAAAAATAAAATCAGTTCTTAAGCGACAAAAAAAATCATTGAAAACTATTCCAGAGCGAGGTGAGAGAGTCTGCCTGCTCGACAATGCTAATCTCTCAGCTGGTGGTTATGCAGAAGATGTCAGCGACATTATTCATGATGATTATAAAACAGCAGCTATTAAAGCGGCAGCTGATTTAGGTCTTCGCCTTTGTGGTGTTGATCTTATGGTGAAAGGAGATATTACCAAAAAACCAAAGAAGAATATGTGGTATTTCCTAGAATTAAATGCCTCACCTGGATTTCATAATTTTTCAGAGCTTAATATAAAAGCCTATACGAGAATCGAAAAATTATATAAACAAATCTTGAAAGATATTAAATCAAAAAAACTAGGTTTTTAATGATATAATGGTTACAAAGCTTATTTGTTATGAAAAAAGAGATTAAAAAATCAGAGCATTGGCTTCTTGATGATGGATCTCTTGCACGTACGCTTGAGAAAAATTCCCAAAAAGTACAAGAATGGATTATTAACCAAATAACGGTACAGGGAACATTTGTAAATAAAATTTCAATATCCATTAAGAGATTTAAGCAGAAAATTACCCTACAAGAAGCCCAAGATAGGGCACGATATCTTACAAAGCAATTAAAAAGCGACTCCTAAGTCGCTTTTTTTATGTGTCTATGTAGACTAGTGATATGAAATATATTGATACGCATGCTCACATGAATTTTGTTATTTATGACGAAGACAGAAATCAGGTAATTGAGCGTACAAAAAATGATGATGTTATGGTTATTAATATTGGTACCCAAAAAGATACCTCAGCTTTAGGAGTACAGTTGGCAAATAATCATGATCATTTGTATGCAATGGTAGGCCTCCATCCTATCCATACCAGTAAACATTTTCATAATCATGACGAGGTTGGTGATGAAGGTGATGAATTTACTTCTCGAGGAGAAGTCTTTAATTATGATTATTATAAAGAACTCGCACTTTCTTCAAAAAAGGTTGTCGGAATTGGTGAATGTGGACTTGATTATTATCGAAATGACAAAGATACCAAAGAAGCCCAAGAAAAAGCCTTTAGGCAGCAAATTGAGTTAGCGCTTGAGCTGGATCTTCCGTTAATGCTGCATGTGCGTCCGTCAGAAGGTTCTATGGATGCCTACGAAGATGTCTTAGTAATTTTGAGAGAATACTGTGAGAAAGGGAATTTACGTGGTCAGGCACATTTTTTTGCTGGAACTAAAGAGATTATTGATGAATTTATTGAATTAGGTTTTTATATTTCCTTCACTGGTGTTGTAACTTTTGCTGGCGTATATGAAAAATTAGTAAAACATGTTCCTATGACTAAAATTCTTTCTGAAACTGATGCGCCTTATGTTACTCCACATCCATACCGTGGTGAACGAAATGAACCATCGCATGTAAGGTATGTCCTCCGTAAGATAGCTAAAATTAAAAAAGTTCCCGAAGATGAAATGGCAGGGCAAATCATAGCAAATGCAAAAAAACTATACCAGTTGGTATAGTTTTATATTACAATTGTTGTTTTTTAAATTTTTCAAAATCTGTATGAGAATATATCCCAATACCTTGGTTTTTATCACCTTTTGCAAAGTAAGTGATATGAGGGTAAGGGCGACTAAAGCTGAGGCCATATACCTGTTCTAAATCATCATAAAATTTCTCTAAATCTGGCAAAGTGATGGGTTGAATTATGGAATGACGTGTATGATCATCATAATCTTTCTGCATATAATAATATTTATCAATGTAGCTAAAATCCCAATTGTATTTCTTTCCAAGATTTAAAAGCTTTTCGATTGCAATATTAGATTCTGCTATCTTTTCAAGAATAATTTCACCCGTTCGATTTCCAACCAGAGTAATATGGAACTCTGATTTTTTAATGAGATTGTCTTTATTTGCAAAACGCTGAATTTGTTCAGGTATAGAGATTTCTTCTACACCCAATATAAGTGTTTGTTTTTCAGGATAAAAATGTAAATTCATAAATGTACTATTTATATTTTATCATAAAATATTTTTTTGTTTTTTCAAGTAATAATGGTAAGATAAGAAAAACCAAAATAAAAGAAATTTATGAAAAATATTATTTTCATCGGCTGTAGTAGTTTAGCTGTAGGTACTCTTGCAGCAGAGCTTGCTCATGCTTCAACCACCTTAGGACAAGTTGTCATGGGTATCCAGCATGATCTTGAAGAAGAAATCTCATCTCTCGAGAATGAGATTAACTATTCAATCTATGCAATTCGCCCAGAGCGAATCGGAATTCCAAAAGTTAAATATTTTTTCTCTCGCAAGAAAAAGAAAAATTTTCTCAATCCTATAATTAGCCACAGGAACTCTCTTATAGCTAAGAATTTAGGAAGAAAAATACCTTATCATATCAGACAACCGCGGTCTCGGTCACAATACCAATATCGAAGACCAGTTATGGAATCTTAATGCACCCAAAGGGTGCTTTTTTGTTGCTATTTTTACTAATATACGTAGTATAAAGAGCGTATGAAAAATAATACAGACACTGGTTCTCAAGAAGGTGTATACACACCAGAGCCACGCGTTTACGAATTAGGGTATCTTCTGATGCCAAGCGTGAACGAAGGGGACCTAGGAAACGAGCGCGACGCGCTAGTGGCTCTTATTACTAAACACAAAGGTATTGTGATTTCAGAAGGACAACCAGCACTGATTGACCTTGCCTATGAAATGACCAAAGTTATTAATAACAAAAAACATACCTATACTCAGGCATACTTTGGATGGATTAAATTTGATGTAACACCAGATGTCGTTGAAGCATTAACCGAAGAAGTAGAATCAGGTGCATCTCTTATTCGATCAATTATGATCAAAACCGAACGAGAAAACCTTCTAACTTCAGACCAACCATATCGATTGGCTAAAGGAGTTAACGAAGAATACGAAGACGAAGAATACGAAGACGATGCTGATGAATCAGAAGAAGACGAATCAGAATCTTCTGAATCAACCGAAGCACCTGCACAATCAATTTCAGATGATTTAACAAAAATTGAAGGAATTGGCCCAAAAATTGCTGAACTCTTTAATTCAAAAGGCATTCATACCTATGCTGACCTATCGTCATCAAAAGTAGGAGACCTTCGAGATTATCTTGCTGATGCAGGACTTTCAAGTCACGATCCAAAAACATGGTCAAAACAAGCTACGCTTGCAAAGCATGGAAAATGGGATGAACTTGAGCAGCTTCAGGCTGAATTAGACGGAGGAAAAGAGTAATTTCTTATCCAAGAATGCTATACTATAGCTATCTTAACCATTAATCTTCTTACACAATCATGTATTTAAACAAAGCAACCATCATTGGAAACCTTACCCGTGATCCAGAATTAAAAACACTTCCGTCAGGAATGAAAATTGCAAATTTCTCACTCGCAACAAATCGCGTATGGAAAGATGCAGCTGGAGCCAAAAAGGAAGCAGTTGATTATCATAATATTGTCGTTTTTGGTCGCCAGGCTGAAACATCAGCTCAATATTTGAAAAAGGGATCTCAGGCGATGGTAGAAGGACGATTGCAAACCCAGTCTTGGGATGATGCGGGAACAGGGAAAAAAATGTACCGTACTGAAATTGTTGCTGATCGTGTACAATTTGGTTCTCGATCACAGGGCGTTGGTAATATGGCACCGCAATCTGAAAATCCAGTTTCGGCACCAGATACTACTCCAGATGTAGATACGATTGAGTATCCGGAAGAAGACATTAATCCAGAAGATATTCCTTTCTAATTTATATTTTAAAATTTATTCAATAATCTAAACTTGTATGAAACAACACTGCTACTTCAAGCAAAACAACATCAAGCACATTGATTACAAAGATACTGAGTTGATCAAAAAATTCCTTACACCAAACGCTCGAATCATGGGGCGAAAGCGAACAGGAACATCTGCAAAGATGCAGCGACAATTAGGTACTGCTATCAAACGTGCACGGTTTATGGGACTACTTCCATATATCCGATCATAATTTGCTATAACAAAAACCACCTAAATCTAGGTGGTTTTTGTTATGCTTTCGAAACTCGTTCAGAATACGAACCATCAACAGTACTAACCGCAATCACATCTCCTGGATTAATAAACATTGGTGCAGTAACCCGTAAACCAGTGACTGTGGTTACAATTTTATCACCACCTTGTGCGGTATTACCTTTAACGGCTGGTGGAGCATCTTTGACCTCAAGTTCCATTTTTAATGGGAGGTTAACACCGGTAATACGCTCTTCATCGTCATCATTGGTAAAGATAGAGAATTCAACACTATCACCTTCAAGGATGTAATCTTTAGCATCACCAATAGTTTCTGCGTCAATAGGGAATCGATTTGATTTGTCACCTTCGGCATGGAACCAGAATTCATCACCTTTGTTGTAAATGTAAATATAATTCACCTTTGACATATCAGCCTCGTGAACTTTATCTGACATATGAAAGGTGTGTTCAACAACCCGCCCATTAGTTAATGATTTTAGCTTTGTTTTATTAACTGGTTTGTTAGCTTGTTTTCGAGCAACGTGCGATGAAATTACTTCGTATGGTTCATCGTCTAAGAGAATATATTTTCGTTCTTTAATTTCGTTATAGTTCAACATATACAAATATGATAATGGGGAAGAGCTAAATCTGCAAGATTCTATAAAGAAAATACCAGCTAAAAAGCTGGCATTTTTTTGATGTAGTCTTTTCTGATGTGACCGCGTAGTATCGCATCAGTGTAAATAACAATATCTTTGAAACTAAGGTTTCTTAGACTTAATAGTCTCTCACCAATACGAAGCGTATGATTTTCCAAAATTGGTTCGTCGTTGAATACATTTACTTCAAGAATATCATCAGTTTTCTTATTACGGAACTTGAGTGTACCTAATTTCCAATTACCACGAATATATTTCAAAACAGCATAGGTGCCATTTCGAAGTTTTACGATAGCAAGGTTTTTACCATAGGATTTGAATAATCTACATCCAAAAGCCTTTTTAAATTTCTTCTTTTTCATGACACAGGTTTTAATTGTTGAATATTCTCTTTAAGTATATTTCTTTGAAATTTGAAAAGATAGAACTTTTCCACAGACATTTATATTACATCAATAAGTTTAATTCTGACTTCATGTTTTCCCATAAATACTGAATATTCAATATGTCCAATAACTGAACATGGTTTTTGTTCAGTAGGAATTTTTGTATAGTCTTCAGGTGTTTTGAAAAAATTAATAGCGCGAACTTTTTTACCTTGAGAATTTTTAAAGAGGATTTCGATATGTTCCTGAGTTTTTCCAAATTGCCCAACATGTTCAGGAATAATATTCTTGAAAATAAAAAGAGGTTTTTCATTTGCCATACCAAAAGGAGCCAGTTTTTTAAGATCAGTGATGGTTTCAATAGTTACATCATCTAAAGATAATTCGGTATCAATGACTTGAGATAGAGTTTCTTTTTCAGGAGTAGTTTTTTGGACTTTTTCAAATCCTTTTTTTAAACGCTCTTCCAAAAAATGAATTTCATTTTTTTGGCAACTAAACCCACCAGCTTCGGCATGACCTCCAAAACCAATAAAGGTTTCAGGCTCTGCTGAAGACATAATATTAACCAGATGGTGCCCATCATAGCTTCGGCATGATCCTTTAATTTCTCCATGTTCTTCACTCCAAACAAATACGGGTATTTTATATTTCTCAACTAATTTTGATGCGATAAGCCCTAAAATACCAGCTGACCAATCGGGCGAACCAATAACTAAGAGATCTTTGATATCTCTATTACCAAGTTTCTTGTAGGCTTGTTTCATTGTTTGAGCAACAAGTTTCTTCCGATTGTTATTCAATCCAATGAGGTGTTTAACACGGTCAGTTGCCTCAGCATCATTTTTAGCCATAAAGGTATTGTAGGCATCTTCTGGGTGACTCATACGTGAGGCAGCGTTTATTTTTGGACTAATACCAAAAGCAATGTCTTCAGCGGTCATGAACTTTGTCGTAATACCGGCATCCCATAAGAGTTTTTTTAGTCCTGGACGTTTAGTTTTTTTAATAACCTGCATGCCATATTTTGCAAAAATACGATTTTCATTCTGCAAAGGAACAAGATCAGATATCGTTGAGATTCCAACCATATCAAGAAGCCATTTTTCCCAGCCTTCATGTACGTTAAATTCATCTCGGTAGAGCTCTAAAAATCCTTGAATGAATTTATAGATAACACCGCAACCACAGAGCATAGGATCAGGATAAGAGCATTCTGATTGTTTTGGGTTAATGAGGTAAAGTGCCTCAGGAAGATTCTCAGTTCCATCCCCACTCACAAGAGGGAGGTGGTGGTCAGTAATAATGAGGTCTATATCATTATTTTTGCACCAATCAGCCGCTTCATGTGCGGTAATACCAACGTCAATGGTAATAATTAAAGTTGTTCCATTTTCTTTAATTTTTTCTAAGGCTTCGATATGAATACCATACCCTTCGTTATGCCGATGAGGAATATATACGTCATAGTTATCATATTTTATTTTGTCTAGTAATGAGGAGAGGATAACCGCTCCAGGAATACCATCAGCATCATAGTCAGCATAAATAGTAATTTTTTCATTATTTTTGATTGCTGCATGCAGTCGATCAATCCCTTCTGTAAGGTTATGTAATAAAAAAGGATTATGATTATCTGAATAATCAGGATTAATAAAAGCCTCTGCTTTTTCTTGTGTATCAAGTCCTCTATTTACTAACAACTGCGCTAGAAGAGGTGAATAGTGTTTAAGGAGCTCATGATTCGTATCAATGGCATCAGCATGAGTGTAATCTGTCATATAAATATTGTACCACGCAAAAAATATTTGATATTTTTTATTCTTTGCATACTATAAATAGAAACGTTTAATTAAAAATAAAATAACCAATGACTGAAATTTCTAAAAAAGCGAGAGCTGATTATGGTGGTAGATGGCCTGATATTGATACAAAGCCTTATGTTGGTAAGATGCCTCCAAGCCCTAGTAAACGTGAGCAGGTGAAAAAGAATTTAGACTTTAAAAAACTCGGAGAGGTATTAGCAGAATCCAATTCTGATTACTTAACATCTTCTCTTGGTGACCGAAAAGAACGCTCAAGGATGAGAGCTGTTGAATCTATTTTCATGACTCAGAAAGAACATGATCATGATAATGCTAACCAGCAAAAAATGTTTAATAAGCTTAATAGGCTTATACAAAAAAAGAGAACTGAGAAAGGTAATTTCAATACAAAAAAAGCTCTTAAAAAACTAAACACAATGTATCAAAAATCAATGCCGTGGTGGCCAACAAAACAAGAAATTGTATTCAGAACTGCTGAATTGATTGTTGAAAATCAATAAGACTAAACCTAGCTATGCTAGGTTGTTTTTTTATAATGGTGATACACTATACCTATGTCAGAAAAAACCATTTTTAAAAAAATTATTGATAGAGAAATCCCGGCTCATATCTTGTATGAAGATGATCATTTTCTTGTGTTCCTTGATGCATTCCCTAAAAATCCGGGTCACACCTTGGTTATTCCTAAACAAGAAACCTTGTGGGTATGGGATGTTGATCGATATGATGATTATTTTAAGCTCGTTAGAAAGATGGCACGGGTATTACAAAAAGCATTTGATATTGATATGATTCTGATGTTAGTGCATGGAGAAGAGGTTCCTCATGCTCATGTACATCTTCGTCCACAGATTGATAATGATGGCACTGAAAAAGACTTTGAAATAATTGCTCAAAAAATAAAAGCATTCATGTAATAAAAAATCCTCCGTATGGAGGTTTTTAATTAAGAACTAATTTTTCTTCGAATAGTTCTTTACGTACTATTTTTTTGTTGTTTGCACGGTACTCTAATCGTTTCGCTTTTTTTGCAAGATAGTTGGAGTATTCATGATCTCTAGCTCTTCTTGATGTAGAATCACTTCCCATAACTCCTTTGAACCTCTCGTATGCTTTTTGTTCTTTTCTAAAAAGGTGTAAGTAGGTTGCGTTAATGATTTTTGTTTTGTTCATAGGCTGTATTAAATTTTAAGTTAGATGTTCATTATATAAATTATTGTTCAAAAATCAATTATCGAACAAGAATAATTTTAAGCATTTTTTGTGCATTTTCAATAGATGGTCCAAGAGTATTCAACTCTTGAATACTTTTCTTTAAAGAGTATTCTTTAAAGTCATGATTTTCGATAATCTTCAAAGGTTGTCTAGCTTGGTTTCCAAATTGATATTTATTTTCGCCAAGTTCTTTTTCAACCTTTTTGAGTCGCTCACAAGTTATTTCATTAATAAAAAATAACTCATGTAGCTCGTTGAGAATTTCTTTCGTTCTTGGAATAATGTCTTTTCTCCCTTTAGCCAATCTTGTTGGAACATTAAATTCTTTAATGATTTCTTCTGTTAAGTCGGTAGCATCATCAGGTAAATAATCTAATAGTTTGAGCATGTAAGGAACATAGGTGTTACTCAGATAACGAATACGTTCTTTAAGATAATCTGATTCCAATATAGATTGAAATACAGCAAAAGTAGGGTTTAATGGATTCATTAATTTATTTTATTTTTGAAGGTTTGTTCTTAGTATTTATAGTACAATTATAAGTATGTTGGTCAAGATACTAAGTTATCTTTCTGTGGCATATTTAATGGCTATCGTTTTTCATTCAGCGTTATTTCCTGACATCAAGCTGGTAATAATTGCTCTTATATTTTTGGGTATTTCGATAATATCTTCATTAATTTCACGGAAATTAATTTTTGTAGCTGTTGCATGTCTTGGTTTTGGACTGGGCATATTCCATTTTTCATATTCGATTGAAACGTCTGAAAAATATATTTTTGATGTCTTTGTTGATGAAGAAGAAATGATTGAAATTGAAGGTTTTATAGACTCGTATCCTATTGTTAATGAATCATATACTTCATTCATTTTAGATGTAGAGAATTTGTATCAAAGTGAAAATGAAATAGCGGTAGACTCACGAGTTCTTATTAAGACAGATACCTATTCAGGTTATGAATATGGTATGAAAGTCAAAACTGTAGGTGTTCTTGAAAAACCAAGTTCATTTATTACGGATACGGGACGTATCTTTAATTATGATCGTTATCTAGAAAAAGATGATGTGTATTATACGATGTCATTTGCTGAAACATCTATTGTTGATGAGGGTAGGGATTCAATCATACGTTCTTTATATCGTTTCAAGAAAAGTTTCTTAAACAGTATTTATCGGATTATTCCATCTCCTGAATCAGGATTATTAGCAGGAATCCTTTTTGGTGAAGAAGACGCCTTAGGAAAAGAATTAGAAGAAAAATTTAGAATCGTAGGTTTGATGCATATTGTGGTTCTTTCGGGTTATAACGTTAGTATTGTTATTAATATCTTTATGCGGACTTTGGTATTTTTGCCTAAAAATATTAGAGCTATTTTCGCTGTACTAGGAATCATCAGCTTTGCTTTGTTGGTCGGTGCAGGTCCAACAGTGGTGCGGGCATCAATTATGGCTTTGTTTATTGTGTTGGCAAATGTCCTTTCAAGACCCTTTGTTATTGAACGTGCCTTATTTATCGCAGGATTAATGATGGTAATTATGAATCCGAAAATTCTGTTTTTCGATATTTCATTTCAATTATCATTTTTAGCGACCTATGGTTTGATCGTTTTAAGTCCTTGGCTTGAAGAGAAATTTAAGAGGTTGCCAAAAATATTTGCAATTCAAGAATCTGCCGTTGCAACTATTGCGGCACAAATTATGGTTTTACCATTACTGCTGTATCAGATAGGGGATTTTTCTATTGTTTCGCCTTTGGTAAATGTGTTGGTATTGTTTGCGGTACCATGGGCGATGCTCTTTGGTTTTATTGGAAGCGTTTTGTATATATTTTTACCATTCCTAGGTTTTCCATTCGCTTTTATTACAAAAATATTATTAGAATACCAATTACTTGTTGTTGAACTATTTTCACAAATTCCATTTGCTACAATTACCGTTCCACCATTTCATAGTATATTTCTCTTTCTTGGGTATCTCTTTATTTTTCTTTGGATTCAAAAAATAAAAAACCTCTCCAAAATATAGAGAGGTAAGTGGCAATAAGAAGAATCGAACTTCTTTGAAGGCTATCATCTTCAGTCTGCACCAGGGACACTGCCGAATATTCAATTAATACTAATATATCATATAAATATATTTTGTCAATATTCTAGAGTTGTCGAGTTCTTTGTGTTAGGATATTTTCATGAACAGCCAAAATAAAAAAATAATTGTTTTTGCGGGACCGTCTGGTGTTGGAAAATCAACCTTGGCGCATATGCTTCTTGAAGAGTATGATTTTTTCAATTTTTCAATCTCAGCTACAACACGTGAACCACGTGTGGGAGAAACAGATGAGGTTGATTATCATTTTTTAAGCAAAGAAGATTTTCATCAAAAAATTTCTAATGATGAATTTATTGAATGGGAAGAGGTCTATGAAGGAAGATTCTATGGAACCTTGAGAAATGAGGTAGAAAAAATTACTGATAAAAATAACATTGCAATCTTTGATATTGATGTCGTTGGGGCCCTGAATATTAAAAAGCAATATGGAGATGAAGCCTACGTTGTTTTTATCAAACCAGAGTCTGTTGAGGCACTATTAACACGCTTAAGAAATCGAGGTACCGAAACTGAAGAGCAAATACAAATGCGCAAAGATCGTTTTGTCAAAGAACTCTCATACGAAAATAAATTTGACTATATTCTTACCAATAAAACAGGAGAGATTGAAGCGGCTCAAGAACAAATCAGAGCAATAATAGAAAAGCATTTTAAATAATGCTTTTTTCTATGTCATACTAATAGTGTGGAAATCATGAGTCCTAAAAAATATACACTTTATATTGTTCTTATTTTAGGAATCATTTCGATTTCGTTATTTCTTAGTGTTCATTTTCGAAATGATAAGCTCAAAATAATTTTTCTTGATGTTGGGCAGGGTGATGCAACCCTGATCCAAACACCGCTCGGTAAAAATATCCTTATTGATACAGGACCTAAAAATAACATTGGAACCCATCTTTCAGAATATGTCTCAGATTCACGAAAGGTAATTGATTTTCTTATTCTGACGCATCCTGATTTTGATCATATTGGCGGTACATTATCAGTCTTAAAAGAATTCGAGGTACAAGAATTTATGCATTCTGGATTATTGGCAGGCATTCCTCTGTATGCTGCGATAGCCGAGGAAATTTCTGACCAAGAGGTTATGGTCTATGAAGGGGCAGCAGGACAACGTGTTCATATAGAACCAGGTGTGTATATAGACATCTATAGTCCTCACGATAATATTGAGTCATTTGATGCCAATGAATATTCTATCGTGGCACATCTTCATTATTATGATACTTCTATATTATTAATGGGCGATGCGACAAAATTAAACGAATCAGATTTAGTTGAGGTCTATAGTGATCAGTTAAAGTCAGATATTTTAAAAGTAGGACATCATGGTTCACAGACCTCAACTTTGAATTCATTTGTTGAAGTGGTAGAACCACAATATGCTACTATTTCAGCCAGCTGTAATAATCGTTTTGGTCATCCGCACATTGGTGTCTTAACCACTTTACTTCAAAACAAGGTAGAAATTTTAGAAACTTGTAATGAGGGAGATATAATTTTTGAAAGCAATGGTGAGGAAATTATCTTTAATGTAAAATAGAACACCAAAAGTGTTCTATTTTACAATCCCTGCTTTTTTCAAGGTTTTGTATGCTCCGTTCTTTTTGATATTCTTGATTGCTTCGGTTGAGATTTTCATTACGAAGGTTTGATCAAGTTCTGGAACGTAAATTCGTTTTTTCTGTAGGTTAGGAAAACGTCTGCGTTTACCTGTTGGGTTAAACTCGGTCGCACGGGTTCGGTTACTGTAACCTCCACCAACTTGTGATCCTTTTCCTGTTATTGGACATGTTCGTGACATAATACTTTTATTGATTACAGGCCTCTTACATATAATAGGTGACCCGCTTATAACGTTCTTGATATTAACAGAACTTTTTTCCAATGCAAGTGATTTCTGACTTGCGAAGAGCCGAAGGGTTACTATACTTGAAACATGAATATTCAAAACATTATTTTCGTAGTTGTACTGATTATATCGGTCGTCTTACATGAGATTGCTCATGGTTATGCCGCTGATAAGTTAGGCGACCCAACGGCCAGATTACAGGGCCGATTATCATTAAATCCGCTTGTTCATTTAGACTGGCTAGGTTCAGTTATTTTACCTTTTCTTTTGATTGTTTCAGGCGCACCATTTGTTTTAGGATGGGCAAAACCTGTACCCTTTAATCCTTATAATATGAAAAACCCTAAATGGGGAGGTGCTATAGTCGCTATTGCAGGACCTCTGACTAATATTGCTATTGCAATAGTTGGAGCGATTACCTTACAATTATTTAGTTTTTCAGCAGGTGCTTTATTTTTCATTACCAGCGTTATTATTACGAATATTGCTCTTGCGGTCTTTAATTTGGTACCTATTCCGCCTCTTGATGGACATCACATACTTTATGCGCTGTTACCAAGCAGATTTAATCACATTAAAGATTTCTTAAGAAGGTATTCATTTATTATATTAATTATCTTTGTGGTGTATGGTTGGCAGTTTATTTCACCAATTATTCTTGGGCTTTATAATATATTAGTTTAGGTGTTGCAAATTATAGATTTTATAGTAATGTCCTAAGCATATGAATGGCTCTGTATCAGAGCTGTTTTTATACATTTTATTTATGGCAAGAATTAATCAACTTATTAAAAAGGGTCGCAAAAAGGTTACCTCAAAACCAAAAGCGGTTGCACTACGTCGTGGGTTCAACTCACTACAAAACCGACCGACAAAATACCCATCACCATTTAAACGTGGAGTGTGTACTAAGGTAACAACAATGACACCTAAAAAGCCAAACTCAGCGCTCCGAAAGATTGCTCGTGTGCGTCTAACGAACGGAATGGAGGTTACTGCCTATATTCCAGGAATGGGACACTCACTACAAGAGCACTCAGTAGTATTACTACGAGGAGGGCGTGTTAAGGACTTGATTGGAGTTCGATATACGGTTGTACGAGGAGTTCTCGATGCAACTGGTGTAGATGGGCGAAAGAAATCACGTTCACGATACGGAGTTAAGAAGCCTAAGGGTGAATAATTAAAGTATTATGCGAAGACCAGTAAAAAACAGACGGCAACCACAGCCGGATTCAGTATATAATTCATTTACAGTATCAAAATTTATCAATAACATTATGTTAGACGGTAAAAAAGAAACCGCACGAAAAATCGTGTATGGAGCATTTGATATTATTAAGGAAAAAGAAACTGACAAAGAACCATTAGAAGTTTTTGAAGCCGCATTGAAAAATGCAGGTCCATCTACCGAAGTTCGATCACGTCGAGTCGGAGGTGCAAATTACCAAGTTCCAGTACCCGTTCGTCCAGAACGTCAACTAGCACTTGCTATGCGATGGATCATTAACGGGGCTCGTTCTAAAAAAGGTAAAGAAATGAAAGTATTTCTTGCAGATGAACTCCTGTTAGCTGCAGCCGGAGAAGGTGAAGCAGTAAAGAAAAAAGAAAACGTACACAAAATGGCAGAAGCCAACAAGGCATTTGCACACTTTGCGTGGTAATTCTTTTGATAAAAAACCCGAAAGGGTTTTTTATTTGCAAAAAAGAGTTACAAAAAGTTATAATATTTGTAACACATTACATTTTGTATTGTTGTTACGTAACACTATTTAATTAATTAAACACAGATTGAAATTATGACAGAACCACAAGATTTCCTTGAATATATTGTAAAAGGAATTGTAGAAAATCCTGATGACGTCGCCGTAACAAAAACGGTAGATGACATGGGAGTATTATTGACCCTTGATGTAAACCCAGATGACATGGGGCAAGTAATTGGGCGACAAGGTGCAACCGCAAAAGCTATCCGAACACTCGTTCGTGTTGCTGGAATGAAAACCCAAGCTCGCGTTAATGTTCGCATTAACGAGCCAAACAAAGAAGGGGAATCAGCTGAATAGTCACAGACTATCCACAAAAAAAGAGCATCATGATGCTCTTTTTTTGTATTTGGTTTTAACTTTGTTATACTGCCTTTGGCATGAACGCACCAAAAACGATTATCGTCATGGGACGATCAGGATCTGGTAAAGGAACCCAGATTGAATTACTTAAAAAACAACTTATTTCAGTAGATAAAGAAGTCTATCATTTTGAATCAGGACATCTCTTCAGGCAAATGGTCAAAGGTGATGGTTATACTTCAGATCGCTTGCGCGAAATTTTAAAAAAAGGTCAATTGGTACCAGATTTTCTAACTGATTGGTTATTGGTTGGTGATTTGGTTCAAAATCTTGATGATCCAGAACAGGTTCTTATTCTCGATGGTTACCCGCGAACCCTACATCAAGTAGACACCCTTGATCGAGCCTTAGATTATTATAATCGAGCACACGATGTCGTGGTTCTACATATTGAAGTTTCAGAAGCTGAGGTCAGGAGACGTATGGCAGAACGTGGCCGAACGGATGATATTGATATGGAGGCTGTTGAAAATAGAATTACTTTTTACAATGAAAAAGTTCTCCCATCACTTGAACTCCTAAGAGAGAAAGAACAATACAAGGTGTACGATATTGATGGAGAAGGAGCGGTTGAATCTATTCATGAGTCAATTAAGGAAATACTAGAACGTTAGATATATGAAATTCAAGGAAACAATTGTAATAGCTATGGGTGGCTCACTCCTTATTCCAGAATCTATTGATATTTCATTCATCAAATCATTAAAGCAAATGATTCAGCACTTTAATAAGGAAGGATATCAAATAACATTGGTTGTTGGTGGAGGAAAAACAGCTCGGAATTATCAATCAGCCTTAAGAGATTTAGGTGTTACTGAGCCTGAATCACTTGATTGGGTGGGTATTAAATCGATTCATTTAAACTGTGAATTGATGTATCAGGCATTTTCTGATCTTGATATTCACAAAAATATTATCCTTAAACCTGAAGACATTAAGGGTATTAATGAAGAGTTAGTTATTGTAGGAGCCTGGCAACCTGGTTGCTCATCAGATACTGATGCTGTTGAAATGGCTGAAATTTCAGGTGCTACAAGGATTATTAACTTTTCAAATACAACACATGTCTACAGCGAAGATCCACGTATTAATCCAAATGCCATCCGCTATGACAAACTTTCATGGGATGAATATCGAAATCTTATACCTAAAGAATGGACTCCTGGAATGTCAGCACCTTTTGATCCAGTGGCTTCAGAAAAAGCACAACGCGCTGGTATTACAGTTGCTATTTTGGGAGCCTCAATTGAAAACCTTGAAAATTACCTTTTGAATAAAGATTTTGAAGGTACTATTATTTCTTAAAAAGACCATAATGGTCTTTTTTGCTATACTATTTTTATGAATCAGACTAAAAAAGGTTTTACCTTAATAGAACTCCTTGTTGTTATTGCAATCATTGGAGTTTTAGCCACCATTATTTTGGTAGCAGTAGGTTCTGCTAGGCAAAAAGCAAAAGCAGCCAACCTAGCTGCTCAATTGCAACAGGTAGAAAAAGCACTTGCCTATACTTATTTTGATGAAAATCGAAGTGAATGGTGGACTGAAGCAGAAATTAATGCTCCTGGAAATAATCCTACGATTGAATATATTATTTCAATTCCAGAAGGACAGCCAATGGGAAGTTTTTCTAACTGGTTTAAAACATCTCCAGATAATTATTTTACTCAAGGTCAATATCAATTTGATAATGATGGTGATACGAGTACGAGTTGTGGCGGTTCAGGACCAGTCTATCGTGGAGTTAATCTTTTCCTGCAGTCAGTACCTCGAGATGACGTAGAAGCTGTTGATTTATTAATTGATGGGCAAAGTGACCAAGATTGTGGAAAGATTCGCTATACTAATAAACCAAATAATACTGCTGAGTTAACGTATGTTGTTTCGCTTGATCAGTTTTAATTATAAAAAAGAGGTTTTAACTTCTTTTTTATTTTGTTTAATTTGATAGGATACGGCTATGGCAATCATTATTAAAACTCCACAGCAGATTGAAATATTGCGTGAAGCCGGAAAAATTCACGCCAAAATTCTGAACCAACTTGAAGAATATATTCGACCAGGCCTAAGCGCGATGGAATTGAATAACAAGGCAGATGAATTAGTGCGTGCGGCAGGGGCTATTCCAGCTTTTTTAAACTATCAGCCGGATCATACCTATCCGCTCTACCCAGCAAGTTTGTGTGTCTCAATTAATGACGTAATTGTCCACGGTATTCCAACTGATGAAATAATCATTCAAGACCGTGATTTAGTTTCAATTGATTTAGGTCTGAAATATAAAAATATGTTTACTGACTCAGCACGAACAGTTATAGTAGGCGAGGTATCGGATGAAAAACGTCAGCTTGTTGCTGATGCCTATAAAGCACTTGAAATTGGTATTGCAGCTGCGAAACCAGGAAACACGGTAGGTGACATTGGTTACGCTATCGAATCATTTAATAATAAAAAATATGGTAATGTTCGTGAACTCTCAGGTCATGGGGTAGGTGTTGCTATTCATGAAGATCCCTATGTTCCAAACTATGGGAAACCAGGTCGTGGTGCAAAACTAAAACCCGGCATGGTGATTGCGATTGAGCCAATGTTTAATTTAGGTACAGCAGATGTTCATTTTTGGGATGATGGATACACCGTAACAACTGCTGATGGAAAGGCGAGTGCACATGTTGAGCATACAGTATTAATCACAGAAAATGGTCCAGAGATACTGACAAGCCTATAAAATAAGGCTCTCCTTAAAGACAAAATTTAATGTCCTTTATAAAAGACAAATGTCCTTAAAACCCTTATAAAATAAGGGTTTTTTTGTGGAAAAGTGACAGGAAATATTTGACACAAAGGCCTATAAAACTAATATATTTGGTATCACAGCTTGTGTTGTTGTGGTTTTTATTTACCTCAATATCGGGTAGTAAAAACATTAAATTTATTTATTCAGTACCACTTACGAGATGCAACACATAGTCATCGCAGAGTATTGATATTGGGCACGCGCATTTAGCCTTATATCACTATTACTGCAGCAAGATGATTAGACGTCGCGTAATGTACGCTTTAATTCAAAACATTAAACATGTCAGAATTCAACCGAGATAAAACTCACGTAAACGTGGGAACTATTGGTCACGTTGACCACGGTAAAACTACATTGACTGCAGCTATTCTGCACTCATTAAACCTTGCTGGTAAAACAGTAAAAATGCGAGACGTTTCAGGAATTGATAACGCTCCAGAAGAACGAGAACGAGGAATTACTATCTCTATCTCACACAACGAGTACGAATCAGATACACGACACTACGCTCACATCGATGCGCCAGGTCACGCTGATTACATCAAAAACATGATTACTGGTGCTGCTCAAATGGACGGTGCTATTATCGTGTGTGCTGCGACTGATGGTCCAATGCCACAAACTCGAGAACACATCCTTCTTGCAAAACAAGTTGGTGTTCCAAACCTAATTGTATTCATTAACAAAATGGACATGATGGCAGGTGAAGAAGAAATGGTAGAACTAGTAGAAATGGAACTACGAGATCTTCTTACAAAATACGAATTTGATGGAGATAACGCTCCAGTTATTATGGGATCAGCTCTAAAAGCTCTTGAAGCAGATTCAGCTGATGACGAATGGGTGAAAAAAGTACTTGAACTTGTTGACGCAATGGATACATACTTCCCAGACCCAGTTCGAGAACTTGATAAACCATTCCTTATGCCGGTAGAAGACATCTTCTCAATTGAAGGACGAGGAACTGTTGTTACCGGTAAAATTGAACAAGGTAAGGTAAAAGTTGGAGAAGAAATCGAAATCGTTGGTATCAAAGATACAACAACTTCAACAGTTACTGGAGTTGAAATGTTCAACAAACAACTTCAAGAAGGTCTTGCTGGAGATAACGCAGGAATCCTTCTTCGAGGATTGAAGAAAGAAGATATTACTCGAGGACAAGTTCTTGCTGCAAAAGGAACAATTACTCCACATACAGAATTTGAAGCTGAAATCTACATTCTTAAGAAAGAAGAAGGTGGACGACACACGCCATTCTTTAAAGGTTACAAACCACAGTTCTACATCCGTACAACTGACGTAACTGGAGAAATTGAACTTCCAGAAGGAACTGAAATGGTAATGCCAGGAGATACCATTACTCTTAAAGTAAAACTACAAGTACCTGTTGCGATTAACGACAACATGCGATTCGCTGTTCGAGAAGGAGGTCGAACCGTTGGTGCTGGAGTTGTTACAAGCATTGTTGCTTAAGCCCGCTGGGTCTAAGTAATAATGAATGCCACTATGGCAGCTCAGAAAAAGGAAGGAAGTACTCTTCGTATTCGCGTTCGAGCGTATGAAAGCAAAATCTTAGATCAATCTGTTAAACAGATTATGGATACTGCTGCTACCTACGAATCAGAAACACGAGGACCAATTCCTCTTCCGACTGAAATTAAAAAATATACTGTAAACCGAGCATCATTTGTTTATAAAGATGCACGTGAACAGTTTGAGACACGCGTTCACAAACGATTGATTGATATTCTCAATCCAACTCCTAAGGTTGTGGAAGCGCTCACTAATATGAACTTACCATCTGGAGTCGATATCGACGTAAAGATGATGTAAGACAACAACACACTTATTACCACCAACGAGGAGAAATATACTAAAACAACATGTTAATGAAGTTTTTGTATATTTTCCGAGTGCCGTGGTAACAAATTAGGTTTATCAATGAACGTTGGAGCATGTAAATGCCCAACGCAAAGAAAAGATATTATTCTTCTCTTTGCGTTGGGCGTTTCTTGCGTCAATGATTAAGATGTTCCAATACCTACGTCACATCTAGGCACGAACAGAGAACAAATATGAAATTTATTTTAGGAACAAAGGAGCAAATGACTCAATTCTTCAATGAGGATGGAGTTGTTGTTCCGGCGACAATTATTTCAGTTCCACAAGCAACCGTAACGCAAGTTAAATCAGTTGATACTGATGGTTACAATGCACTACAAATCGCTTCAGGGGAACGAAAAGAAAAAAACATTAACAAGGCACAGCAAGGTCACTTTGCAGGGAAAGGAAATTTCCGTTTTGTTAAAGAATTCCGTCTGCAAGACGGAGAAACTTCAGAATTACAAATTGGTGATACACTTGATGCTTCAATATTTGAAGCAGGGGATATCGTAGCTGTTTCAGGGGTTTCAAAAGGTAAAGGGTTCCAAGGAGTTGTAAAACGTCACAACTTCTCAGGAGCACCAACGTCACATGGGCACCGGCACGACACACGTCGTCCAGGGTCTATTGGGGCAACAGGTCCAGCTCGAGTATTCAAAGGGACTCGAATGGCCGGTCGAACAGGGTCAGATAGAATCACCGTAAAAAACCTTGAGGTTGTAGCGGTTGATGCAGCATCTGGACAATTATTGGTTAAAGGAGCGCTACCAGGACGACGAGGAACACTTCTTGAAGTCGTGGCCAAATAAGCTTGAAAAGAGATACTATGAAAACATCAGTATACGATCACAAAGGAAAAGAATCACGAACCGTTGATCTTCCAGATAATATTTTCGGGCTTGAATGGAATGGTGATTTAGTTCACCAAGTTGTTGTTGCAATGCAAGCCAATGCACGGCAAGGAAATGCTCACACTAAAGACCGATCAGAAGTTC
Organism: Minisyncoccota bacterium; assembly: GCA_022763365.1. Classification (GTDB taxonomy): domain Bacteria; phylum Patescibacteriota; class Minisyncoccia; order Phycocordibacterales; family UBA1006; genus UBA1006. Next base: position 5,798 of record JALEGN010000016.1, on the reverse strand, counting down.
GCGGAGGAGGTAGAAAACCTTGGCGACAAAAAGGAACCGGACAAGCTCGTCACGGTTCACGACGTTCACCAATTTGGGTTGGTGGAGGAGTAACCTTTGGACCACGGTCTGAAAAAGACTACTCACAAAAAATCAACAAAAAAATGCGTCAAAAAGCTCTTTTGGTGGCACTATCACAAAAAGTTCGCGACGGAAAAGTATTATTTGTTGATACCTTTGAAAACGTTTCAGGGAAAACTAAAGACATGGTAGAAGCTTTTAAAGCTTTTGAAAATGTTGCTGGTTTTGAAACCTTAAACACCAAAAAACACAATAACGTGTTTATGACAGCATCTGATATTAGTTCAGAACTGAAAAATGGAGTAAAAAATCTTCATCATGTAACGATGCGAGATATCAATAATCTTAATCCAGTTGATGTATTAAATCACCGGTATTTGGTTATTACGAATCCAGAAAAAACGGTCGAATTTTTACAAACTAAAGTAACCACAAAGTAATATGGGAATTTTAGGAACAAAAAAAGATTCGAAGAAAACTGAAAAATCATCTCAAGAAGATTTTTCATGGGTCATTGTTAACCCACGTGTTACTGAAAAGGCAGCCATGATCTCATCAGATAATGTATTTACCTTTGATGTAGCAACTGCAGCAAACAAAATCCAGATTAAAAAAGCAATTACAGAAAAATATGGTGTTACACCAATTTCAGTAAATGTTGTTAATCAAAAAGCTCGCAAAGAAATGCGACGTGGACGAAAAGTTCACAAAAAAGGAACAAAAAAAGCTATGGTAACTCTGAAAAAAGGAGATACTATTGAATTAGCTTAATTTCCGTCTATTCAATTAATTATAGTTATGGCAGCTGATAATTGCCACATATTGTGAAAAAATATAAACCAACATCACCATCACGTCGTAATATGGTAACCATTGATTACCGATCAGTATTAACTGAATCAAAGCCACACAAATCACTTACCTCAGGAGGTAAACGATCAAAAGGGCGAAATAATCAAGGAAAAATTACTACACGACATAAGGGTGGAGGAAACAAACGGCGATACCGAGTTATTGACTTTAAATACGATAAACTTGATATCCCAGCAAAAATCGAAACTGTCGAATACGATCCAAACCGTTCAGCATTCATTTCATTGGTTTGCTATACGGACGGAGAACGTCGATATGTTGTTATGCCAAAAGGAGTAAAAGTTGGAGATACATTCCTTGTATCAGAAGACGCCCCTTTAACGGCAGGAAATCGATTACCGCTACATAAAATTCCAGTAGGAACATTTATTTATAATATTGAACTAAAACCTTTTGGAGGATCAAAAATGGTACGTTCAGCTGGTGCTTACGCGCAAATTACAGCCCATGCAAACGGATATACCAATATTAAACTTCCATCAGGAGAAGTTCGAAAAGTTGTTGATCAATGTTTTGCTTGTGTCGGAGAAGTTTCGAACTCTGACCACAAATTGGTTAAAGGTGGAAAAGCTGGACGATCACGGTGGCGAGGGATTCGTCCTACCGTTCGTGGATCAGCTATGAACCCAGTAGATCACCCGCATGGAGGTGGAGAAGGGCGACAAGGTATTGGACTTCGTCGTGGACCAAAAACTCGTCAAGGGAAATTGGCCTACGGAGTTAAAACTCGTCGATCTAAAAAATACTCAAATAATGCTATTGTTTCTCGTCGAAAGACAAAACGTCAAAAATAGTATTTTTAAAAAAGCACCTTTAAAGGTGCTTTTTTGTTATAATGAAATGAATAATGGTAAAATATTGCGGATTAATTAACTATGTATAAACGAAAAAATATAAAAAATAAACGCGGATTCACCTTAATGGAATTATTGGTAGTGGTTGCAATTATTGGTGTATTAGGCGCTTTAATATTAAGTGCAGTAAATAATTCTCGTAATAAAGCCTACACCGCACGAACACTTCAGGAATTTCGTTCTTTCCAACAAGCTATGGAAATTTATCTTGGAGATCATGCCTCTTACCCAGCTGATGTAAGTCGTAATATCCCAGCAGGATTTGAGGTATATCTAGGTGGAGGTTCGTGGCCAGACGGCCCATATCCTGGATCTGTCTATGATTGGGATAATATTACAAACCCAACCCAATCTCCAACAGATTCATATATCCAAGTTAGCCTTCGTTTTTGTGATATTAATGGAAATAATTGTAATTTTCCATCAGAGAGTTGGGCTGACAATTTCGACAGTCATAGCTCAATGTATTGGTGTTTTGAAGGTACCTGTCGTGCACATCCAACCAGACCGGTTGACCATCCTGGGTATTGTGTAAATTGTGCTAATAATTAAAGACCACGCTGGTCTTTTTTGTTATAGTAATTTTATGTTTGAATCTCTTATTTTAGGTGCTGTTCAGGGAATTGCGGAATGGTTACCAGTATCATCTGAAGCGATGATTGTTTTGGTAAAAACAAATTTTTTCCCAAATGGTATGTCTTTTTCTGAATTAATTTCTTATGCAATTTTTCTTCACTTAGGAACATTATTAGCTGTCACAGTATATTATTGGAAACATGTAAAAAAACTTATCATTGAAATATTTTCATATACCCAATTAAATAGTGAAAAGAAAAACTATATCAATTTCTTGGCTATTGTAACAATTACTTCTGGAATACTAGGAATGATTCTATTAAAAATTGTCGAACATTACGAAAATTTCTTTGTAAATGATGTTGTTATTAATATTTTTGTCGCAGTCTTTTTGATAATAACTGCAGTACTTTTGTATAGTACTGAAAATAAAAAAGAGCAAAAAGAAGTTTCTCTGACTGGAAAGAGGGCTCTTATAACAGGGTTTTTCCAAGGTCTTGCTGCTATTCCAGGTATTTCCAGGTCGGGTTCAACCGTTGCTGGAATGGGACTTTTAGGTATAAAGAAAGAACAAGCTTTAGAGTTATCATTTATTTTATCAATACCTATTGTATTGTTGGCAAATATTATTTTGAATTCTCGTGAATTTCTAAATTTTACTACCGAGCATTTTGTGGCTCTTATTTCAGCTTTTGTTTTCGGGCTTCTTACTATCGAAATATTACTACGTATCGTCAGAAAAATACGTTTTAGTTATTTTGTTGGAGGCTTTGCTGTTCTCTTGTTAATAATCAATTTCGTGATACTGTAAAGATATCCAAATGATGTACACATCTCATGGTCGGGATGTTTTTCTTTTCATCAATTGGTTTTTATCAAAGTAATATCTTTTTTAAAAAGATATTTAGAAATAATTTAATGAAATTTACAGAATTTAATTTTAAACCTGAGCTTGCCAAGGCAATTGCTCAGGCTGGTTTCCGTGAACCATCTCCTATCCAAGCGCAGGCCATCCCGCATGTTCTTAGTGGAAAAGATGTCGTTGGACAGGCACACACGGGTACCGGTAAAACTGCTGCTTTTGCCTTGCCAATTTTAGAGAACATGAAATGTAATGGCGATGTTGAAGTGGTGGTAATTGTGCCAACACGAGAACTCGCTATTCAGGTAGCTGATGAGATCTATAAATTCTCACGCCTTTTAAGTGTGAGAACCGCAACCGTCTATGGAGGAACATCATACAAACGTCAGCTGGCACATATTGATAATGCAGGTGTTATTGTAGCAACTCCAGGAAGATTTCTTGATCTCCTCTCTCGAAAAAAAATAGATATCAATCCTAAGGCGGTTGTACTAGACGAGGCTGATGAAATGTTGAACATGGGATTCCTCGAAGACATTCGACATATTTTCTCATATTTTGAATCACGTTCTCAAACCTTGATGTTTTCTGCAACCATGCCGGAAGAGATTAAGGAACTTTCAAAAACCCTTATGAAAAAACCTGAGTTTATTAAGGTTGAGCAAGAAAAAACAGTAACCAATAATAATATCAAACAGTACTTTTATGTGGTTGATGAGCATGAACGAGATGATGCACTCTTACGTTTGATTGATTACGGGAATCCAAAAAAAGCTATTGTTTTCTGTCGAACAAAACGAGAAACAGGAAGAGTTTCAGAATTTTTAAAAGGGCAAGGGTATAATGCTGATTCGCTTCATGGTGATATGGAGCAATATGATCGGCGTACCTGCATGCAAAATTTCAGAAAAAACAAGATTCAGATTCTTGTTGCAACTGATGTTGCCGCCCGTGGTATTGATGTTCGTGGAGTGACCCATGTTATCAATTATCATATTCCACTTGACCCTGAATCATATGTTCACCGAATTGGACGAACAGGACGAGCAAAACGATCAGGTACTGCAATGCTCTTGGTAACACCGCATGAACTACGGGAATTAAAACGCATTCAAAAAGACATGGGGTCAGAATTAAAATATTTTGCCATCCCATCAAATACCAATAATCCTGAAGACAAAATACAAGACATTATTAAACGTATTCAAGGACAAGCCCCAACAGTTGAAATGCAAAAGCTTTTGAAAAAAGTTCAAGGAAAAAACAGCCTTGAAACATTGGCGGTGAAAATGCTTGCAGCACTTCACGATGAGGTTAAAGAGCAATCAACTATTGGAAAAAGTCATGATGAAATTACAGAACTTCTAAAATCTGTAGAAAATGATTCAGGAGAATCAGAATCAAAAAAATCATCACGAAAATATAAAGAATCACAAAATCGTCGTAATAATCGATCTCGTTCTCGAAAAGGGCGTGATGAAATTAGGCGTGGAACTGGACGAGGAGAAGTTCCGATTCCAACGATAGAGAAGGTTGGAGGGTCGCGTATTGTTGCTCGTAAACTTTTTTAAAAATAAAAAACCAAGCTTTGGTTTTTTATTTTTGCTATACTAAAAGAGTATGAAAAAAAATGTAGGAAATATTGATGCAGTGATTCGAACCGACCTAGCCTTCGTGTTGTCATATATTTATTTTAACAATCCTGGAATTAAATCAACACTGGCTATTATTGGTCTTTTACTTGCAGCTCATTTATTAGCAACGGCTGTATTTGGTACCGAACCACTGTATAAATTATTTAAAATCTCAACCGTTGGGTTAGGAGAAGGTAAAAAGACTAACGATAATCAATAAAAAACCGTGTACATGTCATGGTTTTTATTACCACAAGTGAGGAGGAATACAAAAGGGCATTTTACTAATGCTCTTTTATATTCTCCGAGCGATGTGGGAACCAAGGGTTTTTATATCAAAAATCCCTTATTTTGTCGTATACTGTAGCCATGGAACCAGAGAACAAACAACACTATCAATCACTGCAAGACCAGCTGAATGCTCAACAGCAGGCTCTCACTCAAATCTATAAATCAGTTGAGAAAACACGTAAATATATTTTTTGGACAGGTGTTGTTAATTTCGTGTTATTTATCCTACCACTTGTTGCAACAATCATTTTCCTTCCTCGAATTATGAATATGGTGAATGGGGCCTTTGGTGCCTTCAGTGGTAATGGAGATGGTTCATCAATAGAAGTATTATCCGAGCCAGGCTTGCGAGAAAGTCTTGAAAACCTTCAAGAACTTGGCATCTTCTAAATAAAAAGAACCTTTAAAGGTTCTTTTTATTTATTCAAGGAAGAGAAGGGCACATTTAATTTCATCGTAGGTAATCATACCGCCGAGTTCTTCAAATATTGGTTTTAATTTAAATCCACCTTTCTCAGATTTTGTTTCAGGATTATTTCTTTTTTTAAGAATTTCAATAGCTGCCTCGACTGACTCAATGATGTGGCTGTCAGGTTGCAGATAGGTGATATCAAATTCAGGATCATTATTGAGAATTTTTTCTAGATG
>JALEGN010000015.1 GCA_022763365.1 Minisyncoccota bacterium | reverse complement strand
GTATAATACAAGTATGTTATACCTCCTTCATGGAAAATCTGAAGAACGTAAAGAGTATATTCGAAATCTAGTGCAGGAATTATCACTTGTGCCTCAACATATTTACGACAATGATATTCAGAATACTGATATAGAAAAGCTTGTTTCGGTACAAACTGGATTATTTGGCGATAAGGAGTTATATATCATTCATGATTTGGCGCGGGCTGTTGATATTAAAAAAATCCTTCCCGAATATTCTGAATCAGAGAACATTTTTATCTTTTCAGAAGCGACGGTCACAAAACCAATTACGAAAAATTTCGAGAGTAATAATGCCACAATTCAAGATTTTGGAAAAGAGGAGAAAATTAAAAAACAAGAATTTAATATGTTCTCGCTCACCGATGCCTTAGGAGCACGTGATAAAAAGAATCTTTGGCTACTATTTCAGCAAGCAGTAAAAAAAGGGAGCCCTGAAGAAATCCATGGAATTCTTTTTTGGCAGATAAAAAATCTTGCACTGGTTAAAAATTCTTCGGTGAATCCAGGTATGAACCCTTTTGTATATAAAAAAAATCTTGCCTATGCTCAGAAATTTACGGTCGAAGAAATCCACCGTATGTCAAAAGATTTTGTATACATGTTTCATAACCGTGATACTTATTCGACATTAGATATTGATTTAGAGAAATTTATTTTATCATTATAAAAATCACCTCAAAGGTGATTTTTAGTTTATAGATATTACATTAAACCTGTTATTTTCCCAATAAAGACCAAATAGAAAAATAACATTCCAACTCCTTCCCACGGACGAATACGGTTATCAAACATAACAAAGATGGCAATAAAGGTCGCAATCACCAAAAATGGCAATCCGATTGCAAAAGTTGCTGGTGCAATCGCAAGAGGTGTGATCAAGGCTGGAATACCAGCAATTAACAGTAAATTAAAGGTGTTTGAACCTAATACATTACCAATGGCCATTCCATGATTTCCTCGACGTACAGCCGCAACCGACGTTAGAATTTCAGGTAATGAGGTTCCAAAGGCTACAACGGTAATAGTTAGTGTTGATGAAGAAATATTCAAGAGCTCTGAAAGCATCAAAATACTATCAATCAAATATTTAGCTGATAATGCTAATACTCCAATACTGGCAATAATAATTCCAATATATTTTAATAATGATTTTGCATTATGTTTAATCGGATTATTTTTCTTGATATCTCGCATTTCGTCTTTGTCAGAAATTTCAGGTTCAGATTTAATGTTGTAGATAACAAAAATAACAAAGAAGAGTAGAAGAGCAATCCCTTCAGTGGTTGATATTGCAGCATCGAGTGCAAAATATCCAAATGCTGCCATTGACATGAAAAAGAAAGGTAAATCAACATCAATTAGTGAGGTTGTCATTTTAAGACCTTTTTTCGCTACAACCCCAGCAATTCCAAGAATGAGTAAGGCGTTAGCAATATTTGATCCAATAATATTGTCAGCAACAAACTCAGTAGTTCCCGCTCCTAAGGCAAACAAGGATGAAACCAGCTCGGGTAATGAGGTCCCTACGGCGACAATAGTTGCTCCAACAATAAATGAACTCATTCCTAATAATAAACCTATCTTTTCACTATATTCAGTAAAGTAATCAGCTGATTTAATCAGTCCAAAGAGACTTGCAGCTAAAATTAATATCCAAAGTACAATCATATAATTGTATAGTATCATGCAAAATAAAAATCATACATAGGTATGATTTTTATTAATGTCCCCCCGGTAGGGTTCGAACCTACGACCGTCAGCTTAAAAGGCTGCTGCTCTACCAGCTGAGCTACAGGGGGAAATGCTGGTTATGACTTTAAAAAAGACTCATATACTGAGTCCTAAAGACAAGATGTACTATAGAAAAATTGATTTAAAATGTCAATTATTTTTTGCAATAAAATCCACAGCGATTAAGCTAAAGATATGAAAAAATCTGTTTGGCTTCATAACATTCGTAGTGTCTATAACGTTGGTTCTATTTTTAGAACTGCCGATGCTGTTGGGGTAGACCATATTTATCTCTCAGGTTACACACCTTTGCCTATTGATCGTTTTGGTCGCAATCGAGCTGATATGCACAAAATCGCTCTAGGAGCAGAGCAATCAGTTTCATGGTCACAGTTAAAGAATATTCCTGATGACATTACTCAGTTAAAAGAATCTGGTGCTAGATTAATATGTGTTGAGCAAGATAATAATTCAATCCAATATAATGAATATATTCCAAAAGATGATGTTCAAGAGCTGATATTAGCTATGGGTGAGGAAACAACAGGTTTTGATGCAGAAATATTATCATTAGCAGATACTATTATTGAAATTCCGATGCGAGGCAAAAAGGAGTCATTAAATGTATCGGTGGCTTTTGGTATAGCAGCATATTCAATATTTAAATAGTCTATAAGACGTTATCAAACAAAAAACCCTTATATGTATAAGGGTTTTTGAAATAAATTTAATTGTTTATTATTCGAATTCACTCAAGTATGTTATTCCAGAGTAGCCATCTTCATCATCCCATAGGGTACCTATAAATTCTGGAAAATCACTTCCTACAGGCACAACATAATCAATTCTGTAATCATTTTCTTCACCTTCACCTAAATAAAAGTTAAGATCATCTTCATCCGTAATAGCTATTGCATATCCAGATATATTATTTACTTGACTTGTGGTAAGTGTTTGACCATTAAGCTCAAATAAAAATCCATCTGATCCATTAGTTATTTCACCATCATCTGATCCATTATTTTCCAAACTTAATTCATCTTGTTTTTCGAAGAAGCTTCCATTATTATTCCAATTTCCTTCATCGAAATCTTCGACAATAAAATGGTCATTACCAATATAAACACTTGGGCTAAAATCAGTAGTAAGATTCTCTGAAAATGGCTCACCATATTCAGTCTCACCACTTAACACAATTGATTCTAACTGAAGACTAATTCCTGCAAGAGGGTGATTAGGGGTATATTCTTCTACCTCTAACTCCAATCGAAAGTCAAAAGTACCATCAGATAAATTAACATCATCAATCTCATCAAAAACTATAGTCGCAATCATGGATCCTGATGTTGTTTGAATAGATGGAAAATCTATATCAAAATCTTCATCATCAATTTCAAGATAGGCTTCACTAAAAAGTGTGCTTAGGTCGAAATTAGAGTTTTGAATATTTGTAACATTAAAATTTACTTCAATACTAGTGACTTCATTATCTGCTCCATCATAATCTATTTCAGCTCTAACAAATCTTTCCTCATCTCCATTATTATTTGGAAAGGTGTAAAAATCAAAATTACCACCATCATCATTAATAATAAACTCAACGTATTCGTATTGCTCAATTAATTGAGTAAACTGACTTGATCGCAACATAACCACCTCACCATCTTCTTGTTCAAGAATTAATTCAATATAGTTTGTCGCCACAACATCACCTTCTATTTCATCGATAAAATTTAATGACTCAGTAAATCTAAAAAGATATTCCTGGTCAGCACTAATTACGGCACTATCTATATCTAGTGTAGTTTTCATAAAACCATTATTTGATGGTTCTAGATTTGTAAAATGTGAACCACTAGCAAAATTAGTACCATTGTTAATATATAAAAGAATATTTTGGTAAATATCTTCAATTGGTAAATTAGTATTAGTACTCATTTTTCTATGAACAACAATATCGTGTAAGATCATTGTTTCAGGTAACGTAAACCTCATGTCAAATGACATTGTATTCTCGTTACCTTCAAAAAGCTGATTGCTAGAAATACTGGTTGGTACTTCTTGTAAGACAAAAATAGTATCCCCTGGTGTTTCAATCTCAACAATTTCCGTTTCGGTTACGATAACTTCTTCTGGCTCACATGAAGTAAGACCAAATACAGCAATAAAAAGAACGACAAATGTTTGAAATAAGTTTTTCATTAGATTAGTTTTTAAAAAGAATTATATTTCCTCTTTGTGAGAAAATTTCAATATTAATACTATCATATTTAATTTATATTGTCAATATAAAAAGCCTCTCCGAAAAGAAAGGCTTTTGTATGAAATTGTCGTCTTGATTATTGGTATTGAACCAATACACCACTACCAGTTGGACTAATCGTAACTCCGTTATCATCAACAAATGAGATATTAAAATTACCATCATCGCTGGTTCCAGTGCCACCAGAAGGTGTATATACCTCAGTTCCCAAATAACCATCAAAGCTATTAAAGCCAGGAGCTATATCTTCACTGTGATTTAGAACGTATTCCCAGTTTCCTGAAGTGATTTCGTTCCAAGTGGCATCAATCGTATTAGATGAACTTACCCGCAGGTTATCGTTGTAGATGTTGTAATCCAACCCTACAGGGAAAGAATGTGATAAGACAAAGTCTTCAGCACTTCCGTATCCATCTGCGGTAAAACTGATCGTCGCAACTAAGGTACTCCCTTGGTTGCTATTCATAATAACGCCACCACTGATTTGTACATTGCTGTACTGAATCGGGTTTGTCATTACTGATTGAGTTTCTTCAATCATAGCATTTACCATTACCTCAACTACGATATTTGAATTCTGTTTGAATCCAGATTTTGTAATCATAATATCGGTATTAGTATTACCATTGATAAAGACAACAGGTTCAGTTTGAATCAAAGGGTCTCCATCATAATCAACACCAGTAAAGACTATTTCCGCATTAATATCAGCACCGGTAGTATTGTCATATTCAATAACAACATCTATGGTGTTGACCTCAGTACTTACACTTTCAATTTCAGTTCGATAGGACCCAGCATTTGCTGTTTGTATAGAGCTGGTGAAAATTTCATTTCCATTATGGAAATATTTCACAGTATAAGAGGTGTTTGGATTTAACATACCAAACATACTGATAAACAATTGATTTCCAACGGTTGTTGGGTCCGAGTTTTCCTCGGCAACAACCGTATTCAAATCACTGGTTTGAAACAGACGTGCCGTAATAACTTCTCCAGCAGTATCGATATTAAAATCGAGTTCCGCAGTCAGAGAATTACTTGTCACGCTACTGAAATTATGACCGTTAATAGTCAAGCTTACAGCATTATCTAAGGCTGTAAATTCAATGACATGTGATTCAGATAACTGATCGTTAATATCAAGGAATTTATACACTGGTGTTTGCCCATCAAGATTAATGATTCTGAATTGATAGATATCCCCATCAATTAAATTATCAATCTCATCTGTTTCAATAAAACCAGACTCTTGGATGAGTGCTCGATCAAAACTGATACCTTGGAATACACCACCTTTCCATAATTCTATCGTAATAGAACCGTTGGTGTTCGTATTATCACTGTAGCCAATTCTATAACTTGGAGATCCTGTTGGATTTTCCAATCGCTCAAGTGAAGTAATACGCACCTCGGCCTCAGGATCTGGATCATTTGGATCCATATCGTCTGGCCAGTTTAAGGTAAAAGAGCTGGTCACAGGTTGGGCCGGGTTTCCTGTACTTGCAGGTTGCCATCCATTTTGACCAGGCTCTTGCGTCCACAGCTCAACAGTAACAATACCATTATTAGATTCATCTGGATGTAGACCAAAGTTATTATCAGGCCTCGTATAGGTTCCGGAATTATTTGTTAACTCCAAAACTCCTCCACCAATATCACTTGAGCCTTGAATAAATTTAAGTCCAAGGCGTAGTGGAGTTGGGTTTGCTGTGGCAGAAATTGGCACTTTTGCGGTGCCATCTTCATACACAGGTTCACCTAATACCGATAGCGTATAGTCAAAACCTGTTGGTTCAGGGTTTGGGTTTTGCACGATGACATCATCATCTGTTGAACAGGCAAAAACAATTACCGACATGCACAATAAGATTATTTTTCTCATTTCTTTAGTTTTAAAAGTTTATATTATTCATATTTAAAATAACAATATAAAATAGTTATGTCAATAAAAAAATCCCCAGAAATCGGGGATTTTATAAAATTTTAATAAGATTAATTGATATATAAAGTATCTTTATATTCTCGTGGAGAATTATTTGTCTCAGCCACATAAAGATCTATTTCTATACCACTTGCTCCATTTATGGGATTGTCGCCAGTAGTATCAAAGCTATCTCGGTAAAAGTCATTACCACTAGGGTTTAGAACCCATGGTCCGCCAGATAATTGTTCGCCATTTTGAAAAATAACAACATCAACTCGTTCATTACTTGTTGAAATATTTTTAGTTTCAATGGGAACATTTAACACAGTGCCGCTAATGGTAGCGCTACCTAATTGCCTTAGATAATCACCTTCGGCAAAATCATCATCAGGATGGTACGTATCCTCATAGTAATCACAGTCTATCGAGTTACCGTATTGATCCACACACTCTTCATCGGGTGAACAAGAAGAGAATAAAAAGGCAAAAAGAGAGCAAATAAAAATCAATTTTTTCATCTGTATAAAGTTTTAGATTAAAGTATATTCTTGTAATTAAAATAACAATATATATTAATATTGTCAATTATTTATACACAAATAAAAACGAGCACAGATGCGCTAGTTAATATTATTTAAGGCTGCCTTAATACGTTCGTTCGTTGCTGTGATAGTTTCATCCACTTCATTTAATGCCGCATAGGCTTTGGCAGGAGAGTATCCTAGCGCAACTAGAGCATCAATAACATCAGTATCACCATCATGAATGACTTTCTCGGTTTCACCGGCGTAGTCTTTTAATTTATCACGCAGTTCAACACACATACGTTCTGCCGTTTTTTTACCAATTCCAGGGACTGAGGTGAGGAAATCTAAATTATCGTGAACAATAGCCTGATATAAGGTATCGGTCGACGCCAGTCCAATCATGGCGAGAGCCGATCGTGGACCGATACCAGAAACCCCAAGGAGTTTTTTAAAGAAATACAGCTCATTTTTGGTTTCAAAACCATAGAGGTCAAAAGCGTTCTCTCGGATAATGCTATGAATAAATAGTGAGACTTCAGATTGCATTAATGACCAGGTGAGTGTTTGTTCAGTAACAAATATTTGGTAACCCGTGCCACGTACATCAAGGGTTAATGCAGCATCTATTTCAAAAAGAGGTTTTCCAGTAAGATAAGAAATCATATATCTAGTATAACAAAAAACCAACTCTTAATTACAAAGAGTTGGAGTGAGTATTTGTTCATAAATATTGTAGTTATCTCTCTCAAAACAATAGACTACTACCTCTTTGATAGTGTTTGATTGAAATGAAGAAATTACTTCAACTGCAATTTCTGCAGCTTCTTCTTTTGGGTATCCAAAGATACCTGTAGAAATATTTGGTATTGCTAGACGCTGAATACCTTTCTTTTCTGCTGTGAGTAATATATTAGTGTAGACTTCTCTAAGAACGCGACTTTCCTTATGTGAGCCGCCTTTCCAAATTGGACCTACAGCATGGATGATAAACGTTTGCTTTAATTTACCTCCACTTGTAATAACAACATTTCCTGGTTCGCAACGGGTAAATCGAGAAAGTTGGTTTTCAACCTCAATACCAGCTTTATTACGTACTTGACCATCAAGGCCGTACCCAGGGGCAAGAGAGCTATTAACTGTGTTAACAATTGCTCCGCCAGAAAAATTTAATATATTACCAAATTCAATTTTCAGTTCCATATCTAAAATTTGGGTTCTGGTATAATATACTATTAAAAATATAATTGTCAAATTTTTATTCTGATTTATAATAGAAGTATGAATAATTTCGAAAAACCAATGATGGTTACCAAAAAGGAAAAAATGATCCCACCTTTTGAAATATTTGAAAGAGCAGAGGCGCTTAATTTTATTAAAGAAAAATATGAATCAGGCGAACGTCCCATTGTTACTGTTCCACGTAAGTATGTTGAATATCTTAAGCAGGGATTAAAACCGTATACAACATGGACTGGATTACCTTTAATAGCTGCAACTTTTGGTCGAGAGCCATATAATTCTGAAGACAGAATACAAGTGGAAGTAACTGGTATTCCACTAGAGCAAATTATGCCAAGAAAAACTGGTGAAAATGATGCTTTTTGTGGGGTTGTTATTCTAAATCCACCCATTCCACCTGAATCAATAAGGTACTCAGCTTAAAAATATCCAATTATGAAATTTGAAGATAGTTTTTTAAATAATATTGATCATCAATTTAAACCCAAAAACCTCATGGAGGATGATCGTGCACGTCAAAGATTTTTAGAAAAAAAACGTGATGTTGTAGATAAGTATCGACCAGATATTACTTCGTTTGAAGATATAGTGCCCGGAGGTGCATCTGAGATTAAGTTTGATCTTTTGGATTTAGAGTCAACAAAACAAAAAATCGAGGAATCAAATAAGAATATATCACCAGAACAAAAAGCCTTAAACGAAGTAGCTGAGATTTATGAAGGTGTTTTGGTTGATCAAATTGAAGCTAATGCTTGGTTTGGAGAGCATTGTGAAATGATCTTAACCTCAGAATACGATGATATAAAAAATGGTATTGATGGAGTTGGTGTGTTCAAAGGAGGTGAAGAAAAAGAATATCTAGGATTCGGTATAGATGTAACTTTTGCATCAAATACGCAGGTTTTAGAAAAGAAACTTAATAGTATTAAATCAGTAATTAGAAATAATACGACACCTTTTGTAAAATATTTTGAAGATGAAGAGGGGAATAAACAAACTTCTTTTGCTGTACCAAAAGTAATTGTAGGATCTCGATACGCTTCAGCGGAATCATTGATTCGATTATGGGGATCAAGTATTGAAGGGAGAAATAAGCAACTTCAAGAACATCCAGTTCAATCAAAGCTTATCATGGAAACGCTCTCTCAATTATATTATTTTCATGAGTTTTCAAAACAGGTTAATAATGAAGAAGCCGCTTTAGCCTATGGGAAACTCTATAACAAATTTGTAGAAATCTTTGAAGAAAAGAAAGAAGTGATTGAAGGGCATTGGCCAGTGGTCCTTGATGATATTGTTTATCAAACAATTGCAGAGTTTACTGATATGGAGAAAAAAGCATCTTAATGCTTTTTTCTTTTTGCTCATGCTAGTATACAACTATGAAGATTGACGTATTATTTGAAAATCAAAACCTCCTTATAATTAATAAACCTGTAGGAATTGTGGTCCACGGTGATGGGAAAACCGATGAACCTACCGTCGTTGATTGGATTTTGGAATACCATACAGAAATCAATGGTGTTGGTGAGAATATGTTTATTCAATATAAAGGGCAGGAGATTGAAATCAATCGCCCAGGTATTGTTCACCGGATTGATAGAGAAACCTCAGGTTGTCTTTTGATTGCGAAAACTCAAGAATCATTCAAATACTTAAAGGAACTATTTAAAACAAAAAACATCACGAAAAAATACCTTGCCTTGGTATATGGACATATTAAATCTGATACTGGAGTTATTAATGAACCAATTGGTAGAAGCGCCAAAGATTTTCGGATGAAAATGGCCGGACCTCATGCTCGTGGTAGATTACGTGATGCTGAAACAGACTACAGAGTCATTGAACGATATTTTGATTCAGACTCTAAAAAAGATATCCAAGGGCAACATCAAAA
Source organism: Minisyncoccota bacterium (assembly GCA_022763365.1). Lineage (GTDB taxonomy): Bacteria > Patescibacteriota > Minisyncoccia > Phycocordibacterales > UBA1006 > UBA1006. Next base: position 1,787 of record JALEGN010000015.1, on the reverse strand, counting down.
ATATACCTTTGTAGAATGTTCACCAAAAACAGGACGGACGCACCAGATTCGGGTACATATGAAATGGTTGAATCATCCTTTGATTTCTGATTCCTTATATAAAGGTAAACGAAAAAATTCTTTGGGCTTATCACGGACAGCCCTACATGCTGCGTCTTTGTCGTTTACCGATCAAGATAATCAGTTAATTGAGGTGAGCTGTGATTTGCCTGCCGATATAACAGCAGCTATAGATTCTTTATCAGTTTCAGAAACTAACCTATAATGTAGGTATGCGAAAACGATTTAAAAAATCAGCCTTTTTTCTTTTTGTTATTGGATTCATTATCTTTGTTATTAGTCTTTATTTTGGGTTCAGGGAATACCGCATCATAACCACTGGTGAAGAAATTACCGGAAGAGTATCTCAAATTATCACGATTAATAGCGATGATGGGACAACATACAAACCAGAAATACGTTACCAATTTAACAACCAATCACAGCTCTACACACCATCGTATTCTAGTAGCTATAATGCTTACCAAGTTGGCGAGGAAGTGACCTTATTGGTTAGTAACAACGGAGTAACGATTAAAGGATTCAATGGGAATCTCGTAGGTATAGCGGTAGGTTTTGTTATTGGTCTGGTTATGTGGATTCTCGGACTTCATTGGTTTATTAAACATAGGAAAAATTTTGATGAAGCCGCTCGGCTGAAAAGGTATGGACGCCGCGTTCAAGCACGTTTCATAAAAAGAGAATCTTCCAATATGAAAATTAATAATCAGCAAGGAGCTATTCTCTATTTTCAAGAAGAAGGTGGTGATGCAATATTTCACACCAAGCCAATTTATAGTGAATTTTCTATTAAATGGTTAGAAGAGCATCCGTTTGACGTCTATGTTGATACGCGAGATTCATCAAAATATTTTGTTGACCTTGAAAAACACTTTGGTCATCCAGAGATTCAATAAAACACCCAGTACAGGTGTTTTTTCTATTGACCACACAAGTAACTGTGATAATGTAGAGAGCATTATGAGTAAAGTTAAATCACAATTCCTTCCAGAATCAGTTCGAAATCGAAAAGATCTCGACATCCGAGCCGGTGATACGGTTCGTGTAAACGTAAAGATTCAAGAAAAGGGAAAAACTCGAATTCAAGCATTTGAAGGGCTCGTTCTTGCACGTAAACACGGTGCTGAGAACGGAGGGACATTTATGGTCCGAAAGGTTTCAAACGGAGTTGGTGTTGAGCGAATTTTTCCGCTCTACTCTCCTGCGATTGATTCAATTGAAATTCTGCGGCGAGCAAAAGTACGACGTTCAAAACTCTACTTCCTGCGAGATGCAGTATCAAAAACCTTGCGGTACAAACTTCGCCGTATTACCGACATGGGAACTGGTACCAAAGATCTTCCAGAATGGATGAACGATGATGAACCAGAAACACTAGAGGATCAACAAGCTGAAGCATTAGCTGAAACACCAGACGTTGAAGAATCTGAAGCAGAGGTTTCAGAATCAAATGAAGAAGCTACAGAAGAAGCTACAGAAGAAAAAGAAGCATAGTCTTCTTTTTTTTATTGGCTTTTTGGTATACTAAAGCATATGAAAAAACATAAAAATCCAGCTGAGCTAAAAAAACATCTTAAAAACTTTTTAATGATTTCATTACTCCTTTTCCTTACCATGCTAATCTTTAGTTCATTATTTGTGGTATTTGATGATCCAACAGGACTCTTTACCTTCAAAGTTCCAATTGGAATTCATTATGCAGGTATGTTTATCTCAACGATGATGTT
>JALEGN010000014.1 GCA_022763365.1 Minisyncoccota bacterium | reverse complement strand
GGTATGTTTATCTCAACGATGATGTTAGTTATGGGAACCTATTATCTTCGCGCACTCAAAACTACCACATTAAAATAATATGTCAGAAGATCGATTTTCATTGAAAGATCATTTATTCAATAAAAAGTCAGTGACACGTTTCGCTGATCTTTTTTATGTACAAGATTCTTCATTTCCAAAAAAGGAGTTTGTGAAAAAAGTTTGTAAAAAATTTCCAGAGCTCGAATTAAAAGAGCGCATAACCCACATGACTTTTGAGCTGAGAAAAATTTTGCCAGATAATTTTTCAGAAGCTGCAGAAATTATAGAGCAAGCTTTACCCAAAGAACTTGATCCTCAAAAAACTGATGATGATTTTGGTGATTTCGTTTTAGCACCTTTGGGTGAATATGTTAGGCGCTATGGATGCAGTAAGGAATATTTAAAAACATCACTCGATTTATTACGAGAATGCACGAAACGATTTTCATCCGAATTTCCTATTCGTTATTTTTTGAATACTTTTCCAAAAGAAACTTTTGCTTTTTTAAAAGAAGGGGCTTCATCCGATAACTATCACGTAAGAAGGTTATCGACGGAAGGTTTGCGTCCATCACTCCCTTGGGCAATAAAAATAGATATAGATTATAAAAAACCTTTAGAGGTCCTTGATTTACTCTATAATGATCGGACCCGTTATGTTACTCGCTCGGTGGCAAATCATATGAATGATATTTCAAAGATAAATCCTGTGTTAGCAATTACTACACTGAAAAAATGGCGAGATTCAGATAAACAAGATTCACAAGAAATGGAATTTATTCTTAATCATTCGTTAAGGACCTTAGTCAAAAAAGGGAATAAAGAAGCACTTGAGTTCCTTGGTTTTCCATCCAAACCAAAAATCTCTATTATTGATAAACACATTCACACGCCGGAGGTGGTTATTGGTCAGAAACTTGAATTTTCATTTACTCTTCACTCACAACAAAAACAAAATTTGATTATTGATTACCGTATTGATTATGTTAGAAAAGATGGTTCAACTTCACCAAAGATTTTTAAAATCAAAAAAGGTACCTTCAGCAAAAATGAAAAAATTTCTTTTACCAAAAAACAACCTTTTAGAATCATGACAACTAAAAAACTCTACCCTGGAAAACACAGGATTATATTACAAATTAATGGTACACAGTTTCCAATTGGTAACTTTGAGCTTGTATCTGATACCTAATAACTCTATACTTAATGTATATGTTTTGGTTAACACTCGGAATTATTATTTCAGCTATCGGTGGACTTATTCTTGTTCGCTATATTGCTGCTCACAAACACTCACCTCATTTGGTGTGCCCAGCAGGTAATGATTGTCAAAAAGCTGTACAAGGTAAATATTCAAAATTTTTAGGAATTCCTCTAGAGAACTTAGGAACGCTCTATTATGCATTGATTATTTTAATATATATTGGTGCTCTTGCGGGAACGGCTCCAGGGTGGATGCTGACTGGTGGTCTATTGCTCGCTGGGATAGGTCTAGCCTTTTCAATGTATCTATCTATTGTTCAAATATTTGGGGTTAAATCATGGTGTACCTTATGCCTTGGTTCAATGGGAATCAGTCTACTAATTTTTGCACTTGCGTTTCTTGGTTTTGAAAGTTCGCTTGCAGAATTTGCTTATAACTATCGTGATCTGTTGAAATGGTTATACATGTTAGGAGTTATTGTAGGATCAGTATTTACGACTATGCATGCCTATATTTTTGTTAGCTTCTTAAAAGACTTTGAAATCTCACGAAAAGAAGAGCGACGTCTTGAAATGTTCTCACATTCTGCATGGGTAGCTTTGGGATTATCATTCCTTTCTGGTTTAGGTATCTTACTGACTGATTACAATGTTGAATATTCTCAGGCTAATCAAACCATTGTTATGATTATTATCGTGGGAATGTTGATTGTATATGAAGTTGTGGTCAACATGGTAATCAGCCCACGCTTAATTGGTATGCATTTCGGCGATCATCCAGAACTTGATGACCATGAACACGCTATTCAACGAAAGGTATCTTTTGCCTTCATCGCTGTTGGGGTTGTGTCATGGTACTCACTCCTTCTCCTTTCGGTATTTGATTGGTTTAGCTTCTCAAGTGGTCAGATTTTAATTGGATATGTTATCCTTCTTGTTCTTGGAGTCTTAGTGACTTCACTGGTTGAAGTGGTTCTCTATAGAAAATCACTCCATACTCTTGATCCAGAATTGTTAAATCAAGAAAATGAAAATCAGGACTAACCTGATTTTTTTATTGGAAAATTTGTATGAATATGTATACTATATTTTGTCTTCGAAATTATTTTCTTTGACCATATATATGGTGGCTATGGTATAACGGTTATTACTCGGGTTTGTGGTACCTGCAATCAGGGTTCGATTCCCTGTAGCCACCCAGCCGAAAAAGTCCTTATTTATAAGGGCTTTTTCATATACCCCTATTTAGACTACGGAAATATATATTGACTTATAATTATATTATGATATTATTTAAATTAAATAATTTTTAACAAAAAAATATAAACAAATGAAACAAATAATCAAATTTATTATTGGTGTATGTATTACTCTTTTTTTATTTTATCTTTGGACTCCAGATATTAATGTAGATTCCTGGGGTTTTTGGTTTACCCTGCTTGCAGGTGGAATAGTGATTGCTTTAATGGGTTTAGGTTTTGATGATTATAAGGTTATTAACTTATCACCCCTTATCTTAATTATTATC
>JALEGN010000013.1 GCA_022763365.1 Minisyncoccota bacterium | reverse complement strand
TGCCTTAATCCACTATCAGTAAACCCTTTGTTTTTATTGTTTGAAGCAAAAAATTCAGGACAGGTTTTGTTTCTCTTTTTTCGTTCCTGTATGTATCTTGTTAATCTCTGAGCGAGAGTATGACTCATAGGAAGTATTCTATCCTTTGCGCCTTTTCCATTGCGAACAAATATCGTCCTATTTTCAATATCAACATCAACAACTTTCAGATTCAGAAGTTCGCTTCTTCTTAATCCTGTATATATGAATGTCGAGAATATAGCGTGATTTCTATATCTCAAAAAGTTGTTTGTGAAAGGGTAATTCATAATAATTTCAAGGAGCCGAAGCGCATCATCTGTGGGGATTTTTTTAGGGAGCGCCTTGGACATTTTAGGACATTCGATATCCTCTGCGAAATTGTAAGTCATATATCCATTGGTAATGCAGTATCTAAAAAAGACAATAAGTATTTTATGATAACTAAAAAAGGTCTTTGGTTTCCAATTTCTTTGCATCCTTCCATAGATAAAAAACTCTCTCACAATTTTATCAGTAATTTCATTCACATCTGAAACTTCAATAGATTTAGCGAAGAATTTAATGACATCTTTATAGTTCTTAAGGGTCTGTTTTGAAAGACCACGAATAAATTTTGAATGATCGTGAAATTGTTCAGCAATAATTAGTATGTCCATAATATTTTCAATTATGATAGCTACTATTATAGAGGATAAGTACCCGAAAAAAACTGATATTTTCAATGGAATTTAAGACACACTCTATGAGAGATGTGGTCGAAGTAAGGTTTGAATTTTCAAAATCGCCTTATAAAACAACAATATCCAGACTTTTAAGAATGACTGCTAAATTTCCAAGGGCGCACCTTAAACCACTCAGACACATCTCCAATACTCCTTATCCTAGTAAAAAACATGTGTAATACAAGGGCAAGTAATTAAGCATAAAAAATATAGTATTATAGGTTTATGAAATACCACTACTATCGTTCAATTCGAGATCAAAAAATTAATAAAGTATCTGAATTAAAAAAAGGTGCTTGGATTTTTGCTCATACGGTTGATGCTGATGAAATGAAAGAATTGATTGATTATGGTTTTGATGAAGCATTGCTTGAGGATGCGACGGATTATTTTGAGGTTCCTCGTTTTGAATATGAAAATGGTATTAACTATTTATATACGCGATATATTATCGATACCAAAGATGGGGAGCTTTCAACCGCACCTCTTCTGATTGCGATTTCAGAAACAAATGTATTAACGCTCTCACCTCGAAAGCCAGAGTTTTTAGATGATTTTGCGCATGGACGAAAAGACATCACAACCACTCAGAAAAATAAAATGGTCTTAACTTTTTTGGAGTCAATTATGCATGATTATCATAAATCAATTATGCAAATTAGGCGTTTGATGCTGCGGTACTTTGCTGATGTCGGAAATATTTCAGAGCAAGAAATGAAACGATTTGTAGGACTTGAAAGTACTTTAGCTGACTACATTAGTGCATTAGCACCCACAAATCTTGCTTTATCAATGATGTTGACGAGGCATAAGTCTCTAACGCTGCACGAAGAAGATATTGAATTGTTAGAGGATTTAAAACAAGATATCAATCAGTTATTAGAAAGTTCAAAAAGTGTTTCAAAGACTATTGGAAATATTCGCTCTGCACATGAGGGAATTTTGACACATAAGCTAAACCTTACGATTAAAACACTGACGATGGTGACGATTACCTTAACGGTACCTACCTTGATTACGAGTTTCTTTGGTATGAATACTTGGTTACCGTTTGATAACGGTCCGGTTGGATTTGTGGTGGTTATTATTTTGATTGCTTTGGTAACGTTTGGGGTATTAAAATGGCTTATGAAAAATTATTGGAAATAGTATATGAAATTACGAACCTATAAAAAAAATATTTTTTATTTTATACAATTCTGTATTTTGCTTTTTGGAATTAGTTTTCCGTTCTGGCAGGTTACTGAGGTTTTTAAGATTTACCACCCACTGTGGGTGATTACACCACTTATCCTTTTCTCAGCTATTTTTGCTTTAGCCTTTGGGACAATATTTAATTTACATCCAAAGTTTAATAAGGCTTTGAAGAAAATAGCGTCCTATTGGTTAGGTGGAGGTTTTATTTTATTTTTTGTACTACTAGCATTATATGGAATTAACCGAGTATATTTTCATTTTCCACTGACCTACGTTGTTGGTTTGGGATTAATACTTTCAAGTGTCTTAATAACCTATGCTTATTATCATGGATATAAAATTACGATTCACACCTTTGGTATCAGCAGTCATAAAATAACAAAACCTTATACCTTTGTTCAGTTATCGGATATTCATATTGGTTCAAATGGAGCAGCTGACCTCAAGCGTATTACTCATATTTTAAAAACCCTTAATTTTGATTTTATTGTTATCACTGGTGATTTGATTGATGAAGATTATGCACATTTCAAAGATCTTGAACCATTACACGAGATTAACGCCCCGATGTATTACATAACGGGAAACCATGAATATTATTTGCGTCACAAACATTTTAGTCAGTTTATAGAAAAAACTCATATTCACGATATCAATAATCAAAAAGCAGCTTTTGAGGAAATTGATATTTATGGTGTTGATGAAAAATCAAAAGCCAAAGAAGTTCTCTCTGAGTTAGACGTAAATGAAGATCGTTTTTCATTAGGATTAATGCATGAACCTCACACCAAGGAAATGATTCACGCAGAGAAATCTGGAATTGACCTCATGCTCTCGGGTCATACGCACAATGGACAGATTTTCCCTTTTACTTTAATGGTGCGGGCTAAGTACAAATTTATTAAAGGTCTGTATAGGTTGGGAAACATGGATATCCACGTGAGCCAGGGAACCAGTACTTGGGGTCCAAAAATGCGATTAGGAACACGTAATGAAATTACCTTAATTCATCTCGTGCCTAATGAAAAAACTACTCTCTAGGTAGTTTTTTTATATATAAAAGGTATAATTAATTTGAATCAATCACAATTATAATGAAGAAAAAATTATATACCTTCGTCTTAGATGGTGGTCCTTGTGGTGGAAAAACAGAGGCTTTAAATACAACTATTAAACACCTTGAATCATTGAATTACAAAGTACTTGTTGTTCCCGAGGTCCCTAGACTTCTTATGGATAGAGGTATTCATCCAAAAGATATTGGTATGAAAAAGTTTCAAGAAATTGTTTTACCAAAACAATTAGAACTTGAAGATTTAGCTCGAGAAGAAGCTGCTAGGTTAATTGATGAAGGTAGCAAGGTTGTTATTTTTCATGATAGAGGATTGTTAAGTCCCATTGCTTATTTAGGAGAAAAAAATGACTTTCACAGTTATCAATTACTACTCTTTGCTACCATCGGTTTATCTCTCAAAGAGGTCCTTGCTCGCTATAATTTTGTCATTCATTTAAAAACTGCTGCTCATGGAGCAGAAGAATTCTATAAGAATGATGAAAGTAGGGAGGAGTCACCAGAGCAAGCACGTGCTATCGATGATCGATTGTATTTTGCTTGGTTACGGCATTTTCTAGACCGTTATGTCGTTTCAAATATTGTTGATGGAAAACAAATTTCTTTTGATAAAAAGATAAATACTTTTTTAGAAATAGTTATGGATCAATTAGAATAAAGGCATTCGTATAACATGAATGCCTTTTTTACTGTTTTAAATAGAATTTATCGTTATACTATCACCATGAATATTTTATTTGTAATTGTGGCTTTGGTTGCTTCGGCGGTAATTTTTGGGCTGCCAATATGGAACCTTGCCCGACTAAAAAACAACAAGCATCCTCTATGGATTATTACACCAGCGGTTATTTTTATCAGCTCTTTTGGGCTTGCTCGAATCCTTGAGCAACCAGATACCATTGGGTTTTTTAAATTTTTTAATCAACTGAGTTTTTATTGGCTCGTTTTTGGTTTAGCATTATTTGGATTTTCAATTCTTGGTTTGTTTATTCAAAAAGTTTTTACTATTTCTCATGTAAAAACATTTTGGGGAATACTTGGCTCTACTATAATTTTCTTTGTTATAACTATTGTGAACGGTCAGCATATTATCGTCAAAGACCTTAATCTCGAAGCCGATCACATTTCACGTGAATATCAATTTGTTCAAATCAGTGATATTCAGCACGGTATTACCAATACCTCATATATGCAGCGAATGATTGATAAAATAGCCAAGGTAGATCCAGAATTTGTTGTGATTACCGGAGATTTTATTGATGAGTTTTATGTGACACGAGAAGACATTAATATATTCAATCAATTAACGATGCCAATATATTTGATTACAGGAAATCATGAATATTATCTTCCTGCAGGAACTCTCGAAGATGTTATTTCTGAAACTGATATTCAGCTAATTGATAGAACAAGAATTCAATATGATGAATTAGATATTATTGGTATTAATGAATTAGAAACGATTGATGGAACGCTTGATAATCTTGGAGGTATTAATCAAGAGCGTTATACCATTATCCTTGATCACCAACCGATAACCGAGGAAGTAAAACGTGCAGCAGCGCGTGGTGCTGAGCTGATGCTTTCAGGCCATACTCACAATGGTCAGATTTGGCCAATGGGATTATTGGTATCATTGGAGTATCCATTTGTTAATGGGCTCTATACTGTTTCAGATATGTTCTTGTATGTAACACAGGGAACAGGAACCGTTGGTCCTTTGATGAGGTTTGGGACGTCGAATGAGATTACGCATATACATTTAAAACCAACTCAATAGAGTTGGTTTTTGATATACTTAAAATATGAAAAAACTCTCCATAGAATATGCTCATATCTATACGAATTCTGAGATTAAAAAAGAACATAAGATAGCACTTGAATATTTAACACCTTTTATTGGTGATAAAGATAATTCCCTGGTTGTTATGGTTGATGATTATTCTTTTCCAGATCCTAGTTTTGATTACAAAATGTTAAATACTTGGCTGATTGAAAACAATTCACAACCAGATGTTTTTATTAGAGAGTCTCAGTTAATTCCTGATTGTGATAATGTACTTTCTTTTCTTGAAAACGAAGCACTTAAAAAAGACTTAATTTCTTATATTAAAAAAGGTAAATATCCCTGTTCTTTGTTTATTGCAACGTGGTATTTAATTCGATTAGGATGTATTACATCTGGTATTTTTCCACAAAATGAAGTTGCTGAAAAAGTGCTCAATATTCTTCCAGAAAGTTTTAAACCGTATGAAGAAAAAGGTTTAAACATTATCCGCGAAACAAAATTTTCAGATAGAGTAACTGATATTGAGTATCAGTTTATTAAAGGGAGAGAAATATGAAAACCTTCACAGAAAAAGTAATAGCCGTAGTTAAAAAAATACCAAAAGGAAAAGTCATGACCTATAAACAGATAGCTGAGAAGGTAGGCTCGCCAAATGCTAGTCGAGCCGTTGGTAGTATTATGGCGAAAAATAACGATTTGTCGGTGCCATGTCATCGGGTTATTAGATCAGATGGTTCAATTGGTCCGTATAATGGATTACGCGCTAAATCCAAAGAGCAGTTGTTAAAAGAAGAAGGAGCTTTGTAGCTCCTTTTGCTATACTAAGAATATGAATTTCCCTTTGGAATATCAAAAAATTATACAGCGGATTGAAAATATTAATCCTAAAAAATATGCTCAAACACGGAATCATTTGGATGGTGCAGTGACGTATTTATCTCCATATATAACTCGTGGAGTTATTACATTACCTCAGATTCGAGATATTGTTTTAGAAAAATATTCAAAAAAAGATTCTGAAAAACTTATTCAGGAACTCACATGGCGAGAATATTTCCAAAAAATCTACCAATCAAAAGGTGATGAAATTTTTGATGATCTACGTTTTGATCAGCAAGGAGTAGAGGTAGAAAATGAAATACCAGAATCAATAATTAATGCTCAAACAGGTATTACTATTATTGACGAATCAATTAAGGGTCTTTATGAAACAGGCTATATGCATAATCACGCACGTATGTGGGTTTCATCAATAGCAACAAATGTTGCTCATTGTCACTGGTGGCAACCATCACAGTGGATGTACTATCATTTGTTGGATGGAGATTTAGCATCTAATTCGTTGTCGTGGCAATGGGTGTCTGGAGCTTTTGCTTCAAAACAATATGTTGCTCATCAAGAACTCATGAATGCCTGCTCACCATTATCACAATCACAAACAGGTACCTTTATGGATATTAATCGAGAAGACATCTTAGATATGGATATTCCGGAGGTATTAGAAAAAACGATTGAACCTGAATTATCAGTATTTTTTCCGGAAGGTGATAATTTCGTTTTAAATGAAAAAGACCTTGTGTTATTTCATTCATGGAATCTAGATCCTAATTATCATGCTGGTGAAGATGTTCAAAAAATCTTGGTCATTGAGCCATCACATTTCCAAAAATTTCCAGTATCAGAAAAGGTGATGAATTTTATCGTTAATCTGGCAAAAGAAAATATTGAAGGGATTCAAATTTTTGTTGGAGAGCAATCTGAATTAATCAAAGATTTTAAAGGTGAGGTGTATTACCAAGACCATCAAAATGTACAACACTGGAAAGGGAACCCTGAACAACAAGCTGAGTTATTTCCTGAAGTTCAAGGTTACTACAAAAACTTCTTTTCATTTTGGAAAGAGTGTCAGAAATTTATGTAATTAAAAACCAATCATAATGATTGGTTTTTAAGATTTAAACTGACATCCCTGCAACATATCCAGTCGTCCAACACAACTGCAAAGAATATCCACCAGATGGCCTATTAACATGTAACATGTCACCAATCAGATAGAGATTTGAAATGACCTTTGATTGCATAGTTTTAGTATCAATTTCAGATAATGGAATTCCACCATCGGCAATCACGGCTCGGTCGAGTCCCATGAGTCCATCAATGGTTAGAGGCAAGTGTTTTATGAGATGGATGAGTTCTTTCCGCTCCTCAGTTTTAAGACTATTTACCTTTACTCGAGGATTTTCAAGACGGGCGAGGTCGTGAATGGTTTCAGCGATTTTTTTCGGTAACAATTCATATAAAGCATTTAAAATATTTTTATTTTTGTTAACTTCAAAGATTTTAAGTAAGCGTTTTTCAAGCGATCCCTTATCGGTGTCAGGAAATAAATCAATTTCGGCTGTTACCGACCCTTGGTGCAAAAGGTCAGAAACCTGTTTTGAGCTGTTAAGGATTAATGGGGAAGAGAGTCCAAAATGGGTAAAAAGAATTTTCCCTGTTTTTGAAAAAGATTTTTTACCATTACAGAAAAAAGTAATTTTCATAAATGATAGGGTTGTTCCTGATATTTTTTTAATCCAAAAATCACTCGCCCGCAGCGGTACAATGTCAGGACTTGGTGTGTGAACGGTATGCCCAATACGTTCCATCCATTTAAATCCATCACCGGTAGAACCAGTTTCAGGATAGGATACTCCACCGGTTGAAATAATGACATTATCAGCGGTGTATCTAAATTGTTGAGTATCCACCGCTGAAATCTTCCCAGCTTTAATTTGGATATCTTTAACTGGTGATTGATATTTAATAGTGACTCCTTCTTTTTTAACAAAATCCTTCATAACTTTGTATACGTCATAAGCTTTTTCAGTCTTTGGAAAGACTCGATTACGCGCTTGGGTTACTAAAGGGAGTTTTCGCCTCTCAAAAAAAGTAAAAGTATCTTTTACGGAGAATTGTGAAAATGGAGAATAGAGAAAAGGCGCCGCATCACCGTAGTGCGCGAGGAGTTTTCGGTTATCGAGTTCATAATTTGTAATATTACAACGTCCACCACCAGTGATCTTTAATTTTTCTCCCATATCTGAATTCTTTTCAAGGATGAGGACTTTTTTACCTGCCTTTGCTGCGGTCCCAGCAGCCATCATACCTGAGGCTCCGCCACCAACAACAATAACATCATAATGTTCAGGATATATTTTCATAACTGTGTTTAGTATACGCATTTTCCCTTAATAGGCGAGAGAAATTTTGGTTAAGCCATGTAATATTGGTATACTACGTATACTTATTCTATAATCCTAAATTATTATGTTTGTATTACCTGAGTTAAGAAATCCATATTCATCGTATGAGCCATATATCGATGCTCAAACGATGGAGATTCACCACCTTAAACATCACGCTGGCTACGTTAAAAAAGTTAACCAAGCTTGTGTTGATAACAATATTGATTGCGAACGTATTGAAACATTGTTCGAAAATATAGGAGATTATCCAGCTGCTATCCGAAATAATGCTGGAGGTCATTATAATCACACTATTTTTTGGAGTATTCTTGATGATACGATGACAACGCCATCTATGGAGTTAATGAACCTTATTAATGAAACCTTTGGTAGTCTTGAAGATTTCAAAGCTGAATTTACGAAAGCTGCTTTAGGAGTTTTTGGTTCAGGTTGGTGTTGGCTGGTCCTCAATGATGGAAAACTTGAAATCACCACAACAAAAAACCAAGATAATCCATTAATGAGTGATATTAATGCCGGATATCCATTAATTGGGGTTGATGTATGGGAACACGCCTATTATTTGAAATACCAAAACAAACGAGTTGAGTATTTGAATAATATTTGGGCACTTATTGATTGGGATCAGGTATCAATGCGTTTCTCTCAAAAACCAGAAATGAACGATTTGGCATAATTTTGTTAAAAACTAGACAACAGTATCCTGTTGTTTTTTTATTTATCGCTTTCCAAAGACCTTAGATTTTCTTGGTTTCATATGTAAAATTCTTGACGAGATTTCAGAGAAATTATTTAGTTCTAATTTTTTGAGCGAAAATTTCGGACTTTGTTCATGGCTTGGTATAATGGATTCATAATCAAATGCTACATGAATTCTCGCCATCAAAATCATGATGTGTGTTATTTCTGTTCTACGGTGTTGTTAGTTCATGAAGCTGTTGTTTTATTCGAAATTAACTCTTTACTACATGGAAATTACACAAGTTCAAAAAAGAAATGGAGATATCAAAAAATTTGATATCCAAAAAATCGTAAAGGCAGTCAATAATGCCATGCGTGAAGTCGGTAATGGAGAGCGTAATGATGCTGAACGTGTTGCCGAACTGGTTTACCAAGAACTTCTGCAGCGTGCAGAAATGAATCCGAAATATATTCCTAATATTGAAGAGATTCAAGATGTCGTTGAAGAGGCTCTTATGGTTTCAGGATTCCGTGAGGTCGCAAAATCATACATTATTTATCGTCAGGCACGTGCTGCAGAACGAGCGACCAATGTATTTGAACGACGTGTAGCTCTTAAACCTTACGAATACCCACAACTTAATCAATATGTTGATGCTATTCGTCATTCATATTGGATTCATACTGAATTTAATTTTATTGCTGATATTCAGGACTTCAAGGTGAATCTAGACGAGGTTGAGCAATCAGCTATTAAAAACGCTATGCTTGCTATTTCGCAAATTGAAGTGGCAGTGAAATCATTCTGGGGAGATATTTATAAAAAAATGCCAAAAGCAGAAATTGGTGCTGTTGGAGCAACTTTTGCAGAATCAGAAGTTCGCCACCACGATGCCTATTCACACCTTTTAGAAATTCTTGGACTTAATAATGAGTTTAAGAACTTGAAAAAGAATCCAGTAATCATGAGGCGTGTGCAGTATTTAGACAATGCACTTAAAAATGCAAAATCTGATGACAACAAAGATTATGCAGAATGTATTATGCTCTTCTCACTCTTTATCGAGCATGTATCATTGTTCTCTCAATTCCTTATTATCATGGCCTTTAATAAGCATAAAAATATGCTGAAAGGTATTTCCAATGTTGTTGAGGCAACTTCAAAAGAAGAGCAAATTCATGGAAACTTTGGAATTGATATCATTAATATTATTAAAAATGAAAATCCAACGTGGTTCTCTAAAGAGCACGATGACCGAGTCCGTGAAGTCTGCCTCGAAGCTTACGAATCAGAGGCTGAAATTATTGATTGGATTTTCTCAAATGGAGAACTTGATTTCTTACCGTCAGCTGTTGTTAAAGAGTTCGTAAAAGATCGATTTAATCGATCACTCAAATCTATTGGTATTACACCAGTTTTTGAAACTGATGACTCTCTTCTTCTTGAAACTGAATGGTTTGATGATGAAATTGTTGCAACGAAACACGGTGATTTCTTTGATAAACGATCGGTTAACTACAACAAACGAAGTAAATCTATCACCAGTGACGATCTCTTCTAGTCACCATTATTAGCACCTTTAATTAGATACACATAGACCTAAACGCTTAGGTCTATTTGTATATTTGAATCAGAAAATACACACTATTATGAATTGGTTAAACGAAAACAGTCGAACATTTTTAGAACGTGGCTACCTTCTGCCAGGAGTCAGCGCCGAAGATCGCATTCGCGAAATTGCAGAGACTGCTGAAAAAATTTTAGAAAAACCAGGATTTGCAGATAAATTTTATGACTACATGTCAAAAGGATACTATTCTCTATCCTCTCCGGTATGGGCAAACTTTGGACATGAACGTGGGCTGCCTATTTCATGTTTTGGTTCTTATTTGGCTGATGATATGGGTAGTATTTTAAGTACCCAAGCAGAAGTTGGAATGATGTCAAAAATGGGTGGAGGATGTTCTGGATATTTTGGTGCACTTCGTCATCGAGGAGCTCCAATTAAAAATGAGGGAACTGCTTCAGGAGCTGTTCATTTCATGGAACTCTTTGAAACTTTGATTGGAGTCGTATCTCAAGGTGGTGTTCGTCGTGGGCATCTCTCACCGTATCTTCCTATTGAACATCCAGATGCAGAAGAATTTTTAAAAATTGGAACCGAAGGTCATCCAATCCAAAAATTAACCCATGGTGTGACGGTGACTGACAAATGGATGCAAGAAATGATTGATGGTGATGTTGAAAAACGTCAATTATGGGCAAAGGTAATTCAGGCACGTAATGAAATGGGCTATCCATATATTATGTTTGCTGATAATGCCAATAACGGAACTGTTGATGTGTATAAAGACAAGGATTTGAAAATCTATGCATCAAATATGTGTTCAGAAATCATGCTTCCTTCAAAAGAAGACTGGTCATTCGTATGTTGTCTTTCATCAATTAATGTTCGGCATTACGAAGAATGGAAAGATACTGATGCGGTTGAAACCTTAACCTATTTTCTTGATGCTGTGATGCAAGAGTTCATCAATAAATTAGAAGCATATCGTGATTCAGATACACGAGAAGATCAAGACCGTTTCCGGTTTATGGAACGCGCATATAATTTTGCCGTACAAAACCGTGCGCTTGGGCTTGGGGTTCTTGGTTGGCACTCATTGTTACAATCAAAGATGCTTCCTTTTGAATCTATTGAGTCTGCTAAATTGAACACTGAAATCTTTAAATTAATTCGTGATAAATCACTCGCTGCTTCAACTGAAATGGCAGAAACTTATGGGGAACCGGAAATTCTTAAAGGATATGGCCGTCGAAACACAACCACTATGGCGGTAGCTCCTACGACATCATCTGCCTTTATCCTTGGGCAGGTATCACAGGGAATTGAACCAATTTGGTCTAATTGTTATGTAAAAGACATTGCAAAGATGAAGGTTACTATTAAAAATCCACTCCTTGAAAATCTTCTTGATCAAAAAGGTCATAATACTCGAGAAGTGTGGCAATCAATTCGTGATAATGACGGATCAGTTCAGCATCTTGGTGATGACATCTTGAGTGAAAAAGAACGAGAAGTATTTAAAACCTTCCCGGAAATTAATCAAATGAACATCATTCAACAAGCTGCAGCACGTCAGCGATATATCGACCAAGGACAATCATTAAATATTATGATTCACCCACAAACACCGGTAAAAGATATTAACGCTATTTACGTTGAAGCTTGGAAATTAGGAATTAAAGCTTTGTACTATCAACATAGTATGAATGCTGCGCAGCAGTTTAATCGGAAGTTACTGTCTTGCGAATCCTGTGAGGCCTAAAATAATCAGCGAGAGCTGTTTTATTTTAGATATATAATATTGACAATTATATATTATACTATATAATATATTTAAATATTAACCTTTAAAATTTCATCATATGAAGCAGATTATTTCACGATGTATTCAGATCTGCCTCATAGTAGCGGCATTTTTTTGGATATATTCATCATCAATCACTCAATCATTTATCAATTCTTTTGATAATGGCAATGATTGCGTACCCTCGACTTTAGTAACAGAAGAACAAAGACAAAACGTTTCTCGTTTTCTGATTACAAAGATTGAACAACAAAACGATATCGTTAATACAAAGATAGAAAAAGGAGATTTTGATGCGTATGACTATTTCAAGCATATAAAATATCTTGATAGTCTCGAGCAAACTACAGAATTTCAGTATCTAGTTCGTCAAGGACCTGATTACAGTCGCCTACACTATCTAGCAAACCCATCAATGGGAAATTCAATTTTCAAGAGATTCAATGACTTAGTTCGTTCGAGAAAAATTTCTTCAGAGGAAATCGAAGATGCTAGAGACAGCGTTATGGGCACAAAAAAATCAGACCCAATTACGTGGGCTGAAGTATCTACTAGTTTAACTACCTTAGCTCGGAAAATCTTCAATAATTATTTATTTTTTGGTTTTCTTATTTTGTTTCTTTCGTTAAATAAGATTTGGAGAAACCCACTCAATGAATCGTTATTTGATCCACGCAACAGAAAGCAGTTCATTTGTGATCTATTGATATGGCCAATTCGTTTATGGTTTTGGTTCAAAGGTGAAGTAACGATTAGACAATATGGAGACAAGCCATTACGAGCCTTATCAAAAAAGGAAAAGGACTTACTTGACTTATACGTCCGTAATTTAGGACGAGTTAGTATGAGTAAATATTTTTATCAAAGGAATATCAAAATCCAAAGATCTTTCTTTGTATCAATGTTGATACTCGTGTTCTGCTCTTCGTTTGTAAAGGTATTGGCTTATAACACACCTTTAGGTACCCGTACTGATATTGCACACGTTGTGTATGATAATGGGCCACCAGATTGGTGTGATAGCTGTGATACAGGCGTTTGTTGTGTTGAAGATTACCAACAGACATATGCTATTTTTCATTATCTTCAAGAGGATAATATAGGCCTGCTTATATCAGTGATGGTGAAGCATGTGTATCGCTATTTCTTTCTTATTAAAGAAGTTTATCTTGATACTCTTTGGAATCCACCTAAAAATTCAGAAGTTAATTTCGTAAAAAATCTTAATTTCTAATTTTTAAACAATTTCAAAATGAAAAATATATTTCTAATCATTCTCATAACCCTTTTTTCGACAACCGTTTTCTCTCAAGAGAAAAACACTTACTCAACAAGCTTTTCTATTGCACATAGGTCGTACGCACCTGTTGTAGGAAATGCACTGAATGAAGAACCTGTCTTTGAATTTTACCAAACGTTTTCATGTAATAGATTCTCACTTCTTTTTATTAAGAGTGTGGACCTGGTAGATAATCAAAGTTCAGGTAATTACTCATTTTTATTGGGTAAATATCAATTTATCAAAAATGAAACATTCACAATGTGGTTAAGTGGAACTATTATTCAGTCTGACGAGGAATTTATTCCTGTTGGAGATCCTTTGTTTATATTTCAAACAGGATTTTCTAAAAAGATACAGAAGAATAGCTTTGGTTTGAGAACATCTTTGATTCGAACCTTTACGAGAGAGTCAAAGAATACTTTTGTAATAAATCCTTTTGGGGTTTTTGCTCTTCAGGGTAACAAAAGTATACAATCAGATATTTGGTTTCAAGAAGATCATATTACCTTAGGTATTGGTTATAGAAGTCAGTTATTTGATTTTGATCAAGGGAAATTGAATGCAGAAATACGCTACAATTATAGACACAATTGGGAAAATGCTTCTCAAGAAGGTCTTGTTAACTTTGGTATTACGTATACCTTAAAATAATTTAAGAAAGAGCTGTTTTTAACAGCTCTTTTGTTTTATATAAAATAGCAAATCAACTATACTGAATATATGAAAATACTCTCAATAATTTTAGGGTTTATTATTTTAGGACTTGCTATTGGATATATCGTTTTAAGAGATAAAGATGGTGTAGAAAATGATTATCAAGAATATGTTAAGGGACTTGAAATTTTTGACTCCGTTAATGGGCAAATGAAGTATCTTGATATTGGGGAAGGTCAAACAATTCTATTAATTCATGGAGTACCAACGAATTCATGGATGTATCGAAATCTTGCTACTGAGCTGGCAGGGAATGGATATCGAGTAATTGCACCTGACCTGATTGGTTTTGGAGCATCATCAAGACCTGCTCAATATCAAATGCATGATTTTGATATCCAGGCAGAAACCTTATTTGGATTGATGGAGAGTCTCGATATAGATTCATGGGAACAGGTAACGCACGATATGGGAGGAATTATTTCATGGCATATGATTAAAGAGCAGCCAGAAAAAATTTCTCACATGTATGTATTAAATACGATCCTGTATAAGGAGACTTTTAATCCACCGGCCGATTTTTCATATTCAAACCCATTACATAGATGGGTGTTGAGTCTCCATGCACATCCTTATATCGGGAAGCTCATTGTGAATAATATGATTAATACTGGAACGCAAGATATTAATTTCTCACCGCCTGAACGTGCAGGATATTGGTTCCCACTACGCAAAGGAGCAATGTCATTAGTTCATTTCTTTACGCGCACCAAAGATATCAAAGAAAACCTTGATACCTATCGGTCATGGTTTGTAGACTCCGGAGTCTCTGTGTCTGTACTATGGGGTGAAAACGATCCATTTTTAGATAGTTCATCAGCTGAATTATTAAAAAATGAAATGAATCTAGATGAAGATGAGGTAGTCATTTTAAAAAATACGAAACACCTTGTTGCCGAAGAAGCATATTTAGAAATCGCTAACTTTATTATTAATCATGAATAGAGTTCCTAATGAAATAATTGAATATTTACTTAATAAGTTTAGCGATGTTGAAGCCATTATTCTTCATGGTTCGAGGGTTAACGGTTATGCAAAGCAACACTCAGATTGGGATTTTATTGTGTTAGTAAATACGAAACAACAGCAAGATATCTATCGTGATGAAATTAAAGAACATCATTTTGAATTTAAGTTAGAGGAACTTCCAATTTTAGAAAATACCTTTTTTGATAGATTTCAGACAAAATTACAATTTTCCGAAGTTGTATATGATAAAAAAGATAAAGGGCAAAAACTTTTAGATTTTGCCCATACCTTTTATCAAGGAGATATTCCTAAAACATTTCATTCCCATGAATTAAAGGAACACAGGAAAAGAAATAGATTACATGTTGTGAGAAATTTAGAAGATGCAATCGATAATCCGGCATCATTTATGAAAAAAATTGCTACCTTGTATCCTCAAATAATTAATGAATGGTACTGGTATAAAAAACAATCATTTCCTAAAAATCTTTATTTATCGCTTCCACAAATAGAGAAAGAAGATAATCATTTCCATGAAAAATTAAAAATTATTTATGGAGACGATTTTTCTCGAGCAGATAAGATTGCAGCATTAAAAGATAGTATTGAATACATTTATGGATAAAATAGAAAAAACAAACGAAGAGTGGAAGAAAGAACTTACCCCTGAACAATACCGCGTTCTGCGTGAGGCAGGGACTGAGCGATCTTTTACAGGTGAATATACTGATGTAACGACTGACGGTCTATACCTTTGTGCAGGATGTGGTAATCAATTATTTTCTTCAGACAATAAATTTCATAGTGGATGTGGTTGGCCAAGTTTTGATGATATAGAAAATTCTGATGCGGTAGAAACCAAGGTTGATGAAAGTCACGGTATGACTCGGACAGAAGTTGTGTGTGCTAGGTGTGGTGGGCACCTGGGCCATGTATTTCCCGATGGACCTCGTGACACAACAGGTTTACGTTACTGTATTAATTCAGTTGCCTTAACCCTAAAACCCAAAAAAGAAGATTAGAAATCTTCTTTTTTCATTTATATCTTTGGGTATACTACAAAGAGTGAATCAAAAATACCGACAATTTTATAATACGGTTATGGAATATTATGGTGAATATGGACGACATGATCTGCCGTGGCGGAAAAAACAATCACCGTATTACGTTGCTGTATCTGAGATCATGTTACAGCAGACGCAGGTTGATCGAGTCATTCCATTTTTTAAAAATTGGATGAAACAATTTTCAAGCTGGAAAGTTTTAGCGAATGCACAGCAGTCTGATGTTCTGCGGGCTTGGAAGGGTCTTGGGTATAATTCTCGCGCTTTGCGTCTGCAAAAATTAGCACAAGTGGTAACGAATGATTATAAGGGACGATTACCAAAAGATTTTGAAGAGTTAAAAAAACTTCCAAGTATCGGTCCTTATACGGCTGGAGCTATTAGAGCCTTTGCCTTTAATGAATACACACCACTAATTGAAACAAATATCAGGCGTATATTTATTCATCATTTTTTTAAGGGGGAAAGTAATATTACTGATACAGATATCTTTGAAATTATGGACGATATGGGTGAGATAGAAAATGCCCAGCAGTGGTATGCAGCACTTATGGATTATGGATCAACACTCCCTAAAATTATTAAATATAATCCAAATAAGCAATCAAAACACTATACCAAACAATCAAAATTTCAAGGATCTGACAGACAGATTCGAGGTAAGATTTTAGATATTCTTCTTAAAAATAAAAAACTTTCTAAAGAAAAAGTCTTCGAACAATTAGGAGATGAGTCCGAACGCTACCAAAAAATAGCAGATCAACTAGAAAAAGAAAATTTTATCAAGCAAACAAAAAAAAGCCTTATCTTGAAATAGGCTTTTATTAATTTTTAATCGGTAAAGGTACGAGCTTCTGCGTCGTAAGTTTTATCCTTTTCAGTTATATTGAAAAATTTAAAAATCTCTTTTTTGATATCGTTCGCATCTTTAACAGGAATAATGTCTTCAGATAATTCATTAATATCAAAAATAGGATTTTCTTTATCTTCTTTAAAAAGAACCAGAATATCAGGTATGTTATTCTTAACTTCTTCAACTTTTGATGGGCTGTCATCAATAAACATGCCTCCACTCACTGAAGCCACCATCTCAGTTTTATTCACCTTATGGATTGTTTCGTCAGGATATTCATGCATAATCAAATCCTTTGGACCAAATATTCCTGGGAAAAAACGATCCATATGTGTCCTTGTTTGTTTGTAGTACGTAGGTCTTGGCCTTGCTGTTGTTACAACGATTCTAAACCCAAGTTTTTTCAGCTCCAAAAACAACTCATACATTCCTTTATAGGGTTTAACATTTTTCATGATGTCTTTTTCGGCAAATTCATCAAAAAGTTGAAACATTTTTTCAACAGTAATTCCAAAAAGTTCGACAAAATCATCATGATGACCGGACTGAACATCTGTCCCAAGTTTATCGTTCATAAACTTAAAAAGTGAGGGGCTTGTAGGAACAGTTGTTTCGTCATAATCAAAACAAAGTACTTTATTAATTATTCTCATATATTTGATTTTTTATTTTATTTAACTATATAAATTTAAATATTTAAGTCAAAAATAAACTGCGAGTCAGTTTATTTTTAGCTTTGGTATAATGGAACTATGAATGAATCTCAATTCAACGAACTTTACGAACGATTGAATCCTGAACAAAAACAAGCCGTCGATACGATTGACGGTCCAGTTTTTGTTATGGCTGGTCCCGGAACAGGAAAAACTCAGATTTTAACACTAAGGATCGCAAATATTTTACGGCAATCAGATATTGAGCCTGAAAATATTTTGGCCTTAACCTTTACAAATGCAGCGGCCTATAACATGCGAGAGCGACTTGGAGGTATCGTTGGGGCAGAATTGGCACATCGAGTATACATATCTACCTTCCACTCATTTGCTGAAGATATGATGAAACAATATCGTGATGTATTTGATTCCGTGTATGGAACGCGTTTGATTTCTCCGATAGAGCAAATTGAGCTCCTTGAAAAAATTGTTGATGAACAGAAAACAGAATATTTTTCAGTCTTTAAACGTCGAGACTCAACGATTAAATCTATTGCTTTTGCTATTGGAAAAATTAAGGGTGAAGGAATGAATAGCGGTCAGTTCCGTGAACATATCAATACACAATATGACTTAGATATTGAATCAGATGATATTCGCTATAAACGAAAATATAAAGAATTCAATGCAGGAGATATTAAACCTCAGGAACTACGTAAATTAACCCAGCGTCGTGATAAGAATCTTGAGCTCGCTGATATTTATGAAGTCTACGAA
The DNA here is from genome assembly GCA_022763365.1 of Minisyncoccota bacterium. Classification (GTDB taxonomy): domain Bacteria; phylum Patescibacteriota; class Minisyncoccia; order Phycocordibacterales; family UBA1006; genus UBA1006. The sequence goes on along the minus strand of JALEGN010000013.1, from coordinate 92,961 downwards.
GCTGAACTTCAAAAGCAAAGTATCTATGATTTTTCTGATGTTATTGTGCGGATGATTCATGAGCTTTCTCAAGACGAATCAATTTTCAAAATAGAGTTACAAGAACAGTTTCAATATATTCTGGTTGATGAACATCAGGATACCAACGATGCACAAAATACCATTGTCAGATACTTGATTGATAATCCAGTATCAGAAGGCAAGCCAAATATTTTTGTTGTAGGAGATTCAAAGCAGGCAATTTTCCGTTTTGCAGGAGCGAGTGAAGAATCGTATACAAGATTACTAGAATCATTATCTGAACCACTAGTTATTAACCTCCAAAAAAATTATCGTTCGCATCAAGGTGTTTTAGATAGTTCACATTCACTGATTCAAAAATCAGCTCATCATGCAGGTGAGCAAACATTAGAAGCATTTCAAACATATGATGGAGTTCTCGAGTATCGAGAATTTAATGATCATAAAATGGAGATGATTTGGTTGGTTCAAGATATCAAATCTCGTATTGATAATGGTGAAGAACCGAACGAAATAGCGGTCCTGTATCGAAATAATGCTGATGCTGATGATATTAGACGGCTTCTGGATATTTATGGAATTGCGTACAAAGATTTTTCTAAAAAGAATATCTTACGTGACCCTGACATCCAAAAATTATTTTATCTACTGCGGGCAGTTCATAATCCAGCTGATAATGAGGCAATGGCAAAATCACTCTTTATTGATTTCCTTGAATTTGATGTTTTTGATGTGCAGAGAATTTTACAAAAATCTCGCTACGCAAAAGGAGAATACAATAGTGCCATCATGAGTATTCTCGAAGATCCAAAGAAATTAGAAGATGCCGGTATTGCTAAAGAAAATTTGGATAGCTATGCAGATTTCGTAAGCATGCTCAAAGAGCAGAAACGAGCTGCTGAGGAGTCAGATACGGTGAGTTTCTTTTCAGATTTCGTACGTGAATCAGGATTTTTGAAATATATTCTTAGTCGACCTCAATCAGTATTAGCTCTTCAAAAAGTTGAAAAACTCTTTGATGAATTAAAAAAAGAACAACTCGCCAGAGTGGATTTCACGGTCTCAAATTTTATGAAATATCTGGATACGATGCGGAAACATGGCGTTACCATGAATGTTACCAATACATTATCAGATGGTGTGAATCTTTTGACTTTCCATGGTTCAAAGGGACTTGAGTTTGATACGGTGTATATGATCAAAGCACTTTCAAAACGAAAAATAGGAAATGAAATTACCCTGCCATTTAAAGACTTTGAAGACGGTGGTACCGAAGATGAACGTCGATTATTTTACGTAGCTATTACACGCGCTCGGAAAAACTGCCTGATAAGTTCATATATCTATAACGAAGAAGGGCGAGAGAAAACGAGGTCATTACATATAGGTGAAACTGATGGACTAGAAACGATTGATATGAGTGATTGGGAGAAAGAACATACAAAAGACCTCGCACTACTATTTAATAAATCACAAGAACATATTGTTTCCTTGGTTGATGATGAATTTGTGAAAGAGCGATTTTTGAAAAATAAACTTTCGGTTTCAGCATTAAATAATTATGCAGAGTCTCCACTGAAATATTATTTTAGAAATTTAATTTATTTACCCGAGGCACGTTCACCATTTCTCGATAAAGGGAATATGCTTCATGAGACACTCGAGAAATATTTTGACGAGTGTATTAAAAAACAAGAAATTTTAGGAAAAGATGTATTAGAACAGTCTTTTAATATGATTGTTGAACAAAACCATCTCTATCAAGAACATAAAGATATGGGCTGGAATATTGTTTCACATTATTTTGATAAATATTACGAGACTTTTGAAATTCCAATGGAGAATGAAAAAAGGATTTCATCTATTCCTTTTGAATTAGATAATGGTCAGGTTATTAATTTAACTGGAGTCATGGATAAAATCACGGTGAACGAAGCTGGCGAGATAACTGTCTGGGATTATAAAACTGGACGAGCCTATAGCGACATGGACAAAGACCGCAAGGCAAAGACAAAACGACAAGCTGCTTTTTATAAATTACTTCTCCAAAATGCTTTTGATGGAAGATATAATTTTCATACGGCTATTTTTGATTTTCTAGAGCCAAATACAAAAGGTGAATATGAGCGAGCATTCTTTGAAATTACGCAAGATGATGTTGATGAAGTCAGAGAACTTATAAACGAACTTGCTGAAAAAGTATTTAATGGGAATCTTTTAGAAGGTGACTTTTATAAAGATAAAGGAAATCAGGAGTTGTTAGAATTTTTGGAGGTTCTTCGGGGGCCTCGAACTTACGAACAGTTAAATCTTTTGTAATAAATAATAGCGATACTCGTCATATATTATGAAATAAAATTTTAATTATGAAAGGACCCTTACTGAAATCTAAAAGAATATCTATCGGACCAGCTTCTGTCGAAAAAGACTCTGAATCCTTGGCCAAGTATTTCAATCAAGTAAAGCATTATTTAGGTGCTGAAACTGTTGATAGTATGACTTTAGAAAAAGAAAAAGAATTCATTCAAAAAGCTAATGATGATAAGTCAAAATATTTTTTCGTTATAAGACTATTAGAAACAGATACGGTAATTGGAAGTATTTCAATAATGGATATTAAAAAATATGATGGTTTTGCTGAGACAGGAACTATGATTGGTGAAAGTTTTACTAACCAAGGATACGGAACAGAAGCTAAGCACTTATTATTGGATTTTGCATTTAATGTATTAGATTTACGAAAACTATACTCGAAAGTTTATGCATATAATGAACGTTCTCGAACTTATTCTTTGAAGTGTGGTTACAGGCAAATTGCAACGCTTCCTGATAAGAAGTTTTATAACGAAAAATATTGGGATGAGTGGATATTAGAAATAACCAAAGAAGATTGGATTCCAGCTTATAAAAATTATAAGAAAAAGTATCTTGAGTGATACTTTTTTATTTTACAAAACATTGTAAAATTAATAGTGAAATAAAAATTAATCATGAAAAAAATCATATTCATTATTTTCTTGTTTATGTATGGATATGGTTTTTCTCAAGAAAATCTTGTTCAGAATAGAGAAGAAAATGATACTCTAACAATCAAAAAACCTAAATGGTATATTTCTCGAATTGATGTACGTGTTAGGTGGAATCAAATAGAAGGAGTGCTTGATCAAACATTGTTTGGTATTAAATATCCTTTTGAATTTCGCCTGCGGTTTCGTTTAAACCGAGCTGAAACCTTTGTTGGCATGACTGTTCCTTTTGATGCTGAAGCAAATACACTCTTAACCATCACACCTGGTTATGAATATCTTTATGATTCAGGTGAGTGGAATGCAATCCTACGCGGTGGTTTTAGGCAACGTTTTGATTGGGGTTTACTCCGCATCAATTACGGATCAAACTGGATTAAAAATCATGGTGTTTCAACATCATTGATGATAAATATCATACAATCAGATGTGAGATTGGGAATTGCTTCGCGGGATGAGTTTATCGGTCCCCGAGGTGAATTTCAATTTAATGTCGGAAGTGAACGTAAAAAAAGGATTCGTTTTCATATTGCCTGGTTTCCAGAAGACGAGCGTGTAGATTATGGACTTCGTCTACGTTTTGGTGAATGGTTTCCAAAACTTGAAAAACAAATTAGAAAAATAAGAGATGATTTAAATCCTTTTGAATCAACAGATAATTAGTTATGTGTTGATTTTTCTTTTACTCATACAGTCATGATATAATAATGACATTATGGAAAATAAAAAAATGAAAGTAGCAATTAATGGATTTGGTCGTATTGGACGAGCATTTTTACGACTGGCCTACGCACAATATCCAAATATTGATATTGTAGCTGTAAATGATTTAGGAGATATTAATAACTTAGCCTATCTTTTGAAATACGATTCAGCTCAGGGTCCAAGTGGTCTTGAGGTAACAACTTCAGAAGATGGATCACATCTTTTTGTAAATGGTGATGATATCCGCGTTCTTCAAGAACGAGAACCTCAAAATCTACCATGGGGAGAAATGGATGTTGATGTGGTGATTGAATCAACAGGATTCTTTACCGAATATGATAAGGCAGCATTACACTTAGATGCTGGTTCAAAGCGAGTTATTATCTCAGGTCCAGGAAAAGGACAGTCTCGAGAAGGTATTAAAGCAGCAACAGGTATTATGTCAGTAAATAACGACATTATTAAAACCTGCCAAATTACCTCAAACGGTTCATGTACCACGAATGCTTCATCATCACTCGTACAAATTTTGAAAGATACTATTGGTATTGAAAAGGCACTCTTAAACACGACGCATGGATATACCTCAACACAATCTATTGTTGATGGTCCAGTACGAGGTTCTGATTATCGAAAAGGACGAGCTGCCGCTGCAAATATTATTCCAACCTCAACAGGAGCAGCGATTGCCGTAACCAAAGCTATTCCAGAATTGGTTGGTAAATTTGATGGTATTGCCTGCCGAGTTCCAGTAATTTCTGGATCAGTGGCTGATATTACCTTTATTGCGTCACGTGATACTTCAGTAGAAGAGGTAAACGACATCCTCCGCGCAGCAGCTAAAGAAGATAAATACGAAGGTATCTTCACCGTAACCGAAGAACCATTAGTATCGTCAGATATTATTGGAAATACGCATGCATCTATGGCAGATTTAGCTATGACCCGAGTTGTTGATGGAAACCTCGTGAAGGTTTTGGCGTGGTATGACAATGAGATGGGGTATACTAATACACTTATCCGTCACACCCTAGAAATGGGAGAAAATCTTTAAAAAATAAAATGAAGAGCTTATGCTCTTTTTTTTATTTGCTATACTTCAATTATAGATGTTTAATCACTTACAAAAATATGGATGGAATGCTGATTTGGAATCAACATTTCAAAATAGTGTGAATGAAAAAAACGAGCTGATTCCAGCACGGGTTTTATCAGTGCATCGAACCAATTATGAATTGATAACTGAGAGTGGTGAAATCGTGGCAGAAATCACTGGAAATCGTCTTAAGGATGTTGATGTCTATTCAAAACCAATAGTTGGAGATTGGGTAGCTGTTTCATTAGGCGCGCGCGATAATGCGAATATTATTGAGGAAATCTTACCTCGGCGAACAATTCTGGAGCGTCGTCGGGCACACAGTGATACGGAGGTGCAGATCATGGCAACGAATGTGGATACAGCGGTAATTGTACAATCATTGGCACAAGATTTTAATGTAAATCGTTTAGAGCGTGTTTTGACTCAACTGACTGATACGAATATTAAACCTCTTATAGTACTTAATAAGGTTGATTTGATTGACAATATTTTCAAAATCCACGAAGACATGGAATCAATTTCATCGAATGTGCCAGTGATCTATTCATCATTTGAAACCGGCGAAGGGCTATCTGATATTCATAATTTCTTAAAACCTGGAGAAACCGTGGTATTTATCGGTTCGTCAGGTGTAGGTAAATCATCAATTATTAATACTATGCTCGATGAAGAGCGACAGCAATTGACTGGTGAGGTATCAGACTGGAGCGGAAAAGGGAAACATACCACGACGGCTCGTAAACTTTTTCTCCTTGATAACGATGTTATTGTGATTGATACACCTGGAACACGTGAGTTTGGACTGACGGTTGGTGATGAGGTATTGAATCAAAATTTCGAAATTATTGAAAACCTAGCATTACAGTGTAAATTCAGGAATTGTAACCATGATAAAGAACCAGAATGTGCTGTTAAAAATGCTTTAGAGTCTGGAGAATTACAGCAAGAATTATTCAATAATTATAAGAAACTCCAAGAAGAAATAAAGAAATAGTGAATACTATTTCTTTTTAATTGGTATACTTTGTTTATGATTAAAGAGTTTCAGGGTAAATATCGATGGCTTTCAAATTTTTGGCCTGTACAAATGGAATATAAAGGCCGAGTTTTTCATAACGTCGAAAATGCTTTTCATTCAGAGAAAAGTGACGATAAAGCATTTAAAAATTTCTGCGCATCTGAATCTAATCCAAGAATTGTTAAAAAGAAACAGCGGGAAATGATAAAACTTCGCAGCGACTGGGAAGAGGTGAAAGAAGATATTATGCTTGAGCTAACTCGCATCAAGTATCAAAATCCCGAATTGCAAAGAAAACTCTTTGAAACAGGCAATCAATACTTACAAGAAGGAAATTATTGGAATGATATCTTTTGGGGAGTCAATATTAAAACTGGTAAAGGAGAAAATAGGTTTGGAAAAATTTTGATGAAGGTACGAGAAGAAATACAACAATCTCATATTTTGCATAAATATTTGAAACAAAAGAAGAAAATAGTACTTTTTGATGGAGAGTGTAATCTTTGTGATTGGTCGGTTCAGCTGCTGCTCAAAAATGACCCCAACGATACCTTTCGTTTTGCATCACTACAATCTGATATTGGTCAAAAGATTCAAGACCAATATGGAATTGATAATTCAACTATGAAATCAGTTATTTTAATTGATGATTACACGAAATATAAATCAAAAACATCCGCTATTTTTTCTATGACGCGATCAATGGGAAAATTGTGGCCATTGTTTAATATTTTTTGGATAGTTCCAAAATTTATTCGTGATGCAGTCTATACTTGGGTTAGCAAAAATCGCTATAGCTGGTTTGGAAAAATGAATACCTGTATGGTAATGACTGACGAGATTCGTCATAAATTTTTAGATTATCATGAGTAAAACACAGGCTATGGATTTAGGTGGTATAGAACCACAACAAGATTTCATTCATTATGAAAAAATCATTAGTGACAGGAGGTCGGTATACTCGGTTTCAATGGGAAGGGTTCATAAGCAAGAAGACATTAAAAATTTTCTTAAGAAAACAAAGAAATTAAAAAACCATCATAAGGCAACACATCATAGCTGGGCAGTACGTATATCAAATGACGGAGCTGTTTATGAGTCTAAAAATGATGATGGAGAAACCGGTGCGGGACAAATTATTCTAAGGGTTTTACAAAATAATAACATGGTTAATATCGTTATTTGTGTAACGCGTTGGTACGGTGGTATTAAACTGGAATCTGATAGATTTAAACATGTTCAAGATGCTGCCGTATATATACTAAACTCAGAAAAAGGAGCATAATATTCTCCTTTTTTGTATGTACTGATATACTAAAGATAGTATGGAATTTAATGGAACAATTCATTTAGCTACTGATCATGCTGGTTTTGAAATGAAAGAATTTTTAAAAACTGCCTTAGAAGAATTAAACTACAATTTTGTTGATCATGGAGCTGATGTCTATGATCAAAATGATGATTATCCTGATTATATTAAATTAGCTGCTGGAGCTGTTTCTCAATCCACACAAGATAGGGCAATTATTTTCGGTGGGTCAGGGCAAGGTGAGGCAATAGTTGCCAATCGATATCCAAATGTTCGAGCAACTACCTATTATCATTTTAATCCAGAAATAATTAAGCTCTCGCGGGAGCATAATAATGCTAATATTCTTTCTATTGGTGCGCGATTTTTGAGTAATGAAGAGATGCTTGAGTCAGTATTATTTTGGCTTGAAATTCCTTTTACCGAAGAAGAGCGTCATATTCGTAGAATTGAGAAAATTGAATTTGATAGTTTTGACAATTGATTATGGTCTACGATAATTTATGTAAGCACTTTAGGTATTATATTGATACCCATGATGAATATATGACTGAGGAGGAGCAACAAGCAGCTCTTAAGTCTTTTGAAAAACCCTTTAACAAAAGGGTCTTTCAGTTGTCTATTATTCTTATATTTTGGAGTGTTATTGGGCTAACGATTGATACCTTTATTATTGGTGGGTCAGCAACAGCTGCTATTATTAAAGGTCCTGCATGGATTCAACTTGTACCAACACTGATTTTTTCAGCAGTAAATTGGTTATTAAAATGGGGATTTGTATATTGGTATTTAAAAAAAGAAGTTCCTCTTGGTGTTGCTTTTATGACAGGTGTACAGTATGTTGGATTCACTATTCTCTTAGCCCATACCTTAAAACATGATCCAGAGTTTAGATTTGGTTTAAAACATTATATTCGATTTCTTAGGAAAAAAGGTATTCGTTTTATCCTTGGTATGATGAAAAAAACTTAGCATGACGTATAAACGACTTTATAAAAACTTTAAAATATTTCTTGATAATGATGAACATCTATCTCAAGAAGAGCAAGATATAGCATTGAAAGCATTTCAGAAACCCTTTAATAAGCGTGTCTTTGAACAATGTATTATTTTACTACTTTGGAGTGTGGTCGCCTTATTTATTGATATTTTTATTATTAGTGGAAGCGCTACTGCAGCAGTGGTTACAGGTCCATCGTGGTTACAGGTCTTACCAACACTGATTTTTTCAGCAGTAAATTGGATTGTAAAATCAATTTTCGTATATTTTTACATGAGGCGAGAGATCCCATATAAAATTGCTTTTCTTACTGGGGTTCAATACATCGGATTCACCTTGTTACTAGGGTATACGCTCAAACATGATCCTGAATTTAAACATGGTATAAAACATTATCTTCGGTATTTAAAAAAGAAAGGCTTTCGATCAGTTATTGCCATGATGCAAGATTAAAAAATACCCTTTTGGGTATTTTATAATGATGAAATATAATCAAGGACTTCTTGTGGATGATGAGCAGGTTTTACTTTATCCCAATGTTTCATAATAATTCCTTCTTCATCAACTAAAAATGATTCTCGTGATATTCCCATATATTTTTTACCGAACATAGATTTCTCTTGCCATACGCCATATTCCTGAATCATAGTAGTTTCTTCGTCTGAAAGAAGGATAATATCGAGGTTGTGTTTTTCACAAAATTTCTCGTGACTAGCAACACTATCTTTTGAAATTCCAATAATAGTAGTATTAAGTTTTTTGAAATCTTCTTTTAAATCTTGAAAACCGATAGTTTCGGTGGTACATCCTGGTGTCATATCCTTCGGATAGAAATAAAGTAAAATCTTTTGACCTTTAAATTCTTCAAGGCCTCGTTCTTTTCCTTTTTGATCAGGTATATTAAATGCTGGTGCTTTTTGTTGTTCCATATATGTATAGTATATCATGTAAAATTACCCGTCTTTTGTTACAATAATGTTATGGATATTGAAATTATTCCAGCAATTATGCCTGGTCAATTTAATGAGATAGAAGATATGGTTGGATTAGTCAGGCATAATGTTAGCACGGTTCAATTAGATTTGATGGATGGTAAATATGTACCAGAACCAACCTGGCCTTTTATGTATGGCACTGACAGGGACTTAGTAGCTTTAAAAACAGAAGATGTTTCTTTTCCACTATGGGAAGAAATGAACTATGAGCTTGATCTCATGATAGAGCGTCCTGAAGAAAATCTTGAAACATGGCTTGGTATTGGGGCAGCGCGAGTTATTTTCCATTATGCTTCAGTAGGAGATTGGGAAAAAATTAAAGACATTGATTATGGAATTCGGAATTTTATAGAAATTGGACTCGCAGTTACTATACATAATGATATGGATTCAATTTATGAATTGATTGATGATAATGTCATTGATTTTGTACAGGTTATGGGTATTGCTCATATTGGCTACCAAGGTGAACCTTTTGAAGAATCCGCACTCACTATAATTAGTGACCTTCGGGAACGTTATCCTGAATTAATTATTTCAGTTGATGGTGGTGTATCCCTGGATACGATTGCTGACCTCTATGAGGCTGGAGTCAATCGTTTTGTTTCAGGTTCAGGAGTCTATGGAGGCGGAAATGTAGAGGAAAATATTGAAAATTTAAAACTGAGCTTAGAACAATAAAAAATCTAATGAATGCTAGATTTTTTATTTTTTTATTGTATTATATGAAATTGAAATTAATACTTTGATATTTGATACAATTAAACAATCTTTATACAAAAATTTGGAAAGAAAAAACGACGGAGCAAAAGGTTCTTATATTGGTAAGTATAGCTTTTTTTATTATCGACGGAATTATATTGATTAGTGATATTTTTACTGGATATATCCTTAGAACGTATCTTATTTTTCTTGTTGCTCAGTCTATAATAAAGTTTCTTATTTTGATGATTTTTAATACCAATCATATTGATAAGAATTTTATGACCTCACTACCATACCTTGGTGGGTTATACGCTATACTTTATTTTTTCTTTCCTTCAAAGAAGAAAACAAAACCACATTAATGTGGTTTTTTATTATTGACATTTAATTTTAATATTATATAATATATAAAACTTATAAATATGAAAAATTCAATTACTTTTGAAAGTTTTGTACAGAATTCTTATCTTGGTCAAAAATCATTCACGATATTAACATCTTATTCCGATAGTCGGAACAAGCGCATGCTTAAATTGAGTATGAATTTAATTACATGGTCATTTTTTGGTGTTACCTTGGATGTTATATGTGGATTTGTTGCTGCGTCTCTTGTGGTCACCTACGGCGCGAATTTCATTACTGCATTTGGTCCAACTGGGTTATTTTTTGTTATTAACTTGATAGTTAAAGCTATTTACATTAATTGGTTTATGAAAGGAAATATTCCTATGAAGCTAATTATTTTGGGTGTTATTCCATATCTAGGAAGCGGCATCATATCTGGTTTTGTGCTCAAAAATCATCCAGAATATCGAGAAGCTTTGCTAAAGTATACTCAGTATATAAATAAACATCGCTCATTAAAGGATAAGTTACGCATGATGCTCAAAGTAATTCAAGATAATAAGAAAACAGTTCTATTGTTGTTGATTGCTATTATCCTTGGAATCTGTACTCAACTTTTGTTTTAAACAAGAAAATGAAACCACTCTATTAAAGAGCGGTTTTTTGTTAAGAGAAAATATTAAGAAATTTTTTTAGGGGAGAACGTTTGTTAAATACTTCACGCGCCTTCAGTGATTTTGAGAATCGATTAGGTCCACCATTACCATGTTTTTTATAATAAGCTGTCTTTTTTTGTTCTGGTAAATTAACTATTTTTTTACATTTTTTTGAACAGGTTCTTTGTGTTGTTGATTCACAATTATTACATTGTAAGAAAAGAAGATTACATGAAAAATTAGCGCAATTTACATGCCGGTCACATTTTGTATCACATTGATGACACTGTGAAATAATTTCATTTCCGATTTGTTCTGGATCACGCTCATCAAAAACATAATTTGAGCCAAGAAACTTATTATCAAGACCTTCACGTTCAATTTGGTGTTTATAATCAATGATTCCGCCGTGGAGTTGGTTTACATCCTTAAATCCTTCATGTTTCAAATATGCCGAGGCCTTTTCACAGCGAATACCGCCGGTACAGTAGAGCAGGACTTTTTTATCCTCATTGCCTTTTAATTCCTCAACAACCTTTGGTAATTCCTCGCGGAAGGTATCAACCGCTGGTGTCATCGCTCCATCGAAATGACCGATCTCAGATTCATAATGGTTACGCATATCAACCACAATGGTATCATCTTTCTCCATGGCTTCATTCCATTCTTTGGCTGATAGGTGATTCCCAACATTTTCAATATCGTAATCATTCATGGTGAGTCCATCAGCAACAATCTGTTTTCTTATTTTTATTTGGAGTTTATAAAATGAGGTATCATGATGAATTCCAATTTTCAGTGGTACATCAGTAAATTCAGGAATAGCATAAAGTTCAGCCTTAAATCGCTCCCAATTATATTCAGGAACCGACATTTGAGCGTTTATTCCCTCAGCAGCAATATAAATACGACCTAAGCAATCTAATTGCTCCCACATTTCAAAGAGTCGCTCACGCATTGTCTTTGGGTTATTAATAATCACATATTTATATAAAGAAACAGTAATACGTTTAAAATCTTCATTATTTAATTTCTCTATAGCTTCAGCTTTCGTTAGTCCGTAAGGTTTTTGAATTTTTCCTGCACGTTTCATAGTGTGTATCCTATCGAAAGTCTTATTTTTTACAATAAAAAAACCGCACTTCTACAAACAAGCGCGGTAACAAATCAAACAAATAATAAAATTTCATGTTATCTATTAACCATTAGATTTTGTTTTGGGAATTAACCCTGATGAAATTTATTATTCATTTTCTAACTAAAGCAGGGTATTCCATAGTCTCAGGCCATACCCTGCTTCTCCCAACTAAAATATATTTGTAGGTACAATGAGATTTCCAGGTCCCCCAACAAGGAAACCTCAAAACCTACTGCTATTCGTCATATAATCTACTTTTTATTTTGTCAATCATTTTGTATACTGTAGAAATGACAGAACAAGAAAAGAAAAAACTACCAACACGTAAAGCAAAAAAACATGGGAAAATAGTTCTCCATTGGTTTGAAATTGGTTTAGGGATCCTCACCTTACTTGGAGTACTTGTTTTCACAGTCTATCAAATCATCTTAATCGATAATTTAGATTGGAGTACGATAGAGGCTTTTCGAGAAATTTTAAGAATTATACTTGAATTAGCTATTGGTATTGAGGTGGCACGAATGTTATTTAGTTACAATTTAAATACCCTTGTAGAGCTAGCCGTGTTTATTGTTATTCGAAAAATGCTACTTCTTGATGGAGCATTTATTGAACTTCTTCTTGGGGTAATTTCCTTAGTAATTCTTTTTGCAGCACGACATTTCTTTATTAATGATGATACAAAGTGTGAACAATTAGAAGAACGCTCTGAATAATAAAAAGCAAACTGTGTTTGCTTTTTTTAGTAGAAACTAAAATGGTATACTGTCTTCATGACAGACGAACGAATTAAAGAATTAGAACTTAAGGCGAATGATATTCGCATGTCGATTATTGATATGCTCGAAGATGCTGGGTCGGGACACACCGCAGGGCCGCTTGGCATGACGGATATTTTTACGGCATTGTATTTTGAGGTGATGGAACATCAACCAGAAAATCCAGATTGGGAAGACCGTGATTGGTTATTCCTTTCAAATGGACATACAGTACCGGTTCGCTATGCAACAATGGCGCATGCTGGATATTTCCCAATTGAAGAATTGAAAACACTGCGCAAATTTGGATCTCGATTACAAGGTCATCCAGAACGACACGCGCTTCCTGGTATTGAACATACCTCAGGACCACTTGGTTCAGGTTTAGGTCAGGCAGCTGGTGTTGCCTATGGAATGCGGATTGATGCTAAGAAAAATCATGTATTTTGTTTTACTGGTGATGGAGAATTAAATTGTGGGAATATTTGGGAATCAGCGATGTTTGCAGGACACCACGCTCTCTCAAATCTTACCGCTATTGTTGACCGGAATAATATTCAAATTAATGGAAATACTGAAAATGTTATGAAGCTAGAAGACCTGCCAGGTAAATGGGAGTCATTTGGTTGGCATGTGATTGAAATTGATGGACATAATATTGAAGCCTTTGTCGATGCGGTGAATCAAGCAAAGGCTATTCAAAATAAGCCTACTTGTATTATTGCTCATACTATTCCAGGAAAAGGTATTAAAGAAATTGAAAATGAGTTCCAGTGGCACGGAAAACCACCAAGCACCGAAGAAGAACAACGATTCTTAAATGAATTACGCACTTTACGAGGAAAGATCGAATCACCACACACGCACTAATATGATAAATACTGAATTACAACTACATAGTGATATTTTTAACACTGATATCTTAGATCAAGCAGCTACGCGCGATGGATTTGGAAAAGGTCTTGTTGAGGCGGCAGATGCTGATAAAAATGTTGTTGCACTCTGTGCTGATTTAGCTGAATCTACTCGAGCACATTGGTTTAAAGAAAAATATCCTGATCGTTATATTGAGCTTGGAGTTGCTGAACAAAATTTGGCAGCCGTTGCTTCAGGGTTAGCAAATTACGGAAAAATTCCATTTATGATGTCCTACGCTGCTTTCTCACCTGGACGCAACTGGGAGCAGATTCGTTCAACGATTGCATTAAATGATGTACCAGCAAAAATTGTTGGAGCACACGCTGGTGTATCGGTTGGTCCAGATGGGGCAACCCACCAAGCTCTTGAAGATATTGCAACAATACGCGTTATTCCAAATATGACCGTGGTTGTTCCGGCAGACTCTGAGGAAGCATGTAAGGCAACCTTAGCTATTGCTAAAAATAATAAACCTTCATATATCCGCCTTGCACGAGCAAAAACGCCAATATTCACAACATCAGATACTCCTTTTGAAATTGGTGTTCCACAAGTTGTCTATGAATCAGAAACTCCCAAGGTGGGAATTATTGCCTGCGGTTCATTAGTCTATCAATCAATTTTAGCAGCAGAAGCATTAAAACAAGAAGGAATTGAAGTTTCTGTTATGAATCTTTCCACCATTAAACCAATGAATGAAAAGGCAGTCACTGAATTTGCCCAAAAAGTCGATCGCATAGTAAGTGCTGAAGAGCATCAAATTCATGGTGGTATGGGATCAGCAGTTGCTGAGGTCTTAGCGCAACATGCACCGACAAAAATGTCATTTATTGGTATGCATGATCGATTCGGCGAATCAGGTTCTCCAGATGAATTATTACAAGAATTTGGATTTACCAAGGAAGGAATTATTGAACATATTAAATCTCAATTGTCTTAAAAAACAGTATCTATGCTGTTTTTTATTTTACCTTTATACTAAATATATGATTAAGAATGTAGCCTATGTAATAGTGTTTATTATTTTTGCAGTAATTACTACAATGGCACTAACGATTGACAAGGCAGAACAGGCATCAACAGAGTCTCCGTACACAGAACAAGGCGAGGCACGGTATCCTGAATATACTGATGCATCAGCTGAATCAGTATTCAAAGGAGAATTAGGTATATAAAAACAATACAGATTATCTGTATTGTTTTTATTATGTTAATTTAATTGAGGATCGTCTGGATGGGTTTGTTGTTGAATTTCATCATGAAGTTCAAGATAGTCACTAAGGTGTGGGTTTATTTTGAAATGATTTTCAAGTTCATTCCTTTGTGAAATATACTTATTAAGTTGGCTTAGTTTTAGTGTTAATATTCCTTCATCAAGATTTTTTTCTATTTTATTTGATGTTTCTTTTTCAAGAAGATTTATTTGATTTTGTAATGCAAAATATTCTTGGATATATTCCCTATCTTTAGATGAAAAATCTTCGAGGAATTCTTGTTTTTTTCTATATATTGCATTATCAATTTCAAATTTCTCAGCTTCGGTTATTTGAAATTTTTCAATAGCTTCTTCCTTTAATTTATTTTCATTTTCAAGATTTTGTTTTTGTTGTTTGAGAAAAGAGTTTTCGAATTTCATGTATTTATTATATAAAAAAACACTGAAATGTCAGTGTTTTTAGATCTTAAATCTGTTCTGGTTTATAATGATCTGGTGCATCAGCCAAGAATCCTTCTAATTGTTCGGTGGTAAGGAGTCCTTCTTGAGCTCCAATATATTGAACAACATTCATTGAATTAATTGGTGCCCATGAAAGAGCCTCTTTTACTGTTTTTCCATGACCTAAGGCAACGGTGAAGGCTGATGAGAATGAGTCCCCAGCTCCTGTTCGTTCAACAGGTGGTTTTGGGTCTGGATATATTGGATGGAACCAATACTGGTCATTATATGAATCATAAGCATAAGCTCCGTCAGGTCCGTCGGTAATACATACAATTTTTGGACCAAGGTCATGCATAGCCTTAAGCATCTTTTTAACATCTCGTGACTTTTCAGAAAGAATCTGCTGTGCTTCCTCTACATTACAGAAGAATACTTCTGATGCTTCGTAGATGTCTTTTAGTTTTTCAGCACCGAGTGAAATTTGGAAAGTACCTGGCTGAAATGCCATTTTGATATTATTATCTTTTACCCATGCTGCAATATCAGCATGGTATGGCATAGATT
The DNA here is from genome assembly GCA_022763365.1 of Minisyncoccota bacterium. GTDB lineage: Bacteria > Patescibacteriota > Minisyncoccia > Phycocordibacterales > UBA1006 > UBA1006. The sequence continues at coordinate 77,044 of JALEGN010000013.1, read as the reverse complement.
TCTCTCCAACTGAAGAGAAGTATACCCATTTTGGAATAACTCCTTCAGCTTGAGTCGCTAAATCATAATTGTATTCTTCATGTTTAATTAAGATTGTTCGTTCAGCTTTAAATGATAATACGTAATGATAATTCGTAGTTTTACCGTCCTCAACTGTTACGTAGTCAGTAATAACCCCTTTTTCTTCTAGTGAATCAAGACATTCTTTTCCGAAATCATCATTTCCGACATGAGTCATAACAGCTGAGTTAAGACCTAGTCGTGCCGCAGATACTGAGGCATTAGGGGCATTTCCTACGGCCTTAACAACCTTAACGCTATCGTAAGGAAGTTTTTCTCCAAAACGCATTTCAAGCATTTTAACGCCGTGTTCGTATTCAATTTCAGCTTCTTTTAATTTAATAAAGGCATCGATGACGATATCTCCGATTGCCATGAAATCAATATTTTTATTCTTTTCCATATATTTATTATATCATAGCGGACGTCATGATATACTATCTACATATGAAAACATTGAAAGAATATTTATTTGAAGCTAAAGAACAACAAAAAGCCATTGCTCATTTTAATGTCGCGAACTCTGATATGCTTATGTCAGTTTTTGCTGCAGCCAAAGAGGTATCAGAAGAAGCTGGTGAAAAAATTCCCCTTGTTATTGGAGTCTCTGAAGGAGAACGAGATGCTTTCGGGGTAACTCAAATCGTTGATTACGTAACGAGTTTACGTAATGAACATGATTATCCAGTTTTCCTAAATGCTGACCATACTTATTCCGTAGAACGAACCTGTGAAGCTATTGATGCTGGTTTTGATATGGTTATTTATGATGGTGCTAAGATATCTCATGAAGAAAATCTTGAAAATACTAAAAAGGTTGTTGCGTATCGAAATGAAGTAAATCCTAATTGTCTTGTTGAAGCAGAGTTTGGATTTATTGGTTCAGGTTCAAGTATTAAAGACGAAATCCCAGAAGGAGTTTCTGAAGAAACTATGACAAAACCTGATGAAGCTAAAGCATTTGTTGATGCCTCTGGTGTAGAAGTTTTGGCGCCATCGGTTGGAAATATTCACGGAATGGTAAAATCTGGTAACCCAGCATTAAATCCAGAGCGTGTAGCATCCATTTGGGAAGCTACTAAAACTCCACTAGTACTTCATGGTGGATCAGGTTCATCAGATGAAGATTTTCTAGCTGTCATTAGGGCAGGAATTTCTCTTATCCATATTAGTACTGAACTTCGAGTGGTATTTAGAAAATCTATTGAAGAGTCTTTTGCTAAAGATGAAACATTAGCTCCATATAAATATTTTAAATCTGCCAAAGAAGCAGTTCAAAAAGCTGCAGCCGAAAGAATCCGGCTTTTCTGGGGAATGAGTTCATAATTTGACAAAATAAAAATTTATGGTTAACCTGTGGATAACTCGTTGACCATTAGTAGGGTAGACTGTACCCTTATCAAGGTTCTCGTTTGAGGACTTTTTTAGTTACGGCGTTTCGCGAAGCACATATCGCACACTATGACAAAAATTATTGTACCTAAAAAAGTTGCACGAAATAAAATGCTACAATTCGTGTACAAAACATCTATTATTATTTATTCGCTCTATATTACCTTTTCAGCTCAAGTATTCGCTCTTGAGGCTGAAGCACCTCTTGGTAGTCAGTCATTTCAAAACCTTATTTTTGATGAAACAGCTGCCCTAGAGCGAAAAGCGCGTGAAGATGCAGAAAAACTGCGTCTTGAACGTATTGCAAAGATTGAAAGCTATTTCGGACGTCACGATCTACCGCTGCAAGACGAAGCACAACATTTTGTTGATGCCGCAGAGGAATATAATATTGACTGGCGTTTGGTAGCAGCCATTGGATTTATTGAATCAACAGGTGGAAAGTTTTCTTGTAAAACAGCCGAATATTCAGCCTTTGGTTGGGGATCATGTAAAATTGATTTTGATTCATACAAAGAATCAATTGATGTTATTTCATGGAATCTTGGAGGTCATAATCCTAATACCGATCATTGGTATTACCAAGGACAAGATCATAAAGAGCTTCTTGAAACATATAATCCTCCACATGTGCGTCCAGATTATGCATTCTTAGTAATGCGCGAAATGGACATTATTGATGCTCAATAATCAAAAAAATCGAGACGTTGTCTCGATTTTTTTATTTGATTGTTGACCTGTAGTCTTCATATGACTGTCCATAGGTGTTTTCAAATACTTTCGCATCTCCGCCGCATAAAGCAACCATTTTTCCTAAAATACTCATTTCTTCAGAAATAATTTGTGCATCAATATTATTAGCTTGAACAAATGAATTTTCAATAAAGTCTTCTTTTTCTATTTCTTCTAAATCTACATCTCTTTTAATGTAAGGAAGTAAGTTTTTGTAAAAATTTTTTAATTTAGACCCAGATTTCCCTGGATAAAACTTTTTAATGACTCTATTGAAGTGGTGTTTTGTTACTTTGTTACCGGCACTTTCTGACCAGGTTTTTCTAACAAGGTTTTTAGCAGTACTGATTTTTAAAAGCATGACATTATATTTTTGATTCAAAATAATTATAAAACACAATATATAATTTAGTCAAATATTTTTCCTATGATATTCTGGTGGTATGAAAAAACCAGTAGCAAAAAACTACATAGAGCCTGATGTCTTGCTGGTACATAAACCAAAGGGTATCTCATCATTTGATGTTATTCGAAAAATACGTCCAATTTTAGGTACTCGAAAGATAGGGCATGCAGGTACTCTTGATCCTCTCGCATCAGGCCTTATGATTTTGGGAATCAATAGTGGAACGAAAAAACTGACTAACTATTTAAAACTCCCTAAAACATATATTGCTGAAATTTTAATAGGAACCTCGACGGTAGGGGGTGACCTTGAGGGTGAAATTATCGAACAAGTCTTTGTAGATAAAAATGAAGTACGTAGTGATGAAATAGAACATCAGGTGTTATCTATGAAAGGATCACATATGTTGCAAGTGCCATTATATTCAGCTATCAAAGTTGAAGGAAAGCCTTTATACGACTATGCCCGAGAGAATAAACAGCCTCCTTATATTCCTGAAAAAGAGATGAATATATTACATATTCAGATGCTTGATAGTTACCGCAAGGGAACAGGTCATGTTGTAAAGGTTCGACTTGAAGTTAGTTCAGGAACCTATATCAGAACTCTTGGTGAGGAATTTGGACGAAGGGTTGGCTATCCGGCAACCCTGCAAAACCTTTATCGGGTTAAAATTGCTGATTTCAGGGATAGTGATGCCTACCGTTTCCCAGAAACAAAGGGGCATTATCCAGGCTTTGTACGTGCTATAATGAATATGTTATTCGGTAAGAAAAAGTAGACTATGAATATATATTTTCGTGCAAAGGACCTTAATATTCCATCAGAAAGTAAACAAATGATGGCTAATAGATTATTTGGACTCAATAAATTTTTTAGTTATGATACGAATGCTTATGTTGATGTAGAACAAACGCATCAAAGTCATCACGGGCATGATCTTTTTTACGTTTCGATAAAAATTGATGACCCACATAATCAATATTTTACTGAAGAATATCGAGAAAATATTCGCTCGGCATTTGACCATGCCTACGGTGATATGTTCAGAGTTGTGCGTTCTCACCGCAGTAAATCACGTAACCTGGCACGTAAGGCAGGACAAAAAATTAAACGATTATTTAGAAAGAACAAATATTAATTTATGAAAAAAATTACTTCATCAGTTGCTGTTTTTATTATTGGGATAGTAGCTCTGATAGCATTTGTTGTAATCAGTAATCATACTGAATCAACACACAGCTCACCAGTGAAAGATACTGTAGTTGAGCAATTGGAGATTATTGACTCTGAATCATCAGAAATATTTCCTGAAGTATTAGAAAATAATTTAGAGGAATCTGGTTTCTCAGAAGAAGAAGCAGAACTCCTCGCAAATAACGAAGATATTATGAAAGCAATTATTACAACCAACCAAGGAGTCATTGAATTGGAATTATTCGATGAACTCGCACCAAAGACCGTTGAGAATTTTGTGAGTTTATCAGAATCAAATTTTTATGACGGCGTAAAATTCCACCGCGTTATTAAAGATTTTATGATCCAAGGTGGTGATCCTCAAACCAAAGATGATGATCTCATGGATCGATGGGGAACCGGTGGGCCAGGATATCAATTCGAAGATGAAATCCACGCTGAAAACAATAACGTTTCAGGAACTATTTCAATGGCAAATGCTGGACCAAATACCAATGGTTCACAATTCTTTATTAATACGGCTGACAATAGCTTCCTTGATGATAAACATACTGTTTTCGGAAAAGTTGTTTCTGGCATGGATGTAGTAGAAACTATTGAAAACGTAGAAGCTCCAGCACCACGGAATATTCCCGTAGAACCAATGGTTATTGAATCAATTACGATTGTAAAATAAAAAACGCTTAAGCGTTTTTTATTTTTTCTAGAAGGTTATGTAATTCCGAAGGCTTTGGGTTTGGATAATGATTACCACCAATTACAAAGGTTGGAATAATTCTTTTTCCATCATTTAATTCGGTTAGCTTTTCAATATATTCATCTTTATGAATAGGGTCCGTAATATCTCTTAATTCATATGAAATTTTTTTCTCTTCTAAAATTGCTTTTGCGGCCATGCAATCATGACACCAGTCAGCTCCGTACATAATGATATTTGTATTCATATTTTTAGTATATATAAAAAACTCGCATCGCCGAGTTCTATTTTTTCTCAGTGTTTTGATTGTGTACCGGTTGATCATGAAAAAATTGAATATGATTATAATGATAAAATCGTTCATAGCCAATCATCATTGAAACCAGGAAAAAGACACTTGAGAGGATACCAACCGGTGTAAAGACCACAATATTATGAATAACCCATAAAATCATGGCTATAATTAAATAAATTCTCATCCGTCTATCATTATCACTGAATGCAGCAAGGGTTCCTAAGACACCTGCAATAACTGGCAAGGCACTGATAATTCCAGCATGGTTAAACCATCCAGCAACAAAGGTAATAATGATAAAGAAAACCATAACCCATTTCTTGTGGGTGAAGACACTACTGAGCCAGCGACTCCCCGTGACGAAGGTAATGATTCCGGCTTGGGGTACTCCCAAGAAAATAAAATGAGTTCCACGAAATAATGCTGAGATAAAAAACATTACCCTCATAACAACAGGGTTTTTAATCTGTGCAGCAGTGATTGATATACCCATACCAATACCAGCTAAAATTTGTGACCAAATAAATAATGACATCATATAATTAAGAATTAATAAATTTATACCCAAGACTTGTAATACCTGCAATGATAAGAGTAATAGTAAAAGGAGCAATGTTAATCCAAAATACTAAGCCCAAGAGGATATATAAAAAAATACGACTAAGATGAAAAATATATTCTTTTCTCACAATGAATTCATAAAAATTATTTTTCATTGCTAATGTATAGCTTTGATTTGTCCATGGTACATGAAGAATTTTTTGAGCAATATTTTTATACGAATCAATCACAATTATTGAATACATGTTTTGTACAAATATTCGTGTAAACCAGGCCACACTATGAAGATAGGTTCCTAATTTGATAAGTTTTTTGTTTTCTAAGGTGTCGCTCAGGTGCCCAATTATTTTATAAGTTATTAAAGAAATAACTGCTGATGCAGAAACAATTAGTCCGGTTTTTTCTAAGCTACCTACGATGCTAATGATAATAATTGGCCATATTACTACATTAATAATATGCTCAGCACCGTATGAAGCGAAGCTCAAGGTATTACCACGTTCTGATTTTTTGAAAATATTTTTCCAGACATCCTTTATTTTGAAGTCTAAATTCTGATACAGATCTTTCGTGAAGAGTAATGGCAGTGAACTCAAAAGTATAAATCCAGCACTAATTAAAAAGAGAAGGGTGAAATTAAGGTCTGCAATAATACCTCCAATGAATGGAGAAACAATTCCTGCTAAAACAACCAACATACCAACATTCGCAATTTCTCTACCTCTATTTTTGGTGTGTGAATCAAGAGTAAAAATAAGATGATAGCTTATATTAAAAAGAATCATTTCTATAGCAAAGATAATTGGAAGTATAAGTAACAGCCAATAATGTGATACTACAAAAGGCATAAGCAGGAAAAAAGTAATCTCAAAAAAAGCCGATAAAAGGATTGCATGTTTCGCACCAATTTTCGATATTAATCGAGTTCCTATTCCACCTAATGCTACAAAGGCAATAGATATTAGTCCGTAAAATAGTAGAATTTCAAAAATACTAAATCCATTTTTATAGAGAAATATTGGAATAAAAATACCTATAAGAGATCGTCCAATTATCTTAATAAAGACTGAGATATTAAAACGCCTTAATTCACTCATTTTAAATCCATGAAATATAAAAGATTGAATCATATTATTTATTTTTAAGGTAATCTGAATAATTCATTTCTTTCTTTCCAGCAGGAATAATTTTATGAACGGTAAAGGTGGTTCCATTAAATGACGCATCAGTGATTTTCAGGCGTGTATCACCGTCAAACATAAACACGCCTGGCCAACCATAATAGGCTCTGTATTTACGATCACGTGTTATATCATCATCATCGGTTATGTCACCATCAGATTTAGCAATTTTTCCGCAATAACTAGCTTCTTCATGGTTTTGTTCAATTGGTGTACATGTACCAGCAATATATTCTGGTAGAATTCCAGCAAGCAATTTCCCGCCATCATGTGCCAACATATGAAATAAATCAGGCTTCAAAATATCAGATTCCAAAGGAAACCTTGATTGGGTAATAATAGGTCCTTCATCCATACCTAAGGTCATTTGCATAATTGTTGAACCAGTTTCGGTATCACCATTTAAAATAGCAGATTCAATAGGTGATGCTCCTCGATACTTTGGTAGTAGGGAAGTATGTACATTGAGAACGCCGTTTTTTGGAATATTTAGTAATTTTTGATTTACGATGTATCCGTATGAAGCAACGATATAAAGGTCATCATTCCGCTTCTGTAGTTCTTCTACAATATCGCGTGGATGCTCTGGTTGCCAGCATTCAATAGTATGTTCATCTGCCCATACTTTTACGGGTGGTGGCGTCATAATATATTTTCGTCCAACAGGTCGGTCGGGAGCCGTAATAATCAGTGATGGTAGATACCCGGCTGATTTTAATTCATCTAAAATGATAGTTGAAAATTCAGGTGTTCCAAAAAAGACAAAACGTAGTTTATTCATAATTTAAAGTATAAATAAAATAAAAAAAATAGCATTATGCTATTTTCCCTCTAGGACCTCATCAATTTCTTTTTGTGTCATGTCACGCAGTTTACGTGCCTTGTCAATGAACAGTGTTCCATAGAGGTGATCTATTTCATGCTGATGAATATGGGCGAGAAGACCTGTGGCATGAACCGTAAATTTTTGACCATGTTCATCATAGGCTTCAACAACAGTTTCAAGAGAACGCTCAACCTCGCCAACTTTCCATCTGCAGGAAAGGCAACCTTCATGCATCCATTTTTCTTTTTTAGAGCGCTCTTTGATAACTGGATTAATATAAACCAAATGTTCTTTCTCTGGTTCATCAAACAAAAAAGGAGCAACGGTAAAAATTTGATATGATTCACCAATTTGTGGAGCAGCAATAGCCACACCATCATTTTGCGTTGCCAAGGATTCATGCATATCAGTGATAATATTTTGAATGGTATCTGACGTAATTTCAGATGGTTCAATGTATTGGGCTTCTTTTCTCAGTACCTTTTTACCCATTTGTACGATTTCTCGCTTCATAACTCTAGTGTAAAAGAAAAAACACTCAATGCAACGCTATTTGAGTGTTTTAATATAATCAGCAAGTTTAGGAATATCTACCGTTTTTTGTTTCCGGGTTCGCATATCACGTACAATTACCGTTCCATCAATAGCCTCTTTTTTACCAAAAATAAGAGCGTAGGGAATCCCTGATTCTTCAGCCTTTGCTAATTGTTTTCCAAGGTTATTTTTTGAAAGCGAGTGTTTTAGTGGATAGCGTTTTTTGCGCATAATCTCGATAATATCAAAAGCTTTAGCCTTCGCTTCATAACCAATTTGAATGAAAAAGAATTTTGGTTTCTTTCTAATTTTTGGATTAAATGATCCTTCTTTAGCTATTTCGATAATACGATCAACACCAAGAGCTAATCCAACTGCCGGAACATCCTTGGTGTGTCCCATAACCTTGGCAAGACCATCATAACGCCCACCACCACCAAGAGCTAATGAGGTTTCTCCGTCTTCGCTGTAGGTAACATATTCAAAAACGGTGTGTGCGTAGTAATCGAGTCCTCGCACTAAAGTATTATCTATTTCATAGGGAATATGTGCCGCATCAAGATATTCAAGTACCTGCTTAAAATGTTTTTTACTTTCTTTATTCAGCGTCTCAATTAAGGTTGGTGCATCTTCGTTCACAGCAATAGTGTCAGCCTCTTTTGAGTCAAGAACACGTAGGGGATTTGTTTCAAGACGCTTGAGATCTTTTTGAGAAATACTATTTTTATGTTTTTTGTAGAATGATTTCAATTCTCTTAGGTATTCCTTTCGAACCTCAGTATCACCTAAAGTATTTATTTTTACACTAATATCTTTACCTGATTCTTTGAGAATTTGATATCCTGTTTGGATAGTAATAGCATCAAGGACCGCTTTAGGAGAGCCTATAATTTCAAGTCCAAATTGATAGAATTGTCGGTATCGTCCTTTTTGAGGTCGTTCATGTCTGAAAAAAGGACCGTCATAGTATATAAATACCGGTTGAGGTAACGCTCCCATTCCATGTTCAATATAGGCACGCATAGCCGCTGCTGTACCTTCAGGTCGCATGACTAAATGGTCACCACCTTTAGTTTTCAGACTGTACATTTCTTTATCAACGATATCGGTCCCATCACCAACTCCTTTGGTAAAGATTTCCTCATGTTCTAGAATAGGTAATTCAATCCCTGAAAAACCATAGTATTCAGCAATCTCTTGAGCTTTCTCATAGAATCCTTGTTTCATGTAAAAAGGATCATCTAATAAATCTCGCATCCCTTTTGGCGCTTGGAGAATATTTTTTTGTGACTTACTTTTTTTTGGACTCATATGATTAATGTTTAGATTAATTATTAAAGTGCTAATTCAATTTGTGACGCTTCGATTTCTGCAGGTTGATAATCAAAATTACCAAGAGGGAAGAGACGCAAGAATGTTTTACCAACAATCAGGTCTTCTTTCAAGATTCCCCACGACCGAGAGTCTGAACTTTTTTGACGATTATCTCCCATAACAAAGTACTCATCACTACCGAGAGACCATGTCCCATAACTTGAGAATTCTCGATTCAAATACGATTCTTCTTCTAATTGAATAACATTTCCGTCAGCATCGGTGATGGTGACACGTGAACCGTTGATACCTACGGTTTCTCCAGGAAGACCAATGATTCGTTTGATGAGGAAGCGCCTTTGGTTACTTGGGAATCTGAAAACAACAACTTCACCACGTTCTGGGGTTCGTTGTTTGTAAGTTATTTGATCAATAATAAGGTAATCACCGTTATCAAGAGTTGGAATCATAGATTCACCATTAACGATAAAAGGTTGTGCAATGAACACACGAATTGGTATAACAATAGCAAGGACAATAAGAGTAAACCGGAGCAGCTCTAAAGCTTCTTGCTTAAAGCTTTTTCTGGTTTTTTGTTCTGAATTCATGATACAATTCTAGCATATGGACCTTATTTTAAAAAGAATTCAGGCTCATCATAGAATTGTCAAACCTTTAGGTACTCTTATTATTATTGCTCTTGCTATTTTTGTTGGGGTGATGGTTCACAATAACGCTGAGAAACAAGGTTTTGAAAATGATGGACAGCTGATAATTGGTGGGCAAGAACTCATCATTGATATTGCTGAAACAACGAATGATCGTTCTGTTGGTTTATCACGATATGAAACATTGGAATCAAATCAAGCAATGCTCTTTGTTTTTGAGGCCGAAGGACTCTATTCATTTTGGATGCGTGATATGAAATTTCCTATCGATATTATTTGGCTTGATAGTAATAGGCAGATTATTTCAATTAAAGAAAATGCCCGCCCAGAAGATTTCCCAGAGAGTTATTATCCAGATGATAAGGCACGATATGTTCTAGAAACAGTCGCAGGATTTAGTCAGCAGTATAATCTTGAAATAGGACAATCAGTGTCTTGGGAAACTAGATAATCCACGTAAAAAATCACAGCTGATAGCTGTGATTTTTTATATATTCATGTCGATAAGCCGGATTCTGTCTAGGGTAATCATTTATCTTGAATTATTGTCGCCAATAATTTCTTTGCGGCACGAATGCTCAAGGCAAACTCGACTTTGCATGTGGGTAAGGATTTAGCCGTTTCACCCAATATGTTGCCATACTGGCTCTACCACTGGGGTAGCCATCATCTTTCGAATTAGGCGTCTCTGCTCGCACCTCGCGTATTACTACGGACAGGAATTACCTGCTACCATTTTTGATCCCGAAGGAAAAACATGTCCGGACTTTCCTCACTCTCCGACGAATCAGAGTTGCGCGATTACCTGACATGAATAATTCTAGTCTAGATAAAATAAATTATTAAACAAGAAAACACTCATTATGAGTGCTGTTTAATTTCTTTTTGAATCTTATTAATTTCTTCGAGCATATCATTAACATTATTTTGCATATTAATATACTGTGGGTGCGTTGGTCCAAGACTTCGCACTAGGTCTTGTGCAAATTTAAAGTGCTCCCAATAATTAAGGTTCAAGATTTCTAGTTTAAATTGTAACGAGGCAAGTGTCTGATTTTTTTGACTCATAATTTCTTTTTATATTAGCATTTCTTGCGTCATTATTGTATTGTTTTTACAATTACTATATGAACTTTCATGTGATAACTATTTTCCCAAATCTTTTTGATTCATACCTTAATGACTCAATAATGAAAAAAGCTCTTGATAAGGGTTCTATTAGTGTGCAGTTTTATAATCCTCGAGATGTCACCAAAAATAAACATAAAAAAGTTGATGATATTCCTTATGGTGGCGGTCCAGGGATGGTTATGATGGCAGAGCCAATTATTGATTTGTGGGCAGACATCACCAAAAAAACGCTTATCGAAAAATTACCGCTTACTAAAAAAAGGAAATTTAAAACCATTATCCTCTCACCCGGCGGTGAAAAATTTACGACAGAGTATGCAAAAGCTTCTGCCAAAGAACATACCGATATTATTTTCATTTGCGGACGCTATGAAGGGATTGATGCACGTGTAGCCGAAATTACCGGTGCTGACCTTGTTTCGATTGGAGATTATGTGTTAACAGGTGGGGAGTTAGCAGCTATGGTTATGATTGACTCAATATCTCGACAAGTTGATGGGGTACTGGGAAACAAACAATCGCTTGAAGAAGATCGTATTTCATCACATGAAATGTATACCAGACCAGCTGAATTGAAATATAAAGGAAAAAAATATCAGGTTCCTGAAGTGCTGCAATCGGGTAACCATAAATTAATTGACGAGTGGAGGAAACATCATTAATTGATGTTTTTATTTTGATATGATATAATTTATTTAAATCAAATCTTTCTATATATGTCAAAAAACAATAGTATTGTAATTTTAGGTGAAGGTGACTTCAGAGAGCAAAAAAATAAATTTATCCTAGCAACAGGGCAAATCAATAAAGGTTATTCTTTTCAGTTCGTTTCTGTTAATAATGGTGAGTATTGCAAGGCCTTGGAGCAAGTAGAAAAAATCATTCAAGAATCAACACGAGTGAGTGTCTACGTTTTCCAAGACTACTCAACTACCAAAGATTTCAAACGCCGTTTGATGCGAAACCTTAATCGCCGTAAGGCGCGTCTCAGGAGGGCAATGGAGCGAGCTAATGCTTTCTTTATCGATTTGAAAAAGGGTACTACTGAAGATTTTTTCAAGGTTGATACACCAGATAAAAAACCTGTGCTCAAGCGCCGAGCTGCCTAAATTAAAATATTGTTAAACCTACCGTATAGTTTTTGCTATACGGTTAAATTTTGGTATAATTAATTTAAATCAAATCTTTGTAATTATGAAAACTCGTAAAATGTTTATTCTTGGTGGTTTTGGTACTAGTAGTCCTAAGTTAACAAGGTATATTGAGCTTGAAGCTCTTGCCTTCTTAGCAGGCGAAAATCTCGAGCCAGAACTTGCGATTATTGACCCAGAAGAAGCCGCAGTTAAAATGATAGAAAATGAAAATGCTGCTTTTATTTGGATAGATGATAAGGTTCCTGGTTCAATTTATAACTACTTTTCAAGTCCTGAAGGTATGAGAATAATTCAAACTTACAATATTACTTTGGGTTATTTAAATATGAAGCCTACTACCATCGAAAAGTTGGTGTACTGTTTGAATAAAACAGGAAAAATTCATAAAGTTGCTAAACCGCAATTAAAAAAAGCGAGTTAAAGTTTAATCTAGACCTCTCATGTATGTGAGCAGGTCTATAATTTTCAAAATTTAATATTAAATATGAAAAAGAAAAAATGGTATGACAGTGAGATAAATGGCATCAAGGTAAAAATGGATGGTATTGGTAATTTTTTTGACAAGCAAGGGAATAAAATTGATCGTTTATTATTATTTCCTAATAGTGAAAAATCAGATTTTAATCAGAGTTCTAATATTAAAAAAGAAGGAAAAGTTATTCCTCTTGGTGCATCCTTACCCTGGAATCCTAATACAAATAGTGATACGAGTTAAACTCGTATTTTTTTTGACAAAAATATAAATATTCGTAATATACACAGTACCTAATATATTGATTGAGTTGCTGCTGCTTTGGGTTTTTCGACACCATATGTCAATCCATTTATTTATTCACCACTCTTAGAAACATACACACACCATTGGTCTCAGGCCTATGGTGATTTTGCATTTTATGACCACACGAGAAAAAAAATATTTTTCAAAATATAAAGAGGCGCTAGTTGATGTGCCAAATTTGGTAGAAAATCAAATTGCTTCTTTTGAGGCTTTCATGAATGGCGGACTTCAAGATGCCATTATGGAATTCTCACCAATTGCTGACTATTCTGAAAAGAAATTTGAACTAAGTTTTCTTGGTTTTGATTTAGAATATCCAGAATTCGACGAATACCATGCTCGAGAAAATCGAGAAACCTTCCAAGCACGATTGAAGGCAAAAGTTGCTCTTCATAACAAAACGCTTGATTCAACAAAAGAAGAAGAAATCTTCCTTACTGAGATTCCCTTTATGACACCGCATGGAACCTTTATTATCAATGGTATTGAGCGTGTTATTGTTCCGCAACTTGCTCGTTCATACGGGGTATTTTTCACGGTTGATGATCATCCAAAAGGACCATTTTACGGTGCAAAGATTATTCCAGGACGTGGAGCATGGATTGAATTTGAATCAAACAAAGACGGTGCTATTTATGTCCGAATTGATAAAAAACGAAAGTTTGCTGCAACAGCGCTTTTGCGAATTTTTGGGTTGGAAACAAACGAAGAAATCGAAAAAGCTTTTGCTGGGGATGAAGTAGCTTTGAAGCAAATTAAAGATACGCTGGCGAAAGATTCTTCAAACACCAAAGAAGAAGCCTACGCTGATGTCTATCGGCGTATTCGTGATGGGGAAGTTGCCTCTGCAGATGCCCTTGTTGAATATTTTGAAGCAGTATTTGGTGATACCTTATATGATCTATCAGAAGTTGGACGATATCATTTCAACAAACGTTTTGATAAAGAACTACCTAAAAAAGAAGGAGTCTATGATCAAGTTCTTTCAGCTGATGATTTGGTGACTATCATGACAAAAATTTCACACCTGAACGTGGATCCGCATGCACAGGCTGATGATATTGACCACTTGGGATCACGTCGCGTTCGGTTTGTTGGTGAATTGCTTGAACAAAAAGTTCGTCAAGCATTGTCACAAATGAAACGAAATATTAAAGACCGAATGTCGACCGTTGATAATGACACCAGTTCAGCAATCAATTTGGTGAATCAGCGTCCATTCCAAGCCCGCGTAAAAGAATTCTTTGCGACATCTCAGTTGTCACAATACATGGATCAGGAAAACGCTCTTTCAGAGATTTCTCACCTAAGAACTCTTTCAGCGCTTGGACCAGGAGGATTGACACGTGAGCGTGCTGGATTTGAGGTACGTGACGTACACCCATCTCACTATGGGCGTGTATGTCCAATCCATACACCGGAAGGACAAAACATTGGACTTATTTTACGTATGTCTGTGTACGCACGTATTAATAATTTTGGAATGATTGAAGCGCCATATGCCAAAGTTTCAAAAGGAAAGGTAACAGGTGAAATCGTCTACCTTAATGCGATGGATGAAGAGAAATATAATATTGCTCACGCATCTAATCCTTATGATAAAAATGGGAAATTTGTAAATGATATTGTAGAGGCTCGATTGAAAACTCGGCCTGGTATTTGTAATAAAGATGAAGTTGATTTCATTGACGTTGCAACCAACGCAGCGTTTTCAGTTGCGACCTCATTGATTCCATTCTTAGAAGCTGATGATGCGAACCGATCTTTAATGGGATCAAACATGATGAAACAAGCCGTTCCATTGATTGTCCCTCAGGCACCACTAGTTGGGACAGGTATGGAAGGAAAAGCAGCACTCGATACTGGTCGTGTGGTAATTTCACGTGGATCAGGAACAGTAATTGAATCAGATGGTAAACATATTGTTGTTAAAGATTCAAAAGGAAATAAAGAATCATATAATTTGATTAACTTTATTCGAACAAACTCAAACTCATTCTTCCACCAGCGAGCCATTGTGACCGTAGGTGACAAAGTTAAAAAAGGACAAGTGTTAGCTGATACCTCAACAACTGAAGGGGGACAATTGGCAATCGGACAAAACGTTTTAGTGGCATTTATGTGTTGGAATGGTCAAAACTTTGAGGATGCGATTATTCTTTCGGAAAAATTGGTAAAGAACTCAATCTTTACGTCAATCCGTATTGATGAATACGAATGTGTGATTCGTGATACAAAACTAGGAGAAGAACAAACAACAACTGACATTCCAAATGTAGGGGAGGCTAAACTTGCAAACCTTGATGAAGATGGAATTGTTCGCGTTGGAGCCTACGTCGGTGAAAACGATATTTTGGTTGGAAAGGTAACACCAAAAGGTGAAACTGAACTAACACCAGAAGAAAAACTTCTTCGATCAATTTTTGGAGAAAAATCTCGAGATGTGAAAGATACCTCACTCCGCCTTGGTTACGGTAAAAAAGGACGAATTATCGGAGTTAAAGTATTCTCGCGTGAACACGGTCATAAACTTGAATCAGGAGTGCTGAAAAAAGTTTACATCGAAGTTGCACAACTACGAAATATCAAAGTTGGAGACAAGCTTGCAGGACGACACGGAAACAAAGGGGTTATTTCAATTATTCTTCCAGAAGAAGATATGCCATACATGGAAGATGGAACACCAGTTGATGTTATTTTGACACCGTTGGGAATTCCGTCACGTATGAACCTAGGGCAGATTCTTGAAATGCACCTTGGACTTGCGGCAAATACCTTAGGGTATCAGGCTGTTGTGCCACCATTTGCAGGGGCAACTGCTGATGAAATTGCTGCTGAATTAGAAGAAGCAGGATTCTCAGGGTCAGGTAAGGTAACTCTTTACGATGGACGGACAGGACAAAAATTTGATCAAGATGTTGCGGTTGGATACATGTATATTCTGAAACTCCACCACATGATTGATGATAAGATGCACGCACGTTCAATCGGTCCATACTCATTGATTACCCAACAACCTCTCGGAGGTAAGGCTCAATCAGGAGGGCAACGATTTGGGGAAATGGAGGTCTGGGCCCTTGAAGGATACGGAGCAGCTCATACGCTTCGAGAAATGTTAACGATTAAATCAGACGATGTGACCGGACGATCAGCTGCTTTTGATTCAATTATCAAAGGTCAAAAGATCCGAGAACAAAACACACCTGCATCATTTGATGTATTAACGAATTACCTGCGAGGTCTTGCCTTGGATGTAAATCTAGAAGTTATTAAAAATAACGAGCTTATTGATATTGCTGATGATGCAGTGGTAGAAGCAGACGTAACTGAAGACTAATTATGAGTACTGATACACAAAAAATAAATCCAGAAAAAGTTGTTTCAATTCGATTAACCTCACCGGAAACTATTCGGTCATGGTCATTCGGAGAAGTGGTAAAACCAGAAACTATCAACTATCGAACCGGACGATCAGAACGTAACGGGCTTTTCGATGAACGAATTTTTGGACCTGAAAAAGACTACGAATGTTACTGTGGGAAATATAAAGGAATCCGATATCGAGACATTGTATGTGAAAAATGTGGTGTTGAAGTGACGCGGTCAATTGTGCGGCGATCACGTATGGGACACATTGATTTGGCTTCACCAGTAGCTCATATTTGGTTCTTGAGAGGAATTCCGTCACGAATGGGATTGGCTTTGAATATCCCAGTTTCACATCTTGAAAAAGTTATTTACTTTGCTAGTTACATTATTACTGAAGTTCACGAAGAAGCTAAAGAAAAGGTAATGAACGAATTACAACGTGAATACAAAGCAAAGCAAAAGACTCTTGAATCAGATGAAGACAAAGATAAATTAAAAGAACTCTTTGATAATACGAAAAAACAAATTCAAGACATTATTCCGTATAAAGTTATTTCAGAGGATGAATATAATATTTACTCACTGAAATTTGGTTCAATCTTTGAAGCAGGTATTGGAGCTGAAGCTATTAATGAAATCTTCAAAAAACTTGACCTTGATGAACTTGAGGTGCAACTTCAAGAAGATATTCATGCAACCCGTTCAGTTGCAGTTCGAACCAAAATTGAAAAACGTATTTCATTAATTCGATCGTTGAATCGAGAAGGAATTCGTCCAGAATGGATGTTCCTTGATGTGATCCCTGTAATTCCACCGGCACTACGACCTATGGTGGCTCTTGAAGGTGGACGCTACGCAACGTCTGACGTGAATGACCTCTACCGTCGAGTGATCAATCGAAATAATCGATTGAAAAAATTGATGAATATTGGGGCGCCTGATGTTATTTTGCGAAACGAAAAACGTATTCTGCAAGAAGCGGTTGATTCGTTGATTGATAACACCATTCGAAAACACTCAGGAACAGTTGCTAAATCATCATCACAAAAACGAAATCTCAAATCTCTTTCAGATAATTTGAAAGGGAAACAAGGATTGTTTCGACAAAACCTTCTTGGGAAACGTGTTGATTATTCAGGACGTTCAGTGATTGTGGTTGGTCCAAAACTTGGCATGAACCAATGTGGTCTACCAAAAAATATGGCGCTTGAACTTTTCCGTCCATTTGTTATCGCAAAAATTATTGAACGAGAAATGGCCTTCAACGTTCGTGGTGCTGGGAAACTCCTTGAGCAACCAACTGATGAAATTTGGGAAATCCTTGAACAAGTGATTGAAGGGAAATATGTTCTTTTGAACCGTGCGCCAACGCTGCACCGACTTTCAATCCGGGCTTTCCAACCAATCCTTATTGAAGGAAAAGCTATCCAATTACATCCACTTTCATGTAATGGATTTAACGCCGACTTCGATGGAGACCAAATGGCGGTACATGTACCGCTCTCAGAAGAGGCACAATTTGAGGCGCAAGAATTAATGGCTTCAGGTAAAAACCTACTTCGGCCAGCTTCAGGTGACCCAACGGTGGCACCATCACAAGACATGGTTCTTGGTGTGTACTGGATGACACGGGCAGTTCCAGGAGCTAAAGGTGAAGGAAAAATCTTCTCTTCTCCTAATGAAGCTATTACCGCTTACGATTTTGAAAAGGTAGATTTCCGAGCAAAAATTCATGTATTACCGACAGATACTGAACGTTATCAAGAATTTGATGGAAAACCTTTTGAAACAACGGTAGGGAGATTACTGTTTAATAGCATCATGCCAAAAGATTTTGGTTTCATGAATCAGGACATCAAGAAAAAAGATATTTCTAAAATTATTTCTCGATTAATTGAAAAATATGGAATTGATGAAACGGCTCCGGTATTAGATAAAATTAAAAACTTTGGATTTAAATACGTAACCTTCTCAGGTTCAACCTTCGGATATTCTGATGCAGTTGTTCCAGAAGAGAAAAATACGATTATTGAAGAAGGGCGAAAACAAGCACTTGAAATTCAAGGTCAATATGACGAAGGACTTATCTCAGAATCAGAACGATATCGAAAAACGATTGAGTTATGGGAAGGAGTTAAGGTTGATGTTGAAAAAGTTATCGGCGATAACCTTGATTCATCAGAGTCAATTTATGACATGGTAACCTCAGGTGCGCGTGGATCAACTTCAAACATGCTGCAAATGGCAGGAATGAAAGGGGTAATTGTTAACGCGTCAGGGCGGGCGATTGATTTCCCTATCTTAAGCTCATATAAAGAAGGACTTACGCCAATTGAATACTTTATTACCACTCACGGTTCACGTAAGGGTCTGACGGACACGGCGCTTAAAACGGCATCTGCGGGATACTTAACACGTCGATTACATGACGTGGCACAAGATGTTGTGATTACTGAAGAAGACTGTGGAACAAAACAACACGTTATTGCGACTGAAGAAAACTTTGACGGAATTGTTAAATCTCTTGAAGATAATATTTTTGGACGGGTTCTTGCTAAAAAAGTTGTCGATAAGGATGGAAATACTTTGTATAAAAAAGGAGATTTAATTGAAAAAGATGATGCAAAACGTATTGCTGAAGCTGGTGTTACTGAAGTAGCAGTGCGAACACCAATTAAATGTGAATCACTTCATGGGGTTTGTCAGAAATGTTACGGATTTGATCTTGGGCGAAATGCCATGGTGAAAGTCGGAGAAGCGGTTGGAACCATTGCATCTCAATCTATTGGTGAACCAGGAACGCAGCTAACCCTGCGAACCTTCCACGCCGGAGGAGTTACCGGACTCGATATTACTACTGGGCTTCCACGTATTGAAGAATTATTTGAAAAACGTTCAAATATTAAATCACCAGCCGTTATCTCAAAAGCTAAAGGTATGGTGTCTGATGTACGAACCAAAGATGGCGTAAAATATATTGATATTTTATGTGATGAAGAGTTCGAATTAAAAAAAGGAGAAAAAGTAAAATCTCTTGAATACGAATTAGAAAAACGACGAACACCAGCAGTGAAAAAAGGAGACCGCGTTTCAGTTGGAATGCTCTTAACTGACGGATCTGCTGATATTCAAGAACTCTTTGACATTGCAGGACCTGAAATCGCGCAAGATTATATTGTTGGAGAGGTTGCAAAGGTGTATGAGTTAAACTCTGCTCCTGTTTCAAAGAAACACATTGAAATTATCACTCGATTGATGTTCTCTCGTCGAAAAATTACAAGTCCAGGAGATACTAAATTCTCAACTGGAGATGTGGTTGAAAATATTCAATTGGTTCAAGAAAATGAACGTGTAGAAAAAGACGGTGGACTTCCGGCAAAAGGAAAAATTGTTGTAAAAGGAATTTCAGAAGTTGCCCTCTCTACAAAATCATGGCTTTCATCTGCATCATTCCAACATACGACACGTATTTTGGTTTCAGCAGCAGCTGGAGCGGAAGTAGATGACCTTCGAGGTCTGAAAGAAAACGTTATTGTAGGAAACCTGATCCCGGCAGGAACAGGATTCCGAAATGACTTTATTCCATTTGATCAAATGCCATCCGCTCAAGCTGATGCGGCATTGGAATCAATCGAAGCAGAGCTCGAAAACGACGAAAAGACAGAGGCGTAAACACGCAGAATAAACCCTTATGCAAAACACTGACATCATCAAAGATAAATTAAATATTTTGGATGTAGTGGGTTCATATGTAAAGCTTGAAAAGGCAGGAAAGACATACAAAGGAAAATCACCCTTTACTAATGAAAAAACCCCATCATTCTTTGTTTCACCAGAGAAGGGTTTTTTCTATTGTTTTTCAAGTGGTAAGGGAGGTGACATGTTTACCTTTATTCAAGAAATTGAACGTATTGATTTCAGAGAAGCATTAAAAATTTTGGCTGATAAGGCAGGCGTTCAATTACAGAACACTAAAATTTCAAAAGAAGAAATTACGAGGACACATCTTCAATATAAAATTCTTGATGATGCAACGAGGTGGTATGAGGTGCACCTACGAAAAAATAAAGACGTTGTTGAACACTTATTATCTCGAGGACTTACTAAGGAAACTATTGTTAAATTCAGGCTTGGCTTTGCTCTTGATTCTTGGCGAGATATCTATAGCCACCTTAAGTCTCGAAAATATACTGATGCAGATATCGAAGCTGTTGGTTTGATTATTAAAAAAGATGACGGCGGATATTATGACCGATTTAGATCACGAATCATGTTTCCATTGTTCGATGGGCGAGGTCGCGTTGTTGGATTTTCAGGAAGAATCTTTGGAGAAGAGACTGAGAAAGGTGGTGCCAAATACGTAAACAGTCCCGAGGGTCCCTTATTTGATAAATCAAAAGTTCTCTATGGATATCACAGTGCCAAATCAGCTATGAGCAAAGAAGACGCTTGTATCCTTGTTGAAGGGCAATTTGATGTACTCTTGGCTCAACAATCAGGCTATGTTCATACGGTCGCTATCTCTGGAACTGGTTTAACTGAAAGTCACGTCACGATGATTAAACGTTTTACTGACACCATTATTTTAGCCCTTGATTCGGATAAGGCTGGAATTAAGGCCACCAGGCGCAGTGTCCTTTTGGCTTATCAGCACGGATTAAACGTTAAGATAATTGTGATGCCAGAGGGAATGGATCCGGCCGATACGATTGTAAAATCAAAGGCGAGCTGGGATACCTATGTTCTTGATGCGAAAGACTATCTTGAATATCGCCTTGAACTCTTTAATCGAAATGAACATTCGTTTGAAGAAAAGAAAAACCTTGTAGATACTGATCTTTTTACCTTTGTCGCTTTAACCAAAAGCGCTATGTTGCAGGATAAAATGTTGCAAAAAATAGCTCTGTTTTTAGGGGTCAGTACCGAGGCAGTTCGTGATGATTTTAAAAATTTTGTACCCAATGAAAATATTGAACCAGTATTACAGGAACAAACTCAGCAAGCGGTGCAGGTAAACCAAACATCGCCGCAAGATCAGGTGCTGTATTTACTACATTATATTCAAGATCAAGAAATTGAACTTGATACTGAGATAGAAAAGCAACAAAAAGATTTATATCTTGAGTTATTTGATTCAGATATAGATAATGATTTGCAATCAAAAGGAGAACAAGAATTGGCTATGCAGCAGTTTATTCTCAGTGAACGCCACGCTGATACACCAGAGAGTACCTTAAAACACAGTATCTATACTTTGCTGATTCAAGAAAAAATACGAATCATCGATACTGAACTCAAAACAATCCTTGAACAATTACGACAAGCAGAACTACAAAAAAATAACGAAGAAGTGACTCGGCTCGTCCAAAGACAGCAAGAGCTTCTCCAGCAAAAGACAGAATTAACTAATCGTGTATAACATTATGCCAAAAGCTAAAACAACAAAGAAAACTAAAAAGAAAAAAGCCGATCCGGTAAAAACTCATATCGAAGAGCAACGCGCTGTTGAAGAGCGCGATGCTCTTGCAACTGAGCTCATTGAAAAAGGTAAAAAACGTCGTTTTTTAACTTATGCTGAAATCCTTAAGGTATTTCCAGATATCGAAGATGATGTTTTGTTCCTTGATGAACTCTATGGACGCCTCGGTGATGCGGAGGTTGAAATCGTAGAAGGAGGAACTAGTTCAGGTGGTGGAGGAATGCTTGAGATGACTGATGAAGAGCTTCTTGCCAAAGATTTCTCAACGAAAAAACAACCAGAAACAAAAGATTCAATTCAGATGTATCTGCGTGAAATTGGTAAATATCCATTGATTAAAGCGGCTGAAGAGGTGTCACTGGCAAAACGTATTGAGGCTGGCGAAGAAGAGGCAAAAAACCTTCTTGCAAAAGCAAACCTCAGGTTAGTAGTATCGTTGGCTAAAAAATATGTTGGACGATCACCTGATCTGACGCTCCTTGACCTTATTCAAGAAGGAAATATTGGTCTCTTTAAAGCAGTTGAAAAATTTGACTGGACCAAGGGATATAAATTCTCAACCTACGCGACTTGGTGGATTCGCCAATCAATCACACGAGCCTTGGCTGATCAATCGCGAACCATTCGAATTCCTGTTCATATGGTTGAAACCATCTCAAAATATAAACAAGTCTTCAAACGAATGAGTCAAAACCTTGGACGCGAACCATTACCAGAGGAGATTGCTCTTGAAATGGAATTGGATGTTGAGAAAATTCACATGATTGGAAAAATCAATCAGACGACGATGTCGCTGGAAGAGCCTGTTGGTTCAGATGGTGAAGAGAAATCAACACGTGGTGAATTTATTGCGGATGAAACCATTCCATCACCAGATCGAGATTCTTCAAAACAAATTTTGAAAGATCAATTAGAAGAAATTCTTGATGAATTGACTGATAAAGAACGAACGATTATTGAATTACGATATGGACTTGAAGATGGTATTTCACATACCCTTGAAGAAGTTGGACGTAAATTTGA
This sequence comes from Minisyncoccota bacterium, assembly GCA_022763365.1. Lineage (GTDB taxonomy): Bacteria > Patescibacteriota > Minisyncoccia > Phycocordibacterales > UBA1006 > UBA1006. The sequence continues at coordinate 54,247 of JALEGN010000013.1, read as the reverse complement.
TGTAACACGTGAACGTATTCGGCAGATTGAGGCAAAAGTACATGAAAAAATTCGCCTTAATGAGAAGATTAAAAAACTTCAGGATTATTAAAAACAAAACACTCAGTATTGAGTGTTTTGTTATATGTATAAATAAACCTCTTAAAATAAAATGAGCAAGTTTGAATTCTAGTCTGCCAGGGCTTAAAACAATTCTAGAAGTAGAGTGATTTTTGGTATACTAATACTGTTATGAATACACGACAAGTAGCAGAAAAATTAGTAGCATTATTTAATAGTGGCCATATGGAAGCTCCTTATGAAGAGCCCTATCGTGATCTTTTCAGTCCTGATATCGTAAGTCGTGAGCAAGGTGGAGAATTTAGAGAGGTTTTTGGTTTCGATGGAATTAAAAAGAAAGCTGATTGGTGGGAAGAGAGTTTTGAACTCCATTCAGCATCTATGTCAGAACCAGTCGTCGCAGACAATTATTTCTCTGTTTCAATCACCATGGATACAACACATAAACCATCAGGCCATCGAGAAACAATGTCAGAATTAGCAGTCTATAAAGTTAAAGATGGAAAAATAGTTTGGGAAGAATTCTTTTATCTAACAGACGAAGAAATGTAATACCTGAAAGGGTGTTTTTTGTTATACTGACCTTATGAAAAACAAAGGCTTTACTCTAATTGAATTATTGGTAGTCATTTCTATTATTGGTGTTCTTGCTACCATTATTTTAGGCTCACTTGGTGATGCACGCGATAGAGCTCGAGATGCAAAAATCAAAGCTCTTGTTAATCAATTTCGTACAGAGGCTGAGATAGTTGCTGGTGAGCTTGGTAATTACGACACCATTTGTTCACCTGGAACAAGTTCAGGGGATTTATTTATAGAGGCATATTTGTTAGCAGGTAATAGCGGAACGATAAATAACGTTTGTTATGATACTGCTGGAGCAGACTATAATCCAACTGGTGCAGGACTTCCTATGCAATTTGCAGGATCTGTAAATGGGGTAGGCTCAAGTGGGAGCCCATGGTGGATTGAAATCAAGTTAAATGGTGATGGTTGGATTTGTTTTGATGGAAATGGACGAACAAGCATTAATAATAATCGCGTTGTTGTTGGAAGTGTTAAATCTTGTATTTAATTTTGATATACTAAATATATGATAATGAAAGAATTAAAGAAAAAAACGTGGATTGATTGGATTAAAATTATTATTGCGGTTGATATTGCCAGTGTGGGGATTGGATTAGTATTAGGTTTTGATTTTCATGTTTTTGCGCATGTATTTGGATTTCTTTCTCGTATTGCTTTTGGGGTAATGTATGTATTTGTAGCGGTTCTTATTTTCAAACGAGTCTTTCCACAGGCTTTGGCAGAAGAAGAACATACAGAAGCAAAAAAAATGGATGAAGAAATTGCTGATACTAGTGCGGCAGTAAAAAAAGGTACACAAAAAATCATTCAAAAAATAACTGATTTAGGAGACAAGGCTCATGATAAGATTGATGAACTCCTTGATAAAGGAGAGGATTTTGCAAAAAAACGACAACAGGAAGTTAAAGATGAAATGAACAAACTTATGAAGTAATTCATAAGTTTTTTATTGATTTTTACAAATATAAAATGTATGATTTTATTAAATACATTTTAAATAAAATTTATTTTATATGAAAAAAATAATATATGTAACCGGTCAAATTGGTGCCGGCAAGAGTTTGCTTATGCGTAGTTTGGAAAAAGATTTCCCAGGTAAGTATCTTTTTACTGATGAAATTGCTCATCGAATTATGGCTACAGGGAATATATATCATGAACTTGTAGAACTTTTTGGTTTTGAGTTTTCAATGAAAAAATCAGAAGATAGAAAACGAATCGGCAAAGTTATTTTTGCTTCAAAATCAAAAAAACAGGCTATGGAAGAAATTGTTCATCCTGCAGTACGTCGATATATTCAAGATTGTATTGCTGAAACAGAGCATGAATTTATTTTCATTGAATCAGCCCTACCTATTGATATTGAGCTTACTGCTACTATTTCTGTAGTATGTTCGGATGATTCAATTCGTTATAATCGAATTAAGGCTCATCGAAAAAAGACACTAGAGCAGATTGAATTAATTGATAAAAGCCAACGTTCATACGAAGAGTTTTGTAGAGCAGCAGATTTTATTATTGATACAATTGATAGTGAAATACCTGATATTAATACTTCTTTGTTGCAAGATTGGCTAAAAGCAAAATTTAATCGTAATGAAAACTGGGTAGCTTTTACAGGTTCTTTTCTTCCGTTTACCTACGGACACGAGTCAATTGTTAAGCAAGCCTTGGTGTCTTATGATCGTGTCTATATAGTTCAGGCCCTTAATCCTGAAAAAATAGCTATGGCAGAAAAATACCCCTTACCACTGGAAGAAAATCTCCCTATGGAATTTCAAAACAAGGTATTTTTTGTAGAGCCAACTCAGAAACTTACATCCTTTCTCGTTAAAGAATTAGGTTGTAGAGTTATGATTCGTGGTATTCGAAATCACGAAGATGCGGTTTATGAAAATAAAATTTTTGATATTAATCACCGTATAGATCCGTCGGTAGTAACAGCAGTATATTTTGCGGAACCAGAGTCAAAAATGATTAGTTCGTCTTTATATCGAGCACTTGATTCTTTTCCTGGAACTAAGGGATTATTTATCCCATCATATGTAAAAATTAATACTTAAACCTGTTTTCTACAGGTTTTTTATTTGAAAAAAATAAGGCATCAGGTAGGATGCGTGTAGTTATGGAGTACTTTTTGTATGTATTTCTGTTTATAACCCTTTATTTTCAAGTGTTTCTGCTTGTAAGTTATTTTGAAAAAAAAGAGGGTAACAAACAAGAAAAGAAAAAAACAATTGCATACCTGACAACAACAATTATTGTTCCTTGTTTCAACGAAGAATCTACGGTTCTTAAAACCGTTGAATCACTCCTTGAGCTCAACTATCCAAAAGATAAATTGTATATTATGGTGGTTGACGATGGGTCAACTGACGATACCTGGCAGGTTGTTCAAAAATATCAAAATCATCCCCAAGTTGTTTTGAAACAAAAAGAAAATGAAGGGTCAAAATTTGCAGCCCTCAATTTTGCTTTAGAGCATATTGAATCCGAACTTGTTGGTGTTTTGGATGCTGATTCGTGGGTAGATAAAGATGCTCTTATGTACTATATGGATTACTTTGCTGACCCTCAGGTTATGGCAACTATTCCCTCAATGATTGTTGGGCGACCCGAAACACTCCTGCAAAAGGCTCAAAAGGCTGAATATGATATCGGGCTCTTTGCACGTAAAGCCTTTGCAAAAATAAACTCAATTTATATTACACCTGGTCCGTTTTCAGTTTTTCGAAAATATGTATTTGATACTTTGGGCCCATATAAAGAAGCTCATCATACTGAAGATGCTGAGATTGCACTGCGTATGCAACAGCATAAATATAAAATTGCCTATAGTGAAAAGTCGATTGTATATACAGTTGGACCACGAAAAGTAAAACCTCTCATCAAGCAACGTATTCGTTGGACCTATGGTTTTATTATGAATATGTTTGATTACCGAGGTCTTCTGTTTAAAAAAGAGTATAAGCAGCTCAGCATGGTGGTATTGCCAATCGGAATATTTAGGGTTTTTATTACCGTGATTTTATTCCCACTATCAATATGGTTATTCCTTCTGCCGCTATGGCGTTGGTTTGAGGAAATCTCTCTCATAGGATTTTCTACCAATTTTAATTGGGCTATTGATTGGTATTTTATTAATATTACTCAGTTGCATATTTTTGCAGTGATTGGGGTATTACTATCTCTCATGATTATTTGGATTGGGAGAGAATTAGTAAATGACAAGAATAAATTTACAGTTGATATTTTCTATATGTTTTTTATGTACACCTTCATTGCACCAATTTGGCTTATTCAGTCTTCATATAATGCAATTTTTGCTAAAAAGGGTACTTGGCGTTAAAACAATACAATTGTGTATTGTTTTTATTTGTCTTTTTGGAAAGTCTCATTACAATGAACATCATGAATAAAGATGGTAAAAAATATATTATTGTGCTATTGATTACGATTGGAATTTTTATTGTGGTATTTGGTCTGGTGAATTTCATGAATAATCAAAAACTAGCTCATGTTGATGACCTGCAGCGTAAAATTACTGCTGATTTGATTGCGGCGGAAACACAGTTTGAACTCCTGAAAACAGCCCCATGTGAATTATTAGATGATAATGTATTATCTCGTGAACTTGGTGAGTTTGGCAGAAAGCTTGATGTCGCTGAAACAAATCAAGGTGATGATGATGCTGATGTACTGCAATTAAAAAAATATTATTCTCTCCTTCAAGTTAAAGATTATTTGTTAATGGAAGAACTCTCATCAAAATGTGAAACCGAAATTGATTCAATTTTATATTTTTATGGAGATGATTGCGTGGATTGTTCAAAGCAAGGAATTATTCTGACAGAATTTAAAAGGGAGTATCCAGATATACGTATTTATTCTTTTGATACTGATTTAGATTTTTCAGTTATTGGTACTTTTACGAGTTTATATGATTTTGGTGAACAATTTCCGACATTAATTGTACAAGATGAAACCTATCAAGGTCTACAGAATCTAGATGACTTAGAGGAATTATTTCCTAATCTTGTAGAAATGAAAGAACAAGAAGCTCTCGTTGCTGAAGCTAAAGAATTCATTCAAGCTTTGGAAGGATATGAAGAAATCAATATTGAAGATATTTCATTAATGAGAGAGATTGATGGGGTTTATGAATATGCTATTGCTTTTGATGGAAGGGAGCCTGATTTAGTTGAGCTGGTATATGATGAGGATTTGGAAGAATTTAAACAGCAAGAGTTGTAAAAATTAAATTCATCGGGATTACTGCACGCTAAAATTTCATAGTCGTTTCACTCTTTGAAATTTTGCCCAGTATAAACCTGACGGAACCAGAAAAGTAATTCAGTAAAACAAAAAAGATACAAGTACCAACTTGTATCTTTTTTGTTTTATGAGCCACCTGTCGGGCTCGAACCGACGACCTATTGTTTACAAAACAATTGCTCTACCAACTGAGCTAAGGTGGCAATAGAAACACTATTTTGAATGAATCTGAGAGATGAATTCAGAAGGTGTTTCTTTTATTGTGTCAGAATGTAATTTTTTTCTAACGAGATACTTTATTTTTTTAACCGCTAATTCATTATACCGAACTGCTTTTTTTGCACTTACATGGGTTATTGAATAGAGGTATTTTTTAAAAGTATTACTTCCTGTTTGAAGGCTATCAAGCCTTTTTTCAAACTGAACACTATCGATACTACACGAACTTTTTAAAATCTGCAATACTGACTTTTTTGTTCGTTTTCTCTCGATAAGTACTGCTATGAGCATACCAACTATTGCTATAACAAAGAGGTATATAAATATCATAGACGTAATTGTTAGATTGAGAATCTGGAGAATTCTGCTACTTCAATTCGTTCTCCAATTTTAAGTACTGCTTCTTCAATAAGTTTTGAAATAGTGATTTCTGGATTTTTAACAAAAGGTTGATCAGCTAATTCTTCAACTGATTCAGTTCCCATTGCTGCAATATGCATTGCAATATCTCCAGCAAGGTTAATGAAATCTTCGTTTCGTGCAACGTAATCAGTTTCGCATGCCAATTTTATTAATACACCAATTGTTTTGTTTGAGTGAATATATGATTCAATAATCCCTGCGCCAAGGTCTCGATCAGCTTTTTTAGCTGCTGCCTTTGCAGAGATTTCTCGGATGAGTTCTTTTGCCTTATCCATATCTCCACCTGCATCAACAAGTGCTTGTTTACATTTTCCAATTGATACTCCGGTTTCTTCTCGAAGAGCTTTAATTTGATCTACTGAAATTTCCATAATGATTATTTTAGTACATCAGCAACTTTGTTGGTAAACAAAGCAATTGATGAAACGTTAGTATCGTTCGCAACGATAGGGTAGTTGATAATTGAAACATCACAGTCAGTGTTTGCAATAGCGATAACTGGGATATTCATTTGACGAGCTTCAGTAACCGCAATTTCTTCCTTTTTAGAATCAATTACGAAAAGTGCTGCTGGAGCTTTTTTCATAGTTTTAAGACCACCAAATTTTTTCTCAAGTCGTTCGATTTCTCGCTCGAGCATGAGTTTTTCTTTTTTGGTCGCTGCAACAAGTTCTCCTTTTTCTGCTTGATCTTGAAGCATGATGAGTCGATCAACACGTGACCGAATTTCTTTTGCGTTGGTAAGGGTTCCTCCAAGCCATCGTTCAGTCACAAATGGCATGTCGATTAATTCAGCAGCTTCACGCATAAGTCGCCTTGCTTCTGCTTTAGTTCCTACAAAAAGAACTTGTTTGTCAGTTCCTTGAAGTTCTTTAAGAAATCCAAGAGCTGTTTCTAATTGAGTCGTTGTTTTTTCAAGGTCAATAATATCCTTTTTTTGACGTGAATCAAAAACAAATTCACGTGCTGATGGATGACGTCGTGTTTTTGAGTATCCAACATGTGCTCCGGCTTCAAACATTTCGTTTACCAAAGCCTCGTTAACTTTTGCCATATAGCAATATAAATATATTAGGTAAATCCTGCACAATAGTTTTGTAACTAATAAATAACTATCGTTTAATCTCACCTTCGACAGTGAGGGAGCTATAAGCCCCACAGGTTTTTACGATGTCTATATTACTGATATTCCTTTATTTTTCAAGTAAAAATAGATATTTAAAATTTGTGTATTGGTAACTATTTAATTTGAAATAAATAGTGATTCCGGTACGATACATATATATGAAACAGTCACAGTTGTTCACAAAAACACGGAAAGAAGCTCCAGCAGATGAAGTCTCAAAAAATGCTCAATTATTGATTCGAGCAGGGTATATTCATAAAACAATGGCAGGAGTATATTCACTTTTACCACTTGGTGTGAAAGTGAGTGAAAAAATAGCTTATATTATTCGTGAGGAAATGAATGCTATTGGCGGGCAAGAAACTCAATCAGCTGCTCTACAAAAGAAAGAGATTTGGGAAGCTACCAACAGGTGGTCAGATAAAGTGACTGATAACTGGTTTAAAACAGAATTAAAAAATGGAACTGAATTGGGGCTCGCCTTCACTCATGAAGAGGCAACGGTTGATATGATGCAAGGATATATTTCTTCATATAAGGACTTACCAGCGTATCCTTATGATATTCGAACTATGTTTCGAAACGAAAAACGTGCTAAGTCAGGATTGATGAGAGGTCGAGAATTTTTTTGGAAAGCATTGTATTCATTTTCTGAAAATAAAGAGCAACATGATGAATTTTACGAAAAGAGTAAAATTGCCTATGCAAATGTTTTTAATCGGGTAGGTATTGGTCATTTGACATATCTTACTTTCGCTTCCGGAGGAAGTTTTGCGAAATACTCACATGAATTTCAAACGATTTCTGAGGCTGGTGAGGATATTATCTACCTTGATGAAAAATCAGGAACAGCTATTAATAAAGAAGTCTTTAATGATGAAGTTAAAAAGGATCTTGGCCTGAAAGATGCTGAATTTACTGAACTAAAAACCATTGAAACAGGGAATATTTTTGACCTTGGAACTAAATTTTCAGAACCTGGAAATCTAAAATTTAAAGACGAAGATGGTAACGAGCAATTTGTTCATATGGGGTCATATGGTATTGGGATCTCTCGTCTTATTGGAGCTATTGCTGAGGTCTTATCAGATGACAAAGGGCTTATTTGGCCAGAGGAAATAGCACCCTTTACCATTCACTTGGTAACCTTTGGGAAAAATGAAAATATTTTCCGTGATGCAGAAAGCCTTTATCATGATTTAAAAAATGCTGGAATCGATGTCTTATTTGATGATCGCGATGCTGGACCTGGACAAAAACTTGCCGATGCAGATTTAATGGGAATGCCATACCGTATTGTGTATACCGAGCGATCGCTTGAAAATGGAGGTGTTGAAATAACAAAACGAGAAACGGGAGAGACAGAATATGTTGATCCAGCCCGCGTTATTGCACACTTCACCGAAGGATAATTATGAATAATTTTTTACAAAAACTTTATAATAAATTTTCTAATGATATTGGGATTGATTTAGGGACAGCAAATACATTGGTCTACGTCAAAGGACAAGGTGTGGTGATTAATGAACCATCAGTTGTTGCCTTAAATACTAAAACAAACCGCGTTGTGGCGGTAGGAAATGATGCAAGAGAAATGTTAGGGAGAAACCCAGGACATATCCGTGTTGTTCGTCCGTTAGTTGATGGTGTTATTTCTGATTTTGATGTGACAGAGGAAATGTTGTCATACCTTATCCGAAAAGCAGAATCAAAGGTGAAAAAGGTTTTCAGGCCACGGGTTATTGTTGGGGTTCCGTCAGGAATTACGAATGTTGAACACCGCGCGGTCTATGACGCAGCACATAATGCGGGAGCTCGCGAAGTATATATTATTGAAGAGCCTATGGCAGCAGCAGTCGGACTCCACCTTCCAGTTCTTGATCCTGTTGGGTCAATGGTTATTGATATTGGTGGTGGAACGACTGACATTGCGGTTATTTCTCTTGCCGGAGTTGTTCAATCAAAGAATCTTAAAATTGCCGGAGATAAATTAAACCAGGATATTATTTTATATCTGCGAGATGAGTTTAAAATCCTTGTTGGAGAAAAAACAGCGGAAGAAATCAAAATTAAGATTGGCGCCATTTCAGATCATGAACAATTAGAATCAGAGGTACGTGGTCGTGATATTATCACGGGTCTTCCACGACAAATTTTGGTGAACAATCATGATATCCGAGAGGCTATTAGTCACTCAATAGCCATTTTGGTTGACGGTGTAAAAGAGGTTCTTGAAAAAACACCACCAGAAGTTGTCTCAGATATTATGCAAAAAGGTATTCACCTTGTTGGAGGTGGTGCAATGATTGGAGGATTGAATGAACTCCTTCAAGACGAATTAGATATCCCAGTCTATGTTGGCGAGGAACCTTTATATTCAGTAGTTGTTGGGACGGGTCTTGTCCTCGATCGACTAGAAGATTACGAGCAAGTATTAATTCACGAAGACGATGAGTTACCGCTACGATAGAAATCGAAAAAATAAACAGCTTAACTATGGTATTGCTACTATTTTGTTAATCTTAGCTTTATTTACACCAGTATATGGAATGATATTTGATTGGACCGAAAATATTATTGCTCGATCATGGAAAAATAAAAATGATCTCTATGCCGAAACAAGTAATTTTTTCCAGTCATTTGTAGCTAGAGGAGAAATCTTAGAAAGAAACCAAGAGCTTGAACGTGAGATTGAACGCCTTGAGGTTGATAATATCAGAACGCGCTATTTATCTGATCAATTAGAGGCAACTGTTGGGCTGAGAGAGACAGCTGATCTTGTAGCGCCTATTCTTGAATATGGTTCATTAGCAAGTTATGACAACATGATTATTGGCCGTGGTGAATCCGATGGGGTAAGTGTTGGTGATCAAATCATTATTTCAGATACGGTGTTGATAGGATACGTATCGGATGTATTTAATACAACCGCACGTGTTACCTTGTATTCAAATGCTGATCAATCAGTCACAGGAATTTTATATCCTCATAATGAATCATTAGTCGCGCAAGGAGCTGGAGGTTCAAGTTTCATCATTGATTCACCACGAGAAATCGAGGTGGTTGCCGGAGATATTCTCTACGCATTAAATCAACCAGGAAATATTATAGCGGTGGTTAAAGATATTGAATTTGATCCACGTGACCCTTTCAAAAAAGTATATTTAACCTATCCGGTAAATATAAAACAACATACTCTTGTCGGTATCAAAAAACCCCTCACTCAAGCAGAGTAAGGGTTTTATTATTCTAGTAAGTCATATAATGAACTTAAGACTAGTCTAGATTGACTATGTGCTAACCACAAATCCTTTATAGTTCCAAATTTTGCTACTTTATCTTTGGTTTCTTGTAGCGAAATCGTTTTCAATTTTTTTAAATACTTTCTCGCCTCAATATCTCCACGTTTTTCAGCCTTGAAGGTCAAAAATCCATAACTGCTATACTTTCCTTCAAAGAGAAACTTAATTATTATGTTTAAAGCCTTTGAAATCTCAGATTTTTTCTTTGAATTTGAGGTCACTGAATAAACTTCTAAATATTTATCAAATAATCTCATTTTTAAATTTTTATTTAATTTAATTATTATTTTAAATTAATATTTGTCAAATATTCTTTTCATTTTAATCATCTCAGGTACACTCAAATCATGTCAAAATTCTCATTTGAAATTAACAAAAAAATGGATGGTCTAGGTCGAGCTGGAATTATATCAACACCAAACGGTGATATTCAAACCCCAGCTTTTGTAACTGTTGGTACAAAAGCAACGGTTAAAGGAATCACACCAGAAATGTTGAAAGATCTTGGTGCACAGGTAGCTTTAGCTAATACCTATCACCTCTATCTCGAACCAGGAGATGAAGTCGTTGCTGATGCTGGAGGATTTCCAAAAATGATGAATTGGGATGGACCAACCATGACCGATAGTGGAGGATTCCAAGTTTTTTCTTTAGGCGAAGCCTTTGGCACCGGTGTATCAAAGGTAGCTAGCGGTGAAGATATTGTAGTTTCAGAACGAAAAGGCTATTCAAAATCAAATAAATTCGCTCACATCGATGAAGAAGGAGTGACCTTTAAATCATATATTAATGGATCAAAACACCGTTTCACTCCCGAACGATCAATGGAGATTCAATGGAACCTTGGAGCTGATATGATTTTTGCCTTTGATGAATGTACCAGCCCATTAGCAGATCATGCTTATCAAAAAGAGGCGATGGACCGAACGCATAGATGGGCAAAAAGATCACTCGATCGACATAAAGAACTTGATCCAGAAAATATTCAAGCACTGTTTGGTGTTGTTCAAGGAGGGCGTTTTCAAGATTTACGTGAGGAATCAGCACGTGTCCTTGGGGCCATGGATTTTGATGGTTATGGTATTGGTGGATCTTTTAACAAAGACGATATGGCACAAGCCGTTGGTTGGGTGAATGCAATTTTACCAGAGGAAAAACCGCGCCATATGCTTGGGATAGGTGAGCCTATGGATATTTTTTCAGGTGTTGAAAATGGTTGTGATCTGTTTGATTGTGTATCACCAACAAGGGTAGCTCGTCACGGCCGTATTTATACAACAGATGGTCCAATACAAATTAAGAATGCACGATTTAAAAAAGACTGGTCACCTCTTGAAGAAGGTTGTGAGTGTTATACCTGTAGGAACTATACGCGAGGATATATTCATCATCTCTTGAGATCGAAAGAAATGCTGGGTCAAACCCTTGGATCAATTCATAATCTGTATTTTATTGTAAAGCTGGTTGATGATATTCGTCAGTCAATTTACGTTGATACTTTTGAAACATTTAAAAAAGAATTTATTAAAAAATATTATAAAAAACCAACAGAATAATCTGTTGGTTTTTCTTATGCTTCAATAACTGAAACAATTTTTTTAACGATGGTATCGCCGTTAAAGTGTTTTTTACGTTTTGAACCGAATTTTACAATTCCGTCTTTAAGAGCAAAGAGTGTATGATCACGTCCTACTCCAACATTTTCACCAGCCATAATTTTTGTACCACGTTGTCGTACAATAATTGCACCAGTTTTTGCTGATTGTCCGTCAGCTAGTTTCGTTCCTAAATACTTAGGATTCGAATCTCGGAGGTTTTTTGCGGAACCACCGGCTTTCCTATGTGCCATAGTGTTTAATGTGACCTATAAGGTCATGTATACTGTAATTATTAAAAGATTTTTAATAACGAATACCTGGGTAATGGATCCTGATATTCAGAGTAACATGCGGATTATAGACAAAGTACAACAAAAAATCAAGGAATTTATGGATTATGCACACTTTGACGATATTATGTGGTTTTCGATTATTTTCTTTGTTGCACTTGGTTCTTTTGCCCTTGGGCGTATAGCCGAGCGCTCGTATATCCGAGAGAATACGCCGATTAAAATTGAATATACTGATGAGACTGTGGAATTATGGAATGAGTATCAACTCCTCAAGGAAACAAATACCAAATACTTTGCCTCAAAAAGTGGTGAGGTGGTATATCCTCTGAATTGTTCAAAAGGTGAACGTATCAAAGAAGAAAATAGAATCTTTTTCGTTAACCTTCAGCAGGCACTTGATTTAGGGTACCGAGAAGTAGAAGGTTGTTAACTATCCAATATTCTGAATTGTTCCCCTAAGTTGTTTGAAAGAATATTCATAATAACCTCCTTAGAAACATCATCATAAATTCGATATTCTTGTTTGTATCGTTTTTGGGTCACGGTTAGGAGATGGCACCCTGACTCTAAATTATGTTTGATAGTTGTTCTATGATCACGGCGACCTTTGATCGAGACAATGATGCCAAAACTTGTATGAGTAACACCATGTTTTTTAAAGAGTTTATTAATGATTTTCACTGAATCAATAGCGGTTGTTTTATTACCTCGCATGGTTTAATTGTACTGATTAATTCTATATTTTAAAGATCTTGATTATTTTTTTGCTTTTGCTAAATTTACTAACTCAAATATTCTTTAATTTAATAAAAAACTAACAAAATGAAACAAAAAACACGTGTATCTGAAGGATTATGGGGAATGAGCCAAGGAACCTCACAAATTATGCGAGCTCATAATTCAACCAGTGGCAAAAATTCTCGTATCGTAAAACAACCAATGAATTTTTTCCGTAAACCACGTTGATTTGTCCAACAACTAAAAACCTTAGCCTGAAATCTTCAGGCTTTTTTTGTTACATGAATAAGCTATAGTGGAGATATGTCAAAATTCAAACTTGTTTCTGAATACAAGCCCGCTGGAGATCAACCCAAAGCCATCGAAGCCTTAGTTGATGGACTCAATAAGGGGCAGGAAAAACAAACACTTCTTGGGGTTACTGGTTCAGGGAAGACGTTTACTATGGCGAATGTCATTAATGAGGTTCAAAAACCAACTTTGGTGATTGCGCATAATAAAACTTTGGCGGCTCAGTTGGCTCAGGAGTTTGAAGAATTTTTTCCTGATGCAGCGGTTCACTATTTTGTCTCCTATTATGATTACTATCAACCCGAAGCCTACGTTGCAGCCTCTGATACTTACATCGAAAAAGACGCACAAATTAATGATGAGATTAATAAATTGCGTCATGCCACAACTCAGTCTCTACTGTCTCGTGATGATGTTATTATTGTTGCCTCAGTTTCTTGTATCTATGGTTTAGGTTCTCCTAAGGAATATCTTAAAAAGAACTTTCTTATTAATGTAGGAGATAAGCTGTCTAAAACTGATATTATGCGCCGTTTGGTGGAAATTCATTTTGAACGTACGACAGCCGATTTAACACCAGGATCATTTAGATCGCTTGGGAATACGATTGATATTATGCCGACTTCGTCTGAGAAAATAATGTACAGCATTGATATTATGGCAGGAAAAATTGATCAGATTCGTATCATTAATCCAATATCGGGAGTGGTTTTAGAAACGATTGATCAGATTCTTATTTTCCCGGCAAAGCACTTTATCACCGATGGTGGTAAAAAAGATGCTGCCATGACAGCGATTAAAGAAGAGTTGGATGCTCAATTAAAATATTTCCATGATAATACCAAAATCCTCGAAGCTGATCGATTAAAACGACGAACAGAATATGACCTCGCCATGATTCGAGAGGTCGGGTATTGTAGTGGTATCGAAAACTATTCCCGCCACCTCTCTGGTAAAGCTGAGGGTGAGGCACCAGATACCTTAATTTCATATTTTCCACATGATGAAAATGGAAATCCAGAATTTTTAACTATTATCGACGAGTCACATGTGACGATTCCTCAGATACGCGCTATGTATCGAGGAGACCAGGCACGTAAAGAAAATCTGGTACATCATGGATTTAGATTGCCAAGTGCTAAAGATAATAGACCACTCCGGTTTGAAGAATTTGAAGAGCGTGTAGGACAACAACTCTATGTTTCGGCAACACCATCTGACTATGAAAAAGAAGTCTCAGAGCAAGTCGTTGAACAAATTATTAGACCAACGGGACTTTTGGATCCAATTATTGTCCAACACGGAGTTAAGGCGACAGATGATGGAGCTTACCCAGGGCAAATCCAAGATTTCATTGCTGAGGCTGAGTCTGAAATCGCTGAAGGCGGACGTGTCTTGGCAACAACCTTAACAAAAAAAATGGCTGAAGATCTTTCAACTTATCTTAAGGATAAAGGAATCAAAGCTGAGTATCTCCATAGTGATGTTAAAACAATGGATCGAATTAAAATTATTACCGAATTTAGAAAAGGTGAGTTTGATATTTTAATTGGGGTCAATTTGTTGCGTGAAGGACTCGATATGCCAGAGGTCACCCTTATTGGAATTTTAGACGCTGATAAGGCTGGATTTTTGCGATCTGAAACCTCATTGATTCAAACGATCGGACGTGCGGCCCGAAACGACCGCGGGCGTGTAATTGTCTATGCTGATATTATGACGGATTCTTTGCAGTATGCGATTGACGAAACAGCTCGTCGCCGTGAACTACAAATGGCGTATAACAAAGAACACGGTATTACACCAAAAACTATCAAAAAAAATATCAAAGATATCACTGAACGCATGCAATCTGAACACGTTGAAACGGTGATAAATGAATTAGATACTGATTTGGCCGCTTTTGGTGGTAATATAAAGAAACTCATTAAATATAAAAAACGTGCAATGAATGATGCGGTGAGTGAATTAGATTTTGAACGTGCAGCGATTGTGCGTGATCAGATAATTGAATTGGAAGGAAGGCTTTCAGCAAAATAAAAAATACCTATTCCACGATTGGTGGGGTAGGTATTTGTATTTTTTTGTTTTCGTATGCTTGATTACCGAGGTAATCAAGAATCAGAATCTCCTCACAATCTTCACCAAGGCATACATAGTAATAAGCTCTGTTTGCAATAAATTGAGTGTTAGGATGATTTTCCATAATCTTTTCTTCATCGACATAGATCCAAGACTCTTTGCTAAAAATTTCTTCGGCTCCTTCAATAATACGTACTGATTCTGCTGAAATACGTTTAGTATTTTCAATATCATTTTGATACACGTAAAGAAACCATTGATCACGTTTTTTATTATATTCTGATGAATAATAACGATAAGGAATATTAAGTTCCCAAGAACAGTTCATCCCTTTTTCTTCATAATACTCACACATTTCATGACTTATATAGATATCAAGATTAAGATGTGATTCATAAAACTCAATTTGTCTGTGTGACTTTTTATAAAGATCACTTTGTGATTCATACCAACGATAGTCAGCATATTTTTTAATGCCAATAATGAAGAAAAGTAAAACTGATAATAGAAGCCATTGCTTCTTCGTTATATGTTTTTTCATGTTGTATCGTTTTGAATTTCAAAGATTCCATTCCTGATTTCTAGATTTCCTACTTTAGGGAAAACAAATTCTGTGCCTTCAATATATAGAGATATATCTTTACAAAATTCTTTCTGTACCAGCATTGCACACTCAATTTGCTCAGGTTGAAAGGAGAAATCTTCTAACATATCTCCAAGATCAGAAATAAAATTAAATGTTGCCTCTTGAGACTCTGTTACAAAATTAGTCAGTTCACAGACGAGATCAATTTGTGAGCTACAGAAAATGCTTCCATATTCTAAGGATACATCACCGATTATTTCAGTTTCAAAGAAATTTTGATCCAATCCCCAGATCTCCACAATATTACCAACGTGGGTTTGAGTATAGGGAATAATATATATTTTCATAAATAAGGTGTTTTGTTAAATTTTTGCATGTATTTAAAATAAGTCAATTTATTATTTATGTATACATATCAGCTTATTCTTTTATAAAAAACAATTCTTGTTATAGTTAATAGTTAGTATGGCAAACAAAAAAGAAAACACCTATAACCAAGAATGGATTACTGTCAAAGGAGCACGAACGCATAATTTGAAGGATATTACCTTAAAAATACCTCGTAATAAAATGACCTGTATTACGGGTCTTTCGGGTTCTGGGAAATCCTCACTTGCTTTTGATACGATTTTTGCCGAAGGGCAAAGGCGGTATGTAGAATCACTTTCCACCTATGCTCGCCAGTTTTTGAATCAGATGTCAAAACCCGATGTTGATGAAATTACAGGTCTTTCCCCAGCTATTTCTATTGATCAGAAAACACGTTCAAATAATCCCAGGTCGACTGTAGCCACGATTACTGAAATATATGATTATCTACGTATTCTCTTTGCCCGCGTGGGTCAACCATTTTCTCCTATTTCAGGATTACGTATTCAAAAACTTTCTAATCAGGAAATCCTTGATTTTGTTTTTAAACTTGTAGAAAAACATCAAGACCCCAAAAAAGCCAAAAAAATAATGGGTGTGACCGTTGATGAAATGCAAATTCATATTACAGCACCAGTGATTCGTGGACGAAAGGGAGAACATTATCAATTACTCTATGATATGTTGAACAAAGGATACGGTTATGCCAAGGTGGATGGCGAAATGAAAAATCTGCGTAATCAGATTAAACTCTCAAAAACAAAAAAACACGATATTGATTTTGTAGTGGATTCATTTGCAGTACATGAATTTGCTGATAATCCTGATGATGTAAGGCTGCGTCTTGGTGAGGCCGTGGAAAAAGCCATCGATGAATCAGAGGGAATGATAAAAATTTATATAGAAACTGAGAATAGAAAAGCTATTGATGAGGTACTCCTTTCTGCAAAACTAGTATGTCCAGAAGATGGCTATGTCTTTCCTGAAATTGAACCGCGCTTATTTTCATTTAACTCTCCCTATGGTGCTTGTCCAACCTGTAATGGTTTAGGGACAAAACATATGTTCGGAGAAGATGTGTGTCCAGAATGTATGGGGGCACGACTACGTCCTGAGGCGCTCCAGGTTTTTATCGGAAAATATGACAAAGATGGAAATGTTGAGGATACCGAAGAAGGACGAAAGAATATTGATACTTTTGTTGATATGAAAATTGAAGAGGCTTACGCTTTTATGGCAGAGATTGATTTAACTGAAAAAGAGCAGAAAATCGCCGCACCACTGTTACGTGAGATTGAAAACCGGCTGGAATTCCTTATGTCGGTTGGTTTGGAATATCTTTCGTTGGGACGAAAGGCTCACACCTTATCGGGTGGGGAATCACAACGTATTCGTCTTGCCTCACAATTAGGTTCACAACTCGTAGGAGCCTTATATGTTCTTGATGAGCCAACGATCGGTTTACATGCCCGTGATAATGCACGATTAATCAGAACCTTACGTGAGTTAACTGATAAAGGAAATACTATTATTGTTGTTGAACATGATGAAGAAACCATTCATGCGTCAGATTATTTGATTGAAATTGGTCCAGGAGCCGGTGAACATGGTGGAGAAGTTATCGTTGCTGATGAACTATCAAAACTCTTAAAATCAAAAACCGCTATTAAAAAGTCTTTGACCTTACAGTATCTTACTGGTGAGAAAACGGTATCTTTGCCTGAACGAAGACGTACTAAAGATAAAGGCGGTATTGAACTTTTAGGTATCGTTCATAATAATCTTAAAAATATTAATGTTGAAATTCCGTTAAATAAACTTACGGTAATTGCTGGGGTTTCAGGATCTGGAAAATCATCATTTATGCATGGTGTCTTGGCTAAGAATATGGAGGCTCGATTATCTCGTCGTAAAAAATCAAATGAAGTTATTCGGGCTCATACGGCTCATGGCTTCGGACAAATTTCTCGTGGGATTGTTCTTGATCAGTCTCCGATTGGGCGAACACCACGGTCAAACCCAGCAACCTATACGGGTGCTTTTGACCATATCCGTGATCTTTTTGCTGAAACTACTGAGGCTCAGATTCGTGGTTGGAAAGCAGGGCGTTTTTCATTCAACACCAAAGGTGGGCGCTGCGAAGCTTGTGCTGGTCGCGGGGAAGTAGCGGTTGAAATGGGATTCCTTCCAACGGTATATGTATTGTGTGATATTTGTATGGGTTCACGATATGAACGAGAAACGCTTGAGGTGAAATTCAAAGGAAAAAATATTTCAGATGTTTTGAATATGACTATTGAAGAGGCACAAGAATTCTTTAAAGATATTCCAGCTATTAACGATCGATTAAAAACGCTATTAGAAACTGGACTTGGTTACTTGAGACTTGGTCAACCAGCCAACACCCTCTCGGGTGGTGAGTCACAACGAGTAAAAATCTCTTCAGAATTATATAGACCACAGCTTGATAAAACACTATATCTTCTTGATGAACCTACGGTTGGGCTACATTTTGAAGATGTGAATAAACTCATTGATATTGTTCAGCGGCTCGTAAATAAAGGAAATACGGTGGTAGTGATTGAACATAATATGGATTTAATTAAATGTGCCGATCACATTATTGATTTTGGTCCAAAGTCAGGTGATGAAGGAGGGAAGGTTGTTGCCAAAGGAACACCAGAAAATATTGCCGATAATAAAAAATCAGTAACAGGAGAGTTTTTGAAGAAACACCTCTAAATAAAAAAGCCACGCGATGCGTGGTTTTTGTCACAGTCTACCGACTACCGATAGTGACTTTGGTGAAATTTCCTGTTATCTGAATTTTCCGTGTTACCAGCTCCTTTAAAGTGGTGAGGATGTTTAATATCAGGTTGTGGTTCATATTTTCCAATATGAGATCCTATTTTGTAGACACTGAAATATCCTTTTTCCTTAAGAAAGAGCTCGAGATAAAATGTATTATCTTCTTCGTTTCGGTAGTTATCAAAACGAGTAATTTTTTCAGAAGACTTTCCTAAATCACAACCTTGTGGAATATTGAAGGATACTTCTTTACCATCTACTAAGAGAGAATAGCTCCCATCTAAGTGTTCTTGGATTTTTACACGGCCATTAATCAATATTTTTTTCATATGTTTACTATTAAGTTGTTATAAAAAATCACTCGATCGTTTACCCTTGCGTTTTCCATTTTTTCGCTCTTTGAGGAGGGCATTTTTACCAGTTTTAGTACCCTGACCAAGGAAATCAAATGCATCAAAAGGTAAATAAGAGTCTTGAAATTCTTGTTTTTGATTTTTCTTCATTTTTCTTATTTTTTTAAACTATAATTTTAAATATTTGATTTGTAAAGAGTTCATATAACACTCTTGCCAAAAAATCAACTCCATGCTATTGTGAGTTCGTATTACATATAAATTACTAATATTATGAAAAAGGCACGAAAAATTAAACTGAATTTTAAACCTCAAAATTCATCAAAAAAATTATTGAAAGGTCTTAAAGACCGTGATCGATATGTTCTTGAAAGTCGATTTGGACTCTCAGAACCAAAGAAAAAGACACTTGAATCAATCGGACAAGAGTATGATATTACTCGAGAACGAGTTCGACAAATTCAAGATGCAGCATTAAAAGCAATTCGAAAATCAGACAGCTACGATGAAGCAAAAGAAATTTTTGCAGAAATCGAAGATTTGATTCATGATCTTGGAGGTGTTGTTTCTGAAGATCATTTCTTAGACAGTGTTCATGATGATGAGCTTATTCAAAATCATATTCATTTCCATCTTGTGGTTGGAGATAATTTTCGAAAACACAAAGAGGACAAAAAATTCCGTTCTCGTTGGGCAGTGAATGGAGAGTTGTCAGAAAAGGTACACACCGCTCTTGAAAAACTCCATGGGCATGTAACTGAAGAAGAACTTCTTTCAGAAGAACAAATGGTGTTGAAATTCCTTGATCGTCTTGATGGTGTTGAGGATGGCTATGTCGATGATGATGTGGCACGACAATTCCTTCTCTTATCAAAACTGATTGATAAAAACCCGCTTGGGGATTGGGGGCTTTCAGAATCACAAAATGTATCAGTTCGAGGAATTCGAGACTATGCATATTTGATTATGAAAAAAAATGGTTCACCAATGCATTTCCGAGAAGTTGCTGAATCAATCACGAGTACCTTTGATAAAAAAGCACATCCAGCAACAACGCATAATGAATTGATCAAAGACGATCGATTTGTACTGGTTGGTCGTGGTATGTATGGATTGAAAGAATGGGGATATCGATCAGGTGTTGTAAAAGATGTTATTCGAGATCTTATTCACGAACGTGGACCATTAACGAAAGAAGAAATTATTGAAGCTGTTCTTAAGGAACGATATTTGAAAGAAAATACTATTTTAGTAAATCTTTCAAATAAAGATTACTTTAAGAAAAATGACGAAGGTAAATACGTTCTTGCAGAAGGAGCTAAAGCTAAGTTAAAAGCAAAGTCTAAGAAAAAATAACCTCTTGAGGTTGTTTTTTTATTGCCGCTACGGTGGTATGCTAGAGATATGGATGGAATTATCTCCTTTCTCTTTAATACCGCCTTTTTATGGTTCCCAATAATACTTGGAGCTATTTTTTGGCATTTCTGGATGGAGTGGCGGCAAGGTCTCTACCGTGCTAATCAAAAATGGACACTCCTTGAAATCAGTATTCCAAAAGATATTCACAAATCACCAGAAGCTATGGAAATGGTATTTAATACCTTAAATGATGGTTCGGGTGTAGGGAACAGTTGGAAAAAATATTTTGTTGGAGCTATTCCACATACTTTTTCTCTTGAAATTGTATCAATTGAAGGATCAATTTATTTCTTTATCCGAACCCAGAAAAAATTTAAGGAACTCATCAAGAATCAAATTTATTCTCAGTATCCAAAGGCCGAGGTAAATGAGGTAGATGATTATACCCGTTATATTGGCGATTACACACAAAAACAAGATTTATGGGAATTATTTGGAGTTGAGTTTGAATTAACTGCACATGATGCCTACCCAATTAAAAGCTATGTTGATTATGGGCTTGATAAAGCTGTTGGGAATCTTGAAGAAGAACAAAAAATTGACCCTATTACGGCAACATTGGAATACCTTGGTTCTATGCGCAAAGACGAACAGGTGTGGATGCAAATGATTATACGGAGTGACAAATGGTCATCGTGGCGCAAAGATGCTATGGGAGAAGTTAATAGAATCATGGGGCGTGACAAACCACGCGATCCTGATAATCCAGCAACGACCTTTAAATTGACTCATGGTGAACAAGAAGCCATGAAATCAATTGAACGCAGTTTGCAAAAACAAGCCTTCGAAGTTGGATTTAGAGCACTGTATATCGCGCGGCCAGATGCCTTTAGGCCAGCTAATATTGCAGGTTTGATTGGTTCAGTACGTCAATACGGTTCAGCGAACCTCAATGGTTTCAAGCCAGGTGTGAAAACGGATTTTGACTATAAATATCAAGATATTTCAGGGAATCGATTAAAAAATATTAAGAATAAATTCTTTAATAATTATATCAATCGAGCCTTTTTCCAAGGTGCTGAACTTGATCGAGCAGAAAAGGAAAAGAAACCTTTTGTACTCACCGCCGAAGAATTAGCAACTATGTTCAGATTCCCAGGACGTGTTTCAGAAACGACCAGTCTCGAGAGAATCGAAGCAACCAAGGCAGAACCACCAACAAATCTACCGCTTTAGAATATGTACAATACTTATTTTCAATCTCAATCAAAAAACAGGACAGCACAAGGATTCCGAATTATTGGAATCCTTTTTGTCGTTGTTGTTGTATTGGTTCTGGTATATGCATTCCGCTTGTTTGCGCCGCAAATTATCGATGGAGAAAAACTTGTCACCGTTCCTGAGGGATATTCAGTTATTAGAACAGGGGCCTTGTTGGAAGAGGAGGGTATTATTTATTCAGAACTAGCTTTTAGGATTCTGGCGCGAGTAAATGATTCTTCAGTTAAGGCTGGAACCTATGCTTTTTCGGGTACGCAGCAATTGAATGAGGTATTAAACCGTCTACAAACAGCTGATTACGGTGATGTATATGAAAGAGTGACGATTCCTGAAGGAAGTACTGTTAGTCAAATTAAAGAAATTCTTAACCGTTCAACCTTTACTATTAATAACGATGAATTTGATCGCCTAACAGAAGGGCAAGAAGGTTATCTTTTTCCAGATACTTATAGTTTCTTACCAGAGGCTGATACCGAAGATATTGTTCTTTCAATGCAGTCGTTATTTAATCAACGTATAGAACCCTTAGCATCTGGTATTGAGAATTCAGGACGAAGTCTTGAAGATATTATTATCATGGCCTCAATTATTGAAAAAGAGGCAACGGGTGATTTGAGTGAGAAGAAAACCGTTTCAGGTATTTTATGGAAACGACTAGATGAAGGGATGCTACTGCAGGTTGATGCACCATTTCTCTATATC
The DNA here is from genome assembly GCA_022763365.1 of Minisyncoccota bacterium. Classification (GTDB taxonomy): domain Bacteria; phylum Patescibacteriota; class Minisyncoccia; order Phycocordibacterales; family UBA1006; genus UBA1006. The sequence goes on along the minus strand of JALEGN010000013.1, from coordinate 31,794 downwards.
AATGGAGAGGTGAGGGCAGCTGACCTGAGAAATGACGGACCCTACAATACCTACACACGTCTTGGTTTAACACCAACACCAATTGGAAATCCAGGGATGGATTCGATTATTGCAGCAATAGAACCAGAGGAGAGTCAGTATTATTATTATCTGCATGGGAAAGATGGCGCTATTCGTTACGGGAGGACCTATCGTGAACATGTAAATAATATTAATCGCTATTTACGCTAGAGTATGAATGTGTACAATAGGCACTATGAAGAATAAAAATCTCGCATTTATTGATATTGAAACAACAGGTTTTAATCCTGAAACACAAGAAATTATCGAAATTGGATGTGTTATTGTAAAACAAAATGAAGGTATCCCAGGAGAAGTTGTTGAGGAGTTTGAATTAAAAATCAAACCTGAAAAACTTGAACATGCTGATCCTGAAGCCCTTTCAATTAATGGATATAACGAAGCCGAGTGGCTTTTTGCTATGAGCCTCGAACAAGCCATGCAAGTCTTTGCTGATAAAACTAAAGATTGTATTTTTGTGGCTCATAATGCAGCCTTTGATTGGTCATTTATTGCTAAAGCCTTCGCAACAACTGGTGTTGAAAATAAGATGTTTTATGCAAAAATCGATACGATTTCATTTGCACTAGCAAAGTTACACAATGATCCAGCTATTACTAAATATAACCTTGGGTTTTTGTGTGATCATTTTGGTATTACCAATGATAAGGCGCATACAGCTCTTGCTGACACACGAGCAACCGCAGAACTGTATCGGAAATTAATTGCTCTTTAGAAAAACACCTGGCGGTGTTTTTTTGTATTCTTTGATATACTATAATTATGAGATATCGAGTATCGTGCGGGATAATTCCTGCCTATATTGATCAACGTGGAGATATCCAGTTCTTACTCGTTCAAGGTCACGGAGACTATTGGGGTTTTCCAAAGGGGCACAAAGAAAAAGGTGAAAGTGATAGGGAAACAGCTGAACGTGAATTATTAGAAGAAACCCAAGTGGTATGTAAAAAGGTTTTTGACCAGAGAAAATTCACCGAACGATATCGAATCCCAAAACGAAGAGGAACGGATATTATTAAAAAAGTTATTTATTTTGTAGGTATAACTGATTCTAAAAAAGTAAAACGCCAAACGACTGAATTAAAACGTCATGGATGGTTTTCTTTGGATGATGCTCAAGATAAATTACTTGATAATAGAAAAAAAATTTTACAAAGAGCTTTTGATCAATTAAAAAACCAAGGGTAAGTACCCTTGGTTTTTTCTTGACCATTCATTCTTAGTTTATACACTAATGAATATTAGTTATGACGAATAAAGGTCACAATAAAACCGTATTTGTTGGTGTTTCAGGTGGAGTAGATTCATCAGTCTCAGCAGCTCTGTTACAAGATCAAGGCTATCATGTCGTTGGGGTTTTTATGCGCACCTGGCAACCTGATTGGATAGAGTGTACTTGGCAGGATGAACGTCGAGATGCGATGCGCGTCTGTGCACATTTGAATATTCCTTTTGTTGAGCTTGATCTTGAAAAAGAATACAAAGAAGGTGTTGCTGACTACATGATTCGTGAATACCGAGCCGGAAGAACACCAAATCCTGATGTCATGTGTAATCGTGAAGTGAAATTTGGTGGATTTTTGAAGTGGGCGCTTGAAAAAGGAGCTGATTATGTAGCAACGGGTCATTATGTTGACCGAGCAGTTGATGATAGTGGTGTAGTTACCATGTTACGTGGTAATGATCCACAAAAAGACCAAACGTATTTTCTCTGGACGCTTGAGCAATCACAATTGAAACATATATTATTTCCCGTAGGGAGTATGCCGAAAAAAGAGGTACGAAAACTCGCAAAAAAATATAATTTACCAACGGCTGTTAAAAAAGATTCTCAAGGTATTTGTTTTATTGGAGATATTGATATGAAAGACTTTTTAAATCATTATATTGATGAGACACCTGGTGATGTTATTAATAAGAGTGGAGATGTGATAGGAAGTCACAAAGGATCATTATTTTATACTATTTCAGAACGTCATGGATTTACGATACATGCATCGCACAAAGGAGTGAATGATTCACCGTATTATGTAGTGGCAAAAGATATTGAAAAAAATACTATTACAGTCTCTCAAAATCCAGAAAAGGACACTAGACTAACGGATACTTTTTCATTAGTTGATGTTGTTGATAATAAAAATATCTTGCAAAAAGGAGATATAATTGAAGCGCAAATACGTTATCGTGGTTCCGTCAAAAATATTACATTTTTAGAAATTGATCATGATACTAAAACTGCCAAAATACAATTTGATGATATTGATGCAACTATTGCACCAGGTCAATCAGTGGTGTTTTATAAAGGTAGTGAATGTCTGGGCGGAGGAATCCTTGCCTAAGGTTGAATAGTATTGCAGAGGAAAATAGATTTTTGACTAAATCTATTTTTTTTGTTTAAATATAGAAAATTTAAAACTTAATTATCAATGAAAAACTTTTTTTCAAATTTTCTCGGGAACAGTCCAATATGGTACAAGCAAGTTATTATATTATTTTTAATATTTAACATTGTTTCTTTGTATACTCTTGGTCCAACCATCACGGCTTGGTTATTTATAGCCGAATTCATTTTTACACTCGCAATGGCTTTAAAATGTTATCCACTTCAAAGTGGTGGTATTCTGGCTATTGAGATATTGTTTTTAGGTCTTACCAGCCCAGAGGCTGCATATGCAGAGATTGGACATAATCTTGAGGTGATTTTACTTCTTGTTTTTATGGTCGCTGGAATATTTTTTATGAAACCCTTATTAATGTATTTATTTGGTAAGGCATTTATAAATATTCGATCAAAAATTACACTCTCTTTTTTGTTTGTTATTCTTGCGGCAGTACTCTCAGCCTTTCTTGATGCTCTTACTGTTACTGCAGTTCTGATTGCGGTCTCTGTTGGTTTTTATGGTGTGTATCATAAGGTTGCATCAAACCCAGATTTAGATCTTAATGAAGATAATGTTTCTGATAATGTACAAGCATCAAATGCTCTAGAAGATTTTAAGAAATTTCTTGTAAGTCTTGTTATGCATGGTGTTGTAGGTACGGCTCTTGGTGGAGTATGTACTATTGTTGGAGAACCACAAAACCTCCTTATTGGAAATACCATGGGGTGGGAATTTGTTGAATTTTTCACAAAAATGGCACCTATTACACTTCCTGTTCTTGTATGTGGTTTATTAACCACGCTTATTCTTGAAATAACTGGTATTTTTGGGTACGGATCAACTTTACCAGATGAGGTAAGAGTTATTCTTGAAGAGCATGCAAAACGAGAAGATGAAAATAGAACGCAAAAGCAAAAAACTGATTTAAAAATTCAAGCTTTTGCAGGAATTCTATTAATTATAGGTCTTGCTTTACACTTAGCACCTGTTGGATTAATTGGTTTAGGAATTATTATTTTCCAAACAGCATTTATGGGAATTACTGAAGAACATGATTTAGGTAAAGCTTTTGAAGAAGCACTACCTTTCACTGGTCTTCTCGTTGTTTTCTTTGTTGTGGTGGCCATGATTCATGATCAACATTTATTTTCACCAATTATAGATTGGGCCCTAACTCAGGATCCTAATTCTCAACCAGCTATATTTTATGCTGCTAATGGAATTCTTTCTATGATTTCTGATAATGTGTTTGTTGCAACAGTGTATATTGGTGAAGTAAAAAAAGCATTTGAAGCTGGTTCAATTACACCAGAGCAATATGAAAATTTAGCTATTGCCATTAATACTGGTACAAATTTACCTAGTGTTGCAACACCGAATGGTCAGGCTGCATTCCTTTTTCTTTTAACCTCATCTTTGGCTCCCTTAATTGGATTGTCATACGGTAAAATGGTTAAAATGGCCTTACCATATACGATTGTATTAGGTGGTGTTGGATTATTATGTGTGATGTATTTTCTTTAAAATTTAAACGTTCGTAGAGCGTACCAAACCCTCATGGTTACATGAGGGTTTTTCTTATTGATGAGTCTTCGTGATATACTTTTTCTATGACAGAGACAGAAATGATCATACGGTTGGTAGTTGCTCTCATCCTTGGAGCAGCTATTGGTATAGAACGTGTATATGCAGGGAAGGCAGCAGGAATTAGGACTCTTGGGTTAGTATCTTTAGGCTCAGCATTATTTATTGTGATTTCAGAATATGTTCTTGGTAATTTCCAAGGGCTTGATTACGATCCTATGCGTGTCGCAGCGCAGGTGGTAACCGGTATTGGATTCCTGGGTGCAGGAATGATTATCTTCAGGCGTGACCATGTATCAAATCTAACCACTGCAGCTGGTGTTTGGGTGGCAGCAGGAATTGGGATGGCAGTTGGTTACGGAATGTATTCCATTGCAATCGCGGTAACTGTATTGGTTATTCTTACCTTAACCTTGGTTTGGCAGGCAGAGAAAATGTTTAAAAGAAAATTGGGGCAAAAGATTAAAAAATAGTTATTTAATAACTATTTTTTTCTTGCAATATATATTCATTTTGTTTTAATGCTTTTTGAATTTTAAAAGAATTACATATATATGGAACATTTTTCTGAAACAGAATTACAAATTTTTACTGTTTGTCTCTCAATTGGTTTATCGCTAATGTGGGTAGGTACTATAAAGCTTTATGAATATGTTAAAAGTAAATATTTATGAATAAACCAATACATATTGAAGAAGTAGCTCTTGCAGTAATAGCAATTATTGTCATGGTTATCATTATTTATGGCTATGACTATCTTGAGAGAAAGATTGTAAAAAAGTGTAGAATGAAAAAAATTAAACAACATCGAGAAAACATCTCGCAAAAACATAAGGCTCAAATATGAGCCTTTTTTCATATGCTTTTCTTTTCATATAACTTCCTTATAATTTAGATTATGACATCACAGGAAATACGAAAACGATTTTTAGATTTTTTTGCAAAAAGAAATCACGCTATTTTAGATTCAGCCTCATTGATCACTGCTGATGATCCAAAGGCAACAAACGCAACCTTATTTAACACGGCTGGTATGCAACCACTGATTCCTTTTCTTATGGGAGAATCTCATTCGAAAGGTTCACGTTTAGCCAGTTCACAAAAATGCGTACGAACGGGTGATTTAGAAGAGGTTGGTGATAATACCCACGCAACCTTTTTTGAGATGTTGGGAAACTGGTCACTCGGTGACTATTTCAAAGAAGATGCGATCACCTGGTCATGGCAATTTCTCACTGACAAAGAAGAAGGATTGGGATTAGACCCAAACCGACTATACGTTACCGTCTTTGCAGGAAACGATATGGTACCCAAAGATACTGAGGCCGTAGAAATTTGGAAACAGTTTATCCCAGAGCATCGTATCTACTATCGTGATTCCAAAGATAATTGGTGGACAGCCGGAGCTAATTCTCCAGCTGGTCCATCAACTGAAATGTTCTATGATCTTACTGGTGAATTAGGAGACTTGTCAGCCAAAGAGTTTGAACAAGCTGACGAGGATCAAAAACTTGTTGAAATTTGGAACGATGTATTTATGGCATACAAACTCGAAGGTGGCGAAATTGTTGGTGAACTACCTCAAAAAAATGTTGATACTGGTGCGGGACTTGAACGTGTGGCTGCGGTGATGCAGGGAACGACTAATATTTTTGATACTGATTTATTTGTGCCCTTATTAGATATTTTGAAACAACATGCAAGAAACTATAATGAGCGGCACGCCAGAATTATTGCTGATCATATTAAAACAGCCGTCTTCCTGATTAATGATGGAGTAGTGATTTCAAACACTGGACGCGGCTATGTTCTTCGAAGGATTCTCCGCCGGGCCTATAATTCACTTGAGGCTATTGAATGTTCAGAGAAAATTATTCCAGAACTTATCCATGCGGTAGTACTAATGTACAAAGATCTTTATTTTAAAGATGTTGATGAGAAAAAAATCGCCATCAAGATTAAGATTGTTGCAACCGAAATGGATAAAATTGTAAAGATTATCCAGCGGGGTGTAAAGATTTTCAAAAAACTAAAAGATGATCCTAACACTATAGTGACGGGTAAATTCCTTATGGATCTTGAACAAACTCAAGGTTTACCCTTATCAATGTCCCAAAAATTGGCGAAGAAATTTGGTATTATTATTTCTGATGAAGCTATTGAAGACTGTAAAAAAATCCGCAGGGAACATCAAGAGCTTTCTCGAAAAGGGGCAGAGAAAAAATTCAAAGGAGGTCTTGCCGAAGACACACCAAAAATTAGAGCCCTCCATACTGCAACGCATCTGATGCTTGCAGGCTTACGAAAAGAGCTTGGTGATGATGTCCATCAAAAAGGTTCAAATATTACCGAAGAGCGAACACGTTTTGATTTTACATATGATGAAAAAGTATCGCGAGATATTTTAGATAAGGTAGAAGACTATGTAAATAATGCAATTTCAACCAATGCAAAAATGGGTGTTCAGTTGATGGATAAAAATGAGGCGAAAAATTCTGATGTTGTTGGATCATTTTGGGAAAAATATCCAGATACGGTTAAGGTCTGGACTATCTCGGATAGTGAAGGGAACATCTATTCACGAGAACTCTGTGGAGGTCCACATGTTGATGAATTGTTACAAATAGCTGAATTCGGAACTTTTAAAATCAAAAAAGAAGAGTCGTCATCAGCCGGTGTCCGCCGTATCAAAGCTATTTTAGAAAAATAACCCTTGAGGGTTATTTTTGTTATACTTTTGATATGTTTACACACGATTTTCTGGAAAAATTTAATGCTATTAATGTAAAATTTTCTCAAAAGAATAAAGAGCGAGGGTATGATTTTAATACAGAAGCAATGTACTCAACATTAAAATTAGGAGAAGAATTTGGTGAATTATCAGAACAAGTATTGTCTGCGTTAGGTCATCAACGTCAATCAAAAATAAATTCATATAATAAAGAAAATTTAGAAACTGAAATTGCAGATATTATTATTCAAACACTCGTTGTAGCGGCTCATTTCGATGTTGATGTTTCTCAAGCAGTCAGTAGAAAAATAGATATTTTAAATGAAAAAATAAGTGATTACTAACTTTGCTAAAAGCAATTATGCTACAATATAGTTATGGATATTAATGCTAAAAGAATTTTTGAACTCTTTTTAACTCTAATTATTTTCTATGGAGTTTATTCAGTTTTTGATGAAGCACTACCGTACCTATTTCCAAATATTGAATCATTTTGGGTGGTGATTATTGGACTGGTGGTATCTTTAGGTCTACTCCTTTTGTATTCATTTATGGTGTCACAATCTACTACCAAAAAGGTGCAAGAAAAAATGAATAAAACCGTGTCTGATTTAGAACATAATCTGGTTGAAAAGGAATCAGAAGTTCAAAGTACAAAAAACGAACTTGATAATGCTTTTAAAATTAAAAAAGCTGTTGAAGACGAAGCTGAAAAAACTGTTTAATGAAGAAAAGAGTAAAACGACTATTCTGAATTTAGTTCCGAATTTCCCGGATACACAAGCGAAATTCCTGGAACAGATAACTTATTAAATTATATGAGTACCAACATAGATACAAAAAAGAATATTGTTATTTTTGATATTGACAGCTCGAGCGTTGCTGGAGGTATTTTTGAATATGGATATTCTGCAGCTGGTGTATGTGTTGCTATTCGTGAGCTCTTCAGTATTCGAAAAAATATTGTACAAACATCTGGTCTTCATTTTGATGAATATTGGCGGAGAACACAAAAGGTATTTACCGATGTAGCAAATGAGGTCCATCTACAATCATTAGTACCTCTTGAGACTATTTATTGTAATGTTGCTGCACCATGGTCTTCATCCCAAAAGAGAAACGTGACTTATTCTAAAAAGAAACCTTTCACCTTTACTAAAGAATTGGCTGATGAACTGATCGAAAAAGAATTAACGTCATCACTTTCTAAAAATGTTGATTACAAGGATCATAAGGTAAGTCTTATTGATCGAAAAACGATTAAGGTTAGCGCTAATGGTTACCCAGCTCGTGAGCCTCTTGGGAAAACAATGAATGATGTGGCTATTGATTCACTTATCACCGTTCTTTCGGAAGACACCAAAAATGCTTTTGAACATATTATTGAAAAAGCTTTTCATAGAAAACCAGTGTTTAGTTCAAATACCTTTATGTCATATTTTGATGTAGAGAGGTCACTGCCGAATACTGATGACGCTATTATTATTGATATTTCAGGAGAAGTGTCAGAAATTATGGTTATTAAACATGATCATTTAGAATTATTAGGTGTTGTTCCGATTGGAATGAATGCTATATATCGGCATGTTGCGGTTGAACTGAATGAAACTTTTGCCAAAGCTAAAAAACATATTCTTGGTTATCATAATGGTAATTTTGATACTAAGCTCAATGAAAAAATTAAAGATGCTTTAGAGAAAGGGTATAAGATTTGGTTACAAAGTTTTTACCATTTCTGTGATGAAGCCAGTAAACAAGGTTTGTTGCCAAATACTATCGTCATCAAAAGTAGTGAAGATATCACATGGTTTGAAACGCTGTTGTTATCAACAGATGAGTTGAAAGAGCATGTCCATGCACGTGCTGAGATTGAAATAGTTCATCTTCATACTAGGGCAGATAAAGAAGTTATGGATATATCAATCAATGACGCAGAAATGAAAACTCTTGCCCACGGTATAGCTTTGAATACCTAGAAAAATATGAAAGGAGATATTAGGAGAAAAAGTGATGGAATATCAAATATACGCACAAAAAAAAGAACGAGAAGGGAAGCTCGTTCTTTTCCTGATGAACAGACTTCAATTTCTCTAACACAACCTCTCAAGAGACAATCAAAAAAACGTCAGGCCGGAAAAGGTATTAGGCGAAAGAAAAGAGTGCGATCAAAACCTATAGAAACTAAGACTCAACCAGAAGCACTAAAAATAAACGAGCAAACATTTACTAACAATCGTTTTTATACACCACCAAAACGCTATAAGGATTCAGTAAATTATATAGCACTCATCAGAAAATGGTTGGTTCGCAATAAAAAAATTACCTACCCATTAGGGCGTCTAGCCGCGGTGTGGTTCATTCTATTTCTTATTTTAAATGCTCGACATAGTGCACATGTAAACTACGAAGCACATATTGAATACCAAGAAATAGCAGAATCTCTGATGCTCCATAATAACCCACAACAAGACGAGTTAGGTTTTGATGTTATTGCTTTATCTGACGAAGAGTCAACATCTATTATTGCAAATGAATCTCGGCCAGTACGGAACAGGGCTCGGGGTGAAATTACTATTTTCAATAATTTTAGTTCTGAACCACAGCGTTTATTACCTGAAACACGTTTTGAGAGTGCTTCGGGAAAGATTTTTAAACTTGATCAAAACGAAGTCATTATTCCAGGAAAAAACGGTGATGAACCAGGTTCAATTTCTGCAACAGTCTATGCCGAAGAAGCTGGTGATGATTACAATATTGATATCACTGATTTTACTATCCCAGGATTTCAGGAAGCTGGATTATCAGCAAAATATGATGGGATCTACGCTGTTTCCACCTCTGAATTTAGTGGTGGAAGTATTGGGACGGAATTATACCTGAGCCAAGGTCAACAAGAAGAAGCTGAAGAGCTGCTCCAATCAAAACTCTTTGAACGATTAGAATTACGACTGACGAAAGAAAAAACTGATCAGGTGGTTCTGATTGATAATACCGCGAGCGTTACCGTTAATGAACCTACCGCAGTTTTTGACGATAGTTCTGAGACAGGGGTCATTAGTCAGCGTGGGACGATTATTGCCTTGGTAGTATCTCGCGTGGAACTTGAGCAATTTGTTAATAACAACTATTTAGATATTCCAGAAGGAGAGCAAGCATCTGTTATGGAAAACTATAATTTTAAACTCAGTCGAATTGGTGATGATGTTTTAGATTATGAAAATATTCAAAATATAGAAATAGAAATCTCTGGTAACCCTTTGGTAATTTGGGAACCAAATGATGAACTATTAAAACAAGAGTTGAGTGGTCTTAGAGAAGATGAACTCATTCCTTACTTTAAAATGAATAATAGTCTTGATAGGGTACAGGTTGATATTCGTCCCTTTTGGAAGAATCATCTTCCTGAAAATATTGACAAGATATTGCTGAATAAATAATACGCTTGACCAAGCGTATTATTTTATGATAGGAAAGTTGACTTAAATATGCTTTTTGATACTATAAGCCCTATCGTAATGAGTAATAGTAAAGGAGACACAAAAATTGGGGTAGTCGTGGAAAATCTTCCAAATACGATGTTCCGTGTCCAGTTTGAAGGTGAAGAAGAACTACACCTTGCATATTTAGCTGGAAAGATGAAATTATATCGGATTAGAATTTTGGTAGGCGACAAAGTTGAGGTACTCCTCGACCCATATGGTGGAAAAGGCCGCATTATCAAAAGGCTCTAGCCCGGTTTTTCTTTTTTCTGCTAATACACGTACGAAATAAAAGATATTATGAAAGTTAAATCATCAATCAAAAAACGAAGCAAAGACGATGTTATTGTACGTCGAAAAGGTCGTCTTGTTCGTATTAATAAAAAGAACCCTCGAATGAAGGCGCGGCAATAATCTGTCGCCCCATTCTTTGAGTAGTTTAATACAGTAAATAAGTATGCGAATTTTTGGTATTTCTCTTCCAGAAAATAAACAAATTCAATACGGAATGACCGTATTGTATGGGATTGGCCTTTCAAAAGCCCAATCAATCTGTGAAGAAGCTGGTGTAAACCCAGTAACAAAAGTAAAAGACATTACTGACGCGGAAGACAAAAAACTTCGAGACATCATTGAATCAATGAACCTTGAGGGAGATCTTAAGCGAGAAGTAAGTCAAAATATTAAACGGCTAATTGACATTGATTCATACCGAGGAAATCGTCATAGCCGAAAGTTGCCGAGTCGAGGACAACGATCTAAAACAAATAGCCGTACTCGTCGTGGAAACAAACGTGCCACTATGGGATCTGGACGTAAATAATTAGACCTATGGGAAAGAAACGAATTGTAAAACAAAAAGGGCGAACTATGGACAAAAACTTGAAATCTCGAGCTTTGTCACGTGTCCCTAAAAAGAAACTTGCAAAAGCAATCTTGCATGTGCAATCAACCTATAACAATACAAAGGCAACCGTTACTGATTTAGATGGAAATGCAATCATGTTCTCATCATCAGGAGCACTTGGTTTCAAAGGAGCTAAAAAAGGAACACCGTTTGCAGCTGCAAAAGTAGGAGAAGTTCTTGGAGAAAAAGCAGCTCTTATCGGAATCAAAGAAGTTGATGTTGTTGTTAAGGGAGTTGGTTCAGGTCGTGAATCGGCTGTGCGTGGTTTCGTATCACACGGAATCGATATTACTCGAATTCAAGATAAAACACCGGTACCTTTCAATGGTCCTCGACCACCGAAAGCGCGGCGTGTGTAGTAGATAGTTATGGCAAAGATTAAAAAATATAAAATTGCACGACGGCTTGGAGCTGGAGTGTATGAAAAAACTCAATCTCAAAAGTTCATGCTGTCTGAACAAAAACGTGCAAAGGCTCGAACAGGTCGTCCAAAACGACCAACAGATTACGGTCTTTCACTGATTCAAAAACAACGAGTGCGATTTGCCTATGGTGTTTCTGAAAAACAGTTCCGCAACTACGTGAACAAAGCAATGGCATCTGCAAAAATTGGTAAAACACCAGCAGATGAATTGTTTAAAACAATCGAATCTCGATTAGATAACGTTGTGTACCGATCTGGTATTGCAAAAACACGAGCCTTTGCTCGTCAATTAGCAACTCACGGTCATATTACCGTTAATGGCAAAAAACTCGACGTTCCATCATACCTTGTAAAAGAAGGCGATGTTATTGCTATTCGAGAGGGAAGCAAATCAAAAACAGTATTTGCTGACCTGGCAGAACGACTTGGTTCGGCCAAAGCACCAGCATGGTTAAATGTTGATGCTAAAAAAATGACGGTTACCGTCGCAGGAGAAGCAAAGAATCCAGAAGCATTCTTTAATTTCCAAGCAGTTATCGAGTTCTACAGCCGATAATTCCGTATATCTGATATATGTACCGTGAGGTACATTGATATACATTATTCCACTTCAACTAATCAATTAGCGTTTATTATGTTCCATCAAAACATTGTGTTACCAAAAAAATTAAATGTCGTAACAGAAGACGGCGCAAAAGGAGTTTACGAAATCGAAGGTCTGTACCCTGGGTATGGCCACACACTAGGAAACTCTCTCCGCCGGATTATCCTTTCATCACTACCAGGAGTATCAATTACTTCAGTAAAAATCAAAGGTGCAGATCACGAATTTGCAACCTTAGACGGTGTGAAAGAAGATGTTCTTACTATCTTATTGAACCTGAAAAAGGTACGATTTGCACTGGCATCTGACGAAGCAACAAGCTTGCGATTGTCAGTTAAAGGAGCAAAAGAAGTAACGGCAGCAGATTTTGAAACCACAGGAGGTATCGAAGTCATGAATCCAGATCAGTACATTGCAGAAACAACGACAAAATCTGGTGAATTTGAACTTGAAATTACCCTTGCAAAAGGTATTGGATTTGTTTCAAAAGAAGATTTTTCTGACGGGAAACCGGCAGTAGGAAGTATTCTTGTTGATGCAATTTTCAGCCCTATTCGAAAAGTAAATTACGAAGTTGAGCACATGCGTGTTGGTGATCGAACTGATTACAATCTTCTTCGAATTAATCTAGAAACTGATGGAAGTCTCAGTGCTAAAGAAGCTCTTGAGCAAGCGCTAATGATTATGATCCAACAATTCAAAAGTATTCTTGATCTTAAAATGATTGAAGATACGCGTGAATTAGTAGAGGAAGTAGAAGATGAAGGAATTATTCGTGTAGAGAAAACAGAGGAAGAAGATTTAAACGATGAAGAGCGTGTTGAATTACTAAAAACACGTATTGATACTCTGGATTTCTCTGCTCGTACAGAAAATTCACTTAACGATGCAAGTATTCGAACACTTGGAGGACTCGTTCAAAAAACTGAAGATGACTTATTGTCACTCGATGGATTTGGACAAAAGAGCCTTGAGGAAGTTATTGAGACACTTGCTACCTTTAAGTTAACCTTAAAAGAGAGTAAATAATCCAAACTTATGAGACACGGACGAAAAAACCGAAAATTTGGACGAAAAGCAAACGTACGACGTGGATTCATTCGATCACTTGCGGTAGCCCTATTAACCTACGAGCAAATTAAAACGACTGAAGCACGAGCAAAAGAATTGCGTCCTTATATCGAAAAGCTCATTACCAAAGCTAAAAAAGGTGATGTAGCATCTCGGCGACTAATCAGAGCACGACTTGGAAACCAAGAATCATTGGCAAACAAACTCGTAGATGACATCGCTCCACGCTATGCTGACCGAAATGGTGGGTATACACGTATTATCAAAATGCCAGCACGGCAAGGTGATGCCAGCCCTATGGCAATCATCGAATTCGTAAAATAATATATCTATGTCTACACAAACAGAGAAAAGAGAATACGTATTTGATGCAGAAGGGCAAAGCCTTGGGCGTCTAGCAACTGAAATTGCAATGGCACTACGTGGTAAGAATGAACCATCATTTCAGCCACATGTTGCACCAAATGTTACTGTAACAGTAAATAATGCTGCAAAATTGGCATTAACTGATGCTGGTCTAAAAAAAGAGTATAAACGATACTCAGGATATCCAGGTGGTCTTCGGCACGAAAGTCGAGAGCATGCAATCGAACGATTGGGGTATAAAATTGTGGTCGAAAAAGCTGTATATGGAATGTTACCAAACAACCGTCTACGTGCAGTTATGATGAAAAATCTTATCATTAACGAATAATCGATTATGGCAGATAAAAAATATATTGCGGCAATTGGACGACGAAAAAATGCAACAGCTCAGGTTCGTATCACTCCTGATTCAAAACGAACATTTGTAATCAATGATCGAAAAATTGATGAATATTTCACGGTTGAAGAACTGCGAAAAGTTGTACAATCACCATTTGCATTAGTTGAAACAAAAGATGATTTTCATGTTTCAATTCTTGTAAAAGGAGGAGGAATTTCAGCTCAAGCTGACGCAATCCGTCACGGAATCGCTCGAGCTCTTGAAAAATACAATGAAGAGCTACGTTCACCACTAAAAGCTGCGGGATACTTGAAACGAGATCCACGGCGAAAAGAACGAAAAAAACCAGGACTACGGAAAGCCCGAAAACGTCCAGCATGGTCAAAACGATAGTCTGTATATACAGAAACAAAAAAACACCGATTTGGTGTTTTTTTGTTTTTAGTTATTCATAAACTCTTCTAATGATGTTCGTTTTAATTTTAGGAGATTAATATGAAACCAGCCAGGTTGGGTTTGACCACTTGGTAAATTCTCATAAATAACATCATAATTATCTGCTAGGTAGTTTTCTCTGAGTGTTTGGAATTCATCTATTTCTTCTTCAGTTAATAGATTCCAATTAAAGGGCACTTCGCGTTTGGTGACAATCATATGATGGATATCGGCTACTGCATCATATGGGAAGTCATTTTTCATAATAAACCAATGATTAAATTCTTGGATGATAGATCCCTCTGGATTATTAATGGTGTACTGAAAAGGATTATGAGATTTTCCCGGTTGTTTACGTTCCTCAAAAGCGGTAATATATTTTTTCATAGTTTCTTTTGTTCTGAGGTAAGTTGCTGTGATTTCTTTTGCTTGTGACATGTTGCCGATTATACCACGACAAACAATGATACAATATATGTAATGAAAGAAGTAGAAGATATGATGAATATAGGGCCTGCAATGAAACGACATCTGTCGTCAGTTGGTGTCTATACCAAAAAAGAGCTCGCAAATATCGGTCCGTCAGTGGTATATCAAAAAATGAAAGATAAAGGTCTTAATGTCTGTAAAATGACATTGTATGCAATGGAAGGTGCACTTATCAGTAAAAATGCTATTGAAATAGCACGAATAATGAAACAACAATAACATGAATAATACGTCTGAAAACCAAAATAAAGAAATATCCTACGTAAGTTTCAAGAATCTTGAAGAAAAGGTTTCTCGTTATCAAAAAAATGCTATTGAGAAATATCCATTTATTTTTCTTGGGCTGTCTACCTTTGGCGGAGTGGCAGTATTTTATGGCTTTGAAAAGATAATAGATGAGACACCTTTTTTAGCTGACAAACCTTTGATGATATTGATTGCCGGTTTTAGTATTCTTATTTTGACAGGAGCCTTATATCGAAAATTAAATTAATATCAAATGTTTTTCTTAGCTGTTAAATTCATCTTTTTTCTTTATACTTATATATAAATAGTAAATTGAAGATATGAAGAAAATAATAATATTTGATTTTGATGGAGTGTTATTTCCTAATCCAAATTCACTTCATAGACATGTTTTGACTAATAATTCATTTTCGTATGTTACAAGATTAGTTATTGAATCAAATGGTTGTATTCCAGAGCATTTTTATGAAAATGAAAATAGCGAGGGTAAAAAATATGTAGAAACATTTATGAATTATTATTTTTCATTAAAAATGCCAAAAATACATAAGGAAAGACTACATACTTTATCACAAAAGCATATTTTAAGTATCCTTTCTTATAATATTGAAGATGTTATTAGGTCTATGCTAAAATTCTCTGATTTAGGGTATTTATTTGATGAGATTTTATGTTTGGAAAAAAGTATTGGGAATAAAACATCAGCTTTTGAGATATTAGCTGAACATTATAATATACGTACTTCTGAAATGAGTTTCGTTACTGATACTATTTCTGATATTAAAGAGGCTAAGAATGCACAAATTACTGATATTTATGGTGTTGCTTCAGATAAAAGTACGAAGGCTGATTTAATGAAATATCTTTCAGAAAATAAAATAATTGAAGCATACTATAATAAAATTGTGTAATTTAAAAAGAAGACTTAGTCTTCTTTTTTTACTCCAGAGCATCCTCTTTTTCTCCTACGTCGAAATTTACCTTATTGTGCCTCAGAGAATTTAGTCATCATGAGTTGCTCAGTTGCTATATCTAGTTTATCAGTAACGAGCACGAGAATATCAAGATCAAGATCAAGATCTTTTTTCATATTGATCATCATGTGTTCCATAGGGTAGGGTGATATCCAAACTGAATTTTTAATTTGAACAAACTGAGCCTTTTTTAAGAAATATCGAATCGCATCCTGATCTTTTTTTCGATCTTCAGGAATATCAACAATAATCATTCGCCAGTAACCATCCCAAGTAGTAGAAACAAGATGATTCTCAGAGTTCAGTTTAATATTACGAAGTTTTTGACGTCCTGATTTTGTTAGTGATAGGAATGAAGAGTGTTCTGTTTCATGCTCAGAAATAACATCTTCATCAATCATTTTTTTTAAAGCTCGATTAATCAGATACTTAGGTTTAGTTTTTCGCTCCTTCTCTTCGTATTGTTCAATAATAGCTTCAATATCCTCAATGATTTCTTTTTGCTTTCGAGCTTTTTTGCGAGTAAGACTGGCTAAAATCAACTCTTGAAGGCTTTTTTTAGGCTTTTTCATACTCTAAATATAGCATTTTAAGAAAAATTGAACAATATTTTCATGTATATGAAAAACTTGTCAAAAATTATTTCTTCGTGTATATTCGTTATATAACAAGTTAATTTGTTATATTAATTGAAATATGAACGATAAAGATACAAAAAAGAATACAGAAAACGTATCTGAAAATATCAATAATGAGTCTCTTTCCTCAGATTTAGATATTGAAATTGAAGAAACTGAATATGAAGGAATAAGTCAGAAAGATAAGCTGAAAAAACTAAGAGATGAGCTTAAAGAAGTTAAAAAACAGTCTCAAGAATATCTTACTGGCTGGCAGAAAGAGCGAGCTGATTTTGCAAACTACAAATCAGAAGAAGAAAAGAAACGTAAAGAGAAGCTTGATAGTATGAAATTAAATTTAGTTTCCGATTTCTTTCCTGTCCTAGATTCATTTGATATGGCTTTTTCAAATAAGGAAGCTTGGGAGAAAGTAGACTCAGCATGGCGAACAGGTGTTGAATATATTCATAGTCAATTTATGAATACGCTTGAATTATATAATGTTTCAATTATTGAAAAGGTTGGCAATGATTTTGATCCAAAAATTCATGATCCAATAGAACATATCGAAGTAGATAATGAAGAAGACGATAATAAAATCCTCCACGTTATCCAAAAAGGATACATGTCAGGAGATACCGTTCTCAGACCAGCAAAAGTAAAAGTAGGAAAATATGAAAACAAATGAAATTAGAGTAATCATAAATGCTCCTACAGAAGATATCTTTGAATTCACCCTTGAACCTAAAAATACAAAACATTGGGTAGAAGGCGCTGTCGAGATGACAACAGATACTGAACAAATTGGTATAGGGACAAAATATTCTAATGAATATATTACGCGAGAAGTTATTGATTATGATCGCGATAAATTTCTCGAGTTAAAAGATGTTAATGGACCATATATCTGTTCATACAGTTTCAGAAAAATAGACGATGAAACAACAGAGTTAATATTCTTCGAATCACATGAGGATGGCACTGAATTGGAATATCCACTTGAAGAAATACATTTTAAGAAATTAAAAGAATTACTAGAAAAATAATTATTTAAATACCATGAGTAAAATTATAGGAATTGACCTGGGTACTACAAACTCAGCCGTTGCCTACGTTGAAGGAGGGCAACCAAAAATTATTGAAAATAACGAAGGAAATCGAACAACCCCTTCAATCGCAGCGATTGGTAAAAATTCTGATCGTCTTGTCGGGCTTTTGGCAAAACGTCAGGCAGTAACCAACCCAACAAATACAATCTTTGGAGTAAAACGCTACATGGGACACAAATTCTCAGATGAAGCGGTCCAAAAAGATATTAAAAATTCACCGTTTACGATCAAAAAAGGAGATAACGACAAAATCCTGATTGAAATGAATGGTAAGGATTATTCACCAGAAGAAATTTCGGCTATGATTTTGAAAAAAATTAAAACTGATGTTGAAGAAAAAACTGGTGAAAAAGTCACTGAAGCAGTTATCACGGTACCAGCTTATTTTGATGACGCACAACGACAAGCCACCAAAGATGCAGGTAAAATTGCAGGACTTGAAGTAAAACGAATTATTAATGAGCCTACTGCAGCAGCGTTAGCCTATGGTTTCAACAAGAAAAAAGATGAAAAAATCGTCGTCTACGATTTTGGAGGAGGTACCTTTGATGTATCTGTCCTTGAGGTAGCAGATGATGTTGTTGAGGTAAAATCAACCGGTGGAGATGCTCATATGGGAGGTGAAGATATCGACCGAGCCATCATTGATTGGATTGGATCTGAATACAAAAAAGATTCAGGAATTGATGTAACGAATGATGTACTTGCACTACAAAGGCTTAAAGAAGCAGCAGAAAAAGCAAAACACGAACTTTCAAATACTTCTGAAACTGAAATTAATATTCCATTTATTACCTCAGATGATACTGGGCCGAAACACCTTCTTCTTAATCTTTCTCGAGCAAAACTTGAGGAATTAGCAGCCCCGTATCTTGATAAATCAATTGATATTACCAAAGATGTTCTAAAATCAGCAGGATTCTCTGCGTCAGATATTGATGAAGTTATCCTTGTTGGAGGACAAACACGAATGCCTAAAATTGCAGAAATGGTAAAGGAGGTATTCGGTAAGGAACCAAATAAATCAATTAATCCTGATGAAGTAGTAGCTCTTGGTGCAGCATTGCAAGGAGGAGTTCTTCAAGGAGATGTGAAAGATGTTCTTTTACTAGACGTGATTCCATTATCACTTTCAATTGAAACCATGGGATCTGTTGCAACAAAATTAGTTGAGAAAAATACCACGATTCCAGCCTCAGCTTCACAAGTATTTTCAACAGCAGTTGATAATCAAACGTCAGTTGAGATTCATATTGTACAAGGTGAACGTCCAATGGCCGCTGATAATAAGTCTCTTGGCCGGTTTATCCTTGAGGGCATTCCACCAGCACCACGTGGTGTTCCACAGGTAGAAGTGACCTTTAATGTTGATGCTAATGGAATCCTTGAGGTTTCTGCGAAAGATAAATCAACAGGAAAAGAAAACTCAATTCGAATTGAAGGAGGTTCAAAACTTTCTGATGAAGAAATCAAGCGAATGCAAGATGAAGCCGAAGAACACGCAGATGAAGATAAGAAAAAGAAAGAACTTGTTGATGTTCGGAACATGGCTGAGTCAATGGTATTTTCTGCAGAAAAAGCTGTTAAAGAACATGGTGATGCCGTTGATGAAGAAACAAAAACAAAAATTGAAGATGCTATTAAGGCATTAAACGAAGTCAAAGCAGGTGATGATAAAGAAGCAATCGAGAAAAAGACCGCTGAACTATCAGAATCTATGCAAAAAATTGGAGAAATCATGCAACAACAAGCAGCCGAAGAAGCTAAGGCTTCTGAAGGTACTGAAAACACTGACGCTGAATCATCAGATGATGGTGAGACGGTAGATGTGGAAGCAGAAGATTCTTCAGATGATAAAGAATAATAACTATCATTATTCATGTATACTACGAAATATTATTCGTGGTATGAATGAGTCATAATAGAGAGATAAAGAAATTGTATGTCAAAAGATTATTATAAAACACTCGGTGTTGATAAGTCAGCATCAGCCGATGAAATAAAAAAAGCCTTTCGTAAGATGGCGCATAAATATCATCCTGATAAAAAAGATGGTGATGAGGTAAAATTCAAAGAAGCTAACGAAGCCTATCAAGTTCTTTCAGATGAGAAAAAACGTCGGCAATATGACCAATTTGGTTCAGCTGGACCAAACCCTTTTGGTAACCAAGGTGGTGGGCAAGGTTTTGGTGGATTTGATTTCTCTGGATTTCAACAGGGGGCCGGTGGATTTGATTTTGGTGATATTGACCTTGGTGATCTCTTTGGTGGAGGATTTGGTGGTCGTTCATCGCGCCGGAAGCGACGCCGTGGATCTGATATGCAAATGCGTATAGAAATTGATTTTGTTGATGCGGTTTTTGGGGTAAAGAAAAAAGTTACTTTAGATCATACTAAAACCTGTAGTGATTGTGATGGGAGTGGTGCAGAAGAAGGTTCTTCGATGGATACATGTCCTGAATGTAATGGGCAGGGAAAAATTCAAACACAGATGATGGGTATCTTTGCAACGGTCACTGAATGTCCAACCTGTGAAGGATCAGGTAAGGTACCGAAAGAGAAATGTAAGAAATGTAAGGGTGCTGGTGTCACCAGAGAAAAAGAAGAAATAGAATTTTCAATTCCTGCTGGAATTAAGAATGGCGATACCCTTCGGATATCAGGACGTGGTGGAGCGGTTAAAAATGGTCCATCAGGAGATCTCTTTATTCAGGTACTTGTTAAAACCCACAAGAGTTTCCGAAGAAATGGACTCGATCTTATTTTAGATTATGAAATTCCAATATCAGATGCTGTACTAGGTGCAAAACACACCTTAACCATGCTCGACGATTCAAAAATTGATGTGAAAATACCAAGCGGTACATCACATGGAACAACCCTCCGTGTTTCAGGCAAAGGAATTGTAACTGATCGATCAAAAGGAAATCTTTTGATTAATATAAAAATCAGAATTCCAAAAAAACTTTCCAAAAAAGCAAAAGAAGCCATAGAGGTATTACAATCGGAAGGGTATTAGAATACATAAAAAACGACTCATGTTTGAGTCGTTTTATCTTTATTTTTTTATTGCAGAAGCAGCCCGTCTCATTCCAAAGCCGTGACCTATTTCTTTGTATATGTAGTACATTTGCTCTGCATCATCTTCTTTGATAGCCATTTTCTTGAGTAATGTATTAACAAGCCAAAAATCGATATCTTCTTTATTCTTTTTTAGTTCATTCGGAATATAACGTTCATATTCCACATTGGCGTCTTCAGCTGGTATAGGACTTTTGTCCTTAAAGCATTCATGCTCAATATGAAAATCGATAGCAAAGTTATATCCATAAGAATAATGTTCTTTAAGAATAAATCTATACTCCAAGAGTTCTTTTAACGTTACACCTATTCTTTGACAGTAGACTGCAACAAGACGATTATGAAGATAATTTGGTCCATTAGCTTTAATATCTTTATCTGCTATCGGTTTAAGCTTTTGTATGTCGGTACTCTTTGCCTTAATGATAATCTTTTTCAAGAGAAAATCATGATAATCACTACATCCAAAGAAATTTTCTCTAGCCTTGTGAAATTCATCCATATATTCTTGTAGAGACATTTTTTCAGTTTCTTTTTGAAAAGATTCTTGTCCGTTCACATAAAATATATCAATTAAATCTTGTTCCATAAATTATAATTTAGTTTCTTCTTAATATTATAATTTATTTAAAATAAATCAATTTATAAAGGTATGGGTTAATTGGTATACTAAATGTGTTATTCATTTTAAATACAAACATATAAAAATAAACATATGAAAAATTTAGTAATTTTAATTATTCTTATTGGGTTGGGATATTTTGCCTATAACGCATTTAATAATTCTGAAACTATCACTGAATCAGGATCACGAGAACAAATAGCACAAGAAGATGGTTTAGAAGATATTAGAGATGACCTCCCTCAATCTCAGCAAGGAGCCTTGGTTGATCTTAATGCACAAATTCAGGCGAATATTGATTCAGCTAGAGAAGCAGTTTCAAATGCTCAGGTAAGTATTAATACAGCTATCGAAGAAGGAATCACTGATTTAGCAGAAACCAACGTAGAAACTGAAGTTGATGCTGAAGCTAATGCAGGTCCGGGAGATTTTGTTAAATATGAAGATATCACCCTCGCTAGTTTAGAGGGAGATATTGTTCTTGATTTCTATGCATCATGGTGTCCATCATGTCGTCGTTTAGAAAATGATATTAATGATTCGTTATCAGATATTCCATCAAACCTAACCATTGTTCAGGTTGATTATGATACTGAAACAGCATTAAAAAATAAATACGCTGTAACAAAACAACATACAATGGTACAAGTTGATAATCAAGGAAATTTGATTAAAAAATGGTCAGGAGGAAGTACCCTTGAATCTATTGTTGATGAGGTAAAATAATATGGAATTAATTCCAATTTCATTTTTAGCGGGAGTACTCACGGTCTTGGCACCGTGTATTCTTCCGTTACTACCAATTATCATTGGAGGTTCACTAGATAATGATCATACGAGTATCAAAAGACCTCTTATTATTACCGCATCACTTGCGATTTCAATTGTTGTCTTTACCTTACTTTTAAAAGTTTCAACGGCATTTATTAATATTCCTGATTCATTTTGGTCATATTTTTCAGGTATCATTATTTTAATTTTTGCTGTTACCTTGTTATTTCCTGACACCTGGGCGGAAATTACAAACAGAATTTCTCATGGGAAGCTTGAACAAGATTCGCAGAAACTAATGTACAAAATGTTTAAAAAAGAGGGAACCGGAGCAGCTATCATATTAGGTACTGCGATGGGACCTGTCTTTGCATCATGTTCACCAACATATTTTCTAATTTTAGGAACGGTATTACCTGCAAGTTATGCTATAGGTTTAATAAATCTATTTGCTTATGCAATTGGATTAGCTGTAGTTATGCTATTAATTGCGTTCCTTGGAAAAAGAGTGATGAAATTTATGAATATAGCTGCGAACCCTAAAGGATTGTTTAAACGAATATTAGGTATCTTATTTCTTATTGTTGGAATTTCAATTATCTTTGGTTTGGATAAAAAACTTGAAACCTATATTATTGACCGAGGTTATTTTGGGATTACGACCTTAGAAGAGAATCTTATTCAAGATTTTGAATTATAAAAAGCCGAATTTTTCGGCTTTTTATAATTTCTCTATCTTTTGTTCACTATCAATATCAAGAACCTTGTATCCCATCTCGGCAAGAGTATCACGGAGTTTGTCTGATTCTTCCCAGTTTTTATTTTCTCGTGCTTTTTTGCGTTGATTTAATAACACTTGGATATTTTCTGGAATATCAATAATTTCTTCAGTATATTCTGATAGGCCAAGACCAAAAACTTCATCAAAATAATAGGCGGTAGCTAGTTTGTTATCAGCTGAGATATTTGATTTCATCATGGTGTGAAATACAGCTAAGGCTTGTGGAATATTAATATCATCATAAATTTTAGATTCAAATTCACTTTTAAAATGTTCATCTACATGTCCGACATTGTTATTTGATTTCCTTTGGAGTTCTAAAATTTCTTTATACACGCGGTTTAATCCAGTTTGGGCTGACTCGAGAATTTCCCAGGTAAAATTCATTGGTGACCGATAATGTGTTTGCATCGCAAGGTAACGGTAGGCAAGGGGATTTATATCGCGTTCAGCAAGTGATTTAAGGGTAATATTTCCACCTGTTGACTTTGATAATTTTGCACCGCCAAAATTTAACATTTCTCCATGCATCCAATATTTTACGTAAGGGCTGCACCCAGTCGCACATTCTGATTGAGCAATCTCATTATTATGATGGACACTTCTGAGGTCAGCACCACCGGTATGAATATCAAATTGCTCACCAAGGTATTTACCGGCCATTCCTGAACATTCAATATGCCATCCCGGGAAACCTTGCCCCCATGGGGAATCCCAACCTTGAGATTCATCAAATTTCCATAAGGCAAAGTCAGCTTGATTATTCTTTTCTGCATTGATGCCAATACGTGATTCATGTTCCTTATCAAGATCAAGCCCACCTAATTTTCCATAATCTGCCATTTTTTCAGTATTGAAATAAACACCGTCTGATGTTGTATAGCTAAATCCTTTTTCCTCGAGTTTTTGAATAATATCAATGTCCTCTTGGATATGGTCTGAGGCTTTAGGAAAATAATGAGGGGTCAGCATATTTAATGCCTTTAAATCATCTTTGAATGACTCAGCATAGATATCAGCTATAGCAATCATATTTTCCAGCGTAATTTCTTTACCCTCACGTTTTAGAGCTTTGGTCATTTTATCATCACCGTCGTCACCATCTGATACCAGGTGACCAACATCGGTAATATTCATAACTTGGGTTACATGGTAACCATTAATTTCAAAAACCCGTCTGATAAAATCTCCCATCAAAAAAGATCGAAGATTTCCGATATGTACATGATCGTACACCGTAGGTCCACAGTGGTACATACCGACTTTACCAGCCAGGTGTGGTACAAATACTTCTTTTTCTTTTGACAGTGAATTATAAAGTTTCATAAGGTCATTGTATCACAGAAAAAGCCTTGTAAAATAAGGAAATTAGAGCTTGCAGTCACATCATTTCTATGTATAATGGTGCGTATTATGAGTAAATTTGCAATTATTGAAACCGGTGGGAAACAATACCGCGTTTCAGAAGGTGATATCATCACGATTGAAAAACTTCAAGGAGACTTCAGCCAAGGAGATAAAATTGTTTTCGATGCTGTACTGATGACCGATGACGGGAAATCAGCACAAATCGGTACCCCTTACTTGGATGGAGCAAAAGTTACTGCAGAACTTCTCGAAGAAGGACGTTCTAAAAAAGTAACCGTTATTCGTTACAAAGCAAAGTCACGATACTTTAAAAAGAAAGGACATCGACAACCTTTTATGAAGGTAAAGATTTCTTCTCTTTAATAAAAAACACCAATATGGTGTTTTTTATTATTGTGTAATCCTTGAATTAAATGCGTGTTTGAGGGTTTCGGTGTCGGAATATTCTAACTCTGTTCCTGTAGAGAGACCACGACCTAAGGTAGAGAAGGTGAGGTTGGGAAATGTATCTTTTAGCATCGTATAGAGGCGGATTCTCGTATGTTCAGCCTCGGGACTAATGGAAAGGGCAAATATTAATTCCTCAATCACCCCATTATCAGTATCACGTTTAATACGATTAATGAGTTGATCAACACGTGCAAAGGAACGTTTTTTCTCATTTGCATTAATATGTCCACCTAAGATAAAATATTTTCCTTCGTAAATTTTTGTTTTATGAAGGTTTTCAAAATCAGCATCTTTTTCGACAATCATTAATTGTTTCGAATCTTTTGCTTCAATACAAATAGGACAAATATTCATTCCAGTTTTTGGAAAGAAACGATAACATTCATGACATTGGTCAATTTCAGCTTTAACATTTTGAATACTTGAAGTGAGCTCGTGAATATACCCAGGATCTTTGTGGAGGAGGAAATAAACGAAACGCCGTGCCTGACGTTTACCAATACCAGGAAAAGATTCAAAGAGATAAGCGAGTTTATCAATACGATTATTCATTTCCATATTGTAACAAAAAATCCCAAGATTGCTCTTGGGATTATCTTAATCAAGAATTTCATTGATTCTTTTTTGTTGTTTTTGTTTTCTTATTTTTTCTTTTTCTTTTTGAATATACTCTAGATTCTTTTTTATCTTATATGAGTTATCCATTTTTTCGCGAAGTATTAATGCTAATTTATTATTCTGATTTTCATTTAGTAAAATTCTTTCACCATCTAACAAAATATAAACATCTAAGGTCGTCTGAGGGGTGCCTCTTCGAGGTTGAGGTTTTGATAACTCTGGAATAATATAACGATTTCCATCTACAATTAATGTATCTTGAGTATAAGAATATCCTTTCATTTTTTTTAACGAAATATCATCAAAAAGTTGATAGGAAAAAGTAATTTTATTCTTTTGATTTTGTCCATAAATAAACACAATCGTTAGAAAAGCCATACCGCCAAAGACTAGAAAATAAAAAAAATTTTTCATTTTTAAATAGTTTAAAAGTTTATTAAAAATAATATCATAATTATTACTAATGTCAATAATAAAAACCAAGAATAAATCTTGGTTTTTGAGACTTCCAGTCGAGCTGGAGGTTTAATTCATAATAGTCGCTATCGCTCCTTTATTCATTAAAACTCTCCATCTAAACTATCAGCCTCATGAGTTTTATCAATATCAAGGAAAGTAGTTCGCGCCGTATCGAAATATAATTGGCAATAGCCAACTGCACCATTACGATGTTTTTCGATTAGGACATCAGTTGTTTCTGACCGTCCGGCTCCGTCTTCGGCACGTTCTCGGTGAAGGAACATCACGACATCCGCATCCTGCTCGATCGAACCTGAATCACGGAGATCAGAGAGACGTGGTTTACCACCACGCTGCTCAACAGCACGCGAGAGCTGCGAGAGGGCGATAACCGGTACCTCGAGTTCTCGAGCCAGTGATTTCAGTGATCGGGAAATCTCTGTTACCTGATTCACCATGGAATCATAGTTTTTTGAAGTGGTCATAAGTTGCATGTAGTCCACGACAATGAGTCCAAGCCCATGTTCTGCCTTTAATCGTCGTGCTGTCGAACGCATTTGATTAATACTATTTCCTGGTTTGTCATCAATATAAATAGGTGATTTTGATAAGGTCTCCATGGCAATAGAAATACGTGCAAAATCATCATCAGTGAGACCTTTACCCGTTCGCATGCGCCAAGAATCAACTTGTGATTCAGCCGAGAGCATACGATCAGTTAATTGATCAGAACTCATCTCAAGGGAGAAGAATCCAACAGGAATGTTGTGGTTCACTGCTGCTTTTCGAACAATATCAAGAGCAAATGCAGTCTTCCCGGTAGAAGGCCGAGCCGCAAGGATAATCAGGTCAGCATTTTGAAAACCAGAGAGAATATTATCAAGTCCGTTAAACCCTGTAGGGACACCACGTAATGAGCCATCACTTTGTGACAGCATTTCAAGTTTTTCCCATGACTTTGGAATGATGTCTTTAATACTCGTGAATTTTTTCGCTGAGTTGGGATTTGAGGTTACTTCAAAGACTTTTTTCTCGGCAGTATCCAAAATGGTATCCATTTCTTCGCCTTCATTGAATCCAATTTCAGAAATGAAGTCTCCAGCATCAATTAATTTACGGAGCGTTGATTTATTAGCAACGGTTTTTGCATAATATTCAACATTCGTTGATGAAGGAACGGTATTAGCAATCTCAGAAAGGTAGGAGAGTCCACCTGATTGCTCAACCAGATTAAGACTTTGCATCTTCTCTGATACTGACACCAGGTCAATAGGATCACCAACACGGGCAAGGTCTGCCATGATCCGGAAAATGACCTTATGTTTTTGAACATAAAAATCATCTTCAAAAACGGTATCAAGAACATCATTGAGGGCTACAGGCCGCAACATAATTGATCCTAAAAGTGCCTTTTCAGCATCAATATTTTGTGGAGGGATTCGTACGTGATTTTTTCGGGTATTTTGCTCGTTCATTATCTGCCATTGTATAGGCTCATTAAATACTGGTCAAAAAAATGCTGTGAACTGTCTGTGAATCAAGTGGGGAAATCATTTTTTTTGATATACTAGTACTATGTCAGAAAAGATTACCTATTTTGCAGAAACAGATTTTCGCAATAGAAAAACACGTTTTGGAATCAAAAACAAAGATCGCTCACGCCACGTGTATATCATCGGAAAAACTGGAATGGGGAAATCAACCATTTTAGAAAACATGGCAGCTCAGGACATCATGAATGGGGAGGGAATGTGTTTCCTTGATCCACATGGTTCGGCTATTGATGTTTTGATTGACTATATACCACCAGAGCGAGTGAATGATGTAGTATATTTCGCACCTTTTGATACCGATTACCCGATGTCATTTAATGTTCTTGAAGCAGTTGATCGTGACCGGCGTCATCTGGTCGTTGCAGGATTGATGGCATCATTTAAAAAAATCTGGCCTGATTCATTCTCGGCTCGAATGGAGTATATTTTGGCTAATACCTTATTAGCTCTTTTAGAATATCCTGGAGCTACACTGCTTGGGGTTAATCGAATGCTTGCTGAAAAAGACTTTCGTGATGATGTGATTAAGCACATTACCGATTCGTCGGTGAAGGCTTTTTGGATTGATGAGTATAATAAATGGGATCCACGTTATGCACGAGAGGCAGGAGCTGCGATTCAAAACAAAATTGGTCAATTTACCTCAAACCCACTGATTCGAAATATTGTTGGGCAAACACGTTCAAGCATGGATTTCCGGGAAATTATGGATGATAAAAAAATCCTCTTGGTAAATCTATCAAAAGGACTCATTGGGGAATCTAATGGAAATCTTCTTGGAGGAATGTTAATTACGAAACTCTACCTTGCGGCGATGAGCCGGGCTGATGTTGGGGCAGGTAATTTACAAAAGCTCCCTGATTTCTTTTTCTTTGTTGATGAGTTTCAAAATTTTGCCAACGAATCCTTTGCCGATATTTTATCTGAGGCACGTAAATACAAGCTGAACTTAACGGTAGCACACCAATATGTTGAGCAAATGGAAGAACAGGTTGCTTCGGCTATTTTTGGTAACGTGGGAACCATGATTACTTTCCGTATTGGTGCAACCGATGCAGAAGTATTTGAAAAACAATTTGCACCAACCTTTACGGCAGAAGATATTGTAAATCTTGGAAGGTTCCAAATTTACTTGTCATTAATGATTGATGGAATTGGTTCGAGGCCATTTTCAGCACGTACCCTAGCGCCACTGCCAGTACAACCGGTATCAATGCGTAACGAAATGATTAGAGCCTCACGAGCTACCTATGCCCAGCCGCGAGAAACCGTCGAGGCTGAAATCAAAACCTGGTTTGAACCAATCAAAAAACCAGAGAAAAGAAGCTTTAACAAAGATGGTAAACTCACTGGAAGCTCTTCAGGGCAAAAAGGAAAAGAAGATAAAAAACCAACAAAGGTTTTCAAGGTAGCTCGTGACGAAGCCAATAATCCTTTGAAAAAAGTTCTCAAAGAATGCGATGAAAAAGATGCTGAGGTTGAAATGAAACAGGTGGTATCACCTAAACTTAACGATTTACTCGCTAAAATAGATGCGAATCCAAAGTCTAAGGTGAAAGAGGATGCCCAGTCTTCTGCATCAGGAGTCGTCAAAAAAATCAAAGATCAGGATAAACGCTCTGAAAAGGCTGATGCCAGTGATGCGCAGAAAACTAAAACAAGTATTCCAAAAAATATTAGTGAAAAAGTTTTAAAGGTTCAACAAAAAACTGCGGTAAAAAAAGACGAAACAAGTACGCGTGGCGCAAAGAAGGCAACCGCTAATTCCCTCCAAGACGCTCTTAATAAAGCTCTTGGAAATTCTTCAAAAAAAACAACGCAAAAAGACCAGAAAGAAAAAGTCATACAAGGAGGTAAAAAAGAAACTCAAAATACTCAGGTAAAAAAAGATTCTAGTGAAAAGAGTAAACAAACTAAAAAACTAAAAGTATCTAATGACAGAACTCAAGAGAGTTCAAAAGAAACCTCAGACGTTGAACTAAACCAATCACAAAAAAAACAAAAGGAAATCCCTGAAGATGTCCTTCGTAATATTTTAGCTTAAGTATGTTTCGTATTTTCTGTATTTTTATATTTGTATGTATACTCATGCCGTTGAGTAGTTTTGCCGATGTGGAAATTACTGAAATTATGTACGATGCTGAGGGATCGGACAGTGGATTTGAATGGATTGAGATACGTAATACTGGAACGAGCAATGTCCAAATAGCTGATTATCATTTTTATGAAAATGATGTGCATCATGGTTTATATCCTGAGGACTTTACGAATTTAGGTCCAGGAGAATATGGTGTTATCACACAAGACATTACTATTTTCCAAAGTGAGTATTCAAATGTTTCGAATTTGATTAAGAGCTCATTTTCATTAAATAATACTGGAGAAGAACTGGCTATTTCGGATAGCGACAAAAACATTATTCACAGTATTTCCTATGATGCTGTTTTTGGTGCCGCAGGAAATGGAAATTCGCTGCATTATACGTCTTCGGGTTGGGAAGAATACACACCTTCACCTGGGAGTGGAAGCCAAAGTGGTTCATCTGCATCAAATGATGATTCAACAGAATCAACATCAAACGCTACTTCATCTTCTAGTGCTAGCGGTTCAAAAAGTAAAAAATCAGCAAGCAAAGAGGAGGATTACTATACTGCCTATATTATACTTCCTGAAAAGTCTATTGCAGGATCGCCCGTTCAAATAGAAGCGTATACAACACATACTAAGGGTTCAAAAAATATGAGGCGTAAGGGTGGTATTTATTATATTAATTTTGGTGATGGAACAACGCTTGATTCAAAAGAACGTATTGATACTGAACATATATATAACTACCCCGGAACCTATACGGTTGTTTTTGAGTATTATAAAAATTATTTATCTAAAGAAAATAATAATGAACCTTTCCTTTATGCTGAAGAAACTATTGTTGTGGAATCCCATGACTTTATTAGTATTAACAGTATTGAAAACGATGGAGCTATTACTCTTGAAAATACAAGTTCTCAGAAATTTGATCTAAAGGATTGGGATCTTAAGGTGAATAGTAGTGAATATACCTTTCCGCGTTATAGTTATATTCAAGCTGGTGATTCATTAACCCTAGGAAGAGAAACTCATAAACTTTCTTTTAATTATAATGACTGGGTGGTACTTCGGAATGAAGAGAATTATACGAT
Organism: Minisyncoccota bacterium; assembly: GCA_022763365.1. Taxonomy (GTDB): domain Bacteria; phylum Patescibacteriota; class Minisyncoccia; order Phycocordibacterales; family UBA1006; genus UBA1006. Next base: position 1,074 of record JALEGN010000013.1, on the reverse strand, counting down.
ATCGTCATTTACTCAAAATACTCAAAAAATGAACGCTGCAAGAGGGGTAGTTCTTTCTATAAATACTAATTCCAAGTCAAAAGATTCTGAACAAATTGCAGCAACAGAAGAAACAAATCATCTAGAGAGTTATTTACGTGAACACCCTGACAAAGAGTTAGTTAGCTTCAGCGATATATCAGAAGACACTCAATCATTACCAAAGCAAGATAAAACTCTCTTATTGTTTTTAGCAGGGAGTGCTTTTGTTTCAGGAATACTGATTATATTGCGGACCTTAAAAAGAAAGCAAGATTCTTATGGTGAATATGAAGAAAACCAAACGGTATTAGGTGAGATAGAGTTAATAGAATAATTATATATAAAAACACCAAGGATATTGGTGTTTTTTATAATATCTCTGTAACAGAGCTGCCAAGAATTTCCGTATCAAGTACTTCTGTTTCTTTTGAGATTCCTAATTCTGTTTCAGCTTTTTCAAGGATGAGTTCTTCTCGAATGTGTTCCAAGAGAGTTTGTAGTTTTACAAAAGCTTTTTTGTATTTTTTCTCTTCAATAAGGAGCTCAACTTCTTCTAAAAGAGTCTCTTCATTAAAAGTAATTTCTTCGTCTTGAGTGGTAACCATATCAACATTTGGTGGTGTATCAACATTCATAGCTTCACCTCGCAGGAGAATAATTTCTTGTTTCAGGTCAAGAATATCTTGTAATGATTTAATGTCATTATCAATACTTTCAGATTCAAGAATTGTTTCTTTTCCATCTTTTTCTACTTCTAAAGTTGGTACATCAAGATTTTCTTGTACTAACTCTTCTTCAGTAGCTTTTTCCTCTACAATAATTTCATCAGATTCATCTTCCTCGCCTTGCGTAATTTCTTTTTGCATCAGGGCTTCAAAGGCTTTGATTTCCTCTACCTCAATTTCAAGTGATTCAAGGAGGATATCTGCAAGTGTTTGAATTTCCTCATCTTTAGTCTCTTCAGTTACTTCAACCTCAGTATCTGATTCAACAACAGGATTTTCTTCTTCAATAACTTCTTCATTTGTATTCTCTTCAGAGTCTTCCTTGGTT
>JALEGN010000012.1 GCA_022763365.1 Minisyncoccota bacterium | reverse complement strand
GTTTGTGTTTGTGTTTGTGTTTGTGTTTGTGTTTGTGTTTGTGTTTTGATTATATACACCAACTGATGTAGTTATCATACACGCTGATTCAAAGGCAGGTCCTGTTTTAGGTCCAATAATGGCATCAGCTACAAGACCACGTGATGATTGAAAGGTTCGTACACCACGAGCAGTATTTTGCCCAAAAATCCCATCAACAACTCCTGTTGAGAAGCCTAATCTGTTCATACAGGTTTGGAGTTCTAAAACCTGATTACCTCGTGATCCAACACGTAAGGTAGAAATATGTCGGTAGGTCATACTTGATGCCTGTGCAAATGCTTGAGGAACCATAACGAGTCCCATAAGTACAAGTACTCCCATACCAATAATTTTTTTGTTCATTTAAATTTATATACTTCCTTTACGAAGCACGGTAGTCACTGCTTAGTGCTACAAAAAATAAAATAATAAAATCGAGAGCATTCAGGAATAGACTTCTGTTTGCTTCGAGATATAGGACGTTGATGGTGTGAAAATATTACATCGAGTAACTTATTAAAAAATAGATCTGTGGATAAACCAAAACCACCCTATTTCTAGAGTGGTTTTTTATCTGCTGGCAGACTGGGATGATGTTCGAACTTATTTTAAATCACAAAGGTTTTAGACAAAACAATGTTCCGTACGCATTATCATATGATTCAAATGAATTAAAATCCGTAGCGTATGTGCCAAACAGAAGTGTATATCCTTCAGGATCTGTATTGCAATACACATTAGTCACCCCGGTTGCATACCAATAACATGCCTCTTGTTCTCCTGTAACTTGCTGCTTAAAAGACTCGTGTGCATACTCTCCTAAGTCATCAATAAAAGCATTCCAATTTTCCACATAACGCGATTCACTGAAGCCTTCACAAGTACTTGCCCAAACAACAGAATCATTCGGACCATCAGTTGGCCAACTTCCTTCAAATAAATTATGAGCTTCTATGGCCTTCTGTAGTTCCCTTACCTGACTTAGAATTTTTGCATCTTTTGCTTTATTCCTGGCCTCACCTAGTGAACTCAAAACAATACTTGCCAACACTCCGATAATAGAAACCACAACAAGTAGTTCAATCAAGGTAAACCCTTTTTCTTTTTTGAGAAATTTCATGGGCTTAGTATACCAAAAACCACCCTATTTCTAGAGTGGCTTTTTGCTAGCTGGCAGACTGGGATGATGTTCGGACTTATTTTAAATTTCCCAACCCGAACTAATATCAGGCCAACAATGTCCAACATAATTTATTGATGGCTCATTATAAACAGTTGTATTAACAGCATCTCCACCTACACCAGGAACTCTATTAATATTGAAATAACTATCAATACATAGACCAAATCCTTCTGGGTCAAGTGTAAAGCTTGCATCGCCCTGCTCTTGATCTATACCAAAGGGAGTGAATAAATAGAAAGCAAACCAAGAATCACTGGCATAACAAATAATGTAATCATCATTATTAAATTCTTCTATACCAGCGTCTTTAGCTAAATCCGAAAACATGTTAAAAAATTTTTCTTCTTCAAAAATATGCGATGGAGTACCTGAAGAAATAGAACTTGGACATGGAACACTACTTGATGGAGTAAATGTTCCATAAGTACCATTTTCAGAATAAAATAATTCTGCTTGAGATTGTAGCTGTCTAATACCAGATTTCACCTTTATGTATTTAGCACGTTCCCTACCTTCTCCAACTGAACCTAAAACTATAGTAGAAAGAACTCCAATAATTGAAATAACCACAAGTAACTCTATCAATGTAAATCCTCTTTTATTTTTTAGAAATTTCATAGGATTAGTATACCAAAAACCACCCTATTTCTAGAGTGATTTTTATGTGCTGGCAGACTGGGATGATGTTCGAACTTTTTATGCTAAAATGTATCCATGTATAGAAAAAAAGGATTCACGCTCTTAGAGCTTCTAGTTGTTATTGCAGTTGTTGGTATTTTGGCAACCATTATTATACCAACCTTACGTGATGCACAAACACGGGCTCAAAATGCATCTATTGTTGCAACTATGGCGAATATTAATGCACTTGTCGATGCCGAGAAATACCCAAATAGTTTAGAAAATCTTTGTTTTGAATTTGAGCCAGGTGGACCACTAGCTGATGTAAGGACTAGTGTTGAAGAAAAAGGTGGTATTTGGCACTGTGATTCAACGGTAGATAGCTATAGAATCTTTGCGAAACTAAACTTGGAGGTTGTTTCTGCAATGCGTGATGAAATTGAGTCTTCTTTTGCTAAACTTACGAAATCAGTAGCTGCTCAGACTGATTCTCAAGAACATGATTTTGGGAATTATTATTGTGTAAATTCTGAATTCAATAATAATTTTACACATTGGTCAGGAGAGAATCTACTTTACCCTTCATGTAATGATGTTGACTATACAGGAGTTATTCAAGATCCAGTTGAGAATCCAGACCCAACACCAGACCCTAATCCAGAATCAGACCCTGAACCACCTATTGAGGATGGAGGTCCTGCCTGTGATGGTGGAAAAACTGAAATTTGTCACTTTGGTAAAACATTATGTGTAGGAAATACTAAAGGACATCTCAAACATGGAGATACGGAAGGCCCTTGTTAATAAAAAACCACCCTATTTCTAGAGTGGTTTTTTGCTAGCTGCCAGACTAGGATTCGAACCTAGATAACCGGTACCAAAAACCGGGGTCCTACCATTAGACGATCTGGCAAATTAATACTTTTCTTTTACGTAAAAAGAAAAACGTTACTGCTGTAACGTTAGTTATTATTACCGATACTCTTTAAAATTGCAAGTTCAATAGGAGCGTATTTAAGGTAAGCACTATTCATTTGAGCATAGGTTTTTAGAAGGAGTTCAAGAAAGGCAGAATGGATATTATTTTTCTCGCTTGCAATACTTTTCAGGAAATTAAATTCGTCTTCACCAAGGTCTTCTTTTAAGGTATCAGCCATATGTGATGAAAAACGTATCTGAAGTACGGAGCGAACGGCGTGTGTCAACATTTGCATAAAAATATGAGGATCAATATTTGATTCCTGAGCACCATGAAGAGTTTTTAAGGCAGTGTCACTGTCTTGTTCATTCACCGCTATTAATAAGTCATGAATCATTTGAGCGCTCGGTGAACCGGTCACCAATTCAGTCTCGTCCCGAGTAATATTAGTGTCAGTTGAATATGACATGAGTTTTTGTAACACCCCTTGGGTATCCCGAAATGATCCATTTCCAAGCATCGCAATAATATCTAGTGAACCAGCATCAATCGTATAACCTTCTTTAGTAACGATATCATTAATCATTTCTTTTAAGACTGAATAGGTTGGGGATTTAAAAATAAAGCTCTGACAGCGCGAAATAATAGTCGGAAGGACTTTATGAAATTCTGTTGTTGCTAGAACAAAAATAACATGACTTGGTGGTTCTTCCAGAGTTTTTAAGAGTGCATTAAAAGCCTCCTTAGTAAGCATGTGTACCTCATCGATAATGTACATTTTTTTCTCGCTATCAAATGGAAGTGAGTTAACTCCTTCTCGAAGTGCGCGAATATCATCAATACCCCGATTTGATGCTGCATCAATTTCAATAATATCGTTATCACTACACCCTAAGGCTCGCGCGAAAATACGCGCCATAGTCGTCTTCCCTGTCCCACGTACACCAGAGAATAAATAGGCATGACCTATTTTTCCTGTCTCAAGTGATCCTTTCAAAACTTTAACAACTTGATCTTGGCCATAAACTTCGTCAAAGTTTTGAGGTCTATATTTTCGATATAAAACAGTATGAGTATCTGACATAATTCAAGTATACGTTAGATATATACCTGAGGCAAAATTTGACTATTTTTTAAAATAATATTATTTTAAATATAAATAATTGTAATTATATGGTATGTGACAAAGTGACGTATACGACCCAAGGTGATGCAGATCGTGCGGCAGCTGGACACAGCCGAGCGAAACATGGTAATTTTTCCTCGTATAGATGCGACAAGTGTGATTACTGGCATTTAACTTCAGGAAGAAAAAACCTTCTCAACGGAACACCACGAAAAAAATTTAAAAAAGGTATTCAAAAAATGAAAATGAAATTCAGACGTATGCGTTTTTAACAAGGTATACGTTTTTTATATTCTTTATATTATTGATATACTGTTAAAAAAATATACCTATGCCTGGAGAGCATTGTTTCTATACAACCCTTGTTCCTATTTATTTTAACAGTGATGGAAAATATTCATCACATGCAAAAGATGGAATAGACTTTACTATCCCACGAGATACCAAAATTGAAATTTGGAATCATGGGAACAAAACAAAAATACGATGGTCAAGTTCGAATAAAAAGACCGTTCGCAAAATAATAAATATGCGTCTTCATGATGCAAAACATTTATTCAAAAATAAATCCGCCTAAGCGGATTTTTATTTTCTTATATTTATTTCTAACAAGGAATCATAATCTTGGCTGTTTCAGGATTATCTTTCAGCCACTTTTTAACAATATCTTTAATGTCATCAATTGAGTTTGACTCCATTAATTGAACCCGTAATTCTTTTGCTCCGTCAAAACCAGCTACATAGGCTTTATAATGTTTTTTCATCACATGAAAATTTTTATGTTCAATCAAATCTCGGACAAAAATCTCTGTATGTTCAATCATGACTCGTAATTTCTCTTCAACTGATACTTCAGTTTTTTCTGTATCAAATAACCAAGGGTTTCCAAAAATTGCTCGCGCGATCATACCGCCGTCTGTTCCATATTTTTTGCAGTATTCTTTGGCTTGGGCAACTGATTGCAAATCTCCGTTTCCAATAAATTTCGTTGGTTTACCAGACTCGCGTACAATCTCACCTGCTCTTTGAATCCAATCCCAATTAGCTGGAACCTTACTCATAACCTTACGTGTTCGCCCGTGGAGGATTAGTGCTGCAACATCACAATCAAGGATAGCTGGGATCCATGTTTCAATTTCATTTTTTGACCAACCTACTCGTGTTTTTACTGCAACGGGAATATCGCCGGCTCCACGTTTGGCTGCCTCAATCACTGGACGCAATAATTCAGGAGTTTTAATCATTCCACAACCAGCTCCTTGTTTACAAATATTTCGCTCTGGACAACCCATATTTAAATCAATTCCATCAAAGCCAAGTTCTCGACAGAGACGTGCTGCGTATTCAATATTTTCAGGATGGCATGAAAAAATTTGAGCCACGATTGGCCGCTCGTTTTCCGTATATTTGAAATTGTGCATTAATTTCGGACGACCTTTGTCATTATTCAAACCGTCTGAGGCAACAAATTCAGTATAAAAAACATCAGGACCACCTCCTGCCTCTCCATGACGTGAATATTTTGCAATAATTTCTCGAAATGCAGAATCAGTCACATCTGCCATTGGTGCCATGATTACAAAATCCTCTGGGAGTTTGTCCCAAAACCCCATAACAATATCAGAGCCATCGGTTCGATATTTTTGTTTCTTTTTAAATAAGTTCTTCAAAAATTTCATAAACTCAAAATACCCTATTCTGATTCAGAATCAATAGAAATATCAATAGGCGTAAAGGTATAGAAAATTCTATCTTCAAATCGAACGTCAATTGATTCTAAACGTGATGAATAGAGATTAAACTCTTCCTGAAATTCCTCTAAATCTAAAACAATACCAACATTACGGAGAATAGTTTCATAATCATCTTTTTCGTTATAGAGCAGTGTTACCCTCCTCTCTGGATAGACCACATTATTGATACGAGATAGGCTGATACGTACATCTCTAAAATTATCAAAACCTGTTTCAGCTATTTTCATAGGAAAATTTTCTTCGAGCTGATTAAGGAATTCAAAGAGTTCATTAAATTCACCTTCATCTTTAACCTGTGAGCCAATATACTCACCCTCTTCATAAGGCTCGATAAACATTTTCATGTAAATGCTTCCTGAAAAATATGGCGCCCTAGCATAGAGAAGTCCACCACTATCAGCAAAATAACATTCTTCATCAAAAACTGATTCGTATTCCTTATCAATACACCACAGTGAATGAGCCGAGCGTTCACCAATAGTAACGATTACTTTTTCAGCACCTTCGACATTCACCTCGATATTCTCAATTTTAGGAAATGTTTCGGTTAGTTTCTTTTTTAGTTGGGCTCGATTAAAAATAAAAATATTACTTTTTGAAAAGATCCAAAAATATTTTGAATCGAGATAGCTTTGTGTCGCCTCCGTAACATCATCAGCAATCAAAGTTTTTTGACCTCTAATTTCAATCTGCTCGAGTTTCAGATATTCATGGTTCATAACATAGGCTCCTGTTCCAATAATTATCAAAACTGCAAGAATTATCAGAACTATTTTTTTTCTGATTTTTCGTTTTTCACGTTTTGTTTTTTGTTGTGGACGACGCGATTTCACATCACTATTGTACCTGAAAAATACTAAACAAAAAAAGCTAAATAATTTTAGCTTTTTTTGATAAAATACTACTTTGTAATTTTATCTTTTCCCATGTATTTTTGAAGTGGCTCTGGAATAACAATCTCCCCGTCCTCCGTCTGAAAATTCTCCACCAAGGAAACTAAAATTCGTGGTGTTGGAATAGCCGTACAATTTAATGAATGAGCAAATCGCATCCTCCCTTCATCATCTTTATAGCGAATATTGAATCGCCGCGTTTGGAAATCATGGAAATAACTTGCTGATGAAATTTCTCGATACTTTTCTTCACCTGGGACCCATAATTCAACATCATATTTTTTTACCTGTCCTTGCCCGAGATCTCCACCACAATTCAATACCGTTTGATATGGAATATTCAAAGATTCAATAAATTCTTCTGTATTTCGGTTAATCCATTCGTGATATTTCACTGATTGTTCGTGTGATGCTTCGCATAACACTACCTGTTCCCATTTGTAAAATTCATGCACGCGGATAAGCCCCTTGGTGTCTTTACCATGACTTCCTGCCTCACGTCTATAACATGGTGAAAAAGCAAGGTATTTCACTGGGAATACTGATTCATCAAGAACCTCACCTGAATGATATCCCATCACAGGTACCTCAGCCGTCCCAGAGAGGTAATCTTTATCTTGAGTATGGTATACGTCCTCTGCTTCATTTGGTAAGTGTCCGGTACCATAGAGATTTTCTTCACGGACAATCGATGGTGGCATCATTGGATTAAATCCTTTTGCTGCAAAAAACTCCAGTGCATATTGCCAAATAGCAAATGATAATCGAACCGCATCATTTTTAAGATAATACCCTCTGAAACCATGGACTTTTGATCCACGTTCAAGATCGACCATATCAAGGTCCTCCATAATTTCGATGTGACCTTTTGGTTCAAAATCAAAGGTGGTTTTATCTCCCCATGTTTTGATTTGGACATTATCTTCGTCGCTTTCACCATTAGGAACGGTCATGTCAGGAATATTAGGAATTTGCCACATCAGGTCTTGCCATTTTTTTTGAATCTTTTTGTGATCGTCTTCTTTTGCCTTTAATCCTTCCTTGAGGGTTCGCATAGCGATAATTGCACCTTCACGTTCTTCACCATCAGATTGACCTATTTTTGCAGAAGCTGCATTTTGTTCAGCACGCAACGCCTCGATATCACGTAGTAAATCAAGACGCTCGTCATCAAGTTTAATCAACTTATCAACATCAACATTGATATGTTTTTTAATAGCGGCTGCTTTTACGACGTCACGGTGTTTTTTAATAAATTTTATATCTAACATAGTTTAATTATTAGTTATTAGTTATGCGTTTTTCCTATATAAAAATCGCCACTAAAAACTATAGGTTAGATTCCTGCTATAAACAGAAATATATCTCATAATTTTTAGGGACGATTATTAAACCGCGGTGCCACCCTTATTCTCATATTTAACATGAGCACTTTCTCTAATTGTGTATCTCCACCGCGCTACTGGTTTCATTGATATATCTATCATAATTTAGCTACAATTTTTTACAAGTAAAAAACCCGAATTAATTCGGGTAATATCGCCTAAACCAACGATACGCTAGCATATTAAATTCAGCTCGCATTGACGTTGGTATATTCTGAAAATACTGTGCATAGTCATATAATCCCTTACCACTAATAATCTTTTCACTAATTCTACGGTAATACAAAGAGTTATGTTGACTGAGACTTTCTCGCAAATATGAAGTTAGTGTCATAATAAAATATGTTTAGTATGACTGTATCATATTTGTCTCAATAATTACTTGACAAAAATATTTAAAAATGTATATTTATAGAACGTCCGTAATGATTAAATATTCGAGGTATTCCTCGAGCCCAAATCCGGATGCATAGATGGTGAGGTTACCAGCAACAACTATAGCTTGGTTAAACCCACATACATACGACCCGACGCAAGGGTCAACCACTGGAACCGTGCAGCCGAAAAGCACATCCAGAAATTCTGCCGAATTGGCAGCACTCTTTGAATTTTTGTTCATGATTAGTTGGTTAGTTTTAAATTGATGATCAAAGAGTGATAATAGAGCCGCCGCAAATTGTGGTCAGCCATAGCAGTTAAACTGTTACCCATAATACGGCGGCTCTCGTTAAAAATCCAGTCTTTTATAGACTGTCATACATATATCCACCATCTCATCTTGAGATGGTTTTTTTATTGAGTCACTAAAGGCGCATTGGTATACTAAACTATGGAACAAATTCCTCTCCCTTATTTATTACAGCAAATTCCAGATGTGCCAAAACAACTCCTTATCAGAGGTGAATTTCCTGATGAAGAAAAGTATGTTTTCCTCTCAGTCATTGGCTCACGAAAATATACACCCTATGGTAAACAAGCAGTAGAAACTATTATCCGAGGACTTGCTGGATATCCTATTGTGATCGTTTCTGGATTGGCTTTAGGTATGGACGCCTTAGCGCATGAAGCAGCGCTCGCCAATAGCCTAAAAACAATTGCTGTTCCTGGATCAGGGTTAGACGACGCGAGTATCTACCCAGCCAGACATTTAAACCTTGCCCATCGTATTCTTCAGTCAGGTGGTGCATTAGTTTCAGAATTTGAACCAGGATTTAAAGCTAATAAATGGAGTTTTCCAAAACGTAATCGTATTATGGCAGGATTGTCCCATGCTGTATTGGTTATTGAAGCTGAGAATAAATCAGGAACACGTATTACTGCCCGATTAGCAACTGAATATAACCGTGAAGTATTTTCAGTCCCTGGATCTATTTTCTCTTCATCATCTGATGGAACAAATCAACTCATTCGTGAAGGGGCAACACCTGTTACGAGTGCACAAGATATTATCGATTTTTTTGGTTTTGAAAACCAAAATAAACTACAACAAGAAACGCTTTTTGAAAACCTGAGTGATCAAGAGCACTTAATACTATCACTCTTAG
>JALEGN010000011.1 GCA_022763365.1 Minisyncoccota bacterium | reverse complement strand
TTTTGAAAACCTGAGTGATCAAGAGCAATTAATACTATCACTCTTAGATCAACCTGTATCCCGTAATGAATTAGCGAACAACAGTAAGCTTAATATTATCAAACTCAATATCCTCCTCTCATCAATGGAAATTAAAGGTTTGATTAAAGAAGAACTTGGGAAAATATACAAAGTTCGATAAAATAATATATGAAGTTAGTTATTTTCATAGGATTTTGAGTTAGCCATGTTTATTTTTATGAAGATGATTAAATCTTCAAACACTATATTCACCAAAGCCAGGTATCTAACCTGGCTTTATTTTATTTTATATAGATATTAGTAATATTTTATATTATTTCGCAGAATTTTTATTTCAAAAATAATGAAATAAAAATCTGCATAAATTCGCTATTGTCGCTTTCTTTCAGAAAGCTCTGTAGCTCATTTAATTTGCAAAATTTTCTCAGCTGTGTAAATAATAGGCTGTAATTGATACATATATATGTATCTCATAAATAATATGAAATTAGTTATTGTAGAGTCGCCATCAAAGGCCAAAACCATTGAAAAATACCTTGGAAGTGAATATACTGTTCGCTCTTCTGTTGGTCATATCCGTGATCTACCAAAATCAAACAAAGATGCTATTAATATCGAATCTGGATTCATTCCGCGATATGTTATTTCAGCTGGAAAAAATAAAGTGATTAATGAACTCACCTCTTTAGCCAAAAAAGCTGACGAAATCCTCCTTGCTCCCGATCCAGACCGTGAAGGAGAAGCTATTGCATGGCACCTTGAAGAAATCCTAAAAGATGAACTTGGTAAAAAAATTCCAACTATTAAACGAGTAACCTTTAATGAAATCACTAAAGATGCCGTTACCGCCGCTATTGAAAAGCCAAGGACCGTTGATATGAACCTCAAGCAAGCTCAGGAAGCTCGCCGTGTTCTAGATCGACTCGTTGGATACGATCTTTCAGGTCTGATCTGGAAAAAGGTACGCTATGGATTATCAGCTGGACGCGTACAATCACCTGCCCTTCGAATCCTTATGGAACGCGAGCGTGAAATCAGAGCCTATGACCCTGAAGCTTATTACGTTCTTGAAGGAATCTTTTCTAAAGGAAAAACTACCTTTCCCTTATCATGTTCAAAAGATATTTGGGATGAACAAGAAGCAATTGATATCGTTGCGCAAGCTCAGTCAGGCTCATGGTCAGTTATTGATATTAAAGAAACAAAAGGAACCCGTAAACCAAAGGCGCCCTTCACTACCTCTACTATGCAACAAACTGCCTCATCAAGGCTTGGATTCTCGCCATCACGAACGATGCGAGCAGCGCAAAAGCTGTATGAACAAGGGCATATCACTTACATGCGTACCGACTCGCAAACACTTTCAAAACAAGCGATTGCGCAAATAGCAAGCCACATTGAGAAAACCTATGGTAAAGAAAATCTGAATATCGTTGCGTATAAAACAAAATCAAAAAATGCTCAAGAAGCTCATGAAGCTGTTCGCCCAACAAATTTCGATGGAAAAATAAAAGGAAGTACCCAAGATGAAAAATCTTTGTATGAATTAATTTTAAAACGAACAGTATCATCACAAATGAAACCAGCCGATATCATTCGAACAAAACTTATTGCCAATATCAGTGAAGCTGACATACCTGATTTCACAACTAACGGATCACGTATTATTAACCCTGGATGGCTTGCTTGTGACACAGGTGCTCGTGGTGAAGATGTTGAGCTCCCTAAGGTTCAAAAGGGTGATGGGCTCGATCTCAAAGAAATCACTAATACTGAAAAATTCACGACACCACCAAACCGTTATTCAGAAGCGGGTCTTATCAAAGAGCTTGAAAAACGAGGTATCGGACGACCCTCAACCTATGCATCTATTATTCGAACCATTGTTGATCGTGGTTATGTGGAGCGTGAAGGGCGAACACTTTTCCCTACTGATACTGGAGATGTCGTTTCATCATTCCTTGAAGAGCATTTTATGAATTATATTGGAGACGATTTTACCGCTGGTATGGAAGACCACCTTGATGCGATTGCAAGTGGTGAAGAAGCCTACATTTCAGTATTGTCTGAATTCTACACACCCTTTAAAAAAGAAGTACTTGCCAAAGAAGATATCCCAAAATTGACGAATCTTGGTGATGCACCAAAAGAATTTAAGTGTCCAAAATGTACATCATCGATGGTGTATAAACTTGGTAAAACAGGAAAATTCATGTCATGTTCTACCTATCCTGATTGTGACGGAGCATTAACCCAAGACGGAAAAGAAATTGGAAATGAAGAACCTATGGGTACTCACCCTGAAACTGGTGAAAATATTTACCTCATGGAAGGACGATTTGGTCCCTATGTTCAATTAGGGGAAACGCCTGTCATTCCTAAGGCGACTAAATTCCCGAAAGGCCACAAAAAAACTGACGAAGAAAAGGAACTCGTCAAAAAAGAAAAGGCTTTGATTGCTGAAGCGAAAGCATTGCCAAAACCAAAACGAGCCAGTCTACCAGCCCATATAAAACCGGAAGATATTACCCTCGAACAAGCCGTCCACTTACTGATTCTTCCTCGTGACCTTGGTATTCACCCAGATTCAGGAGAGATGACAATTGCTAATATTGGACGATTTGGTCCCTATGTTGGGCACGGGCGAGAGTTTCGATCAATTAAAAAAACCTCTGGACTTGATCCCTATACCATTACCTTTGAGCAAGCTATTGAATTACTCAATCAACCCAAAGCACTGCCAAAAGGTGTTGAATTATTCAAAGACCTTGGTAAACATCCAAAAACAGGTAAAGATATTAGATTATTAAAATCAAAATCTGGATACTATATTCAAAAAGGCCTCTCAAGACTCTACCTTGATGACAAACAAAAACCAGAAAAATTTACCCTTGAAGATGCTATTTCTATGCTTTCAGGAAAATAGTTAAGACCATAGAAATAATTTGTTGTCCATGTAGAACTTTGATATAATAAATGCATAGCCAAATGGTACACAGAAACGCGCACTGTAATCTATTCGCCATTTCTGGCAAATAAAAAACAAGGAATTCCTTGTTTTTTATTTTTTAAGATATTTTTTAAACCTTTTATTCTTGATTCTCTCCTGGTACATAATCAGGAATATTTGGATCAGTAATTGGTATAATCTCTACCTCCACCTCTGTTTCAGATTCTGTCTCAATAGGATTGGTGAAAGGATTATTTTCTGAAACACCATCTTCGTAGGATTGGGTATTTTCAACATTTTGTGTTTCTCCAAAAGAATATTCAGATACAAAATACCGAAGACCAAAAATAATGAGAAATACTAAAACGAGGAGGCCTAGAAGACCGAAAATATGATGTGAATTGTGTTTTTTTGTGTGCATACTTTTTTAGTATATAACTATCCCATGAAAATTAGAAATTTGTAATTGTGGATTAATAATTAAAGAATAACCTTGCTCTTTTTAATATTCATGTCTATACTGATTATGTTATTACTTACTCCTTTTTACTTAATACCCTATTAAGTATCTCAATAGAATATTTTTATTTTATGCATTGTAAATAATATGCATGAAAAAGTATGGTAAGTAATCTTTATTACTCAAACATAGGATTTCTCAGAAAATGAGACCTATACTCAATTAACACGCACACAGAGTGCAGAAAAAATGAACACAGAAAAAAATACTCGCGATTCAAAAAAAGAATCGCCAAAAGGTGTAGAAAAAAGAAAAATTACACCACGAAAAAATAATCGAAATCGATCACATAATAACAAAGGACGTGGTCGCGGACGAAATCACACTAACAAAGTGAATCATCGTAATACAAAAACTCACAACAAACAACCAATTCCAGAAATCCAAGGAAATGATGTTCGCGTTATTCCAATTGGAGGAGTTGAGCAAGTTGGTCAAAACATGAATATTATCGAAACGAAAGATGATATCTTTGTTGTCGATATTGGTATTCAATTCTCAAGCGAAGAAGAAACACCAGGAGTAGACTATATTATTCCAAACATTAAATATCTCCTCGAGCGGAAAGATAAAATCCGTGGAGTTTTTGTGACCCACGGTCACCTAGACCATATCGGTGCCTTCCCTTACATCATTGATCAGCTTGGTTACCCTACTGTTTATTGTGGTCTCTTAACTAAATGGATGATTGATAAACGAAATGCAGAATTCCCGCATCTCAAGTCCTTGAACTACGAAATTGTAGAGGCAGGACAACGTATTACGGTTGGACCAAATAACATGAAAGTTAAAATCTTTGCGGTTACGCACTCGATCCCTGATGCAATTGGATTCTCATTTGAAACAACCGAAGGTAACATTATCCTCGCAGGTGACACGAAACTAGAGCATGTTGATACCGAGCCGGTACAACGTGAAAAAGATGCCTACGGAAAACTCGAGCGTGATGATCAAAAAAACCTTCTCTTTCTTTCAGACTCAACAGGTGCTGAACAAATGGGATGGTCAAAAAATGAAGCTGATATTATCGAAAACATTATCGATATGATCGGTGAAGCAAAAGGTCGAGTATTCCTCGGAACCTTTGCATCACAAATTGTACGTATTACTGCTATTATGGAAGGAGCCCATGCTCATGGTAAAAAAATTGTTCTTGAAGGACGATCAATGAAAACAAACGTTGATATTTGTATTAAATCAGGACGATGGGTACCACCAAAAGGTCTTATCATTAGTGCTGATGAGGCACAAAATCACGCACCTGATAAATTGGTGTATTTACTGACGGGTTCTCAAGGTGAAGAATTTGCAGCCCTTATGCGTATTTCAACGCGTAAGCACCCTAAAATTAAATTTACTGATAGAGATACCGTTATCCTCTCGTCATCAGTGATTCCAGGAAATGCTAAATCAGTACGAAAACTGAAAGATAATCTTGCGCGAAATGATCTAAGAATTGTTGAATATCAAACGAGTGAAATTCACGCCTCAGGTCACGGAAAACAAGACGAGTTACTATGGATTGAGAAAACCGTGGGTGCAAAATTCTTTATGCCGGTACATGGACATCTTTCAATGCTGAAAGCACATATGCATGCCGTTATGGATAAAAATGGTGTAGCAAAAGAAAATATCATTATCCCAGAGAATGGTTCGATTATTGACCTAAATAAAGACGGATTTAAGGTACATAAAGCCAAAGCACCAAATAATGTAACCGTAGTTGAAGGATTCCGTGTTGGTGATATTCAAGATGTTGTCGTACGTGATCGAAAGACACTGACGAAAGAAGGTATCTTTGTAGTCATTGCAACCATTGATCCAAAAACTGGAAAAATGCGAAAATCTCCTGATATTATCTCACGTGGATTTGTGTACTTACGTGACTCACAGGAACTTATCCAAGGAGCACGAAACCTCGTAAAACAAAGTATTACCAAAAATACCAAAGGTAAAAATCCTGTTGATTTTGATACGATTAAAAAACGTATTTCAGACGATTTAGGGCGTTACCTTGTGCAAAACACTGGTAAACGACCAATTATTATTCCAGTTGTCCTTGGTGTATAAATTAAAAAAGAACCTATTGGTTCTTTTTTAATTATGGACGAATAACTTCTTCACTAATTTCTTTTGAAATTTTAATAATTTTCGAAGCCTTAGTATCAATTACCTCTCCACCATCAGCATAATAATCAACAGCATCACCAAAATAATCAATAGCCTCTTGAATAGTTCGAGCTGGTTCTTTTCCTTCGGGATTAGCACTTGGTGCAACGAGTGGGCCAACATCTCTTAATACAGCCCGTAGTTCTTCATTATCAGGAATTCGGAACGCAATACTACCGGTTCCCTTATGAATATAGTGAGTATTTACCGAGGTGTCATTTGCCGGTAAAAGAATGCTCACTTTCCCTGGCCAATACTGACCAAGTATCATTTTAAGCTCTGATGAGATATGAATACCAAAGGATTCAATATCTTTATAGCTATCAACTAATACAATAACGGGTTTTAGAGGGTTTCTTTTCTTGATGTCATAAATACGATCTACCGCTTGCTGATTCTTAGCATCAGCAACCAGACCATAAAGCGTATCAGTACGCAATACCGCAACACCACCCTCTTTGATAATGTCCTGAAAAGATTTCATATCATTAGTATACAAACAAACCAAATAAAAAAACAGCCAAGTAGGCTGTTGATTAGTTAATTAGATTATTCTTTCTCACTAAGAGACAGAAGAAAGCATCCATGAGAATATTTTTTATCCCATTTTTTTTGAGCTTTTGTTACGTGAATAGGGTCATAGACCTTTTTCTCGTTAATTTCTTCCTGGCGTTCTTCGCTCAGATAAGCGTAAAGCTCAGTCGTTTATCTTTCTTCACTGTCATTGAACTGTAAGATCGAAAGACCTCCCAGCTCTTCTTGATGTAAGCTTGGTGCTCCCATAAAAAAGTTGTTTAGTTGTTAATATTAAATTGATACAAAAATTATACTATAATATAAAAATAATTGCAAAATATATTTTAGAAAAAATCAAGACTCATACCTTACAGTATGAGTCCGGGATTGTTCTTTTTTTAAACTACATTTCTAGAAGACTTGCATAATTTTCAAAGCGTCTACCTTCGCTTGGCATGAGTGTTGGTTTTAATTCTTCAATACTCTCAAGAAGGTTTTCTAAGTCTTGAAAATCTTCATTATCAAGGTGTTTTTGTGCAAACTTACTGTCATACACATACCTCACTTTTGATTCAAAAGTCTCTAATGCTTCTGAATCTAAAACATCAATATCAACATTAAAAATTTCTGCAAATGCTTCTTTTAGTTCTTGTAGGTTATCCATTTTATTATTTTAATTTATATTTTTTATCATTATAATAAAAAATAAAAAACCCGCTAGCCTGGGTTTTTCTTAAATACGAAATTCAATAACGTCTCCATCCTTAACGATATAATCTTTTCCTTCGGTACGAAGTTTTCCTTGAGCCCTCGCATCAGCAAATGAACTAAGATCAAGTAAGACATCAGATTCAATCACATCAGCACGGATAAATTTTTGCTCAAAATCGCTGTGAATGACTGATCCAGCTACTGGTGCACTCACTCCTTGTTTAACGGTCCATGCCCTGGTTTCGGTTTTACCGGTTGTGAAATAGGTCATAAGACCAAGGAGTGTATAGGCACTTGTAATAAGATCATTGATTCCATCATCAGAATGCTCAAGGTCTTCTCGCATTAATTCTTTTTCTTCTGCATCAAATTCTGACAATTCATGTTCGGTTCGAGCATCAATCAGAACGTATTCTGAACCCGCGGCAGTTATTTCGTTAATAATTGCCTTAAATTTCTCAGGATCAGTAGTATCTAAATTCTTTCCTCCTGTTTTTTTATTGAGGCCATACATTACCGGCTTCATAGTCAGAAGATGCAGTCCTTTAACCACAGCCAGCTCATCATCTGAATAACTGATACTATTAGCTAATTTCTCTGCCTCTAAAACTTCTAAGATTTTTTGACAAGTGTCATTTTCAAAGACCGCTTCTTTATCACCTCGCTTTACGTCACGAACGAGTTTAGTCATTCTATTTTGCACCGTTTCGATATCAGCTAAAATCAATTCCATATTGATGACTTTAATGTCACGCAATGGATCAATTGATCCATAGACATGGGTTTGTTCAGAACCAGTATCGTCTTGGATTTCAAAAATTCGCACCATATGCAAAATGGCGTCTACCTCCCTGATATTAGCAAGGAATTTATTTCCTAAACCTTCTCCTGCCGATGCTCCTTCGACTAATCCTGCGATATCAACAAATTCAATAGCTGCTGGTATCGTTTTCTCGCTCTCTGAAAAATCGCTGAGTTTCCACAAACGTGAATCTGGTACCGCTACAATACCGACTGAGGGATCAATCGTACAAAACGGATAATTTTCTGCCGGAACTGATTTATGCGTTAAGGCATTAAAAAGGGTTGATTTACCGACATTTGGTAAACCAACAATTCCAATTGATAATGACATACTATTTTTGTTTTGATTGCCACGCCATCATCATTTTTTGAATTTCGGCTTGGTTTTCGC
The DNA here is from genome assembly GCA_022763365.1 of Minisyncoccota bacterium. GTDB lineage: Bacteria > Patescibacteriota > Minisyncoccia > Phycocordibacterales > UBA1006 > UBA1006. The sequence goes on along the minus strand of JALEGN010000011.1, from coordinate 1,533 downwards.
GCATGACTTGCATCATCGCCATTTGTTCATTTTGTCCTTGTTTTTTCTTTGCTTCAATTTCTGATTGAATTTTTTTGAAAAAATCTGGATTTTCTGAGACCAAAGCGATAATCATATCTTGTTGATCTTTTGGTAGACCTTTCATTTTTGAACGCACCAATGCGCCGATTGCTTTATTTTTTAAACCTGAAAAAATTCCCATAATAGTAACTTAATTTATAACGAATATGTTCACCATGGTACCAAAGACACTATTTTTGACAAATTAAAGTGGTGAATTTTGAGCTTAAAATAAATATGAAATGTGTAATAATAAGGCTACTTGTACGTCATATAGTATGAAGGATTTAGAAAAGCAACAAAATACTGAGCAATTCATGGAATACTATGAAAAGTACTCTGATGATATCTTCCGATTTTGCATGGTAAAAACAAAAAACCGTGAAATATCGCTTGATATTACTCAAGATACCTTTATGAAATTCTGGGAATACATCATCAAAGGGACTGATATTGAAAATGAACGTCCACTCCTCTATCGTATCGCAAACAATCTAGTGATTGATTACTATCGTAAGAAAAAACCTGTCCTTGTTGAAGATTTTAATGATGGATCATACCAAGAGCATCTTACCTTTGATAACCAGCAAAATCTTGAAGATCGTATTGACGGTGAAAAAGCAATGACCTTATTGGACCAATTACCCGAAAGTATCCGTGAAATTATCAACCTTCGTTTTATCCATGATTTCTCGATTACCGAAATAGGAAAAACGGTTGGTAAAGACCCAAAAACCGTTTCAGTCTACCTTCACCGAGGACTTAAAAAGCTTAAAGAAATCCTTAATGACTATGAACAATGACAATCTAGAAAAATTCATAGCTGATATTGAGTCAATTAAAATGACACAATACGAAAAAAATGAGATCAGAAATGAACTCATGTCTTTTGCGATCAACTACGAGATGAAACAAAGTCCATACGCCATTGCGTCAGTATATGCACGGCGTATTATAGCTACCGCATTTATTGCTATTATCTCAATCGGATCATTAAGCCAATACGCATCAAGTGATGCTTTACCTGGTGATACCCTCTATCCTGTTAAAATTGCGCATGAGAATTTAAAAGTAGCAACAACTAGCGGTAACACGAAAAAAATTAACTACGAGATAACGCGAACAGAAAAGCGTATTCAAGAAGCTGCTAAACTTGCACAAAAAGATAAACTCGATGAAGAGAAGCAGCAAGAAATTGCTAAGGCAATTGATGAACAAACAACCCGTGTTAAAAAACAAATTGAATCAGTTAAGGAAACTGACCCTGAATCAGCTTTGAAATTAAATAGCGAACTCAAATCAACAATTAAAGCAAACTCAGAAGCTTTACGTAAACTTACAACAAAGAAAGTAGAAAATCCTACAGAAGAAAAAATAGACTCTGAAGAGAATACAAATGAAGAAGTTATTGAAGAAGAAAATCCTGTTGTTGAATCAGATACTGAGGTTGAAGTAACTGAAGAGGATACCGAA
>JALEGN010000010.1 GCA_022763365.1 Minisyncoccota bacterium | reverse complement strand
ATCAAGATCTGCGGTGATGGTTTGTTGTTCTTTGGTTTGTGTTTCTTCTGTTTCAGTATTTTCTTCTTCATTTTCTGGAACTTGAGTGTCTTCTTCATTAGTTTCGTCTCCTGTTGGTTCTTCAGTGGTCTCTTCTTCGGGCTCAGTAGACTCTTCACGACCCAGGTCACCCTCTCTGTCTCCTCCTTCGTCGTCGCCATTCACCTCGTCTGGTTCTGGTTCAAAAGTATTTTCTTCGTTTTCAGGTTCTTCTACAACTGTTTCTTCCTGCGGTGATTCCTCAGCATCAAAAACCTCCTGGGCGAGTACCCCAGCAGGTGAGAAGAGCATTGTTCCGAAGATTAATGCTAGCGCTGTAATTTTTCTAAGAAAATCAAGCATTTTTCTGTTTATAGTGTAGCAAAAAGCCTGTTTTTTTACAGCGGAAAAATCTATTTTTGTTATAGTTTAAGTATGAGAAAACGGGCTCAAGAACTCACACATAAATATAACCACATTATCATGCCGACTGCTCTAATCGGCGGATTTATTTTTGATATTTTTACCCTAAACCGTATTGATCAGGTCTTTGATAATGCTATTTTAATTACTCATTTACTTGTGGTCACAACGACTATCGCCCTCCTTTTTTCTCGCGAGACATTTTTTGGTAAAAAATTCTTGAGTCAAAAACGAGTACACTACCTGCAAACAGCCATGGTCTTTTCTTTTGGTGCGCTCTTTAGTGGATTTATTATTTTCTATACGCGGAGTGGATCACTATTAACCTCGTGGCCCTTCATCTTATCAATGCTTCTTTTGATGCTAGGAACTGAATTTAGAAAACGTTATTTTGAACGATTGACCTTGCAAATTGTTATTTTCTATCTTGCTATTATTTCATGGACTACGTTCTTTATTCCGGTTGTCGTTAAAGAAATGGGAGACCTGGTATTTCTCTTAAGTACCTTTATAAGCCTCGTATTTATTGCTGGATTTTTTCTTCTCCTTCGAAAAATTAACCCCGTAAAATTTAAACTCTTTGGCAAAAAACTTATCAGAAGTGTTGCCATCATTCTCTTTACTTTCAACCTCTTATACTTCTTGAATATTATTCCACCTATTCCTCTGTCGCTAAAATACCAAGCGGTCTATTATGATGTTGAACGTCTCTACCCTGGCTATGCAGCGCAATATGAAAAAACAGCCTGGTATAATTTCTGGCGAAAAAGATCTCGAGACATGTACTGGCGTCCTGGAGAAGATATTTTTATGTTTACCCAAGTCTTTGCACCAACGAATTTAGAAACAGATATTAATCATGAATGGGAATTTTATGATGAAGCTAACCGACGGTGGATAACTAAAGACACCATTACCTTATCAATATCAGGTGGACGCGCTGAAGGATATCGTGGGTTTTCTCGGAAAACAAATCTTGAATATGGAACGTGGCGTGTAAAGACCTCAGCAAATAGAAAAGATTTAGGGGTTTTAATATTTGAAGTCGAGCCACATGGACCAAAACTTCGTAAACTGGTTACTGAAGAATTGTAAAAAACCAAGGTTAACCTTGGTTTTTAATCTTCTAAAATTTCTGGATTTATCATCAGAGATAAATTAAAAGGTACTGGTTCAAGCAAGAGAACATCAGCAATTTCTGTTTCGATATAATCTTGAATAACTCGGGCAAGTGGTCTCACCCCAAATTGTGGTGTATGGCCTTTCCGTGCGAGCGCATTCACTAATTCATCAGTTATCAAAACTTCAAGTTGATGTTGTTTCATAATATTTTTATTCAACTTATTCAACATAATCATGGTGACTTGTTTAATCTCATCACGTGATAATGATTGATAGAGAATTGTTGCATCAAACCGGTTAATGAATTCCGGCCGGAGAATACCCTGACTAACAATATGATTAATCAAAAATTCCTGAGACTCATGTTCATTCGCCATCATAAAGGTTGCTCCTGCATTTGAAGTACAAATGACAATGGCATTTCTGAATGAAATGGTTCGCCCACTTTGAGTATGAATTTGACCTTCATCCAGTAGCTGCAGGAAAATATTTAAAATATCAGGATGTGCCTTTTCAATCTCATCAAAAAAGACAAGAGAAAATGGTGCCTCCTCAACCTGATCACCAAGCCTTGTAATAAACCGCGCCATTGATTCAAGCTCTCGATACTCCGACATATCAAAACGAATCATCATATGTTCACCACCGAAATAATAGGCAGCCAACATTTTGGCGGTATGTGTTTTCCCTACTCCTGTTGGTCCTAAAAACAGGAATGATCCGATTGGTTTTGGTGAATCGGCGACTCCAGCCCGACCACGTTTGAGGGCTGAAGCAATAGCTTTGATTGCTTTTGATTGCCCAATGACATGTGAACTTAAAACTTCTTCGAGGTGAATAAGTTTGTCTTTTTCATCACGATTTAATGAACCTAAGGGTACATTGGTTTTTTGTGAGAGGAGTTTTTCTACATGTGATACCTCAATTTTTTTGTCAGGAAGACCTGCCAACTCCTCTAAAATATCAATTGATTTTTCAGGTTGCGCCTGATTCATCATCAATTTATTCGTTAACATTACCGTTGCCGCCAAAACATCATTACTCATCCTTTTTGATTCTCTGTTGTCATAGGTCCAATCTCTCAAGTAAAGCATGGTTGTTTCATCATCAGGTGGATACATTTCAACAACCTCAGATACGCGCATCAAATTTTGGTGATGCTTATAAGTTTCGTTATAGGCTCCCCAATCAGTGGTTAAAATCATTTGGAAATGATTATTATCCAAATAGGGTTCAAGAGTTCCAATAATGTTAAAGCGTTCAATATTTTCAATCACCAAAACAATATTTTTAGCAGCGATGGCTTCTTTGATACATTTTTGAATATCTTCAATATTCATTTCCTCAGGAAATAATTGAACCAATCGTTTCCCATTTAATGCTGGAACCGAAAGATCTCGATGCATCATACGTGCGAGATGTCCAAGGCGGGTTGATTTTCCAATCCCCTGACTTCCAGTAATCAAGACATTTTGCTGGGTTTTTCTTGAGAGTACCCGCTGTATTTGTTCAATGGCTTGATCATGATCAATAACCAGCACCTCATGATTTTTACGTAAATCTCTTCCATGTTGATCTAAAAGATAGGTTACTGGGTAGGCCCAATCACGCCCCAATGAACCATTACGAACCAATGATTCATACTTTAGTTTTATTGGAATGAGGGCAAATATCGGGAAGAGTAGAGTTACCAAGAGCAGAACGACAAGCCCTATAACAATCGTAATAGTCCGTATGACCATCCCAAAAATAGTAGCAAAAAGGAAGAAAACAAATTTTTCTAAATATCCCCAAATACCGGGTTCAGCATTATATTGCTCTCTGTGCCAAGGAACAAAAAATGTCCGCATAAGTCCTCCAATTGAAAAATAATAGAGAATAAATTTGATGAGCGCTTTCCATGATTGAATTCCAGATTTCATATCACCAGTATACCACTAAAAAACACCTTATATTTTAGGTGTTTTTTCTAATTCAGCATAAATCTGCTCAAGTTGTTTTCGGGACATGAGGCCCTTTTTTCGAAAGACCATTTTCCCATCTTGCAAGGCGACTATGGTCGGTAAAGCAGTAATACCAAAAGCTGCTGAAAGTTCTAGCTGCTGGTCAGTATCAACCATTCCTATTTGAGTGCGGTGATCTCTATGGTGATGCGCCATATCATTGATAATTGGTTTTTGCATCTTACATGCCGCGCACCAAGGGGCTCCAAACATAATTACGGCAGGTTTCTTTTCCAACAATAAGGTATCAATATCAGTTTTTGTCATATTCTTGGCACGTATTCTTTTTTTAAAAAGTCCAAACATATTATTGCAATTTACAACTAAGGTTTAAAGCATCAATGTCAGCTTGGGCTAATTCACCACCCTTGTTTCTATCATTTAAAAGATAGTACATAACTGCTGATTCATCTTCAACATGGTCAATTCCTAAGACATGTCCAAACTCATGCATTATTAAGGTCATTAATTCTTGATTTCCATCATAGGAATAAATATTAATTTCAGTCCCATCAGTATTCCCTGCATCAAATTGTTTTGGGTCTCTAAAGAGTTCGTTAAAATCTCCTACTCCTTCGTTGTAGGCTTGGATTTCTTGATTGTTTTCTTCAGCGAGCTTGTTCACATTTGCCCGCAGACGCTCTACTTCTTGGTACTTACTATCTAAGCGTTGCGCATCGTTTTGTAATTTATTATAGGTTTCTGTTGGCGCACCACCTTGATTGTTCCAGTATTCGACTTCAGATTCATAGCTTTGTACCTGTGATTCATATTGACGAAGACTGGTTTCGTAACGCCTGACAGCTGATTGATAACGTGTTTGCAGTGAATCAAGATCAGCCTGCTGTTGATCAAGATTTGCCGAAATATCATTTCCTTCATAGAGACGTTCTTGTTCCTCACTAAAAATCAAATTAATTTTAAAATCAGCGCCTGGTGAATAACGGAACAGTTCTTTCCCTGCGGCTTCTTCCCATGGAATCTCTGCACGTTCCACAAAAGATAAAAACTGTGTTTCGGTAATACGAAAACGATCGTCATAGCTAATATCATATTCAATAATTCTGTCACATGGCGTTTTCGTAAAGGTATGCCACATAAACCAGAGTGAAAAAATAATGATACCGTAGTACACAATATTTTTTAAAAGTTTCATAATTCTACTCTAGCAAAAAAATGCCTTCTCGGCATTTTTTAATGGTGGGTATGACCACAGGCACTTTCTAAACTTTTCTCATCTTTATTGATCGCTCCTAGAAAAACATAGACGGCTAGATAGGTTGTCACTGGAACGGCAATAGTTAGAGCTATCGCTCCAATCAACGAACGAATGATTTCAATAAAAATAAATTCCTGACCAATTAAAATCATAAACGGAACATCAATCAAAGAAACAAACATAATCAACGGTAACGTTGATCCCATATACGCAAACACCAAGGTATTTACGAGCGATGAAATATGATCACGCCCAACGCGCAATGATTTTTTGAAAATATCTGACTTCGATAATGTTGTGTCAGAAGAGAGCTCTCTCACAACAGCCACTTGGGTAATGGTGATGTCATCAAGCACTCCCAAAATACCAATAATAATTCCCGCTGAAACAATGCGTACGAGGTTCAAAGTATTTCCTAGTTCAAAATTTAACTGACCAATATGTTCATTAATAAGTCCGCTCACCGATACCATTTCTGTTGCTAACTGAAGCAGTATCAAGGCAACTAAAATTGATGCAAATGAACCAAGGAATGAAACAAGGCTTTGCCTATTAAATCCATGAGTTACGAAAATACTGAGGAACAAAACACAGAGTCCAAAAATTAAGGTTGTAAGTATTGGATCAAACCCATTGGTTAACATTGGGACCAATACAAAGAAGAGGAGGACGAAACTCAGAACTAAACTGATTAATGAGCGTGCTCCTTTTTTCCCTGCAAGGATTAAAATACTTCCGACAAATAATATGGTCAGTAGGAAAATAGGCCCACTCCTATCTACCGTTGCGTAGTTAAAAGTGTCAGTTGCTGGAAAATATTCAATATATATCTTTGATCCTACCTTAACGGTTTCACCATAGGTATTTACCTCAAGAACTTCACCATTACTCATCCGGGTAAGATAGAGACGCAGTCCATTATCATCCGTCGTCACATCAATAATCTTTCCAGAGCGGTATTCTCCGAAAAATTCATCATTACCCGGATTGGTATTTTCCTGAGCATTCGCCCATCCAGGAAGTAGCGTGAATAAAAATAATACAATTATGAGCAGTTTTCGCATAGTCCAAATATTTCAAAAATATGATTAGTGATAGTAAAAGAATGTTTTTTGCTGAGGTCATCAAAAGATGAACTCATACACACATCAATGCGTTTCCGCGCTTTACACGCAGTGCATACCATATGATGATGGTGTTGATCTCCCTGAAACTCAAAATAGGAAACACCTTCTCTAAAATCAGTTTGATAAACGAGCCCATGATCAACTAACACTTTAATTGATCGATACATCGTTGAGGTATCCATAGGAGTCTCAAGCAGTGAAGAGATTTCATCGATAGTTACCGGTTTGTTTGCTTTATTTAAGGTTTCAAGTAGGGCCAGGCGTTGCTTGGTCACCGAAAGACCTTTAGATTGTAATAATTCCTTCATAACATCCATGATTTCATTTTTGCAAAAATATGCAAATATTGATATATTAGTTTGCAAATAATTTGCAAAAAAATATAATAACAACATATGATAAATATCTATACAATTTTTGGAGGACTCGCAGTGGCTGCGGTCTCAATTATCGGTCTTCTTATAATTAAGAGTCATAAAAAACTCGCCAATTATATTGAAGAAAATCTTAATTTTTTTACGGCTCTTTCAGGAGGAGTATTCTTGGTAACGAGTTATGTACTTATTAAAGAGAGCCTTGAAATCCTTGAATTTGAAAAAGCACTTATTTCAATTAGTATTGGTATTCTGGCATATGCTCTTTTATACCGAGTTTTTCCGGCTCACCGACACAAAGGAGATGAGCATGAACATAAACATTCAAAACGCTCCGCCATAAAAATTCTTATTGGCGACAGTATTCATAATATTGCTGACGGGCTACTATTGGTAGCCTCGTTTGGAAGTAGTTTTGCTTTGGGATATACCAATACCCTTTCAATTATGCTACACGAAGCGCCGCAAGAAATTTCTGAATTTTTCGTATTACGAAAATCAGGCTATACAAACCGTGAAGCCTTAGTCAGAAATATTATTACAGCACTATCAATTTTCATAGGAATTTTTATAGGAGCCTTTTTGATTAACACCACAATCATTGAGGGGTATTTGTTAGGAGCTGTGGGAGCATTCTTTCTAGGAATTGTATTCTTTGATTTATTTCCAGTGCGAACAATTATTAAAGCTAAGGAAACTAAAAAATTAGGTTCAGCACTCATTATCGGAATTATTACAATGTCAGGAATTAGTTTTGCCTTAGGTGGTGGACACAGCCATGAACACGGCGACCATGCACATCACGACCACGGACATGATCATCACGAAGAGCATCATGACGAAGATGAGCACATTCACGAACATGACAATGAATTAATTTTAGAAGAAGAAATTGTTATGGATGAAAAAGATCATGAACATGAACACCATGACCATGACGATCACAATCATTAAAAAACAGCACAGATGTGCTGTTTTTATAATTCTAATCTATCTAATCTTTCTTCTAAATTTTTAACCTCATTTTGGAAATATTCATCCTTAACATCACGTAATAAAAATTGAGTTGACGAAACCTTATCTAACTTATTCATATTTTCTACTTCCAAATCTTTAACCTCTTCTAATGTAATTTCTAAATTCAAAATTGCATCAGCTATTCTCGTATTAATACGTTCAATGCTTTTAATATAGTCAGGATAACCATTATATTCAGTACCATTTACATAAGTTCTTCTAGCGATCTCTCTATCCATACCTACATCAATTCCTGGCTGAATCTTTTCTTCAAAAATAGTAGCTAGCTTTTTTCTAATCACTTCATACCTTTCATATTGTGACTGATATTTATTATGTAAGTCATTAATTTTGTCTAATTTTAGTTTTTTCTTCTCTGGAAAAGAGTCTATTTTCTCTTGTTTTTCACTATTATCAATTTCTTGGATTTTATTTTCTATTTCACTAATTTTATTTTTTATATCAATAACTTCAGGTTCGGAATCAAAACGTTGTTCAATTTCTTTTAGCCCCTCTTCTTTAACTTCAAGAGGAACATCTTTATTTCCCAATAAAAACATCATTAATTCTCCTTCGTAACCCATATCTTTTTTTAAAGAACGTAAATCACTATTTAAAGAATATATTTCTTCATATAGCAGATCTTTCGGATTTTTACTTTCTGCATTATATTCTAAATTTTCCATAATTTTATTATATTTAATAATATTAATATCGTCAAAATTTCACTTATTTTAATATTAATTAAAAAACAGCACAGATGTGCTGTTTTTATAATTCTATAAGTGTTTCGAACTCATAATCAGGAGTATCAAATTCTGGATGCGGTTCTTCAAGGAATTTACGCTCTACTAAAACCTTTTCATTTTCCACATTAATTCGATATTCTGCGCCATTGCCTGCGTAGTAACATTGAACGAGTTTGGTACTTGGTAAAATTTCAACCTCTTGTCCATCTTCAAATGAAATAGGCTCATCAAGCTCTCGGCAACCAGCGTTAATGGTATCTACAGTTATACGTTCTTGACCATCAACCGTTTGCATAACTAAGACAAGAGTTGTTTCTGGGCTGGTGGTATCTTCCCCACTGGTGTCTTCAAGACTCCAATAAAATCCACGACGATCAGTTGTAAATTCTGCTTCATTTAAATATGAATTCAATGTTGTTTCATAATTTGAAAATGTAATGATAACTGGACCAATCGCACCTGGACCAACAAATCCCTTATCAAAATAAAGAATAAGATCTTCATCTGAGATAGCGAACTGATTAATATCTTCAAAACGAATTCTATCAATCGTATCGCTAAAAAGAGTTACTGGACCAACTCCATCAATAGAATAATTTAATAATTTCTCCTGGAGATCATTAATAAATTGGGCGTGATAAATTTCAGTAACAAGATCAGAGAGCTCTATCAACTCACCATCGTTATTTTGTGTAAAGCTTGTAAAGCTATCACGTGTATTGGCTCCACCGATATATTGACTTTCAATTAATACGATAGAGTCAGTATTGATGGATGATAGGTATTCAGCTTGGATTTCAAGTCCATAGGTTCGCGTACTATCTTCTGTAATAGTTCTGAATTCAGGAACCTCATCTGCCGCAAAAGCAGCGTCTTCATTGATACGCCTTTGTATATATTCTCGAGCTGAAACAGCTACAGGAGATTTTCCCTTAATTTCTGGATAGCTTCCTGAAAGATACTGCTCGGTAATAATTTTTGTATCACCAATTGATATTTTATTATTTAATTCTTGAAAACTAATATCTGGTAATGAATTATTTCTTGGAAAAATAGTTGACTGTTTTTGAACAATTGTGATGAAGAAAACTCCCAATAGCACAACCACCGACAACCCAATAAGAAAAGGTATTTTTATTTTTTTATATCTAGACATAGGTTTTATATTATCTATTTATTTCATTTCGTACATAGATTCTTGGTACCCGATAGGATATCTGAGACAACAATTCGTAAATACTGGTCCCGCTCCAATCTGCAATATCAAAAAAGGTAATTTTTTGATTCTCTGATTCACCGACTAGAATAACTTCATCCCCTTTATACGCTGTTCCGTTCCTCCCAATATCAACCATCATTTGATCCATACATACTCGTCCAGCAATAGGATATAGGATATCTCGTAATATCACATGACCTTTGGTTCCCATGGCACGTTGAAATCCGTCAGCATAACCAACAGGAACCGTTATGATACGTGTATCATCTTCAGCGACAAAGTGATGTCCGTATCCAATACCCATACCTTTTTCGATAAATTTAAAATACACAACCTCTGTTTTCCAGTTCATAACAGGTTGTAAATTAATGTGCGCTGGAAGATCAATACCCTCAAATAATCCATATAGAATCATACCTGCACGCACCATCGAATAACGCGCATGTGAATGGAAAAGGATACCTCCTGAATTTGCATGGTGAATATATTGGAAATCAAAACCATTATTATTAAACATTTCAATAACCGTATCAAAACGTTCGATTTGTTTTTGTGTAAAATCTGATTCTTCGTCACTCATAGCAAAATGCGCATAGAGACCTTCAAAATCTATATTTTTAGATGATTGTAAAATAGGAAGGAATTTCTCAGCACGCTGCCAATTCACGCCGATGCGACCCATACCCGTATCAACCTTCAAGTGAACTTTTGCTTGTTTTCCAAAAACCTTAGCTGCTGCATCAATGGCATCAAGTTTTTCATCAGATGGTGCAGTAATCGTTAAGTCATATTGAATACATATTGGAATTTGGCGATCTGAAATAGCTGAAAGAACGAGGATGGGAATTGTTATACCTGAACGACGTAATTCTACGCCTTCTTCTGGAATAGCAACACCCAAATAATCAGCTCCATAGGACTCAAAGGCGCGCGCCATCTCAACAATACCGTGACCATAGGCATTTCCTTTTACAATACACAGCATTTTTTGACCATCTAATTGATTCCTAATTTCATCATAGTTGTGGCGAAGTTTTTGCATATCAATTTCAACAAAGGTTGGACGTGTATGAAGTTCTTGATGAATGTTAGACATACGTATAAGTATATCAAAACAAAAAACCATTTCTGGTTTTTTGTTTATAAATAATCAAGAACACTCTCCCAATTAGGAAATGCTTCAGTTCCAAAATGAATATGTTTTCCAGGGAAATCTTCAGCACCATACTTCAATCGATCATCAATAAGATAATCCCCATGATTAAGGTTTTTGTTGTGTGACAAGATAAGTCTTTTCTCCATATCCGGGAAATAACATTTTATCCAATCAACCTTATCAGACCATGAGCTACTATTTTCCCAATTTGGAGCCGATAAGAAATACACATCATATTTATCTTTTAGGGTGTTCACGGCTTCAATCCCTCCAGGTAAAGGTTTCATTTTTGAAAAAATACCTGGGCAACGGGAATATTTTTCAGCATAGGTTTCTCGCTCCTCTTCACTGATCGCAAGAATACCTGATTCAAAATCAACAATTACCCCATCCATATCTATATACAGTATCTTCTTCATACCTTAATATTGTAACAAAAATAATATGAATAAAAACGCCAAAAACTACCCCTCCCAAATGAGGGGTAGATTTTTTCAATTGTTCAAGAATTCTTCAACACGTGATCTTATATCTTCAAACTTTTGGGTTTGAAGAATCTGACCATCTTTGAAAACGGGCTTCAAAAGTGTTTCTGATTCTTGCTCAAACGTCACTTGATCTTCGGTTACATATCCCTCTTCTTCACTGTAGCGAAGCTTCAGGAGGCCTTTATGAGATTTTTTCTTCCTATCGGTAATCGGGTCCTTTTCAATTTCTCGAGGAATCCCATCAACCTCAACATAGGTAGCCTTGATAGCAAAACCTAAAGTATCACGTGAATGATTACGAAGAATACCGCCAACCCCAATAACTAAATTGGTAGCAGCATAGCCCATCTCTTCAAGTCTTTTCAGGGTTCGCTCGTAACGAGCTAAATACATCCCATCACCATAAATCAAACCAACCTTTGGATTGAGCACCTTATATCCTTTTGAATTCACAGTACTTCCAAACATCTCATCGAGTAATCTGACAGCACCCTTGTATTCATTACTTCCTACAGGAGCTTCTGGGTCACCACAAATGATATATTCGGGGTTACCTGAATCAGGCCTGAAAACGACTTTACCATCACGAGAAAGAATTTCTTCTTTTAACTCTTGGGCAAAATCAGTAAGCACGGTATAGACATTAAAGGTGTCAGATACAATGCTCACAATACCTTCAGGGTATAACCTGAGCATATTTCGGAAAGCTGATAATTCATCTTCTCTTCCAAATGAACACATAACACTGTGTTCACTCGCAGGAACTGAGAACATAATTGGCCCCTTAGGATCAGCACCATAGTGATTAATCACAAATGGTAAGGCTGGCACCGTATCACTCCCTTTAAAATTAAGAAGGAATCCAGCACCGGTAAGAATAGCTTGTTCTTCACTGCTGCAACCTCGGTATCCAAAATCGTGAACACTGAAGTCTTTTAAGAAATGCATCTCTTCATCAACCGTTTGGTCAAAATATTTCTCAACCATTTGGCGGTACTGAAGAGCACAGGCAGCGGTAGTAATTGGATCCCAAATTTTTAGAATAAGACTCTCAACAAATCCCACAACCCAATGAAAATCAGGTAAGGTATTCGTTAAGGTCATAAGAACATTACGTACCGGCATAACGGTTCCTTCTGGAACGGCCTTGATTTCTATAGGAAAATATCCTAATTCGCAAAGTTTTCGAATCTTCGATTGGACATCATCTGAAATAATCCGCGGTACCACTTCTCCTTTTTCATTTACTGAACCGAGAATCATACCAGCATACTGGATAAATTCTTCTGCCATTTCCGGCGTCAGTTTCACAGACAAATACTGTTTGAGATAATACTCAAGTCCAAAGAAAACGGTGTGATCGTATTGCTTATCGCTTCGTGCGATGAGGTATGAATATACCTTGTTACATCCAGGGGCATATTGTTCCATATGACCCATTTTGTAAACGTCTGTACCCAACAGTGGGTTGTTGCTTGTAACTACCATAGTAATTGTTTTAAAGATTATGTAATTGTTTGTTATAGAGATTTTCAATAGAAAATCGCGTAATATACTCTGAAGAAATGTTATTAATTGAATCTGTTGTATAGATTCTATCAACGTATTTTTTCAGTTGCTCTTCACCTTTGGAAAAGATCCCATGGGTAACAATAAGTGTGACGCTTGCTGCACCAAGTTCTTTCAGCTTTTGAGCTAAAAGAATAAAGGTCATGCCGCCATCACAAATATCATCAACAATAATGAGTTCTTTCCCTTCAACAGGTGTTCCATCAGTTGTGATATTGATAATTCTTCCGGTATCAAGGTTCCGTACCTTGCCGCAAGAAACAATACCATCTTGGTATCCAATGTTCTTACACAATGAGAATATCTTTTTATACGCGCCAGCATCTGGTGAGATAACGAGGTATTCTTCCTGTGTTTCTAAAACGGTTTGTACCAATTGGCTATTATCGATAGCTCTATAATTTTCGATACATAATTCTGTACCGAGTGAGTGAGCATCAAGAATGCTTACCTGATGAAAACCCATTTGATTAATAAGGTTTGCTATCACCTTCAGTGATACAGGTTCCCCCTGTGCCATCATTCGATCTTGCCGAGCATAGGGTAAATAGGGAATGAAGAGTTCTTTTTTAACAACCTTCATTCTCTCCAATGCATCTGATAGCAAGAGAAGTTTCATAACATCATCTGATGAATTGATGCGTGTTGACACACGAACTTCTTCTCCTGGTTCTAATGTCGGTAATTTAACGTGGTGTTCAAATCCGCTTGGGAATGTGAATTGTTCAAACGATTCACTCTTCCCATAGGGAGTAAAATCTGGATCAAGATTAAACGTTTTCATACATTTTATTTTTAAGTTAACAATGTGCTTATTAAGTGTATTTATTACACTTAACTTATTTGTTATTACTATACTCCTTGTTTTTTGAATTAGCAAGTGTTTTTTTTACACTTCATATTAAAGACAATAAAAAAACATAAATGTCAATAATTTATGTTTTGTGTCAACTATATAAGACGATCGTAAGTAACAATCTTTTTGTATTTATTGGTGTAGAGCTGGGCTGGTCGTTTACTTTCCCCTTTTCTCTTTTTATCGGTTTCTTTGAGGAAGCCGAAGGTTGTAATTTTTTTTCTAAAATTTCTTTTATCGACTGTTTCACCTAAAACAATCTCAAATACGGTTTGTAAGTCTGGAAGCGTAAAATATTGTGGCAGTGAAAGCGCCGAAAGATTTGAATACGATATTTTAGCCTGCAGGCGATTATAGGCATATTGAATGATTTCTTTATGGTCAAAAGCGAGCTTCGTTTTTGATGAAAAAATCTCAGAAATTGACAGTCGTTGTGTAATCCTTGCATCAAGACCATCAGGAAGTTCCTCTTCGTTGACCAAAGCCATGTATGCAACTGAAAAAATTTGTCCTCGAGGATCACGATTGATTGAATCAAAGGTTTTGACTTGTTCTATGTACATTGAAGTAATACCTGTTTTTTCTTGAAGAACACGACTTGCTGTTTCAAAAGAACTCTCATCTTCACGGATGAATCCTCCTGGTAAGGCATTAATGCCGAGAAAAGGTTTCGTATCACGTTTAATTAACAAGACCTTTAACTCAAGTGTTTTGAGGTTATACAAAAATGTCACAATATCGACCGTTAACTTAGGGCCACCATAATTATAAATATCATCATCCATATACTCTTTAGTATAATGATTGTTATCAAAAGGTCGAGGTGTATTAATTACAATTAATATTGATGCTGAGGGTACTTCGTACTATGATAAAAATATGCAACAATCTTTTATGCGAAATCTCCGTCCTTATTTTACTATGCCTGACCTTATATCAGCGAATAAAGAAGAACAATATAACGAATTTATTAATTTTATACGTGAGTTCACACAAAAATCTTCTGATGAACTCAAACTCTATTTCGTAGACTGTTATGAAAAATTTGTGCGAAATGCTTGTGATGATCTCGACTCAGAATTTAAAAAAATAGATCCATTTTATTCGCTAACACAACAATCCTTTAAAGAATTGTATATGATAAAAAGTCATTCTCCATTCGGGCCAGAGAGGATATTTACTCCGTTTTCCTTTTTGTTTTGTAATACAGGGCCTTTTATTGTCAAAAATCGCTCTCTTGCGCCAACTAACAATGGTGAAGATTACGAAGTTGTTATCGATACCTTTTCTAAAATTCCAGTTTATAAAGATTCTGAAAAAAGCTATCACCTTGGTATTGGTTTTGTTGAAACACGTATTCGTGAAAATAATCAGATCAAATATATTTTAATGAGTGCTGGTATTTCACTTGATGATAGGTGTATATCTTTGGTTAAAGATATGGAAGAATGGCCAGAGATACGCGCACTCTTGAATGATGTTGCAGGGTGGTTTAATCATGATCTGACAGCCCATGGGACATTATTAGCTGATTATGAACAATCTGCATTTATCAAAAAACGATCTGAAATAGTTAATGATGACGCTCACAACGTAGACAAACTTTTTTATTATAATGATTTAGATTATGGAGCAGATGATAACCCTCCTGTTTTTGCAGGTGAAATGTGGTCAGTATCAATTCATGCACAAATGTACCAAAAGATGGTAGAGCAAAACTCTCATATAGAAGATTACCTAGTTAATCATTTTAAATATTTTATTGAATTAACAGAAAATATTACAGACAATACATCAAAAAAATACCTCCAAAAAGTCTACGCATTAATGATCGCGAGAATCGTCGATCCAAAAATATTAACAACAAATAAAAAATATGACTTCCTTGTTCCTTATTCCGACATTTTCGACCTTCCTTTTTATGAACAAGAACTCCGCAGACGAGGTCATTCAAATAAAGGATTAGTCGTTAAGAGTCTTGATATACCAGTACATGTTACTCATCAAGAACTTGCCGCAACCTACATAGAGCCACTGCATGAGAAAAGTATATTAGAAGGTTTTGTGGATGGAAATATTTCTAAAGAAGAATGTTTGAATTCCTTCAAAGACAAAAATCCTGAAATTATTAATGCATATATTGATAGTCAAAATGAATTTGAATATAACCAAGATGTTATACATAAAATAAAAGAAGGCTTATTGAAAATCAAAAATGAACTAACAAAATAGTATCTTGCTCTCCTTTATTAAAATTCCTATACTTGATGTCATGAATACATCACACAAAATAAAAGTTTTTGGTCATCGATCACCAGATACTGATGCCAGCTGTAGCGCAATTGTCTGGGCTTGGTTTTTGAATACTCATCGAAACCAAAACGCAACTCCCTATATACTGGGACCCGTGAATACCGAGGCTGAATTTGTTATGGAAAGTTTTGGAGTTACCATGCCAAAGATATTAGACACGATTAGTGATGAGGATCAGGTTGCCATTGTTGATACCAATAACCTTGATGAGCTTTTTGAAAATATAAATGATGCTGAGATTATTTCAATAATTGATCATCATAAATTAACAGGGACCCTTAAAACAAATCTTCCACGAGAAATTGTTATCCAACCCTACGCTTCAACCATGACGGTTATATATAACGTTATGAACATAGAAGTTAAGGATTTACCACGAGATATTGCGGGACTCATGCTTTCAGGAATTATCTCTGATACTTTAGAATTTCGAAGCCCAACAACTACTGATGAAGATAGAGCACTTGCTGAATCTTTAGCTAAGACAATTGATATTACCATTTCGGACTACGCAGTAAAAATGTTTGAAGCAAAATCAAATATTAGTGAATTCTCTGCCGCCGAGCTGGTTCGCATGGATAGTAAGATTTATGAAATCAATGGGAAACAAACTCGCGTGTCCGTCCTTGAAACTACGAACCCTAAAATCGTACTTGATCGCTATGATGAAATTATTGAATCGTATGAGCTCATCAAAGAACAAGATAACGTGGAACAGATTCTTCTGTTTGCGATTGATATTTTAAAAGAAGAGGCGATTGCTTTAATTCCAGATGCTGAAACAAAATCTCTGATAACATCAGGTTTTAATATTGATACTGATTCTCATACAGTAGTTCTTCCTGGTGTTGTATCACGAAAAAAACAGATTCTTCCGGCACTTAGTTAACAAACACCATCACGGTGTTTTTATTTTTTCAGTATATTAATATACAGCTATGGAATCATCCTATGAACAATTACACAGTCTATTCCTAGGGTTACCTGAATTGTTTCGTTATCTTTTAGTTTTTGCTTTTGCCTTTGGTGAGGGTCTTCCTATTATTGGCTCTTTCTTACCAGGGGGAACGGTATCATTACTAATTGGTGGACTCTCTGAAGATGGGTTTATTAATCCATGGTTAGCTGTTCATATTATAGCTATTGGGAGTTTGATTGGTGACCTGATTGGTTTTTTCGCTGGACAAAAACTCCTTCATTTTAAAAAAGTACGTGATTTTGTGTATGCAGAAAAGCAACAATCAAAATGGGATTTATTTGATAGACATGCTGCCCTCGTGATCATATTTGGGAAAATCATACCGGTTATTCGTTCGACACCGGCATTATTTGCAGGTGCCAGAAAGATGCATTTGGGGGAATATATTTTCTTTGTTCTGATTGGTTCATACCTATGGGCGATTGGTGGGATTTGGGGTGGAAAATATCTGGCACAATACTTTGGTTCATCCTTTATTATTATTCTGGTCGTAATAATTATTCTGAGTATTGCAATTAGTATCTATAGTCATTTCAAGAACAAATAATGCCCTTATTTTTAAATATGTTACACTTTGTACATTATGAAAAATTTAGGAATTATTATTTTAATCGTATTATTAGGAGTCGGAATTTGGCATGTGAGCCAAAATGACGAAACAAATGAGGTAAATTCAGTAACAACTGAAAATACCACAGAGCAAGTAGAAAATTCAAACAACGAGGATATGATGATCGAATCAGAATCATCAATCAGCGGAACCACCAGCTACAGCATTCAAAAAGAATACTTTGGTCAGCCAGCTGAAACCGTGGTAGGAACAGGGTCAGATATTGATGGGACCGTAGATTATGAAAATGGCATGCTTAATGCAAACCTTATGATTGCAACGAATTCTCTTTCAACTGGATCTGATGGTCGTGATGACTATGTTGTTGGATTAATTGGAGAAAGCATTATGGCTGAAATTAATAATGCTGAAGTAAACTTCCCTTTGAATCAAGAAATTGTGGTAGATGTGACTATCGATGGAACAACAAATCAAGTTCCATTTATGCTCTCAGGAAATGAGATAGAATCTGGTATTTCACTCGCCGGGTCAGGAACGATTACCCTTTCATCATTTGGTATTGAACGCCCTGGAACAACTGGCGTATACACTACCTCTGATGAAGTAATCTTAAATGTTGATATTGTTTCAAGTTAATCAAGCGAATAAAAAACACCTATCAAGGTGTTTTTTATAAGAAATTAAGAATAGTTGTTAATACACTATTCGTTAATTCTGGGTGTGGGCTATTACAGGTATCGTTGATTGCTGAGCGTGTAATAGGTCCTACTTGTCCATCATTACGTACCTTGAATGCTTCTTGCATACGTTTGGTTGCACTATCTGTAATGGGACCAAAAATTCCATCAATAGGTCCTGATCGATATTCTCCAAGGTTCATATAGACTTGGAGTTTTTTAATTTCATTAATAGTTCCCTGTTGCCAAGCTGAATAATTACCATCACGATCTCCTTGCTGCATATTTTGAGTGAAGAGTGTTTGATTTGAACAGGTATCAACTATTTCAATAGACTCTTCCTCTTCTTCTGTTGAAGTGACTGGTTCATCCGAATTGAAGATATCATCGAGTCTTTCTTGAGAAACTCTTCGGGAGCCGCCGGAACGGGGGGAGGAATCATTTACACATGAACCGGTTGTAATTTCAAGTATTTCGTCACCTGTTTCGACTAAATCACTATTTCGTGCCTTAAGTTCGTAAGTATACAGAGTCTCACAATTCAAACCTGATTCATTGAATGAAAGAATATCAGCTAACCATCCAGAACTTTGACCGGTAACAATATTTTGGATAAAAAATTCAGTTCCGGTTGGATTACCTCCAGATTGCCACGAAACATCAACTACTCCAGGAGTCGTTTCCACCACTAATGGATCTGATGGTGAATTAGCCAAAGTTGTAAAGTTAAGAATATTTGAGTTGAGTGATTCAACGCGGACACCATCATTTTCAACATAACTCCGCACATATCGGCTATAGCTCGTATTTGGTATTAAACCTGATTCATTGAAATTTGTAATATTCGGTGACGCAATAGACTGAACAAAACTATCGTCTGTTTCATCATAAATAGAAAACCCAAGTTCATATGATGCATTATCTATAACTAGAACATCAGCACTTGTTGATGAGATATTGTCTTGTGTAATTACTGGTGCTAATGGTGCTGTATATACTCTCTTAAATTCACTTGGCCCATTGGTATTCGTTAAACCATCTGGATTTTCTGGTAAGGATGGATTAAGAAAAGACTCAATGTAAAAATCATATACATTATTTGCCGAGCCTGCTGTGTAATTAAAGTTTGTAATATTTTCAAGCACCGAACCAGCTAGCGTCCAAGGTCCATTATTTTCTCGAACATAAATATTAAATCCATCTTCATTACTACTTTGATCGAGCCATGAAACGAGAATATCATCGTCAGCTACATAACTACCACTACTAATTAACGGGGCAGCAGGAGTTGTTATCACCTCATCAGAAAGAGAGCTTGGTGATAATAACGCGTCATTTATAATTACCCCACAATTTATTTGTGCGATATGGGCTCTCACATCAAAAATATAGGACCGACCTGCCTCAGCACTAGTATAGGTATAAGTAGTAATGTTTTCCCCTACGGTATTAATTCCTGGAGTTAATTCAACTTGGGCACCACCGTCTATTGAAACATATATTCGATAACCATCTTCATAATCACTCGTATCAGTCCAAGATAAATTAATAATAGTATCTGAGGCTCTAACAGCCTCAATATCTGTTGGAGCTGAAGGAGTTGTAAATTCAATATTCGTATACGTAGGTTCAGAACTAACCACACCATTATCAGCAGTTACTGACCAGCGATATAAACTATTTGCAGTCGTACCTACAGATGAAACAGGTCCAGGTTCTAATTGATTTGATGCAATTGTGGTAAATGTTTCGGTTAGACAATCACCATCCTCACATTGATTAATACGGGATTCATCAAATATAGCTCGATTAGTCCATGTTATTGAGAAATCAGTATCACTATTATATTCAGAACAAACATCAACCGGCGCATCCGGATCGGTAAAATGATCAACAGGATCCTCTCGCCAAACGGAACAATCAACAGCATTACATGCACGAACTCTAAAATTATAGGATGCATTATTTACTGTATTCTGCATTGGCCAGGTTGTAGTATTTGCTGGTGTTGGGCTTGGGCTTGGTAGCGTCACTGTTTGCCAGGCTCCAAACCCAGAACCTGTATTTTCTCGAAATTGAACCTCAAAACGAGATTCATTAGTAGAGGTATCTTGCCAATTCACGATGAAACTATCTGGACTTCCCTCTACCTTCGTAGCGCTCACATTCCCTGGAATACTTGGAGTATCCAAGAATGTGAAAGTTGCAATATCAGAGAATATACCCTGATTTCCAGTATCATCCTCAAAAGCGATTCGCCAATAATACGTAATAGGACCATCATCATCAGTCAAGGATAGAAGTGCTGAAGAAGCACCAACTTGACCTCCGTCATATTCAAGATCATTACTACGGTCTCCATCATTTACTGATACTGATAAATCAAACCATCCAGAATCCCAATAATTAATAGTCGTAAATGTAGGGTCAGTTGTAACCTGGATGTAAGCTCTGGTTGCAGTATCTCCATCACCATTATAAATAGCTGAGAAATATGGAGTATTAGTTCCTAGCTCAAGATCAATGGGGTCTGATAGTCCTGTTTGAGCAGTTGTATGATTGAAAAATAAGTTAGTCGACGCAGCGGGAGGATTATTTTCTTGTTCAGGTGAGTTTACAATCCAAAATGTAGCATTGTTTGACTGATTGTTGTAAGACGTCTCAATCCAACCAGCCGATACAGCTCTATGCTGAATACGTGCTTCATCCAGAAAACCTTCAAAGGGCAAATTATTCGATGTCCCACTCCCAGATCCATCCTCAGAACCATCACCAAAAATTCCATAACGTGTTACACCCGTACCCAAAGAACCTGTGTGTTGATTTACCGATACGTCAAGTTGACCGTCAATATAAATTTTCTTATCAGTTGGATCAGCTTCATCGAAGACTGCTACTACATGGTGCCAATCACCATCATTAATCATTGTAGAACTATTTAAATCTTGAATACCGTTTGTTGATGATGCGGTATCAAAAGAAATAGTTCCTTGCTGCCCAGATGCATTATGAAAATTCAAACCCAACTGCCAATGTTCTGAACGATCAAAGTCAAAGATACCGGATCGTGCTGTATCAGAAGTATTAACCCAGAAAGAAGCTGTTAATTCATTAAGAGAGTTATTATTACTATACGTTAAACCAGAAATTGGAGCACGAGAACTGGAACCACTGAAATCTGACCCTATTCCTAGCTGACCTGCTGTTGAACTGATGTCTCCAATTAAACTTGTATTAAAATTATTTACGGTACTATCAGTAAATCCTAAAATACCTCCACTAGAACCCGTCAATCCTGGATACGCATAGGGAGGAGCGCTGGCAACTCCAGCAATAGTATCAACTCCAAGTGCAGCACGAGATTCAAAACCGCCATTATTTTCAGCATGAGCCTGCACAATGATATAACCAATGGTTTCATCAACAACAGCTGGAGTAAGTTCTTCTCCAGTTTGTCGTCCAACATAGATATTTGAGCCTGTAGGTGGATTCATTTGATTTCCATCTGATGCCCAGAAAGTTTGCCACTGAGTATTATTATTTGTTTGAATTGATCCAAGAACTGCTGGAGCGCTATATGACTGCAATGGAGTTATTTGAACCATCTCAGTATTATTATAGTTACTTTTATTATTCACCCCTGTTATTGTTACTGAACCAGCTTCTACTGGTATGTTTCCTGGGAGAATATGACTACCTGATTCTAGAACAATATAATAAACTTTTGCATTATCTGGTGTTCCTGCCTCAGTACTTGGTGTTGGATTCTGAAGAAAAGTATCAAATCCGTTCGTATCTAGATTATCAATGCGAGCAACCGCAGGAACACCTGAAATATAATTTGGTGTTACAACAACCACAGGATTAGTGTATGCATTATTAAAACTTACTGAAGAGATATTTGCACCAATAGTATCGGTAATACCAACTTCTCCAATAACATCACCTGAACTATTTACAATATTTTCGATACCATCTTCAAAAATCCAATACGATACCTGTTCTGTGGTATGCGCTCTGTCAGTATCTCCAACCTGGTCTTCATCAATTGCAAGATTTAGGTTTGTACCTATTGGATTATCTCCAAATAATACTGCCCATCCTCCATCGCCACCATCAATAGCTGAAAGTGTTGCTACTCCTAAATTTTCTGGGTCATCTCCATTAATATCATCTTCAAAGTGCCATACGCCACGATAATCATTCCAAATATTAGATGGAATAAATGGGTTAGTTCCGTTATTACCGTAATAAATATAATATGAAGTATCAGCTGAATCAGAAATAGTATCAGATTTAAAATGAATTTCACCTGTTTCATTTCCTATATCAAGAGAAACTAATTCATAATCCAAAGGAGTTACTTCATCACTTTCAGTAATTATAATATCTGAACCGTCATTTTTGATATTATTAAAGAAATCAGAACCGAGAATAGAAAGATCAAGATATAAAGGCATATTGGATTCGGTACTTCCAACAAGTGTTTGATCAGACTGAATCTCAATTCGATAATCCCAAGCCGAATCATACCAAGCTGCCTGAACTGAGTGTGCAAAAATAATACACCCTAAAAATGTAATCAATGTAGCAATATATTTCATGACCATAGTATAACAAAATACAAATTATATTTTGCTTAAAAAGGTAGTTAGATACAAAATTATAAACTAAATACTATAGTTAACATATGAAAAACAAAGGTTTTACATTAGTTGAGTTGTTGGTGGTGATTTCTATTATTGGAATATTGTCCACTATTGTGGTGAGTTCTTTGGGATTAAGTAGAGAACGAGCTCGGGAAGCCCGGTTTACTGCTGAATTGAATAGTTTTATTACGGCTTTAGAATTATATAACTTAGATAATGGGGAGTATCCGGATGAATGGTTAGTTTTCAGTACCAGAAGCCTGCACAAATAACTAACTATAATAGCTTTATATCAGACATGGAACCTTATTTTAATGTTCAATCGTTTATTCAAAGTTTTCCAAAAACACTTGATTGGTTCTATTATCCCCCAGGAGCCGGAAATAGTTCTGATCCTGAAGAACAATGTGCCCCTAATAATTCTCAATACTTAATTGGGTTTTCTGCGGTTGACCCTGCAGTATCTAGTTCAACTGGTTCATATGGTGATGTTGATAATGCATTAATAGTCGATAGATATTTTGTAAAAGAAGATTACTTATCTAATAATCTTCATTGCCATACACCATAATAAAAAGCCCTTATAAACAAGGACCTTTTCGTCTGGGTCAGTTTATGGATAGGATACGTAATCTATATAAATAAAAACCCACATAAATGAATATGTGGGTTTTGTAAGATTAAACTTACTGGTTTTTTACTTGTTTTAATAATTCTAATTTTTTTTCATCACTCATGTCATCAAATACCTGGTTAGCATTTTTCAACTCGTTCTTTTGAAAATTAGTACTATCAACTTCTTGAAAATACTCTAACCTTTCCTCGTTTATCGAAGATTTAATCATTTCTATTTCAAGATTATCAAAAGAAACTATTTGAGTAACTGGTTGACCAGAATCATCATAGGTAATTTTTAAAACATCACCTTCCTTTGATAAAGGAATTTCAACTGAAATATCAGAACTACCTCTAAAAATAATATTCGAGGAATCAAGTATAAAATAATAGCTTGTTTGTCCGTCTGAAATATCATTACTAATCCTTGAAATAGATCCTGTTAACTGCTTACGTTCAAAACTAGTTTCGATACCAGTGGCATTTCCTTTTGAAGTTAATGCTCTTTGATATGACCGTAAGGTTGACTTTAAATTACCACCAACACCCACAATGTTATAGTTTTGAATAGAAACCATGGCATACATTTTTGGTAAACCATCATCCCCCACCAATGACATAAAATATGTTGGTGTACCATTTACATTATATGGTATTGGGAATGTAGCCTTATAGCCTTTTTCCTGGACTTGGCTTTCTGCTGATCTTTTGGCTGCTTCTTCAGTAGCTCCTGTTCGATTATATCTAAAAACTTTTTTGGTAACAGTGTTTACCATCATAAAACCAACAGTACCCTCATCAGAACCAACAGAAGTTATTCCTGTGTACACATAACATTGATTATCGTTACCATAAACTACAGTGGCACCTGAACTCGATGTTAATTTATCTCTACCAGAAAAATTCCACCAGCCATGTATATATTCACCCCAATCGTCTATTTGAGTTTTAATAAAATTAATCGGTTGAACTCTATCAATCCATTTCGGTGTTTCAGAAATTGAATATTCTTTTATTTCCCCAGTTTCTGGATTAATAACTAAGCATCCGACCGCCTCAGAGCCCCCCATGGTAACCTTCTTTTCGAATTTAGTGACTATCCACCAAGGATAACCTTCATCATCGATTTCAAATTGGATATCAGTTACCAAACTTGTTTTATATCCATTGTTCCAAATATGGCGATACAAATCTTCACCAAAATAGGCAGAAGGTTGATACTTAATCTTAATAGGCTTCCCATCAATTTCTTGGACTAAAGATATGTCATTTTGATTCGTTGCAGACACCTTAATGTATCCGGTTGTATAATCATTGTTATACCACTTAAAAAAACCGGAGTGCTCTAGTGGAGCAACATAATATAATTTCTTGCTTACTGATTGTAGTGTAAAATTATTAACTTCAGCAACACTTCCTAGTGAAGGATCTTCACCTAGTGTTTTATCACCAAGTTTATCTGCTATTTCTTCATCAATAACTCTCATTTCCATTTCAGAAATTGGAGCTATGTCTTTAGTAAAATCACTATCAATTGTCTCTCCTAGTATTTTTTGATAT
>JALEGN010000009.1 GCA_022763365.1 Minisyncoccota bacterium | reverse complement strand
GAGAAGAAGGCCATAGAACGAAACACAAGGTTTCGTTAGGAAGTTAGTTTGCTTTAGTTGACGATATGAAGGAGCTGCCCGGGGAGGGTGGTTTTTTTGTATGAAAAAACCCTCACTGGTGTGAGGGGTGTAAATGTTTTGTTGTTATCTACCTAAAATCCAATTGACACCATACTTTGCGTTCTATCGACACCAAAATGGTCAAGAGCATTCTCAATGGATTCTTGATATAAATCAGTATACTTTTTTGAAAGATGTAAATCAGAAGTAAGCATTCCAAATGGTCCACCTGCAATATAGTAATGTTCTGTTTTTATACCATTGTTTCCAAAGTTTGGTTTTTCATGGTAAAGACCAAGAGTGTTACCTGTATTGAGCAGATCTCTTCTTGAATTAGTTCCTTCTGGTCTTACCCAAATGCTAACTCTTTCGTCTGTAGGTTTTTCTATATTTTCAAAGTAAAAAGTATATCTTTTACCTTTAGTTGAAAATACAAAACGAGCACTTTTTCCGTGAAAATCTTTTAAGATTACATTTTGACTGTCAGTCATTGCTCCCACAAGCTCATGCATTTTAACTTCAAAAAAAGTTATTTCATTTTCTTCAAAACTCATTAATCCATTTGGATTATGTCCTGGGTCAGAACTACGATTGATATTATCAGGTATACTAGCGCTCAGATCATTTTCCTGGTTTTCATTATTACAAGAAGTAAGACTAAATAGAATAACTGAAAGGTACATTAAATATTTCATTGTTTTGTTGTTTTATGGTTAGTTTTAGAAATACGTGTACACCCAAAACTAACCATACAACAATTCAAGTATTATATTAGCAATAAAATAGTATTTTGTCAAGTTTATGTATATTCTCTTCACGTTAATATAGATATAAATAATTCATAATTTAAAACATTTTTCTATGAAAGAAAATTTCTTAAATATCCTTGATGCATTCACATCTCGACCTCAAACAGCCCGAGTACATGTTACTCCAAAAGATATTGAAACGGAGTTAGAGAAAATTCAGGAGTTAGAAGGTAATGAAATGATTTCAGCATTAGCTGAATTATATTTCAAAAATAATCCTAATGTCTATGCACCAGGGAATAATGCTCGGTTATATACACGACCAGAATCTGAAGCACTCTTGGGTGCATTTATTGCACTCTTAGCTAATAACTCAGGTGGGACGTTTAAGTCAAATCCAGTTGGCTCTGTTATTACCAAAAAAGTTTTTGATTATATGATTAATGACCTTATTGGCTATGAAAAAGCAGAGGCGATTGACACCTCAGGTGGTATGGCAGCAAATGCTATGGCTATTCAGATTGCTCGTTATTATTTTTATCCCGACGCACGAGATAAGGGTAATGGCAACTCTCGATTTGTGCTAATGTGTTCTGATCAATCTCATTATTCTCAAGACGGGGCTATGAATAGAGCAGGTCTCGGTATTGATAATATTTGCTATATCTCTACTGATTTTGATGGCACAATAGACCTTTTAGAACTAGAAAGAAGTTTAAAAGAGTACAAGGAAGCTGGCTATAATATTATTGTTTCTTCGACATATGGGACAACAGTATTAGGAGCTTTTGATGATGTTGAGGTTATTTCAAATCTTTGTTTTCAGTATGGTGCTTGGCATCATGTTGATGCATCATGGGGAGGACCTGCGGCGATAAGTAATGACAGGAAACTTTTTGGTGATTTATCACGAGCAGATTCAGTAACATTGGATGCACATAAGGCGTTTAAGTCTACATTAACTTGCGGTATTTTTGTCACTCAGCATGTTGGACTGCTTAAACAAGCTAATCTCTCACCTCGTTCTACTAAATACCTCTATCATGAAGATCCTTTAGGGTTGGATAATGGTGTACGAGGTTTGGAGTGCGGTAAGTCTGATAGGTTGTTACCGTTTGGCACTCTACTCTTATCGAGAGGAAATTCTGGTTTAACTGAAATGATTGACCGTGACTTGCAGCGCGCGAAGTATTTTACCGAATGTGTGAGTAATTCACCATATTTAAAATTAATGCATGCCCCTCAATATTTAAATGTATGTGTACAAATCAAATCACCATTTCAAGATTTGTCAGATAGCAACTTTACTAAGTTTGTATCTGATAGACTATTGAATCAAAAGCAATCAAATATCATGGTTGAGATTTGTAAATATTCAGAACTTGATGGTTACGTATTAAGGTTTGTTATCTCAAATCCAGAAATGACTACTGAGTCTATTCATGGAATAATATCCGAACTCACAGAATTGAGAGAAGAGATGATGGGTATTCATCAAAAACAAATACAGCAGGTTTCATAACCTGCTTTTTTTAGTGCATTCGTTATACTGAGTACATGATATATATTATTGGTCTTGGTAATCCAGGAGAAAAATATAAAAATACGAAACACAATGTCTCATGGATTATATTTGATGAACTATTTCAGGATGGGTGGAATACTCATAAATATATGAATGCCCAGATTAGAACTGACCGATTAGGTTTGTTTATAAAACCTCAAACCTTTATGAATAAGTCAGGTGAGGTAGTGAGTTTTTTGAAAAAGGAAGTTGATTTTGATCCCGAACATATTGTTATTATATATGACGATATTGATTTACCTTTTGGTGTTATTAAAATTGGTTATGACAGAGGGGATGGTGGTCATAATGGTGTTAAGTCAATTACTAATCATTTAGGTTCTAAGAAATCTATACGGATTAGAATTGGAATTTCTCGAAAATTGGACGATGGACGATTGATCAAGCCGAATGTGCTGGGAAACTTTTCTCCAGATGAGATTACTGAAATACAGAATTCTTATGCTCCAAAAGTAGAACGTATCATCAAAAGCCTTGTAGAAGAGGGAAGAGAAAAAACAATGAATAGATATAATACAAAATAAAAAACACCAAACGGTGTTTTTTATTTTTTACGCTTTAAATGAAAGGGTAAGTTTTTGATCCTTAGGTTCGAATGTTGTAATTGCAAATTCGTATGATTGACCAAGTTGTAGTTGACCTTTGAGATCTTTTTCAGATTCAAACTCTGAAATATGTACCAATCCAGCAACTCCTTGCTCAATTGAAACCAATGCTCCATGTTTGTTGTGTTTGATAACAACCCCTGAAACTTTTTGCCCAACTTCGTATTTTGACGTAACAGTTGTCCATGGGTTTTCAGTAAGAGCCTTGATCGAGAATGAAATTTTTCCATCCTTGATTTCAATAATTTGAGCTTTTACCTTATCTCCAACTTTGTAGAGTGTTCGTGGATTTTCAACAAGTGACCATGCCATTTCTGAAATGTGCACTAATCCTTCAACACCTTCTTCAAGTTTTAAGAAGATTCCAAAGTCAACGATTCCTGTAACTTCACATTCCATAGTATCTCCAACAGAATATTTTGATGGAATAGATTTTTCTCGAGTACTTGCTCGTTCTCCTTTTTCAGAGAAGATTAATTTACCTTCTTTTGGATTCACTGATAGAACATTAACTGAAAGTTTTTGTCCAACCAATTTTTTCAATTGACTAACAATAGCATCTTTATCGCCTGATTCTACACGTGGATAGTGTTCAGCGTTAAGTTGTGAAGCAGGAAGGAATCCTGAAATTCCATTCCAGTCCAACATAAGACCTCCTTTGTTAGCTTCTTTAACAATGATTTCAAGAGTTTCTCCACCTTTGAGGGCTTCTTCAGCTTCTCCCCAAGCAAGAGCTTGTTTCGCTTCTTTCAGAGAAAGTTCAATGTATCCATCTTCGTTTTCAAGTTCTACGATTTTAGCAGAAATAGTGTCTCCAGCGTTTAAGCTTCGTACCATATCTCGCGCCGTTAGATATTCTTTACCGTAGATGATACCTGTTCCGTGAGGTTTCAGGTCAACGAATACTTGTGTTCCTTGAATGCTAATAACATTTCCTTCGATAAGTTCTCCAAGTTCTAAAACAGGTGTTTCAGAAGAAGCAAGAAGTTTACCTAAGATTGTATTTTCTTTGTCCATATAATATAAATTCCGCTCTAAAAAGAGCGGTGTTCCTAAAATAGTTTGCATGGTCTTCCGTTCATCAATAACCATCAGTGTTCAGAGGGAAGGGTTTACATACATAACCGCTAATAAATATTTAGGTTGGTTTCTATATTACTTATTATTATAAGTATTGCAATTACTTAGAATAGATTTTACTATGATATATATCGTTCTTTGACATATTGAAAGTACTTATTCAAAAATATATAAGAGTAAGAAAATTAAGTAATAAATGAGGAATTTTATATGCGTGATAAGCTGCGATAAGCCTGAACGAGAAGCACATATTTTATGACTTCGGGATCCCTATACCCTGGACTTGTAGTATCGCTGAAAAGATCTAAAAGCAACGACAAGAGAACTGAAACACTAAGTACCTTGAAACGTGTCATTTAGCCCTAGATTAGTTTCTAAGGCTTTTTTGTTAGTAGAATTTTAAATAAAGCGATTTTTATGAAATAAAAATCGCTTTATTTAAGTTTATTTGCCATTTTAAGAGGCTTTTTTATTTCAGCGGAATTTTTAAAGGCTTTTATGATATACTATAGCTATGATTATTACATACCACGGAAAGCAATTTTTTAAGATTTCTCAAGGAGATACCGCCATTGCCATCAACCCTTTATCAAAAGACAACACCCTAAAGATTAAACCAACAAAATTCGGTTCTGATGTGGCCTTATGTACGACGCGTCACCTAAATTATGATGGATTTGAAAATACTGAATACAATGAAAAAATTCCATTTCGTATTTACGGACCAGGAAGTTATGAAGTGGATGGAAATTCATATACAGGATTTCTCTCAAAAGCTCTTATTGATGAGAAAGAATATATTAACACTATTTATTTCTTTACTCTTGAAGGAATTTCATTTTGTTTCTTAGGAAACATTAGTGACCCAAAAGAAATCTCAGAAAAGACAAAAGAATATATTGAATCAGTTGACGTTATCTTTGTACCAATTGGAGGTGGAGAAACCCTCGATCCCGTTCAAGCGTCAAAAGCCATCAAAGCCTTTGCACCAAAGGTAGTCATTCCGATGGATTACGGAAAAGACCGCGACAAAAATTCACTTTCAACCTTCCTTAAGGAGATGTCTTCAAAAACAACTGCAGAACCAAAATATGTTTTCAAGAAAAGTGACTTGGATACTTTAAATGGGCATGTTGTTGTGTTAGACGTGCAATAGAAATATGAAAAAACATCTCAAAAAACTACGCAATAAACCTGACCATGAAAAAACACATATCGTCAGGACGATGGCTATTATTGTAACGGCTCTTATTTTTATTACGTATCTTCTTATATTAGCCTTTAGTCCAGATGAAGAAACAAATCAACAAGAGGGGCAACAAAATGCCTTAGAATCATTTAATCAAATTTTAAATGCTGGTATTGAGCAGTTTGGAAATATTGGCTCACAAATACGTGACCAACGTGAATCAATAGAATTAACGCCTGAGAATCTTGAGCTATTAAATGAAGCCATAAATCAAGAAACCAATGCTAATACTGAGGCTGAAGTAAGTTCTGAAGATTCTAGCGAAAACCAAAATGGAGGAGAAAATGAATCATCAACAAATGAAACAAATAGCGAAACAGAAATAACTACCAGCTCTGAATCAGAAGAGGTTCAAAATAATAACGAGGAAGATACAGCTTCAGAAAATCAATCACAAACAAACTAATTATGGAAAACGAAAACACAGAAAATAAACATATTGTTCCGATGAATATTACCTCGGAAATGAAAGAATCATTTATTGCCTACGCGATGAGTGTGATTACCTCACGTGCACTTCCAGATGTGCGTGATGGATTAAAACCAGTACACAGGCGTATTCTCTTTGCGATGAATGGACTTGGTCTTAATGCAGGGTCACGATTCCGAAAATCAGCTACGGTGGTCGGAGAGGTGCTTGGTAAATATCACCCGCATGGTGATACCTCAGTGTATGATGCGATGGTAAACCTAGCGCAAGATTTTTCAACGCGCTACCCGATGGTATGGGGGCAAGGAAACTTTGGGTCAATTGATGGGGATAGTCCTGCGGCTATGCGTTATACGGAGGCTAAAATGCAAAAGGTGACGAGTGAAATGCTTCGTGATATTGAAAAAGATACCGTTGATTTTGTACCAAATTATGATGATTCTCAAAAAGAGCCGACGGTGTTACCAACCGCTGTTCCGACACTCCTCCTCAATGGTGGGCTAGGAATCGCCGTGGGTATGGCAACGAATATTCCACCACATAATTTAGGTGAAGTGATTGATGCAACAGTGGCTTTAATTGATGAGCCGAAAACAGCAGCAGAAGACTTATTACAATATGTAAAAGGACCAGATTTTCCATTAGGAGCAGTTGCGTATAACACTGAAGATATTAAGCATGCTTATGCTAATGGGCGAGGTAAGGTTGTTGTTCGAGGAGAAGCTGAAATTGTTGAAACGAAAAAAGGTGGGCATCAGATTGTCATTAGTTCAATTCCATTCCGAGTAAACAAACAAAACCTTATTGTTAAGATTGCTGATCTTGTTCGTGATAAAAAAATCAAAGGGATTAAAGGATTGCGTGATGAATCAACAAAAGACATCCGCATTGTTATTGATTTGAAATCCTCAGCTCAGCCACGTCGTGTATTAAATTATATTTATAAACATACACAGTTACAGGAAAACTTTAATTACAATATGGTATGTTTGGTTGACGGCATTCCTCAAACCCTAGGACTGAAAGAAATTCTTGAATACTTCATTCAGCACCGGCAAGAGGTAGTACGCAGGCGGACAGAATATGACCTCGCCAAAGCAGAAGCTAGGGCACATATTTTGGAAGGACTGAATAAGGCTCTTGATCATATTGATGAAGTAATTGCTTTAATTAAAAAATCAAAGGATACTCCTGAGGCTCGAGCTAATTTAATGAAAAAATTCAAATTCACTGAAATTCAAGCAAACGCAATTTTAGATATGAAATTGCAAAAACTTGCAGGACTTGAGCGGAAAAAAATTGAAGATGAATTAAAAGAAATTCTTAAATATATCAAGAGTCTTCAAGCACTACTCAAAAGTGTTCCAAAGATGCTTCAGGTTATTAAAGAAGAGCTTCTTGAGATTAAGGATAAATATGGTGATGAACGTCGCACCCGTATTATTGATGCGGCGGTTGATTCAATTAAAGACGAAGATCTTATTCCGCAAAAAGAATTCGCAATGGTATATACCGAAAACGGATATATCAAACGAACTGATCCAGCTGAATATAAATCACAAAAACGTGGTGGAGTAGGGGTTGTCGACCTTAATACTAAAGATGAAGACATTGTGACCCATTTCCTTATTGGAAATTCACATAGTGATGTTCTCTTCTTTTCTGATGCAGGAAAAGTCTATCAAACTAAAATGTATGACCTTCCAGAAGGACGACGTTCAACTAAAGGAAAATCTATTAAAAACTTCTTGCCACTTACTGGCGAAGAGAAAATTACCTCAATTCTGACAGTTCCAAAAGGAAAAGAGCTTGAAAACTTCACGCTGTTCTTTGTTACTCGAAATGGAGTAGTGAAACGGACAGCAGCTGATGCCTATGCAAAAGTTCGTTCAAATGGACTCGCAGCCATTAAACTGAAAGATGGTGATGAGCTCCTTGATGTACGCTTTACAAAAGAAGATGACGAAATGATGCTGATTACACAGCTTGGTCAATCAATTCGGTTTGCTGTTAAAGAAATCAGATCAATGGGACGGACAGCTGGTGGTGTAAAAGGAATGACTTTAAAACCAGATGATATGATTGTCGGAACAGGTGTGGTACGTAGCGATAATGATAATGACAAGGAATTGTTAGTTGTTTCAGAAAATGGATATGGAAAACGTACTGAGCTTTCTGAATATAAAATTCAAGGACGTGGAGGTTCAGGAATTAAAACCATGAATGTTACTGAAAAAACAGGAGCATTGATCGGAGCACGAATTGTCGTTGGTGAAGCCAAAGAGATTCTCGCAATGAGTCAAAACTCTCAAGTTATCCGAACCACCATTAATTCAGTTTCAGTCCTTGGTCGTGCAACGCAAGGAGTGCGATTAATGAAATTACGAGATGGTGATTCAGTTGCATCATTTACTTTGATTTAAGTTAAGAACAATACGCTTTGTATTGTTTTTTTGTTATACTATTTTTATGAATACATTTTCAGACCCAACACAGATAGTAGAGCAGTTTGATATCGTGGGTGGTCAGCATATTGCTGATCTTGGAGCCGGTTCAGGTGCCTACTGTTTTGCTTTGGCAGAGAAATTTAAAAATAACAGCGATACAAAAATTTTTGGGATTGACGTTCAACGTGACTTATTAGCTCGGCTTGAATCTGAAGCTGAAAATAGAGGACTTCATGCTATTCATGGAGTTTGGGGAGATATTGAAGAGCCAAAAGGAACACGCCTGCGTGATCAATCTATTGATACGGTAATTATTGCAAATACCTTATTTCAGGTAGACCACAAAAAAGGTTTGATAGAGGAGGTTACGCGAATTCTGAGACCAGAAGGGAAATTAATTATTATTGACTGGAGTGAGTCATTTGGTCACATTGGCCCAAAACCTGACCATGTTATTACTGAAGCAGCTGCAAAGTCACTCTGTGAGGACGCAGGATTTACTTTACGTAAAGATATCGAAGCAGGTGAACATCATTATGGATTTATAATGGTACGAACATAATTATATGAAAGATATAGGAATTAAAAATATTATAACGGGAATTTTTGTTTTCGCAGCAGTGATTGCATTCATGGTGTTCTCGGGAGTTATTAAATTAGGAAATTCGGGACAAGAGGCAACTGGGCAGGTGACTGTGTGGGGAACCGTGCCGTTTCAGACTATTCAACGTTATGTTGACCAAGCCAAAGAACAGAATCTGACCATTAACTATGTTGAAAAACGAGCTTCAAATTACGAAGATGAATTAGTAAATGCTTTTGCTTCAGGAACAGGTCCTGATTTATTTATCATGTCACATGAAGGAATCTTAAGGCACAGTGATAAAATTCTTGAAATACCCTATGAGAGTTTTCCACGTTCAGCCTACGAAGAAACCTATATAGATGAAGCGCGACTATTCCTGAGTGATACAGGTGTCAGGGCCTTTCCAATAACGGTTGATCCAACCATTATGTACTACAACAAGCAATTGATTTCCTCAGCCTTTATTTTAGATGTACCAGAGTATTGGGATGAATTTATTGAATTTGCACCAGAACTTACACAATATAGTGGAACAGGTGAAGTGAATATCTCAGCTGCAGCCTTAGGGACTTTTGATAATATTCCAAATGCTAAAAATATCATTACGGCACTTATTCTTCAAAACAAAAATAATATTATCAATACTGACCCAGCAACTATGAAATTGCGATCAGTTCTTACCTTTGACGAGGATGAAATCCAAAAAACTTCTCAAGCTCTTGATTTCTATACTTCGTTTGCACAATTTGGTAGCAATACCTATTCATGGAATGAGGCATTAGTTGATGCCAAAAATAAATTTATTGCAGGCGAATTAGCAGTATATTTTGGTGCAGGATCTCAGGCTGAAGATATTAGACGTAAAAATCCGAATCTTGATTTTGGTGTAGCCTTATTCCCACAAGTTCGCGATAATACAACCCGCTCAACACATGGTGCGATGATGGGAATTGCTATTGGGAAGCAGTCGCCTAATGTAGCAGCTGCTATTAAGGTAGCTTCTAAATTAGCAGGGTCCGAAATCGCTGATGGACTAGCGGCTGATCTTGATGTGGCTCCGGCCCGTAAGGATTTATTACGTGATAAACCAGATGATGCACTGCGAACATTAATTTATAATTCTGCGATTATTTCACGTGGTTGGATAGATGCTGATCCAGTAGCAACTGATGATTTGTTTAGGGAGTTGGTACGAAATATTAATACTGGTGCCTTATCTACACGTGATGCTCTTTCTCGAGCGAATGCTGATATGAATACTATTTTAAATAGAACGATTAATACCACCTTAGGTAATTAATGTTATTAAAAAACAGGAAAATTTTCCTGTTTTTTTGGTATACTGTTTATATGCTATATACCCATTTGCGCATATTGAAAACCTTTATTTTTGTTATTGCGCTTGCTATGTCTCAGTTTATTTTTGCTCAGACAGCAAATAATCCAGTTTCAAATATTACGATAACACCAGATACTATTTCTGGAGATTTTTCAGGAGGGCTAAGTAATACTGATGTTATATTTACCTTAGTTGGCGTTAATAATGCAACAAATCAAACCCACGAATCTCAGCTTGCTGAAGCTCCAGGGCAATCTCAGACCGCATCATTTTCTTTTACGACACCAAGTAATTTAACCGTTTATAACAATGGAACTATCGTAGGAGAAGTTACAGGTGCTAGTTATACCTATACTGAATTACAAATAGATCTTGTTGACACTTCAACAAATCCAAATCTTGTTGATGATAATGCACAGTCATTTTCTTTAGGAAATATTATTCAAAACGGTGAAGATTTTAATCCAGTGACTATTGATTTCCCAGGATGGGAAGACCCACCAGTTGCCGATTCTTTTGCTCTTATTCCAAATGGTGGTGGTACGTATTATCCTATTTTACGCTCAAATTTCACTATTAATGGAGATGTTACAACAACGCGTACACCTGCTGATGCACCACTACACCTCATCATTGAAAACAAGGATACAAATCTGCCCATGACACAACGTTTTGGAAGATTACAAGAAATACCTGGAGGGTCAGCAAGTTTCAATATTAATTTTCCTCCAAATTGTCCGAATGGAACTTGTCAATTACCAACAGCGGCACAATTACAGCCTGGTGGGTCATATGCAGTATTCCTCTCAAGTATCTGGGTTCCAGCTGCCTTGGGTTCACAAAATGCTATTGCTTTTGATACTGTTCCATATGGGGACTCTGAAAATCACTATTTTAATCTTCACCAAGTTCCTGGTGGAAGTATCGATGATGGTGGAGATGATGATGGAGATACCAATGGTGACAATGATAATGGAAATTCAGGGAATGATGGGAATAACAACAATAATGGAAGCACTGGACAAAATTCTACTCCGTACAGCAGCAGTCAAACAGATATTATTAATAATGGTATTGTTCCAAATTGTGGTTATAATTTAACGGATGGAGGGCGATTATGTGGTTTCTCTGATTTGATTAAGTTAGTTCAGCGAGGTATTGAATATATATTTATTCTTGTGGTCCCAATTGTCGCCATTACTTTTGCTTATGCAGGATATCTCTATCTAACGAGCGGTGGAAATTCAAGCAAGCGAGATGCTGCTAAGAATGCTATGACAAAATCTTTGATTGGTATTGTTGTAGTGATGTCGGCTTGGTTAATTGTGACGCTTATCCTTCGAACCTTAGGTGCTAGCGATGCGGTTACTCAATTCCTTGATATTTAATTAATAAGAGCTTTGGCTCTTTTTAATTTGTGAAAAAAAGACCTTGCGTGGTATAATATCATTAACTTCTTGAAGGATATCAATCACGGAGGGAAGATAATAATCGATTATTATTAAATTATCTAAATATATTGTAACTATGAAAAATACTTTCAAGGCACTTGTTTTCGGTTCTCTGCTATCTGCAGCTGTTCCTGCATTTGCGCAAACAACATTTACAACTATCCTTGCAACCATTGGAGGACTCATTAATCAAATTATTCCAATCCTTATTGCAGGAGCACTAGCATACTTTATCTACGGAGTTATCCGATTTGTTATTTCAACGGATGCAGACGACAAAGAAGCAGCTCGAAAAGTTGTGGTACAAGGGGTTATTGGACTTTTTGTAATCGTTTCAGTTTGGGGTCTTGTAGGAGTTGTACAATCAACATTTGGAGTTGGAACAGGGTCAACCCTTAACCAATCACAAATTCCGGGAGTTCAACTTCAATAATATAAAAAACAGCATATGCTGTTTTTTGTTTTTCTGCTGTGATAATATGTAATTATGAATAATATTTCTCACATCATTCATGAATATCTATTAGTGCCAGTTGCTCATGCACAAAGTGTAAATGGATCAGTTCCCGACAGTGTTATTGAGTTTATTGGACGAATCAATCAGTACCTCCTCAATCCAGTTATTGTGTTGATGTTTGCGATTGCCTTGGTGACGTTTATTTGGGGAATGTTTTCTTTTTTTGGAAGAAAAGATAATACTGAAGAAATTGAAAAAGGGAAACGTCATATGTTATGGGGAATAATTGGTATGGCGATTATGGTATCAGTGTTTGGTATCATGAATTTTATTACCTCAACAACGATAGGGGAAACAACAAATCCTGCAAATAGTGGTGATGTTTCCAGTCTTTTTAACTAATAAGCCATCAAAAAACCCGAATCAATGATTCGGGTTTTTATATACATCATCGTGTATATATCTTATTAACTTCTACGACCACCAGCGTCTAGAATAACACCGGCTCCGCCGTTTCCAGAAACATTAAAGTCTTGCAAACTCTTGTTATCACGTGCAAGTTGTTTAGTTGCTTCAGCTAAAGCTTCTTTGGGAGAATATCCTTTCGACTCATATAACTGGCAATACTCTTCAAGCACTTGTTGATTTCCAATTCTTGTTTGCTTTTTACGTTCATTTACAAGTGTTTCTTGTTGAATACTTGAACGCAACTCCTCATTTTTATCACTATCAGCATAATCACTGATGGTAATATTATTGAAATGAACAGCAAAAACCTCAGCCCTTCTAATCGTCGTATTAAGTGCAGGAATCTCTTGAATTTCAAAGAAAGCTCTATTAAAAGCCTCAGCCTTTGTCCGATTATCTGGATCAGCTTCTGAAGCTTCATACAATGCTTTCAATTCACGATACATCATTGCAATTACCTTTGGGTCATTATCCCAAAGAAATATTCCTTCTGGATAATCTTCAAGATCATCAGTAAAAGTAATATCTCTAAATGCCTGTGCTTCATCTAAATCACCAATTCTATTTTGAAAAGAGGCGGATAAATCAGCGCATGCATTCGTAAGAAGAGTATTTTCATAATCCTCTGGTGCACGCATCACGTGGCTGTAAAGATGAAATCTATTAAGATAATAATTCATCTCAACCGTTGCCTTAACACTATCAGTGTTTGAAGCTCTTGTCCCACCATAACTACCGGTGTTTTCGCCGCCATATTCAAACTGAACATCATTTTTCTTAATGCTCATTTCTTTGGTGGTAAGAAGTTTACCGTTATGCTCTTGAACTGTTTTATATCCTGGAAGTGCAATAATCCAATCCCCAGGTCTATAGGTGATATCTAATAAAGTATCACCAACTTTTAGAAGTGCGTAGTTGTGTTCCGTTTTAAATTTTCTAAAGCAACTCCAGAAAAATAAACCACAAACTATAAGACCTACTAAAAGTCCCCAAAAGTTCTGATCATCAATGGCAACATATATCCCTGGAACCAAAATACATCCAAAAATAATTAGAAATGATATCCATATATATTTATGGATTCCTTCAAAAATTTGTCTTTTTCTCATTTGTAATTCATTTGTAAACAGCAACTCCAATAGTCACTATTTGGTTTGTCGTAAAACGTACGGACTTTCCGTAGTCTGGTGTTTTTTCAGTAAAAGAATATGATTCTCCGTTACTGCCGTATACTTTTACTTTTTCCGCAACAATATTATTGCCGTTTTTAGAAAAGAAAAGTTTAATTCTTTTATCGCCCCCATAAAAATATGGATTAGCTTGATTTGGATAAAGAGTAACTTCAGTATAGTTTTCATATACATTACCTCTGTATTCCATTTCCGTATACATTGGCGGTACTAGATTATTAGTCTCAGTATATAAGCCAATAGTTTTCTCAGGAATAGAAGTTGTTGCTGGTGCAATATTGTTGTTATTGGATGAAGAATTAAATACTCCATTCCAATCAATAAAAGACACAAGCAACACCAGCGCTAAACCTATAAAAAAAATCATAAATCCCAATGATAGGCGAGAGGATGATTCTTTCTCAGAATCATGTGTTTCTGTTGACATAGTCTTTAATTTTTAATGTTATTTTCATATATATTATATACATAAATATATATTTTGTCAAATATTTTGGATGCCTAAAATATGATATTATTAAAGTATGTTTATAAAAAAAATTGCAACCCTAGGATTAATATTTGTAAGTTTATTTGTCTTACCGGTTAATATTGCTACTGCTCAACCAGATGGTGAAGCTGGAGGTGAATCAGGTTCATCTGTTCAATTACAAAATCCATTAGCTGGTGGGAATATAAATGACATTCCTTCATTAGTAGAATCACTCTTAGGTATTGTTTTGGTTGTTGGGGTTCCATTAATTGCCTTGGCTATTATTTATGCAGGATACAAATTTGTAACAGCTCAAGGAAATCCAGACAAACTGGAAGAAGCTAAAAAAACCTTTGTTTGGATTGTGGTTGGGGCTGCAATTCTCCTCTCAGCTTATGCTATTGCTCAAGGAATTAAGGCAACGATATTAGATATTCGCGGAAATTAATATGAAAAATATTTACTACACATTATTATTACTTATTTCTGGGGTTCAACCTTTGGTTTCTGATGCTCAAATTCTTCAAGGAGGAAGTTCATTTCGTGATGCTGTTAAGGAAATTACTGATATTGCAACAAACTCATTAATCCCTCTTCTTTTTGCAGCTGCATTGGCATATTTCATTTGGGGTATTGCTAATTTTATCCGTACCGCTGATAACCCTGAAGAGCGGAAAAAAGGTAAGCAACAGATTATTTGGGGAATTATTGCATTAACGGCAATGGTTGGATACTTTGCTCTAACTTCTGTGTTCACAAACACTTTCTTCCAACGTAACGCGGCATTACCACAACTTTTCCAGAGTAATTAAAACTATGAAAAAAATTCTAGCTACAATTTCATTATTTTCATTTCCATCATTGGTACGAGCGCAATTTGATGCATCGCGAGCAGATAGATTGTTTGAGTCAATGCATGAATTGATCAGTGGGCGCCTTATTCCATTGTTTATCGCCTTAGCATTAACCTATACCATTTACTCTGTATTTCAGTTTATTGCTGCTCAGGATGATTCACAGCAACGTGAAGAAAAGAAACAACAAATATTTTGGGGAATTGTAGGACTATTTGTTATCACCTCAATTTGGGGACTTATTGCAATTATCGGAGATTCATTTGGATTATTTGCGGGAGGAACTCTCACTAATGAATAAACAAAAAACAATACGAGAAATCGTA
Source organism: Minisyncoccota bacterium (assembly GCA_022763365.1). Lineage (GTDB taxonomy): Bacteria > Patescibacteriota > Minisyncoccia > Phycocordibacterales > UBA1006 > UBA1006. Next base: position 12,835 of record JALEGN010000009.1, on the reverse strand, counting down.
TTGTTTTCTTTTGTGCCCAAGAGAGGGCTTACTCAAGAGCATAAACCTAACGGTAACATCTTAATAAATACTAGAAAGATAAAAGTTATTAGGAAAACCTAATAACTTTTACTTTAGTGCCCTTAATCGGGACAACGTCCGAACTTTGACGTTACCAATTACCTATATGGATAAGAATACTTCTGGAATTCAACCAAAACCACTCAGCAAAGCCCAAACTGAGCAATTTTTCAACATCCTACTTGAAAATAATTCAATATTACCATCACCTAACCCTACCAAAAACAATGAGGTATCAAAAGACCACCCAAGTACCGAATGAGCTGGTTGATGTCCACCTAACCGAGCTGACCTTCTCGGAATTAAAGGTATTGCTCTACATCATACGTCAAACCTATGGATGGAAACTCAAAAACGGTAAACGAAAACAACGAGACCGTATTACCTACAAACTATTTAATACCAAAACAGGCATTTCAATCAGAGCATTACCTGGCACCATCCAATCCCTCATCACCAAGCATTTAATTACTGTTACCGATTATCAAGGTAATAAACTACATAGTCCACAGCAACGTAAAGGAAAGGTAGGCATCTATTACGCACCTTGCTTTAATACCTATGCAGAAAAGGACAAAAAGGTATGCACTTACCAGCAAAAAGGTGTGCAGAATATACCATATAACAAAACTAATTCTACAAAACTAAAGAGACAAAAGAGCTTTCAGCAAAAAGGCAGGGTTTCAGACTGGCAGCGGATGCAACAAATCATCCAATCTCGTAAACAAACGCCTTTATACAAGTGAATATGGGCTTTTCCTCGTCTTTATTCATAAAGACGTACACAAGACCCTAAAATCGCTTGTATGGGCTTGTTTCCTTACAAAACTAAAGAACTGTTCTTCTTCGCTAACACTTGTTACAAAAGCCATAGGATTAACTCCAAAATTTCAGCTTTCAACGTCTTCAGAATTATTTTAAGTTTCAATGATATTTTAAGGGTTGATAAACAATATTTTTTACAACCTAATTCCCATTAATCGGTAAGTAACCACCTTATACCCATTTCATCCACAAAATACTCAAGTAACCGCGAAAAAAATTATCCGTATGGATAATTTTTCACGTCTTGGAACAGAAGCTGAGTATTCTACAATTAAAACAGGCGATGGACATCAGTAATGCCATCGCCTATTTTTAATATGATATGAATAATAACTTAAAATTTTATCGCGAACGAGGAAACATACCCTTGCAAGATGTTGCCACCTTGCTGGATATACCCTCATCTAACCTTGTCCGATATGAAAGCGGACAACGCAATCCAACCCCAGAGGTCATCATTCTCTACCATATACTCTTCGGAGCAACGCTCAATGATTTGTTTGTACCACTCGTCAAAACAGTAAAACGTAATCTTGTGCACAGAAGTCTAGGGCTCATTGAATTACTGAAAGTAAATCAATCTCCGAAGAGTATTAAAAGAATAGCATATTTAAATGAAGTTGTCAAGCTACTAAACCAAGAACAAGCCTATGAGTCAAGCACCTAAGACCTACAAGACAGGGCTTACAATGGCGTTGTTTCCTAATGGGCTTGGCTTTGGATATACCATTATGAAAAATGCTATTACAGTTGAAATAGCTCAAAGTGTAGCGGTTAAACCACGCCCAATCTCTAATACCAAAGTATTAACAAAAATTCGCGAGAAAGTAGCCTACTATGAACCAGACACCATAGTAATTGAAGATTACCAGAATTCAAGAAAATCAAAACGTGTCTCCAAACTTTTAAAAGAGATTGTGAAATTCTGTGAAGAGCGTAATATTACACTACACAAATACTCACGAAAAGATATTCGTTTTGTGTTCAGTAATTTCAATGCGCATACCAAACATGAAATAGCTAAGGTTATTTCAGAAAATGTAGCGTATATGAAAGATTGGGAAATTGAGAAACGCAAGTGTTTTGAAGGCGAGTCTCACATTACTGGAGCATTTGATGCGGTATCACTTGGAATCACCCATTTTTATATGACAGATTAGAACACCGTGAGGTGTTTTTCTTTTTAATCTTCTATCGTTTTTAAAGCCTATACTTTTGGTATTGACAACTTTTTTTTCAAAAAATTTTGTTAAATCCAAAGAATATGTATTTTTGGAATCACTAACCAGCCAATCAAATTTCTCTTAAGTGGAATCTCAGTTATAAAGAAATTAACTTTTAAGATTCTTACTTATGAATTTAAAAATCAAGAGCTGGTTTTTACTATCCCTTTGTAGCTTTTTCGTTTCTGGACTTTCCTATTCACAAATTGTTGATGACTCTTTCAACCTTGCATCAGAGTTTAATAGGGTCATTCAAATTCCTAATTCACCAGAAGCAGAAGCCTTCCAACAATACGGAAAAGTTCCTGTAGATTTATTTTCAGGAAAACCTGAAATTTCTATTCCTCTATACGCTCATAAAGGGCGTGAAATGGAACTACCAATAAGCCTTAGTTATGCTGCCACAGGAATCAAAGTAGAGCAGCTTGCATCTCAGGTAGGATTAGGATGGAATTTAAATATTGGCGGACGTATTACACGTGTTGTCAACGGATACCCTGACGATTACTTTTTAGGTGCAGATGGCACATCTCGCCCCTATGAGACCTTTTGGAATCCTTCGGTTAATAACCAAATTAACGCCTATCTTGATATAGGGGCACCTCGTTTTCAAACTAAAGACTCCCTAATAGATTATCTCAATTTTTTACGCGATTACAATCGCAACAAAATTGACACCCAACCTGATTATTTTACAATAAACGCGCTTGGTTATAGTGACACTTTTGTTATTGATCGTAATTCAAAAGAGGGCAAATCCTTAAGCAACCCTTTAGTTAAAATCACATATATAGGTGGCGGAAGTCCGAGTAACCCTATTATACAGTGGGAAGTTGTTTTAGATAATGGCATGCGCTTGATCTTTGATGAATATGAAACAACTTTTAGTAGGAATATAACTGATACACACGAGAACTTATTTGGTTATAAAAAGAAGTATATCTCTTCATGGGTGTTAACAAAGGTAATATCTCCAACAGAAAAAGACACGTATACCTTTTCCTACGAACAACCTGCTTCACCATGGGATCCCGTTCCTACTGCTAATCAATACGCCTATGTTACAAATCCACTTGAAAACCCCACTGTGCATCAAGGCTGGATTTCTCCTACAAATTATATGTACAGTGGCGAGGCCGAATATAGTATACATCCACAAGTTTTAACACATGTGTACTACCATCGTAAAGATTCAGATGCGCAATTGCTCTATTACTTTGAACAACAAGCACGTTGTGACATATCCCAAAGTAAAAGAATTAGTAAAATAGCTATCTATTATACACTAACTCCAAATGCCAGCTCATTAAAATTATACAAACGCTACGACTTAAACTATTCATATTTTACAAACGGCGAGATTACCAACCCCTGTGACCCCCAACAAGCCTTGAATGTGCGATTAAAACTTGATGGAATTGACGTTTTAGATAAAGAAAGAAATATTGAACAAAACTATTATTTTGTATATCACAACCCCACAAATATTAAAAGCCTGACAAGCAAATCACAGGACGAATATGGCTACCCTAATAATTCAAATAATACTGTGATGTTTCCCACACATCCCCATCGCTATATAACAGATGGCGGGAATAGACGCTCAAATTTAAAAAGCGGTTTAACAGGCACTTTAACAAAAATTTACTACCCCACTGGGGGCTATACCGAATTTGAATATGAATCTCATAAAGAAGCTGTTCTAGACCAATACGAAATACAATACACCAACTTAAACAACATTGATAATTATCTAGCTGATGAGAGTGAATTAGACCTAGTTAATTCAACAATTTGTGGATATCATGCTACTTTAGGACAGCGTGTTAAACCAAAATATACACCTTATCTTTTTGAGGTTGATAAAACAAAACCTTACAAATTTATCACTCAAATAGTTGGTTCAGGTTCCTCAGGCTACCTGGGTTCTTTAGAGCCTTTTGGTTTGGTGCGTCTCAAAGAACCATTAAATACAGTACTCCCTTGGGAATCCCTTTTTGATTCAGACTGTAGTTTTAGTGAAAATGTTGACGCCTTTTGGAACCTTCCTAGAGATGGTGGTAGAAAATATATTGAACTTGAAGCAGGTTATTATATAGCATACATTGCAAATATCGACATACAAACAACCAAGAGTATACAGATTTCAGAGTCTATTAGTGTTCCTGTTTACAAACAAATGCCACGTCCAGGAATTCGTATAAAATCAGTAACAAATTATACAAAAGATCAAGAAAGAGTCTCTAAACGGCTTTACACTTACGATGAGGGTCAAATAATTTCAAAACCAATTTATAGCTATATTAGTAAAGAATTTACCTTTAATGCAGGTGATAACAGGGTTGAAACAAGTGATATCTTACATAGGTATTCTGTGACAAATGGCACACAATGGCCTCATATTGGCTATGGTCTTGTTGAAGAAACACAGCTTGATAATAACGATAATGCCATAGTAGGCACCGTAAGACACCGATTTAATATTGAAAGTTATGGAAACTTTAAAAGAGGTGTGTTTTCAACAAGAATTAATGGCCAAAACACCCCTAACTATTATGGGGTAAATTACGCCCTTGGAAAGAGCAAGCAAGTCCTCACCATAGATGCTAATGAGAATGTTAAACAGGACACTAAACAAGAGTACCAACAAGCCAATTTTTTCTTGCAAGGAGGCATATTTACTACCAAACGTGTAGACCTTCAAAGTGCTCTTTTTCCCATAGCCAAACAAAACCAACAAGGGCAATGGTTTATAGATTACATTTCCCCACAATTATTCGGTGGTTTTGCAAGTCCTAGCCTTGGGATTGGGACTCCATCAGGGATAAGATTCGGCCCTCCTCCTGAGTGTAGCGTATATGGTGGTTACGCCTCTGATCTCTGTACACCAGGTATCGGCCGATTAGTGAAACAGACCACAAAAGCTACGGGATCAAAAGGTTTTTTAAGGCAAAAAGTAAATATTACCCACGAGAATAGTGTAACCAATACCCAGACTATTTATTATGACTATTATTTGGAAGAGCCTTTTCGTAAAACCAGTAGTCCTTTAGGAGAAACCTTAAGCGATACTCCAATAAACAACGAGCCTACCTACCAATTAAAACGTAAAACTATCCTCAATGATGAAGATCAGTACGAATATGTTGAATATTTCTACCCATCACAATACGATGGCACACAAGAATATGAAGAGTTAAGGCAGGCTAATATTTTAAATCCAATTATCGAATCAAAGTCCTATATAGAACCCAACGGCAATGATAATATTGGTCCCTCAACCGCACTTAAATACAATAAAAACCATGTAAAAACTAAATACAATGGTGTATATCCACAAAATTTAAAAGAAGCCAAAGGCAATCTTGATTGGAACTCCTTAGAACTTAAGCATGTTTTCACACGTTATGAAAAAGGAAATCTTGTAGAATATAAAAAACCTCATGGCGAGTATACCACTTATCTATGGGGATATAATTACAGGTATTTAATAGCTAAAATTGAAGGGGCTCGTTTTCACGATGTAATGACTAGTTTAATTGGTGTTAGCTATGGTGATTTACAAACTAAAGTAAACGGGGAGTTGCGAGCAATTTTTCAAGCATTGCGTTCGACCTTTCCAGAAGCGTTAATTACAACATATCTTCACACCCCAGATATTGGGATTTCAGAAATTACACAGCCTAATCAAACTACACTTTATTACGATTATGATGACTTTCATCGTTTAGAAGCCATTCGTGACCAAGACGGACACTTTATTGAACGATATTCGTATAATGTGAGACCCACAAGCCCACCACATGAAGACCCACCACCACCCGATCTTAGAGTTAACGGCGTTTCAGTAGTTGTTGATAATAGTACCAGCCCAGGCAGTGTAGAGTACAGCGGTTATCTCGTAGGCCTTGAAGGAGGTACAAGCCCTTACCAATATCAATGGACATGCACCATAGAAGGAGGCGCCACAATAGATTTAGGTACCAATGAGACCTTTGTGTACACCTATCAAATTAATGCTGGCAACAGCCCTTGTGTTGGCTTTGATATAAATGACCCCAACACCTTTAAAAGTCTCACTTTTAAGTGTGTTATTTCAGACAATGGTACACCAATCCAAACTATCGAGTCTACCCACCAAGAAATTGCAACCTGCTATACAGATCATCAATAATATTTACGCTATGAATCGTTTAACACTCTCTTATAAGTTTTTTTTAAGTGCTGCGTGCCTTAGTGTAATTAGCATTCAAGCATGGGGGCAATCTCAAGATCAAAACTACCGCCATACAACAACCTATTTAGTACCTTCTACAAATGGCGATGATGCGCTTGATGGCAATCCACTGCGTGAGGAAGAAGTGCTTCAACAAGTAAACTATTTCGATGGTCTTGGACGTACTTCTGTAAGTGTACAATACCAAAGCAATCCCAAGAAAAGAAGCCTTTATACATTTGATTCTTATGATGATTTGGGACGTAAATCAAAAACCTACCTACCATGGATAACTTCAGAAAATCATAACTCAATGGATTTCATTGAGGAAGATTTACTTGAAACAGGTGTGCGCACTTTGTATAGTGGCTCACGGTTTCAAAATACCATGAATCCGTATTCAGAAACCCGTTTTGATAATACCCCCATGTCCCGTCCAATTGAACAGGGTGCCCCTGGTAATGATTGGGAAATAGACCCCTTAAGTGATACAGATCACACCATAAAAACACAATACGAACTTAACATACTAAACGACAATATTTGGCACTTAACAGTGCATTATACTAACGACAACTATTATACTCCTACTTTACAATGGCATAAAAAGAAAAAATATGGAGCAGGGGCACTTACCAAGACCATTACACGGGATGAGAACTGGGACCCCTCAAAAGAAAATGCACACACCACAATTACATTTAAAAACAAAAAAGGGCAAATCATATTAAAGCGTCATTTTTCTGATGCTAATAACAAGCACGATACTTATTACGTATATGACCGTTATAACAATTTAGTGTATGTACTTTCCCCAGAAGCTAGCGAGCACCTTGAAGCGTTTGACCAAGACCCTCAATTCCCCCTTAGTGCTATGCTAAATGATTTAGCCTATCAATACATTTACGATTACCGTAACCGCTTGGTTGAAAAAAAGGTGCCTGGCAAAGACTGGGAGTATATAGTATACGATTATTTAGACCGCCCTATATTAACCCAAGACCACGCCCTACGCCAACAAAACAGATGGCTTTTTACCAAATACGACCCTCAGGGACGCATTGCATACACAGGTTGGGTTACAAGCCAAAAAACCAGAAGTGAGTTACAACTTTGGGTAGGGCCTACAAATAATCCCAATCATTTTGAAACACCGCTAGACAATCCTATACAGGTGGATGGGCAATCTCTCTACTACTCCAACACAATTTCTCTTTCAGAGATTAACAACATTACCCTTTTAAGTGTAATGTATTACGATAGGTATGTAGATACGCGCGGGCTCTCGCTGCCTTCACTTGTTTATGAGGCGCATACTACAGAGCACGTAAATGGTTTGCCTACCGTAACCCACACCCGTGTGTTAGAGTCAACCTATTTCACTACCTCACTCATAGGGTATGATTATAAAGGGCGAACCATCTATACCGCCCAAAGCAATCCTTATTTAAACACTGTAGACGAGACCCTGTTACAACTTGATTTTGTGGGTAAAACGCTTGAACAAACAAGCTTGCACAAAAAAGGCAGTAAAACTATTGAAATTAAAGATTATTTTACCTACGACCCTCAAGGTCGTGTTTTATTGCATGAACAACAAATAGATAATGAAGAAGCACAGCTGATAGCCAAAAATGAATACGACGATCTGGGTCGCTTATTGTATAAGGAAGTTGGCGGTGCCACTTTTATTGACGGGTATACAGATATCACAAATGTTAACGTTAGTCAAGAAGGGGTTATAGAAAAAAGAAGCTTGTTTTCTGGGTGGAATGCGGGCCTTAAAACAAAAGGAAAAATTAAACAAAACGGAGGAATCCAGGCCAGAGTAAAAAACGGTTCAAGCCAACTGCGTATGGGCTTAGTAAAAACCGAAAGCTTAGCCTCGCCAACTACCGATGGGTGGGACTATTATGATTTTGGTATACAACTGGAACGCGGCACGCCAATTCTTATTGGCACGCAGCCTACATTACAACTTACGCTTATTCTAGATGGCCAAGTGCAGCCTACGCCTTTACCTAATTTTACCTACACTATAGGCGATGTCTTTAAGATAGAACGCGTGATTGAAAACGGCGCATTCCGTATAGAGTTTATTAAAAACGAGGATGCTCCCTTTTTTACATACTACGATAATACGGCAACCAAGGCAGAAGCACTTACAGGAAAAATAGGTTTGTACAACGCATCAAGTAGCCTTGAAGACCTGTTTTTATACGCACCTCATATAGACCATCCTTTACAAAAAATAGACTATAAATATAACGTTCGCGGCTGGCTTACCGCCATTAATGATGTAGAAGCACAACCTGCTTCAAGTAATGACCTCTTTGCATTTAGTATAGGATATAACACAGCTATAGAAGGCAACGCCAATGGGGTAACACCGCTTTACAACGGCAATATCTCACAAACTATCTGGAGAACAAAAAATACCTCAACCACCAAACGCGCCTATGGTTATCTGTATGACGGGATGAACCGCCTTACGGGCGCCATTAGCAAAAAAGGAGAATCTCTTACACAAGACGATTTTTATAACCTTGGCCAAATCTCTTATGACAAGAATGGGAATCTGCTAACGCTGCAACGCTATGGCACCAATAGCTCAGGCAATATCTCTGGTCTTTGGGACAACCTGTACTATAACTACTACGGCGGGTGGGATAACAACCCCATTAATACACACCATGGCAACCAATTACGAGAAGTTTACGACCTCGCATCAGGCACCCTAAAGCCAGAAGGCTTTAAAGACGACACCTCTAGAAGTCCGGATTATACCTACGATGCCAACGGCAATTTAATTTCAGATAAAAACAAAGGCATTACCTCTATTACTTATAATTTTTTAAATTTACCAGAGCGCATTAATTTTAACAGCTCTGGCACAAATTATATTATTTATACTTATGATGCCACTGGGCAAAAACTACGAAAACGGGAGTACCAGAATAACACACTAAGTGCTTATGTAGATTATGCAGGTAACTTTAACTACCAAAATGGCGTGCTACAGTTTTTTAACCATGCCGAGGGCTATGTACAACCCCTTGCTACCTATCTTGGAACAGATACCGATGCCATGGTGGTAGACCTTCTTGAAAACCAACTTGGCCAAGTGGTAGAAGGTCTTAACAACGATTTACTGGAAGAGCAACTAAACAATCTTACCCCTGCACTTAAGCAGTATGCCCGCGAAACAGGCCAAGAGTATTACTCTTATTACAATTATGTGTTTCAGTATAAAGACCACCTAGGCAATGTGCGCTTGTCTTATGCAGATAGCGATGGTGATGGCACAATAAACCCTAGCACCGAAATTATTGAAGAAAGTAATTACTATCCCTTTGGGCTCAAACAAAAAGGGTACAATCACAGCGTGTCTTCTAACGGAAACTCACTAGCGCAGAAATTTAAGTATCAAGGACAAGAATTGGAAGAAGAACTTGGTAAAAACACATATGCTTTTCAATGGAGGGATTATGACCCTGCTATTGGACGATTTGGAAAGAGCGATAGGTTTGCTGAAAAATATTATCCAGTATCCAATTATGCTTTTACGGCTAATAATCCTATTCTCTTTAGAGAAATAAAAGGAGATACTATTCGACGAGTTAGTGGATCAGAGGAGTTTAAAGAACAATTTAAAAAAGATCTACAAGTATTGCGTGAAGATGAGACGCTTGGGAAAATTGTGAAGTTTCTTGAAAGCCATGAAAAAGATATAAATGTGGAAGAAGCATTTAGTATTATAGGAAGTATTAAAGACTTATTCAAAGATGGTTCAGGAGATCGAGATCATGTGTTAGCTTCTGAAACCAATAGATCAGGCAGTGGTGTAGACGTAGATTATTCTCAAATTGCTGGTGTTGATGTAGATGGTGTTGAATCGGAATCTTCTGAAATTTTAGCACATGAACTTACACATGCTTTCGATCTTTTGGATGGTAAAGAAATGAGGAAGGATAATGACGATGCAAAAGAACTTCCTCAAAAAGAGAGGTCTAAATTTACCAGATTAAGGGGAGAGAGTAGAGCCGTACATAATGCTAATATTTTGAGGTCCAAAAGGGGTAAAAAGTTAAGAACCAACTATAACGGTGTAGAAATTTTAAAAAAGGTAGAATCATTTTCAAATAAAAAAAGAGATGAAGACTAAAAAACATATTGTAGTATTAATAAATATATTATTATCATTACTATCAATATGTTATTTAATTGAAATTTCTCCTTTGGTATTCAATTATGAATCGACACAAGGAATTGATGAGGACACCTTCAAAACACCTCCAAGTTTTGGTGTATTGTTTGTTAGTGTTCTTTTTTTTATTTTAATTTTTATTGGAGCAATTCTTTTTCTTTTAAAGAAAAAAGTCGGTCTTTTGATAACAAAGGTTGTGCTTTTAACGAGTGCTTTATTACTTCTCCTCAAAGTAATAGTAGAATCAAATCGGTCAATTGAGTATTTGAGTTTTTTAGAAATTTTGGGAGTTCTATTCCTTTTGTTCTTATTATTTTTTCTCAACCAACGGAATATGCTTCATGATTATTTTCGCTCAGATAATTTGGGATATATGAATAATTGGTTTTTAATTATCTTTCTTACAGCCGTTATTTTGATGTTAGGATTGTATGTTTACTGGTAGTTTTGAGTAATATTTCAAAATAGATCCCCGCTACCGCCAGCGTCTACGGTGGTGGTAAGAACAATGTGATTGTATTAGTTTCAGTCAATTCATGAATTGAGATTGTAATATTTTTCAAGCTACATCTGCCCAATGCAGTTTTAGCCAATGAGTAGAAACTACAAATTCCATAATCCATGTGCAACTCCTGATGGGATGGCACCTGCAGGTTTTGGGTTGATGGATTGTAGTTAACCTGATGATAGGCTATTACTTAACTCCAATAAGGCCTGACGATTAATTTTTCTTTTTTCATTTCAATTCCAGTTAATAAGCTCCATAACTCAATGCCCGCATATTGTTCTACTTTAGTAGTTGCAACCATATAATTGCTTAATGAATCTGTAACTTTTGAATTTGGAAGAATAAAAGACCACATCTTTAAGGTTCCATTTTTATCTTCAGTTAAAATGGATTTGAAATATCTGTGAGGTACTGGAATTGTAACTTGATTTTTATCACGACTACCTATTGTCTCTATGGGCTCTTGAAAATTAAAAATGGGGCCAGTTATTACATAGGTTTCAAGAACATCTTCTTTGCTATTAAGAACCCTTATTTCTTTCTCAAGATGACGCCAAGCGAAACGATTTAAATCGCCGCTTTGAGGAGACATGTTTGACAGTAAGAAAGTCTCACTATTTTGTACTTCAAGACCTCTTTGATTTGCACTTGGCACCATATGACCCCTATCGTATCCTGATCCTGCAAAATCAACTAAATCTGCTCTAAAAAGCTGTGGAATCCTGTAATCGGGTCTAAAGTTATCAGACCGTTTTACCCCTTCTTTATCACCGTCAATTGTTGGAGGATTTACAATCTCAAGAACCCATTTGGGTTGTCTAAAATAATAGGAATACCCAGTGATATAGTAGCGATTAAATAAGATTTGATCAGCGGCAGGCATGCCATATCGTGTCTCTTTGCGCAAGCTATTTAAGTTTACCATAACAATAAAATATTAGTTAATAAAAAACCCCTACCAACCTTCCGCCCTCATTAATTGTTTTAGGGGCCTCAAAGTTAATTGCAGAAAATTCAAGTGAAAATTTGGAATTGGTATAGCGGTATTGGTCTTGAAGATTGGCAATAAACTTCAACTGTATTTTGGCTTCTTGTGCCTTTGTTTTGGCAATTAAAGGCATAAAAGAGGGCAATGCTAGTAATAACAAAATACCCATTATAGCTAAAACCATTAGCATTTCGTTTAAAGTAAATGCCGCTAGAGATTTAGTAGGTTTCATGTGCTAAAAATAATATATTTAAGCCAACCCTTAGAAGTATTTCTTAAAAATAATAGCGTGGTAGAGATTCAGAACCAGAAGCTAAATGAACAACTGGCACTTATCAGCCAATTAGATGAAGAAGAGAAAAATGCCCTTGTAAAGATTATTAACTCCATGCTTACCAAAAAACGCATGAAGGATTTACTGGAGGGTAAGATAAATTTGAACTAATAAAAAAAGCCTGGACAATGCCAGGCTTTATATCTAATCTTTAGCATCATTAATAAGTAACCTTAATCTTAGTCCCTGTATTAAGGTTTTTTTCTTGTTCATATCTTGTTGCTAATTGAATAAAGTAAACATCCTCTCCTAAATCAGGTCTTTGATATGCAAGGATTCTTTTGTATTTAAACTTTGAGGTATCAATATTAGATGATTGAAAATAACCGTCCCCAGAAAGAAGACTAACTTTTCCATTTCCTTCAAATTTCAAGTAACCCGAAAAGCCATTATTTATCCCAGAGTATTCTACCCATATTTTAGGCGCATTGTTATCAATCCTATCATAATAAAAAGTAGTTCTATCTCTTTCAT
>JALEGN010000008.1 GCA_022763365.1 Minisyncoccota bacterium | reverse complement strand
ATGAAACAAGAACAGCAAAAGAAATCAATTAATAGATTGAACCGTATCGAAGGACAAATTCGAGGGCTCAAAAAAATGATTGAGGAAGATGCTTATTGTATTGATGTTATTAATCAAACGTCATCAATTCGTTCTGCTTTGAAAGGATTTGAGGATTCATTATTAGAGCAACATTTATCTAGTTGCGTAGTATCACAGATCAAAAACGGAAAAGAAAAGAAGGCTGTTGATGAAATTATTAAGGTATATAAATTAAAACGATAACATGATGAAACACATATATAAGGTAACAGGAATGACCTGTGATAACTGCAAAGGAAAAATTACTCAAGCACTAGAATCAATTCCTGAAATTACCAAAGTTCAAATTGATAGAGAAAATGAAACAGCAGAAATTTCAATGTCAGAACATGTTCAAACACCAGTAATGCAAACTGCAATTAGCTCTCTTGGGAAATATACTATTTCAATGGATATGGGATTATCTATGGAGCAAGCTAAAAAGAAAAATCATATTAAGGATTTGATTCCACTATTTGTAATAGTTGGAGCTATTTTAATATTCTCAATTATTACTAGTCTAATAACAGGCAATCGATTCTCTTTTGGTATGCGAATGTTTATGGGAGGATTCTTTGTTGTCTTTGGAGTGTTAAAGGTTTTCAAATTGAAAGATTTTGCTATTGCATATAAAGAATATGACATCATCGCTAAGCACAGTAGTCTTTATGCCCATGTATATCCTTTTATAGAGCTAGCATTAGGAATTCTATATTTTATAAATATCATTCCGGTAACAACAAATATTCTCACTATTATTGTTATGGGAATCGGAGCCATTGGTGTCTATATAAAATTACGTAAACACGAAGAAATACCATGTGCATGTCTTGGTACTGTATTTAAGGTCCCTATGACCTGGGTAACACTAGCTGAAGACTTATTAATGGTCATAATGGCTATAATTATGATAGTATTGATGTAATTATATGTTTTCGAAAGTTTATAAATATATAGGAATATTCGTTATTGCACTCGTTCTTCTAGGGCATCATTCTCTACAAGCTCAGGCTATGGGAAATATGCACCATGCTTCTACCGCTGAGCCATGTGATAGTACAGAGTGTCATCATGAAATGAATATGGAAATCTGTGAAAAGATTCAAAGTGATGAGATTCAAGTTCAATCACAGTTTTTTACATTGCCTAATATTTCTAATTTTGTAGCAGTTGAAATTGACGAAAGATTTATTTCATTTCCTACTTTTGAAAATATTTATGAACGAATACCTATTTCGTATCAACAACTCGCCCGTTCACATCTATAAAAATCATAGTATCTTTTTTATCCGTTTACTTACTTAAAACAAACTAAAATACTATGAAAACAAATACACTAGTTGCTGTAATTATTTCACTTCTTATTGGAGGAGGAATTGGTTACGCACTTAACAACAGTAAACCACAAGCAGAAACACCAATGATGATGGATCACTCTATGATGAATATGGGTGATACTGGAATGGAAGCCATGATGATGGATATGACAGCAAGAATGGAAGGAAAATCAGGAGATGAACTTGATAGAATTTTTCTTGAAGATATGATTGTTCACCACCAAGGAGCTGTTGATATGGCAATTATTATTAAAGAAAGCACCGAGCGACCAGAGTTAAGAGAATTCGCACAAGAAATTATTGACGTACAAGACCAAGAAATCAATATGATGAAAGGTTGGTTAGCTGAATGGTTTTCAAATCAATAGTGAATAATTTTGAGTATAGTACTCTAATTTTGAAATTTTTAATGTGAAAATTATTCAAGATTCCTTCTTCTTAAAAACACGTAGATGATTAATAAATAATAAATTACATATATGAAAGAAAATAAAACGATAATCGCAATTATTATAGCCTCAGTACTTATTGCTGGATCATTGATATTCCTTGGCTTACGACTAGGAAATAATTCAAATACTACAAACCAAGTAAGTTTTGCAGAGCAACTTGAAGAGTATCAAAAACAACAAGAGCAGGCACAAATAGAAGCACAAGCAGAACAAGAAAAACTAGCTGCTGAGCAAGCAAAAAATGTGATTCCTCCAAACGAGGATGACCATATTTTAGGAGATAGAGATGCACTTATCTCAATCATTGAGTATTCAGATTTCGAATGTCCATTCTGTAAACGATTTTCACCAACACCAAAACAAGCCATTGAAGCAAATCCTGGTGAAGTAAATCATGTTTTCAGACATTTCCCATTAGGATTTCATAATCCATTAGCAACACAACAAGCTCTTGCATCTGAGTGTGTAGCTGATCTAGGTGGAAATGATAAATTTTGGCAATACCATGACAGAATTTTTGAAACAACAGAGTCAAACATAGGGATGGAAGCTTCAGAATTAACAACATTAGCAAAAGAAGTTGGAGTAAATGTTAATGAATTCCAAGCATGTCTTGATTCTGAAAAATTCCTGGCGGAGGTTCAGGCAGATATAAAATCAGGAGCTGATGCGGGTGTAACAGGAACCCCAGGAAATATTATTCGAAATAACAAAACAGGAGAAGTACGATTCCTACCAGGAGCATATCCAATCGAAGCAGTTCAGGCAGCTATTGATGAATTAAAATAGCAATGAATATGAAATTATTCAAATACGTAATATTGATACTTATTGGTATTATTCTGATTATATTTTTGATTAATAATAAAACACAAAAAAAATCATTCTCTGTCATTCAAGATAGTACTTTAGCTACAGTGGATTCTAAGAATTTTGAACAGTATATTAATTCTGGAGAGTACACGGTTATTGACATTCGTACACCAGAGGAAATAGCTCTTGGAAAAATTACCGCTAATGCTCTTGAAATCAACTTTTACGATGATACGTTCAAGCAACAAATTGCAGAACTGAATCCAGATGACAAATATCTCGTGTACTGCCGCAGTGGCAATCGATCAAATAAATCACTTGGTGTATTTAGTGGTCTTGGTTTCAGTAATGTTCGGGAACTTGATGGTGGTATTGTCGCATGGGATGAATATCAATCAACAAAAAAAGAAGATGATATGAATTTAATGTCAGAACTAACAGAACAGGAATTTATTAAAAAAATGATTCCTCACCATGAAGAAGCCATCGCAACTGCACAAGAGACGCTTGAGCGTGGTGCGACAACACAAGAGGTAAAAACACTTCTACAAAATATTATTGAAGCACAGACAAGTGAAGTTGCCGACATGAAGTCTTGGTATCAAGATTGGTACGGCACTCCTTATATTGATAATGGAAAATATCAACCAATGATGCGTGATTTAGAAAACCTTTCAGGTGTTGATATTGATCGTGCTTTTCTTGAAGATATGATCCATCACCATATGGGGGCAATAATGATGGCTAACGGCGTTCAGAAATACATAGAACATGATGAGATGCGTGAACTTACAAAAAACATCAGGATTACGCAAACAGAGGAAATAACAGAGATGCGTCAATTATTACGAGAAATTTAATCTATATATTTATGAATAAAAATATTATTGGAATTGTTGCTATTGTAGTACTTGCGGGAGGTGCAGTATTTATGACAAGTAGCAATAATCAAGAAACAGAAGTAGTTACCTCTGCAATACAACCAAAAACAGCTTTTGCTGATACTCGAGCAACAGTGTATAAATCACCGACTTGTGGCTGTTGTCAGGGTCATGCTGATGCTATGAAAGAAGCAGGGATTGATGTTGAAATTGTTGAAATGCAGCAAACTGAACTATCCTTTTTCAAGGAAGAAAATGGAGTTCCAGCAGATATGCAATCATGTCATACTACGTTACTGTCACAAGGTGATAAGGAATACGTTGTTGAAGGACACGTTCCTATTGAAGGAATTACTAAGCTTATCACTGAACAGCCAGATATTTCAGGAATTGTGTTACCAGGAATGCCAAGTGGTACTCCAGGAATGCCAGGACCTAAAATGGGACCTTATGAGATTATGACTCTGGAAGATGATTCACAGTTGTATACCTCGCTTTAATAGTTAATGTTAGGAGGCTCAGCTAAACATGAAAAAAGAAATAAACAAAAAAATACCTATTACACTGGGGATAATTGGCTTACTTTTAATAGTAATTATAAGTAATTTAGATTTTGAGAAAGATTTAGCCACTCAGCCAGTTGCTACAGTGCCAAACGTTGAAAATGCAATAGTCGAAACTATTGAAGAAGTATCTTATGAAATTGCTAACGGCGATACTTTTAAAGATATTCTAGAACGAGAAGGAAATATCGATCATGACGAAGCACTCAATATAACAGAAGAAGTAAATGAAATATATGATGTTACTAAGATCCGAGCAGGAAGTGTCATGAAGTTATTTTTTGCAAAAGAAGCTTTTGCTCAGTCTACGTATGATATTGATAATGAGACAATATTGATCATTGAGCGTAATGATGAAGGTGTTAATGTATCAAAACAAGAAATTGCCTATGAGGTGCGAAAAAATCAAGTTAGCGCAATCATCGATTCATCACTGTATGTTTCGGGAACATCTGAGGGTATGAGTGATAAGGCAATTATTGAGTTAGCAAAGATATTTGCTTGGGATATTGACTTTGCGACCAATATTCAAAAAGGAGATAGCTTTAGTATTATTTATGAAAACCGTTATCGTGATGGAGAGTATGCAGGAATAGGAGATATACTTGCTGCTCGCTTTACCAATGAAGATAGAGATTATTATGCCTTTTTAGTTGAAGATGGTGACGGTAAAAAATACTATGACGAAAAAGGGTTTTCAAAAGAGCTTGCTCTCTTGAAAACACCACTTAACTACTCTCGTGTCTCCTCTCAGTTCAGTTTTAAGCGAAAAAACCCTGTCACAGGCGATGTGGGGAGCCATAGAGCTGTTGATTTGGCTGCACCAGCAGGAACACCTATTGAATCAGTTGGTGACGGTACAGTCGAGTATGCGGGCTGGAATGGTGGATACGGTAAGTATATTAAAATTAGACATGGTAATGGTTTTGTTTCAGCTTATGCACACTTGTCATCTATTAACTCTAAAGTAACGAAAGGGTCACGTGTCACTCAAGGTCAATTAATTGGAGAAGTTGGATCAACAGGACGATCAACAGGTCCTCATCTGCATTATGAGATCTATGAGAATGGAACTCCAGTTGATCCGTTTAACTTAGATC
This sequence comes from Minisyncoccota bacterium, assembly GCA_022763365.1. Classification (GTDB taxonomy): domain Bacteria; phylum Patescibacteriota; class Minisyncoccia; order Phycocordibacterales; family UBA1006; genus UBA1006. Next base: position 12,509 of record JALEGN010000008.1, on the reverse strand, counting down.
TTTCACCTAGTGAAGAAATTGATGAAGATCTAAGAAGTGAATTTAATAGAGTGAAAGAATTATTTTTAGACAGACTTAGTTTAAATAAAAAACACACTTTATAAGGTGTGTTTTTTACCGCATACAAAAGAAGAGATTATCATAACCCTTCTCGTGATAGCTGTTAATGGTGATCCCACGGGGAATCGAACCCCGATTTCCAGGATGAAAACCTGGCGTCCTAACCGTTAGACGATGGGACCAAATTCAATTAACGCTATAGAAAAATACCTCTACAACGAAAATGAGTATAGCATAGGGTAGGAGTTTTGCAAGATGAAAATAACCTTAAAACTATTGCTTTTTAGGGAATCATTACCTATACTTTTATTAGTAAACAGCGCGTATGCGTTTTTTATTTTGTCTATGGAAAATACACAAATAATTATATTAGCAGCAGGAAAGGGGACTCGTATGGGAGGAAATATTCCAAAAGCCTTAACACCTCTTGGGAATCAATCTATGATTGAACACGTTATGGATACGATTGAATCTCTAGAAACCTTTTCAAAACCACCGATTGTTGTAGTTGGGTATAAGGCTGAGATGATACAGGAGGTACTCGGTGATAGAGCTATCTATGCAATCCAAAATGAGCAACTAGGTACAGGGCACGCTGTTATGTCAGCAGATAGCCTTATCAAAGACTCTACTAAACGGGTTCTTATTCTCTATGCTGACCAACCCTTTGTATCAAGGGAAACAATTGAAAAACTCATTACAAATAAAGAAGATGCTCTTGGTCCATTATCAATTGCCACAGCTGTTATTGAGGATGATGATCTCTTTAGTAATCAATTCTATAATTTTGGACGAATTATTCGTGACCAAGATGGTAATATCACTAAAATTGTAGAGAAAAAAGATGCCAGTGATGAAGAGGTATTAATTCAAGAAGTAAATCCAGCCTATTTCTGTTGCGATAAGGATTGGATGATTCAATCACTGCAATCATTGAAAAATGATAACACTCAAGGTGAGTACTATCTAACTGATTTAGTAAAAATTTGCTTTGATCAACAACATCAAATTGAATCTATACAAATTAACGAAAAGGAAGCTCTTGGTGCTAATACCAAAGAACAACTAGCAGTCCTAGAGAAATATCAAAGTCAATAATTATTGACTTTTTTATTTTTTTGTTTTATATAAATAAAGAATCAAAACTTTTTACAATGAAAATAATTACAAAGATTCTAAGTCTTTTTGGGTATTTATTGTCCTTAGTAGCAAAAGCTTTTGAACTTTTATTTGTTCTGTTCCAAAAGATACTAAGAAGCTACCCACGTAGTTCAGGTGCATTTTTAACCGCTGTAATGATATTTTTAAGTTTAACTTTTCTTAAAAAAGAAAAAGAACCTGAAGAAATTGTTGTTGAGGTAATAGATGAGAGCTCAAATTTTGGTATTGATATTTCTCAGTATCAAGGAGTTATTGATTGGGATAAGGTTGATCAATCAAAGCATCCTATTAAGTTTGTAATCATACGCTCAACAGCAGGTAAAGATCGTCAGGACACTCGTTATTGGCAGAATCTTGAAGCTGCAAGAGCTCATGGGTATAAGGTTGGTACCTACCACTATTACGATCCCAACGAGAATTCAACACAGCAGGCAAGAAATTTTATTGCAAACGCTAGTGTTAGGAGTGGAGATTTTGTTCCAATTGTAGATATTGAACGACCGCCACGAGAAGATGTTCAAAACTTTGATCGACTTCGCGATGGTTTGCGTAATTATCTTCGTATTATTGAGAAACATTATGGAGTTAAACCTATGATTTATACAGGATTGTCATATTATAAAGACAATCTTATGGCTCATCAGTTTGATGATTATCCTAAATGGTTAGCAGCCTATGATCCAGCTCGAAGAGAGGACCCTGTGTTAGTGGCAAATGCAAACTTGCATCAGTTTTCTGAACAGGTACCTGTTGAAGGTATTGAAGGATTAGTTGATGGTAACGATATTACTAAAGACGACACAATCCTGACAATGCCTTAGAGTACAATTAAAAACAAAAACGCTTTCATACTTTTGAAAGCGTTTTATTATGCATGAAGAAATTTATAAATGTCTTCCAGTGCCTTAACAGCATCTCCAGCTGAGATATTATTTTGATGATATTTTACATCAGTCACGTCTCCGGCTGCCCAGATACCCGTACATGAGGTTTGTTGAGTATAGGGATCAGCAACAATTTGATTATATTGGTTTAACTCAACTAAATCTTTAACGAGATCAGAGTTTGGAATTTGCCCAATTTCTACAAAAATTCCTTGAACTTTGAGCTCTTTGTTTTCATTAGATGCTGCATCTTGATAAATAATTCCATCAACGAATTTCTCACCTGTTACTTCGATAGTGCTGGCGTTTAAAATTCCTGTCATATTGGGATGTGCAAGAACCTTTTCGACAGTGATAGGATCAGCTTTGAATTCACCACTACGTTGCAGTAGGGTTACTGATTTTGTGTAGGCAAGGAGTTGGGCCGCAGATTCAAATCCCGCATTTCCTCCTCCAACAACAACTACATCCATTCCGGAAAACAGAGGTCCATCACATGAGGCACAGTAGGTAAGACCTTTATGTTCCAATCGATCAGCTCCTTTGGCTGGTAATTTACGCCTTGCTGAGCCTGTTGCAATAAATAAGGTTTTTGTCTGTGATTCTTTGCCATTATGGTCAGTGACGGTGAATGTTTCATCATCATTTTTTTTGATATTTTTAACGCGAGCACCAGATTGCAAGGTAAGCGTTTCACCATCATTATAATATTCAAGATGATTTTTAAATGACTCAGCAAGTTCGCGACCACCAATTTCAGGACTTCCAATCCAGTTATAAATGGTTTCAGATACCACTGATTGCCCACCGAACTCTTCGGTAATCAAAAGTGTTTTTAGTTTTTTTCGTGCAGCATAGACACCAGCAGCGGTTCCTGCAGGCCCTGCACCAATAATTATAAGATCGTACATAATATTTTATTTCTCATTATGTTCTATTAAATACTATATAAAGTATGTATCTAGTATAACGATTAGAGAAATACTGTATAGGTATTGACAAATATATAAAATATGTGTATATTTTATATTGAATCAGCCGATATGTGCTGTAGAACTTTTTAAAAATTAACACTTATGGGAGCTACTAAGACTCAAAAAACCGCTATTCAGGTTGCAATGGAAAATGCTTTAAAGAATAAAAACTTGAGTAATAAAATTGCAAAGGAGAAGGGGATAGAACTTTCACCTAAAAAACAGCGCGAAGCTGAGAATATTCGCAAGTCTTTGGAGCGTAAGAAGTTCCAAGACAAAGCGCGTGCTACGAGCAAAAAAGTTCAAAAGGCAAAGAAATTTGTTGAGAACATTCCAACAGGAAAATTATCTCCTAAGGAGATGCTAAATTTTGCTATTGATAAGGGGTATCTTACCCAAAATGACTTGATAGAGTTACCGCATGGTAAAGAACTTCCTCTTAAGCAAAAGCTTGGTAATGCTAATTTTAATTTATATCGCATCTACCCAGGAATGAGAGCCCTTGTATTTGTAAAACAAATAAAGGGGAAAAAGGAAATTAAGCAGGTAAAGTTTTTCAGAACAATGTCTGCTAATACGAAAATCCAAGGAGGTAAAGATAACGGTATTTTAAATGTAAGCATCTTTGCTTCGTTTGATATGATTAATGATCTTTCTCTTCTTGAGGCTCGTGACGTCTTACGTGTAAATGGTGAAATTCGGAAAAAAACCTTGAAAGGTTCTCGAAGTTTTCATAATTTAGATCTTACTTTACTTCCACAATGGAAAAAAGTTAGTGGGCGTATTGTCGTTTCCCCATATCCAAAAAAAGGAAATGTGAGAGGTTGGGATAATCCAAAAAACCAAGGAGGTAGTATTATTCGGTTTAACGATTAACACTATCCTACAACTTAACAAAAATCCGATTCATATGAATCGGATTTTTTAATGTAATTTATTTTTTACCTCGGCGAAGAAATGCTGGAACGGCTGACCAATCGTCATCGTTATCATCAATTTCTTCAATCTCATCAATTTCTTCAAGTTGTTTTTTAGCTTTTGTTTTTACTGGCGTTTCTTCAGACGGTGCTGATTCAGTATCATTTTTTTTGAATGCCGTAAATGCAGGTTTTTTAGTTGTAATATTGTCAAAACCTGTTGCAATAACCGTTACTTTGATTTCACCATTTTTCAGTTTGTTATCTCTGATAGTTCCAAAAATAACACGTGCTGAAGAATCAATAGATTCAGTAATAATTGAAGCGATTTCATTCACTTCGCTCATGGTTAGGTCATCGCCACCTGAGATAGCGAATAATACACCTTTTGCACCATCAATAGCGATATCTAGTAGTGGTGAGTTAATTGCCTCAAGAGCAGCGTCTTTTGATCGATTGTCACCTGATGCGCGTCCAATTCCCATGAATGCTGCTCCAGCGTCAGATAGGGTGGTTTGGATATCAGCGTAATCAATATTAATAATCCCAGGAGTTGTAATGAGTTCTGAAATTCCTTCAACGGCTTGTTTTAAGATATCATCAGATACACTGAAAGCGTCTTTGAAACTCATATCAGTACCAGCGATAGATAGTAATCGATCATTTGGAATAGTAATCAGAGCATCAACTTCTTTTTCTAATTCTTCGATTCCAGATTCAGCAAGTTTAGCGCGTTGTTGCCCTTCAAACGAAAATGGTTTAGTAACGACACCAATAGTGAGAATTCCTTGTTCCTTGGCAATTTTCGCAACAACTGGTGATGCGCCTGTTCCTGTTCCTCCTCCCATACCAGCAGCAACAAATACCATGTCGGCACCTTTAATTGATTCTTGGATTTCAGCCTGCGTTTCTTCAGCAGCTGCTTGTCCAATTTCAGGGTTCATTCCTGAACCAAGCCCTTTAGTGAGGTTCTTTCCAATATGAATTTTCTTAGAGGCTTCTGAGTGATGAAGATCTTGGGTATCAGTGTTTACAGCAATAAATTCAACACCGCTAAGTTTTGCATCAATCATATGATTGATGGCATTGGTACCTCCGCCACCGACTCCGATGACTTTGATGCGTGCAAATGTTTCAATATCTGGGTTTACTTTAGGCATAATAGTATAAATTAGTTAATGTTAGTATTTTAGCAAAATAAAAGCCTCTCGCAAGGTTTAAGGCATTATTTGACTGATAAGATCGTTTGCCATTCGTTTAATTTTCTTAAAAGAAAATGATTGACGTTGTGTTCTCTGGCTCTCACTTCCACACAGTCCAGCAGCAATTGAAAACTGATTTGGTACACGAGCCGCACGTTTTGTTTTTTTGGAAATTTTCTGGAGAGTCACTTCTTCAGAAGGAAGACGAAGTTCCTGTTTCGCATATTCATTAAGGTCAGAAATATGAGATCCACCTCCAGTAAAGATAATTCCTGCCGGTAAGAGACGACTTTTTTTAATTTTTGTCAGATGCTTATCAGCAAGTTCTAAAATATCAGCAACACGAGCATGAATGATTTCATCAATTTTTCGTTTAGGGTAATCATGTTTAGAACCCTTTTTAATGTTGTCCGCTTCTTCAAGAGGAATTTGAAGACCGAGTGCGATGTCGTTGGTAATATCATTTGAACCAATTGGTAATATATCTAAAGAGGTAATAATTCCACGTTCAAATGTCGCAAAGGATGTTGTTTCAGCCCCGATATTAGTCAGCATGCAACCTTGGTTTTTTTGTTTGTAATTAAGGCTGGCATTAGCATCAGCAATAGGTGAAGCAATTATGTCTAAGACATCAACACGGTTACGTTCAAAAATAGCCATGCATGCATCATAATGATGCTCAAGGATAGTAATGAAAATAACTTTTACTTCGATACTCGACCCATACATACCAATTGGTGTCCCTAGAACATCACGTCCATCAACGCGGTATTTGACTGGAATGATATGAAGGATTTTTTTATTAGGGTATTTTTCAACAAAAAGATCTTCTGATTTTTGGATAACTTCGTGGACGTGGCGCTCAGCGATTTCATTGTTTTTAATACTATCTAGAGAAGTCCGAACATACTGTGATTTTAAACCAACACCGCCAATACCAACTTTGACCTTGTTAGCTTTATGACCACTTTGGGCAAGTTTTTGGAGAGCCATATTCAATGATTCAGCAGCTTTTTCTTGGTCTACAATATATCCATGGCGAAAACCATGAGCTGGTGTCTCAATGTTCACTACAATTCGGGATTGGTTATTTGGCTGCGTCTCAACCACAACAATTTTAATACTGCTGGTACCAATATCTATTCCAATGTTCTGTTCGTTCGTCATAGGGCAGGAGAGGCGTTAAATCTTTGAGATAAATTTTTTCATAAATTTATGCTCTTCTTGTTCCATTTTATCACCATGATCAAAGCCTTTCAAATGGAGGCAGCTATGAATGAAGAGGAAGAGGAGATGTTCTTTGTATTTTCGTCCATATTTTTTTGCTTCAGAGCGAGCTTGCGTGAGGGTGATGATGATTTCACCAGAACTTTCATCGTAGGGAAAAGACAGGGTATTTACCGGACCTGGTTTATTTTTCCATTGTTTATGGAGTTCTTCTGATTCTTGTAAGTTGGGAAATACTAAAGACAACTCGTATTTTTTTCCGAGTATTGCTTCTTTGACATTAACAAAAGGCAGGTTTGGAATCCCGCCTTGTGTTCGCCGAATAATCATACAGTTGTCGTATTCAGCAATTTGCATAATCTTAACGTCGTCCTCGCCGCCGTGGCTTTAGAAGACCCATTTTTTCTTTCTTTTCGTATTCTGCACGTTTCTCAATTTTGTTCAAAGCGTTTGCTTTCTTTTTAAAATCTGACATTTCTCGTTCAAAATATCGACGTCGTCGTTTTTCTGGAAGAACTGAAGAAATTTTTACTTTACGTGAAAATTTTCGTAAAAGACCTAGGTTATTATCATTTTTCGTTCGTTTAATATCTACGTTTGTAGCCATATACAAGCGATACTATCATGAACGCCAAAATATACAAGTAAAATGTATATTTAAGAGATAATATTTTTTGGGTTTACTGATATGCTGATGCCGCGACCTAATGCGGTCAAGAGCTGGTATAAATCAGGGTCTTGATGCTCCTCTGACCATAAATCCTTAGTCACCTGTAAGATAATCGTCAAAATAACTTTACCTTTTTTACTTCCTGGGTAAATAAGTATTTGTGGATTGTATTTTTCAAAGAGTTTAAGGTATTCGTAGTAATATTTTTTCGTTGATCCAGCGTCAATTGTTTTTGTAATAGTTATAAGATTTTCATGAGGTGGATAACCATATTCTTTTCGTTCCTTAAGTTCCTGTTCAATATATTCTGAATAGATGCCATTTCGTAATATAGGTAACAGATCTTCAAGAATATTACGTGACTGAATAATAGTTTGCTCTACCGTATTTTCAGTAATTTTTTTAATAAGGTGAATAAGGTCAGAGCTAATGCTGTAACTCATCCTTGAGAAATAACTATCGAGACTACTAATAATACTGATATCGGTATTTTTAATATAAGGAAGAGCTTTCTGAGTTCCAATAATAATTGAAGCTTTTTTCGATAAATGGTGTGAATCAAGAGTCTCTTTTAATTTCTTTTGAGTTTTCGTATGAACACCATCAATAATTTGAATGAGGGTTTTGGGAAACTCTTGTTTGAGCTCTTCATAGATTCGTTCAGTTCCAATTCCATAACTCATTAAATGATGTCCTTTACAAAACTGACAGATATCAAAGGCAGGAATTTTTTCTCCAGTATTTTGGCAGATAAAAATGCGTTCCTTAATTCGTGTTTGTTTATTTTGCTTTATATACAAAGAGTAGGGAAGTCCTGATTCTGGAGATCGCGCGAGGTTTCCACAATGTTTGCAGATAATATTTGGTGCGAGACTTTTTTTATGGCTATAAATGAATATTTTCTTCTTCTCTTTGACGGCTGTTTTGATAGTTTTGATTGAACTTTCAGAAAGGCACGCGAATGCTTTTGATTTTGTGAGTTCTTTGTGGCGCTCTGTATCTGTCTGTTTTCCAGGTTTTTTTTGGTGGAGATTTTCAATAACTATCTCGGCTCCTTTAAAAATCTTTTTATCAAAAGGCTCAATGAGTTCTGTCTGAGTTTCTTTTTGTAATAGCCAAGATTCAGGGGAAAGAACACTTCCTGCGATGATGCACTGGATAGTATTCTCCTTCGCATACAGGCGAGCCATAACTCGCATATCAACCATCGGCGCACCGACAGTTCGGTAATACGGAGAATGTTCATCTTCAATAATAAGTAACTTTTTGTTTATTTGATGGCTATCAATGAATCCAGGTGTTGAGATGATACAACTACTTTCTTTTCGTACGTGGAGGTTTTCAAATTCTTTAGTTAATTGTTTTTTGGTTAGTTTGCTGTGCAAGAGAAAGACATATCCAGTATTATTTTTTTGTAACTGACCATATATTTTTATTGCGTGTTCAATCGTTGGACAAATAATATGAATTGATTCTGACTGTAATTTTTTTTCCCGTAAAAGTGTTTTGTAGTAATCAAAACGAGCCTGTTGATTCCGTTGCAGGAGTAGTGTTTTATAATTGCCACTATGTTGTTTTTGAATTGGTCGATTGAAATTTCCAATATCTTTTAAGATAAAAGATGGCGTTATCAGATTCACAATCTTTCCAGTATTTGAGGTATAGAATTTTGCAATTTTCCGGCAGGTGGTGAGGTAAGCGCTCGAGAAAACTTGTTCATTATGAATTTCTAATACATTTCTAATTTGATAATCAGCACCTTTTAACAAGGTTTTCATATTGGTTACGGTCTCAACATTTATAACTAATGCTTTGACCTGTTGTTTCCTTAGGGGAACTGTTACCAACATTCCAGGTGAGACAGTTTTTGCAGAAAAATAGGTAAGGACTTCAGTTGTCATTGAACGCGCAATAGGCGTTACCTGGAGTATTTGCATGTTTTTAGTCTACGAATTTATTAACTTAATTACAAATTTAAAAACGAACGTACGTTCGTTTTTCTTTTTGTTAAATTTCTTTAACAACTTCAATATTTGCTCCAATTGAATTTAATCGTTCTACGATATTTTCATATCCTCGTTTGATTGAATATACGTTTCGCAATATTGAACGCCCTTCAATTCCTAACATAGTTACCAAGAGCATTGTTGATGGTCGCAGGGCAGGTGGGCAGACCAATTCTCCAGCAGACATTTTTTCGCCACCTTCGATATATACGCGGTGAGGGTCAGCTAATCTAACTGAAGCTCCAAGGCGATTCAATTCAGTAAAGTAGATAGCTCTATTTTCCCACATCCAGTCATGGATTAATGTTGTCCCTTTAGCTTTTAAGGCAACAGGAACAAAAAATGGTAGGTTATCGGTATTAATTCCAGGATAGGGTTGTGCATGAATTTTATCTCCTAAAGCCTTTAGGTTATTTGATTCTTGAATCGTTACATCAACTAATTCTGTTTTCTTATTCTTAGACTTGTAGACTTTTGATTTTTTGATTTTTACACCCATTTTTTCTAATTTAAGAAGTTCAAGTTTTAGAAAATCGATAGGGCAGCGTTTAATCGTTAGTTCTGAATCAGTTGCAATCGCTGAGGCAATAAACATCATAGATTCAATAGGGTCTTCACTATTGTGGTGTTCCACATCAACATTAATATTTTTCTTTCCGTGAACGGTAAGTTTCAGTGAGCCAATACCTTCAATTTTCACTCCAAGCTTTTGAAGGTAAAAGGCAACATCCTGGACCATGTAGTTTTGCTGTGCAAAATGAATAACCGTTTTTCCAGGCACACCAGCGGCTGCAATTAAAATATTTTCTGTGGCCGTATCAGAGGCTTCGTACATGACAATTTCAGCTGGTTTAAGTTTTTTGCGTTCAACAAGGTATCCTGAATTTTTTGTAGTAATAGATACTCCCAAGGCTTCTATTCCATGACGATGGGCAGCAATCGTTCGTTCTCCCATTTTACATCCACCAGCCGTTGGAATTTCAAATGATTTGAGGTGGTGAATTAAGGCACCAATAGACATCATAAATGATCGAACACGGCGTGCTGATCGTTTATTAATATTTTCAAATTTATAACGTTTTGGTGGTGTTATTTGGATTGAGTGGTCTTTGATCCATTCAACCTTAACTCCGATACTTTGAAAAATTTCAATAATTCGAAAAACTTCCTGAATACGTGGGATACCATGAAGCGTTGTTACTCCTTTGTTCAAGAGGGCAGCATGCATCAATCCCATAGCACCATTTTTTGAAGTATTCGTAGTGATTGACCCAGAGAGTTTTTGTCCTCCATGAATGATAAAATCATCACGTTCTTCGCGGTGGAGTTTAATAAGTTGATGGTCTAATACATTCCCAATCCGGATTAATTCTTGAGTCGAGAAATTTTGTCCACCTTTTTCCATACGTGCCACGGCTGATTGTGCAGTCCCTAATTGTTTGGCAAATTCAGCTTGTGTAAGTCCTTTTTGTTTTCGAATCTTTCGAATAAATTTTCCAATTCGTTCTTGTTCTTTTTCAAATTGCTTTCTATTCATAGAATCAGATATAACATATGTGTTATATTTGTCGACTATTTTCGCATGACTTATGTGCATTATCTGTGTCTAAGCATTTGCATTACTCATTAGTATACGCTAGGCAAAATAACGGTTCATGGTAGTATTTGAATATGTCAATTTTCAGCAAAAAACTAGGAATCGATTTAGGAACTACCAATATTTTGGTCTATGTTCCTGGAAAAGGTGTCATTATGGACGAACCATCAGTGGTGGCTATTTCGGTTCAAGATAACCGTGTCCTGGCCATTGGTTCAGAGGCAAAACAAATGATCGGGCGAACGCCTGATGAAATTGTAGCCTACCGTCCTATGAAAGATGGTGTGATTGCTGATTACCGTGTGACTGAAAAAATGTTACGCCATTATTTCCAAAAGGCTCTTGGAAAATGGAATATTTGGAAACCTGACGTGTTGCTATCGGTACCTGCTGGAATTACCTCAACTGAACGTCGTGCGGTGATTGAGGCTGCCTTACGTGCAGGAGCAAAAAATGCCTACGTTATCAAAGAACCAATTTTAGCAGCTATTGGCGCAGGGATTTCTATTCAACAACCAAATGGATACATGATTGTTGATATTGGTGGAGGAACGATTGATGTTGCGGTGATTTCCCTTGGTGGGATTGTGGCATCAAACTCGGTAAAATGTGCTGGGCGTCGGCTTGATGGTTCAATTATTGATTATATTAAAAAGACCTACAATCTAGCGATTGGTGATCGAACCGCTGAAAAAATTAAAATTAAAATCGCCTCTGCTATTCCATTAGACGAAGAATTAGAAGTTCTGATTAAGGGGCGAGATTATGTAACAGGATTACCACGATCAGTGAAAGTTTCTACTAATGAAATTACTAAAGCCATTGATGATGAGTTAAAAACTATGATTCAAGCCATCAAAGATGTTTTGGCTGAGGTACCACCTGAATTAGCTTCAGATATTATTGATAACGGTATTACGATGACGGGAGGAACCTCACAATTACGAAACCTGACGGATTTGATCCATCGTCGAACTGGTGTTCAAGCACATCTAGTTGAAGATCCACTATTTTGTGTAGCACGGGGAACCGGAGTTGCCTTAGAGCATCTAGATACCTATAAAAAAGCAATTATTAGTAAATAATTGCTTTTTTATTTATTTTACATATTTATCAAAATATACATTTTGTATTTTTTATGATAGAATAGGTTAGGTTGAAATTATTCACTAATTTAAAATTTTAAATATGTTTTTTAAAATTACTACTTTCCTTACCTCTGTATTTTTAGTTTTTGGTACTTTTGGTATCCAAGCCGCAGACGCATCAGTTTGGGTTGATGGCTACTATAGATCTGACGGAACCTATGTCAGAGGACACTACAGATCTGAACCAAATGGATTAAAATATGACAATTATAGTTGGAGTCCAGGTGATGATTTATACAATGATAGTTATTTTGATTCTGGTTATGGTTCTAATTGGTACGAACCAAGTTATACCTGGGATACAGACTATTTCACAGGATACAATTATAATACAAGTGTACTAGGTTCCTCTTTTGATAATACTTATCTTAGTCCTTATACCAGCTCGTCATTTGATTACAGTTGGTACTAACAAACCTTAAGGTTTGTTTTTATTTGGTATAATCAGTTCATAAAAGCTATTAAAAAACCACTCTAGAGATAGGATAGTTGACTATATTTCCATAGATTATATATTGACAATTATATTTATTATTATATAATATATAATGAATTTAAGTATTAACAATTTTAAAAAATATTATGGTAAACGTACAGAAATCAGCAATTCAGAAAGACTTGGACTTGATTAATAAAACAAACGATATTAACCCTTACAGGGCT